>JASDDH010000007.1 GCA_030407505.1 Planococcus sp. APC 4015
TCTCCCCATGCCGACCTGACCGGGCTGCTCGCCCGGCTCGGGGTGCAGACGCTCGGACAGTTCGCCGCCATGCACGAAGACCGGGTGCGCGAGCGGTTCGGCGACCGCGGACTGCGCCTGCACGCCCTCGCCGGCGGCAGCGATTCGCAGCCCGTGCAGCCGCGCACGCCTCCGCCCGAGCTGCACCGCGAGGTGGCGTTCGAGCCTCCGGTCGAGATCGCCGACCAGGTGGCGTTCGGCATGCGCGTCGTCGCCGACGAGTTCATCGCGGGGCTCGGAGCGGTCGACCTCGTGTGCACCGAGCTGCGCGTCGAGCTCGTCGGCGACCGGGGAGAGCGCAGCGAGCGGGTGTGGCTGCATCCGGCGTCGTTCGATGCCGCGGCCGTCGTCGACCGCGTGCGCTGGCAGCTGGGCGAAGAGGCCGAGGCGCTGCGCAGCGGCGTGACGCTCGTGCGCATCTCGCCCGAGGCGGTGGATGCGGCATCCCACCATCGCCCGGCGATCTTCGGATCGGGGCCCGAGGAGCGCGTGCATCACGCCCTGTCGCGCGTGCAGGCGATGCTCGGGCACCGCGGAGTCGTGACCCCCGCGATCGGGGGCGGGCGCTGGCTCGGCGAGCGGCAGGTGCTCGTGCCGTGGGGCGATCGCGCGGTGCTCGCGAAGGAGCGTGCGCGGCCGTGGCCGGGGAGCCTGCCCGATCCGCTGCCGGCGACGGTGTTCGCCGAGCCGCCGACGGTCGAGGTGACCACGCTCGGGGGCTATGCCGTCGAGGTCGACGATCGGGGAGCGGTGTCGGCCGTGCCGGCGGTGCTCGTCGAGGGAGGCCGCAGCCGGGCGATCGAGGCGTGGGCAGGACCGTGGCCGGTCGTCGAGCGGGGGTGGGATGCCGCACGCGCGCGCCGAGCGCATCGGTTCCAGGTCGTCGACGCCGACGGTTCCGCGTGGCTGCTGGTGTGCGAGGCCGGCGCCTGGACCGTAGAGGGCTCCTATGACTGAGCGCGTCACCCCGCGGCGCCGTCGC
Organism: Planococcus sp. APC 4015; assembly: GCA_030407505.1. GTDB lineage: Bacteria > Actinomycetota > Actinomycetes > Actinomycetales > Microbacteriaceae > Microbacterium. The sequence goes on from JASDDH010000007.1 coordinate 1,022, forward strand.
GAAGTTCGGAGGTTCGCGCGAACTTCGGAGTCGGACGCCGCAAGAGTCCGAACTTCGTGCGATCCTCCGAACTTCGTCCCGTGCTCGGGGCTCGTCCTCGCCCCCGACCGAGGGTCCGGCTGATGGGGTTCGACAATCCGTCGGTGCCGTGGTCCGAGATGGAGCGGGTGCTCAGCGACCGCCGCAGGCCCGACTCCGTACCCGCCGGAGCCGACGGCGGCGACAGCCCGGCGTGGTCGCGCAAGCGCGGGGCGTACGTGCCGGCATCCATCGAGCGCCCGGTCGACCCCGTGCCGTACGCCGAGCTGCACGCGCACTCGTCGTACTCGTTCCTCGACGGAGCCTCCTCGCCCGAAGAGCTCGCCGAAGAGGCCGAGCGACTGGGGCTGCACGCGCTCGCCGTCACCGACCACGACGGCTTCTACGGAATCGTCCGGTTCGCCGAGGCGGCCGAGTCGCTCGCGCTCAACACCGTGTTCGGGGCCGAGCTGTCGCTCGAGCTTCCCAAGCCGCAGCGCGGTGAACCCGACCCGTCGGGCGCGCACCTGCTCGTGCTCGCGCGCGGCGAAGAGGGCTACCACCGGCTCGCCGGGGCGATCACCCACGCGCAGCTGCAGGGCGCCGAGAAGGGCCGCCCGGTCTACGACCTCGACGAGCTCTCGGCCCAGCTCGACGGGCACGCGGTGATCCTGACCGGATGCCGCAAGGGCGCCGTCCGTCGCGCGCTCGCCGCCGAGGGTCCGGATGCCGCGGCGACAGAGCTCGACCGTCTCGTGCACCTGTTCGGACGCGACGCCATGCACGTCGAGCTCATCGACCACGGCAACCCGCTCGATTCGCGCGACAACGAGGTGCTCGCGGGGCTCGCCGGAGACCGGGGCCTGCCGCTGCTGGCGACCAACAACGTGCACTACGCCGTGCCGAAGCGGCAGCTGCTGGCCGCCGCCGTCGCCGCGGTGCGCGCCAACCGCGGACTCGACGAGCTCGACGGGTGGCTCCCCGCGCACGCGGGCGCGCACCTGCGGTCGGGTGCCGAGATGGTCGAGCGGTTCACGCGGCATCCGGATGCCGTCGCACGCACCGTGCCGCTGGCCGACGAACTCGCGTTCCCGCTGCGACGCGCGAAGCCCGCGCTGCCGAAGCAGAAGGTTCCCGAGGGGCACACACCCATGTCGTGGTTGCGGCACCTGGTGTGGGAGGCGGTGCCGCGCAAGTATCCGGACCTGAACGATGAGGATCGCGCGCGCATCGACAAGGAGCTCGGCGTGATCGAGCTGAAGGATTTTCCGGGGTACTTCCTCATCGTGCACGGCATCGTGCAGGAGGCGCGGCGGCGCGGCATCCTGTGTCAGGGTCGCGGATCCGCCGCCAACAGCGCCGTCTGCTATCTGCTCGACATCACGGCGGTCGATGCGATCGCCTACCGGCTGCCGTTCGAGCGGTTCCTGTCGTCGCTGCGCGATGAGGAGCCCGACATCGACGTCGACTTCGATTCGGATCGCCGTGAGGAGATCATCCAGTGGGTGTACGAGACCTACGGGCGCGATCGGGCGGCGCAGGTGGCGAACGTGATCCAGTACCGGCCGAAGAACGCCGTGCGCGACATGGCCAAGGCGCTCGGTCACTCGCCCGGCCAGCAAGACGCCTGGTCCAAGCAGATCGAGCGCTGGGGGGCCTCGCTCGACACGAGCAGCGGTCACGACATCCCCGATCAGGTGATCGAGTTCGCGGCCGAGCTGCTGAAGGCGCCGCGGCATCTCGGCATCCACTCGGGAGGCATGGTGCTCACCGACCGGCCCGTGGGCGAGGTCGTGCCGATCGAGCACGCGCGCATGGAGAACCGCACGGTCATCCAGTGGGACAAGGACGACGCCGCATGGATGGGCCTGGTCAAGTTCGATCTGCTGGGGCTCGGGATGCTGGCGGCCCTGCAGTACTGCTTCGACATGATCCGCGCGGCGACGGGTGAGGACTGGGAACTCTCGACGCTGCCGAAGGAGGAGAAGGCGGTCTACGACATGCTGTGCCGGGCGGATTCGATCGGGGTGTTCCAGGTCGAGTCGCGCGCGCAGATGGGGCTGCTGCCGCGCCTGCAGCCGCGGGCCTACTACGACCTCGTGATCGAGATCGCGCTCATCCGGCCCGGGCCCATCCAGGGTGGGGCGGTGCATCCGTTCGTGCGGCGCAAGCTGGGCTACGAGAAGGTGACGTATGCGCACCCGAAGCTCGAGCCCGTGCTCGCGCGCACGCTGGGCATCCCGATCTTCCAGGAGCAGCTCATGCAGATGGCGGTCGCGATCGGCGAGGTGAGTGGGGAGGATGCCGACCTGCTGCGGCGTGCGATGGGCTCGAAGCGCGGGGTCGAGCGCATCGAGTCGCTGCGCGAGAAGCTCTACGCGGGCATGGCGAGCAACGGGCTCGTGGGCGAAGAGGCGGATGCCATCTACGCGAAGATCCAGGCGTTCGCGAACTTCGGCTTCGCCGAGTCGCACTCGCTGTCGTTCGGGCTGCTGGTCTATGCGAGTTCGTGGATCAAGCTGCACTATCCGGGGGCGTTCCTCGCCGGGCTCCTGCGTGCCCAGCCGATGGGCTTCTACTCACCCGCCACTCTGGTGGCCGACGCCCGGCGCCACGGTGTCGAGGTGCGCCGCCCCGACCTGCACCTGTCGGGAGTGGAGGCGGTGCTCGAGCCTTCGACCCCGGTCGCTGAGCCTGTCCCTCCGGTCGCTGAGCCCGCACCTCCGGTCGCGGATGCCGCACCCCCGGTCGCTGATGCCGCACCTCCGGTCGCTGAGCCTGTCGAAGCGCGCCGCGGCCCCACCGGCCTGCCGTCGTGCGCGGACCGGCACCAGCCGCCGGTCGGAATCTTCGACATCAACGAGCCCGACGAATCCGCCGCGCACCGTCGTGACGCGGACTTCGCCGTGCGCATGGGTCTCGCCGGGGTCAAAGGCATCGGCGCCAAGGTCGCCGAGCGCATCGTCGCCGAGCGCGACGCGGCGGGGGAGTACCGCGATATGCGCGACCTCGTGCGGCGCACCGGCATCACCGCCGCGCAGGTCGAGGCGCTCGCGACTGCGGGGGCGTTCGAGTGCCTCGGACTGACCCGGCGCGAAGCGATCTGGCTCGCCGGATCCGCCGCGCAGGACCGCGTCGAGTACCTGCCCGACTCGCTCACCTCGGTGCAGCCGCCGCTGTTCACCGACCAGACGAGCTACGACGTGCTCGCCGCCGACCTGTGGGCGACGGGGGTCTCGGTCGACGACCATCCGCTCACGCACTACCGCTCGGCGCTCGATGCCCGGGCGGTGCTCACCTCGAGCGAGCTGCGTGGCCACGAGACCGGGCGCCGGGTCGAAGTCGCGGGACTGGTGACGCACCGGCAGCGACCGGCGACGGCATCCGGAATCACGTTCTTGAACCTCGAGGACGAACACGGACTCGTCAACGTGATCTGCTCGGTCGGGGTGTGGAACAGGTATCGCCGGGTCGTGCGCGATGCGCCGGCGCTCATCGTGCGTGGCATGCTCGAGCGCTCGGTCGAGGGGGTGACGAACCTGCTCGCCGACCGGTTCGAAGATCTGCGGGTGGGCGTGACCCACAATTCGAGGGACTTCCGGTGATGCGGGGGCCGTAGCCTGAAGCGGTGAGTGCACCAGGCGATGAGGGCGAGAAGCCCGAGACGCAGGAGGAGCGCGCGTTGCGTGCGCTGGCCGCGATCCAGCGTGGCGCCGATCTCACCGATGAGACGTTGGCGCTGTCGAACGAGTTCACCGATCGGCACACGGCGCGCTTCACGACCTGGCTGCGACGGCTGTTCGGACGCGAGTGAGCGGGCCCCCGAGATTCGGGAACCCGCTCATCGAAGACTCTGGGTCAGCTCTGGTTCGCGATGGCGAACCGCACCGAGCCGTCGTTCGCCAGTTCGGCGTCGAGCACGCGGTCATCGAGTGCCGCGGCGGCTGCGGTGTCGAGGAAGACATGTGCGCCCGACTCGGTCACCACGGTGTCGGAGGACTCGGGGGCGGGGGCGACGCTGAGTTCGAAGCCGGTCTCGTCACCCGTGTCGCGGATGCGGACTCCACCCTCTTCGGGCACATTCGGGACGCGCGAGACGATCGCCTTGACTGCTTCTGCGGCGGTGTCGGTCATCGTGAGCATGTTCATGTTCCTTCCGTTGCGGGCAATGGAACCGGCCACGATTCCGAGAATGGGTGACGGATGCAAGCGTGAGGAGCGGTTCGGAGGGGATGCCCAGGGTCTGCTCATTCCGCCTCGCACAGCGCGAAGACGTACTCGGGCGAACTCGGAGAAGTGAGGTCGCGGTCGCGCAGCACGACCGATCGCGGCGTTTCGGGATGCCCGCAGGCACCGGCGAACGCGTCGGGCGAGTACTCGATGTCGATGACGTGATCGCCGTAGACCGAGGTGTAGGCGGCGCATTCGTCGAAGGCGGCGCACTCCTCTGAGATCGCGAAGTCGAAGCCCGCGTCGTGCAGCAGGGCGGAGTCCTCGGCGGCGTTCTTCTGGCCGGCAGCGAGTCCGCTCCCGTGCGCGGCGGCCACGAGCAGAGCGGCGAGCTCGACGTTGTCATTGCGATCGAGTGCACCGTCGCTGCGCGTGTAGGTGTCGAGGTTGTCGAACTCGACGGCGTCGAACCCCGCCGCGGCGCATCCGTCGATCCATGGGATGACGACATCGGCGATCCGCTCACGCTGTGACGCTGTCGACGTGTCGAGCAGGGCCTCGTCGGGCCAGTCCGGGTCGAACACGACGTCGCCGTCCCGGTCATCGAGCAGCAGATCGGCGGGCCAGTCGGCCAGCTCGCTCGGTTGCGTCTGGAAGCCGTTGACGTAGCAGATCGAGTACACGCCGTCTGCCGGTGACGCCGTGTGGTCGCGGGCGACGACCCCGACACCCGACGGCGGTTCATAGGCCGCACCGAGCTGGTAATCGGGCGCCGCGCCGACCGGAGGAAGCTCGACGGCGGGCGTGGTGGTCGCGCACGCTGTGAGAACGAACGCCGCGACGACCACGATGACGGATGCCGGCAGACGGTGCACACAGCGACGGTACGCGAGGTGGCGTCGGTCTGGTGCAACGTCGCAGGCGCGTGGCACGGTGGTCGCATGAACAACGCCGAACGCTTCCTCGATGGGTACCTCAAGGCCTGGAGTTCGAACGACCCCGACACGATCCGAGATCTCTTCGCACCGGATGCCACCTATCGCGGCGGCGCGCACGACCTGCCTGTCACCGAAGGCGTCGACGCCATCGTGGCGTTGTGGCTGAACAGGCGCGACGAGCCGGGCACGTGGTCGTTCGAGGGTGCGGCCGACGTCGAGACGGCATCGGCGGCGGTCATCCGCGGAGTGACGACGTACACCGACGGACCGAAGGCGGACGTGTACGACAACGTGTGGCTCGTGCGGTTCGACGACGAGGGCCGGGCGCTGGAGTTCCAGGACTGGTGGTTCGAGCGGAAGGGGTGACAGGGGCCCTCCCGGGGCAAAGCTGCTGGGTAGACTTGCGGGGCCAGCCTCTGTAGCTCAATGGAAGAGCAGTTCCGTCCTAAGGAAACGGTTGGGGGTTCGAGTCCCTCCAGGGGCACAGCTCTTCTCGCAGTCCAGGTTGACGTGATGCACCGCCACACGAGCGGTCTCGGACGCAGCGGAAGAGAAGCCTTCACGGAGGATGATGTCTGCCGAGAATGAAGTCGAGTGGCTCGGGGTTCTCGTGCCACGCAGCGCATACAACCGAGGCCTCGTCGAGGCTCGGGACCGGCTGGCGGATGCAGCGAAAGCGGGCGACTGGCACGCAGTCCTCGGAATGCTGGATGACGGCGGGAAGTCCGGTCTTGGTGCGAATGACTGGCGTGTTTCCGGCACGAGCTGGTTCGGACCCCTTCACCAGGCGGCATGGCTGGGCGCTCCTGAGGCCGTCGTGCGTGGTCTCGTGGAACGTGGCGCGTGGCTGTCTTTGCGAGACTCGTCCGGGCGGCGGCCTGTCGACATCGCACGCGAACGGGATCACCTCGACCTGGTGGATGTGCTGACGCCCACCTACGACGTTCCGATTTCTGAAGAGAGCGCCGCCGCGATGGCCCGCAGGCTCGCGGATCTCGTCCAGGAAGCCGTACGCCAAGCTATCGAAGGATCTGTGGAAGTCCGGCACCTCGACGTGCTCTGCCTCGCCGAACGAGGAGACAAGGTGTGGTTCCCGATTCCCGGGATGTATGGCGGCTTCGCAGCTGAATTGTTCCGAGGAAGGCTTCATGCAGACAGCTGGAGCCGCGTCGTCGGGGGATCAGGTCGCGCATATGCGATCACGGCCGAACGGACGACACTGATCGACGACGGGTTCGTCTGAGCATGCGACGCTTCTGAGCACCTTGGCGCTCCGCCGAGTGAACATCGGGCCGCACGCCATGCTCACATGGGACGACGGGCACCACTTCTGACCGCTGATAGCCTCCGATCATGAGTCTGCAAGCGGCGCCCGGCTGGTTTCCCGATCCGTTCCGGCGCCATGATCACCGTTACTGGGACGGCGCTCAATGGACCGAACACGTCGGATCCGCGGGAGAGCAGACGATCGATGCTCCTGTCGTCTCCCCGCCGCCGCCACCCGCAACGGAAGTGAGTGGATCACTTGTAAGCAAGTCGATCGTCTCCGCGCCTCCCGTCGACAAGAAGGTGCAGCGCCAGATCCGCAAGCTCGGGGTCGCTGATCACACGCGAACAGGCGGCGGAACACTCTTCACCGAACAGATCCTGGTCGTGAATCAGAAGGCGAAGCTCTTCGAGAAGAAGGCCGAGTATGCGGTCTTCAACCAGCAAGGCGAGAAGGTCGCAGGCGTCCGCGAGTTCGGGAAGAGCATGACCAGCATCGCGGTGGGCCGTGAGAACGCGACCAAGCGGCTTCAGATCGTCGATGCCGCGGGCCTCCCGCTACTGACGGTGACGCGCCCGGCAACCGTGTGGAAGTCCAAGGTGATCGTCGCTCGGGCGGACGGCGATCCGGTGGGCCAGATCGTTCAGGAAAGCCTCGGTCTTATGGCGTCTGTTCTCGGAGGACGGTTCAACGTCCGGTTTGCAATGGAATCAGACGGCCATACTCTCGGCAGCATCGACGCAGAGAGCTGGAGAGCCTGGGACTTCAGCGTTCAAGACCCGCACGGTACTGAGATTGCGCGCATCACAAAGACGTGGGCAGGCCTCGGCAAGCAGTCCTTCACGAAAGCAGACAACTATGTGCTGGAGATGCATCGACCGCTGGTTGATCCACTACTCACGCTTGTGATCACCGCTGCTCTGGTCATCGACACAACACTCCATCAGGGGGACGACCAGAAGCGTCGTTGAGCCGGTCAGCTGCGGAGCATGAGGCGAAGCTGAACGCCGCAGGCTGATGGTGGTCGATTTTGCTCAGCTCTTCGCGACTTGTTCCAAGATGCGGGCATTCCGAGCCGCAACGAAGTCGAGCTGACCCTGTCGGAAAGTTCGATACTCATCCATGGTGTCGGGCAGCACGGGCCCGACATAGCCATCGAATGGTCCGTAGAACTTCACAGCCCCGCCATCGTCAACGAGATCCTGCAGCAGGAAGAATTCGACATAGCCGTCGAAGCTCTCGAAGAGCGCGAAGAACTCCTCGTAGCGCTCGAGGGTCTCGCTCAGGGGACTGACGTCCGCCTCGTAGTGCCTGCGGATCGCCTCAAGGGTGAGGTCGAATCGATCCCTGATACGCGGGTGGGTCCCTCGCTGCTGATTGATCGTCTGCTTACCGTCGATCCGATTGCGCGGGAAGAGCAGCCGGCCACCGATGCTCCCACCATCTCGGTGCCACTTTTCATTCGCTGCGGGACCCATCTCGTCGTAGAACGAGCGCCGCGCGCCGCGGCTCGAGTTCGCCAAGGTGTCACTCGACAACACGAATTCCGCAGCCGATGTGCGGTGACGAAGTACGTGGACCCGACCGATCTTGTCGGCGGTCAACTCGAACACCCGGCCGCTCGGAAGCGGCTTGTTCCAGAGCCTCCGATGGAATTCCTGGAGGAGCGGGCTGTACAGATCAGGGTCCTTGCGACCGGCATCCTCTTGGAAGTCGGTGTTCACATCGATTGCGCCGCTGAGGTCCATGGTTGAGGCTGTCCAGACGTTGTCAGAGCAAGGGGAGCAGGTGTGCTGAGATAGCCCGACCGAGTGGGATCGGTACGGCGTTGCCGATCTGCCGTGCGATCGCGGTCTTCGAGCCGACGAATCGATGCGTGTCAGGGAAGCCCTGCAGTACCGCGGCTTCGTAGTGAGTGATCGCGCGATCCTCGAACGGATGCAGGTAGCGGCCCTTCTCGGGTTTGAAGAACTCGGTACGGATCGTCACGGACGGTTTCGTCCAATGCAACCGACCCATCACGTCGCCCGAGCCGCTTGTGTGCCCCCGCCAGCAGGGCGCCAGAAGATGATCAGGAAGGTCGAATCGATTGCCACCCGGGGGGATCTCGGGGAATCTCAGCTTCGACAGCTCTGAGTACTCGCGACCGACGTGGAGCTCGAAAGGCCGGTAGGCGCCGGGCATCTCCTTGCCGAACACCACTCGCGTGCGGCGATCGAGCTGGGTCTCGGTGACTTCGCGGGGGATGTTCTTGAATGCTTCCGACACCGTGCGGTGTGCACCGACGTGCGTCGGCTGCGGCATGCCGACGGGAGGAAGGTCGCGGTGTCGTCCGATCAGGATCGCGCGTTTCCGTGCCTGGAATGCGCCATAGTCGGCGGCGTTGAGGATGTCCCACTCGAATGTGTAATCACGCAGCAGACCGTCGGGTTGCGTCGAGTTCGAGAGATCGTGGAACTGCTGCGATTTGGCGAATGCGGCGACGTTCTCGACGACGAAGTATTTCGGCTGCGCCCGGAGGATGGTGGCGGCGTACTCCTGCCACAGGTAGTTGCGTTGATCTCCCGAGTCGCGCTTCCCCAGCATCGAGAATCCCTGACAGGGCGGGCCCCCGATGATGACGTCCACATCAGGGGGGACTTCTTCCTTGAGCCACGTCTCGATGCCGCCTCGGTAGACGAGGTCGGGCCCGAACGTCGCGTCGAACGTGGCGGCAGCGGCGGTGTCCATCTCGACGGCGCGGGCGACACGATAGCGCTCTGACGCGGCGTGGAAGCCGGCGGTGAGTCCACCGGCGCCGGCGAAGAGGTCGAGGACCGAGATCGTCTGGGTCGCGCTGGAGATCGTCGTCGGGGAGTCGACGTGCACAGGCGCCTGCAGAGTCATCGGGTCAAATCTAGTGTGGTGAGAGGAGGAACTGCGGATGTCGGACAGTGAGTCGAGAGCGACGCCTACTCGAGGTGTTTCTTGGGCGAGCACACCAGGAAGCCGCGCGTCGATGCAGTCCAACAAGGGCCGCGACACGACGCCCGAACTCGCCATCCGCCGCCGCCTCCATGCGCTCGGCTTGCGCTACCGGGTCTCAGTCCGCCCGGTAGTGAGCGTACGGCGCACGGCCGACGTCGTCTTCACGCGGGCCAAGGTCGCCGTCTTCATCGACGGGTGCTACTGGCACGGATGTCCCGTCCACTACCAGGCGCCCGCCCGCAACGCGGAATTCTGGCTCGCGAAGAAGACCCGCAATCAAGTGCGCGACGCCGAGACGACCGCGCTCCTCCAAGCGCAAGGATGGCGCGTGATGCGCTTCTGGGAGCACGACGTGAAGTCCGATCCCGATGCCGTCACTCACGACGTGCACGTAGCTGTTCGCGAGGCCGGACTCATCGGGGGCGAGGGCGGTGCCCCTCGTACTCGATCTCGAAACCGAGCGGGCCCAGGCGGTTCAGGAGCAGAAGCAACTCGACCGGCATCTTCGTGAGATAGGCCTGGCGTGCGCGGATCTCCGTCAGACGATAGCCCTGGAGCGGATCGGTGCACGCAGGTCGATCCCGGGCGCCTTGGCGCCGGCGATCTCCATCCAGAACCGCTGGCCGCTCTGTCCGTCCCACCAATACTGCGGTGGCTGGTCCGCTTCATCCATCAGTGCCATCCGGAGATCTCAGCCGAGCAACAACGCGCTCGGCACGCCCTTCCACGTCACGACGAGCCCGTCACGCGCACGACTCGCTGCAACGTAGAGGAGCGATCGGAACTGCTTGTCCAGGTCGGGTTTGTCTTCTTCCGGCACGCCCTTGTATGCCCACGGCGGCGGATAGGCGCCGTCCGACACATCGAAGAGCACGACCCGCGAGAACTCCAACCCCTTTGCGGTGTGCATCGTCATGCTGACCGGCTGCCCGCCTGTGATCCGCGGCTGGGTGATCAGCGCGACCGACACGCCGCGTTGGCCGAGCCCCTGCTGCACCTTCTTCGCCGAGTTGTTGGATGCCGAGAGGATCGCGATCGTCTCGGGACGGACGCCCTCTCCGACCCATCGCGCGATGTCGCCCGCGATGAGGTCGAGTTGTTCGGCATCCGATCTCGCCGCGTGCTTGGACGGCTTCGGCCCGCTGCGCGCCGACCGGTAGCCCGCGGTAGGCACCTCGAGCCCTTCCGCGTCCTCATACTCCTCGCCCGCCAGCACCCCGAGGGCGAACCGCAGATTCTCCAACGTCGTCCTGTAGTTGAGTGTGAGTCGGCGAGACCGACCCTGCACCTTGATGCCGTAGTGCTTGAGCACGGTCGGTCGACCGTAGATCCGCTGGTGACTGTCGTCCGCGATGAAGAGGTCGTTCGGACCTTCCGCGACGATGGCGCGCAACAGCTTCCATTTGGCCGGTTCCAGGTCCTGGCCTTCGTCGACGAGCACGTGGTCTGCGAACGCTCCACCCGTTGTCGCGGCCCAATGCGCACCGATGGCGGCGATCTCGCCGTACCCCAGTTGGTTCGCGATCCGCTGGTCCTTCCGCACCTGTTCGACGACTGGCCACACCGCCGCGCGCTTGCCGCGGTCGAGGGCCACTCCGCGCCCCGGGCGTCTCACTGTGAAGTAGGCATCGGCGTCCACGATGTCGTTCGGTAGCACTACCTGTGTGTACTCGTCGTCGAAGAACGCCTTCGACTGGAGGGCGATCGGCAACGCAGCTCCGGCCTGCGTGATCGCAGAAACCCAGTCGGGTTCAGCCGGCGCGGCGGTCTTCTCTCGCGTTGAGCCGATCGTCGCGAGCGCAGCTTCGCCGAACGCGTCGCCGGCGCTGAGGCGCACCTCGGCGGCGAGCTGGTCGACGCCTCGGACCAGAACGCCGGCGTCTCCAAGCTTCTCGGCGATCGTCACCGTGGGATCGAGACGTTCGAGATCGCGCCTCAGGTTTTCGGCAAGGGCACGCGTGAATGTCGTGAGGATCACACGCGCGCGCGGATCAGCGAGTGCCAATCGTCGGGCGCGGTGCAGCAGCACGACCGTCTTGCCGGTACCCGCGCCGCCGCTGAGCCGGAAGGCGCCTGAGTAGTCCTTCTCGACGTACGTCCGCTGCTCCGGATGCAGGAACACACGCCACGCGCCGAAGTCGCCGTCTTCGATGATGCGGCGGAGCTCGTCGCTGTCTGCGGCGTACGTGAACTGCATACGGGATGCCGGGTGCTTGAGCGCCTCGAGCACCTTGGTCGCTTCGTCGGCGTCGGGAGCGACATCGACAGGCTTGTCCAGGCCGAGCTCCGCGCGGATGACATGGAGGGCTTCTCTCGCCGCCATCGACAGGAGTACTTCCTGCTGCCAGGGGGTGTCGAGTTCCTCGGCGAATGCGAGAACGGCGTCCTCATCTGTCAGCTTGAATGCGGCGCCGGCGACTTCCGAAGGAAATCCGAATTGCTCGGTGAGGTCGGTGACGAAGTATCCGAGTTCAGCCAGCAGCGGCGTCGAGGATGGCGCGACCGGCGCGTCAGTCTCGATGGTCGCAGTCGCGACGTCAGGCTCGTGGGCCGCGATCGCTTCACGGAGCTCGAGGACCCCGTTGACCGGGTTGACGTGCAGAGCGAGGCTTCTGGCCTTCGCGGTCCCCTCATCGTGGTTCCAGGTGCCGGCGTAGATGTAGTGCGTGTCACCATGCGGAGGATCGATCCGGAACAGCACCGCCCGAAGGTGGATGTCGACGCGCCCTGTGCGGGCGCGGGAATCGACGGATCCGTTGATCGGCTCGATGTGCAGCCCCGCGGTGGCGTCGCTCTCACCGAGCTTCTCGAGGAAGGTCTGGATCTTCGCCTTCACGTCGTTGCCGTGCTTCGGCTGCTTCTTCGCAGCAATGGTGATCAACGGCATGTCAGATTCCTTCGATCAAAGCGGACACGTCGGCGGCGAGGTTGGTGGAGTCCGGGTCGATGAGCGTCCAGCCCTCGGCTTCGAGCATCTCGGGCTCGCCATCTTGCAGGCTGACCGCGATGGTGACCTTCGCGTCAGGCCAGGCGAAGGCGAGCGGGATGCCACCGGCCGCCTCCACGCCCATCTGGGGTAGTGGGGTGGACGCTGCGGCAAGCTGCGCGATGACCGCGAGTTCGACCTCTCTCGCATTATCCGCCAATGCAGCCCACTCTGCGGGGAGGTCGACCCGAGAGCCTGAAGGCGGGGCGGTGGATGAGACGAGCCCTGATCGGGTCGTGATCTCGACCCCCGACATGTCGTCGCGCCACCCGACGATGTTCGACAGGTGCAACCACAGCTTCCACGCGCGATCGAAATCAGGCGTGTCCAGCACCTCATCGCGATCGTCCAGAACCAGAGCGAACTCGGTCGCCCCGTGCTGTTTGAGCCTCGTCGTCGAGACGAGGGGACCGGCGGCCATCACCCAATCGGGGGCTGCGACCACTGTGGTCGGCAAGCCCTCAGCGAATACCCGCGCGGCGCGCTCGAGGGCCGATTCTGCGCCGAACGGTGTGGAGATCGCGCCCTGCTTGAGGATCAGCGGCAGCACGCGCGCGACTGTGTCGCGACGTTTCGCCTCGTCGACCGGCTTCTGCATCCACTCCATGAGGAGAGTCACCGGGTCGGCCGTGAGCTTGCTGAGCTGCGAGAGAGGCAGCTGCGCCTGCGCGGCGACCCTCTCGGCCCACGCCGGCACGAACCACGAGGAATCGAGTTTGTCGCCGACCATGTCAGCCCACGTGACGGCCACGACCCGGTAGCCGAGTCCCCGCGCGGCATCCCGTTTCGCAGAGTCGTCGGCCAGGCGATTGTGTCCGACCGTCGCGTGGAACGCCTTGCCGTCGGTGTAGATCGCGATCGGCTCGGCACCGCCCCCGAACTGCTCCAGCACGAAGTCGGGCTGGGTGGGTCCGAGGGGCACCTGGGGGCGAAGCATCCAGATCCGTGCGTCGCCGGGGAACGAGACCTGCACCTTGTTGCCCCAGTCGCCCGGGATCTCCTTCACGGTGCCCCCGAGCGCTTTCGCGCGCTCGATGAACGTCTTTCGGAAGAGCTGCTCGATGACGGATTCGCTTAGCGGGACGCCGGGGTCTTCATCGGTGACGTCGAACCGCGCGGTCGGTACGCCGCCCGAGACATCGAGCAGCTTGGCAAGCGCCTGCTCCGCCGACGCGCGGGAGAGGGTCGACGAGCCTGGGGCGAAGGGCAGTAGGCACCGGTGACATGCAGTGCGCTGCTCATTCTGACACTCGCAGTCCTTGAGCACGTTCCACGCTGCGGTGAGGATTCCGCGCATCCGCGTCGGGTCGGCGAGTTCGGCGAGGTAGCCGGTCCCTCCCGGCACGGTGTCGTGCACGAGGAGAGCCTGAGCTGTGCCACCTTCGTCACCGCTCAGCGGTTCGGTGACGGGAACGATTCGGAGGTGGTCGGGATCGCCGCCCATCGACTCGCGAAGGCCGAGGAGCACGGCAGCGGAGAGACTGGGAACGACCACACCGTCGCCGAGCGTCAGGGCGGGCGGGAGGCGCAGCAGGATCCCCTGGGTCACCAGCGTCCGCGTGAGCGCGAGCGTCACCGTCTTCTCGGATGCCTGATCGCGGCAGGGGCACCACGCACGATGATCGCGACGGTTGTTTCCGCCCGCCTGCGAGTCGAGCTGGCCGCATGTGTCGCACACCCGGAACAGGGGGCCGGTGACCTCCGCTCCGGCCAGCAGCCTGCTCGGGCCGCTGCCCGAGCGCTTTCCGACGTTGATCCAGCGGATCGTGAGATCGCGCGCATAGGTGACGCCGAAGCCCGTGCCCTGGTCAAACCAACGCCGCACGATCCCCGCGGGATCGAGGTCGGCCGCGACCTTCACCGTGAATGCCGTGCGACGACGATCATCACTGCGGTCCCCGATCACGAACTCATCACGGCGCGCGACGGCCGACACGGCCTTGAGCTCGGCGACGGGCATGCGCTGTGCGGCGTCACCGATCCCCTTGGAACGGCATCGCGCGCACTCCGTGACGACGCCGTCGGCGGCACGCCGGGCGTACCCGCACTCGGGACAGAAGATCCATTCCTCCACAGCCTCGCCGCCGGGGCCGAGGTCGACCGCGTCGACAGGGATCTCGACGCCCTGGGCGTAGAAGAATGATCCGGGCGCGAGTTCGTGGATCGCGACGGCGGCGCCCCGGTCGTACGAGTAGGTGTCTTCACGCCACTCCGAGGTGTCGGGGTCGATCCACGACATCGCGGCGTCGAGGCGTACCGAGTCGTCGAGGAGCGTGTAGTTCGGCAGAAGTCCGAAGCGCTCGAGCGCGCTGATCCAGTAGCCCTCCGTGAGGGTGGTCTGCTGCGCACGCAGCATCCGATCTGCCGCCTGCGCGGCGCGGAGGGCGTCCTTCGCGTCGCTCTCGACGCCGAGTTCCGCTGCCTTCTCGAGGTCGGGGAGTGCCTTGCCGATCTCGGTGCGCCTGCGGGTGACGGTCAACAGCTCGACGTTCCAGCGATGGACGGCATCGCGGACGGATGCGGCGAGACCTGATGTGCCGGGCTCCGCCGAGGGGGTGATCCACTCGCGGAGTCGCTCGGCAGCGGCACCGCCGAGGCTCGGGAACGTCTCGAGGAAAGACTCGACGAGCTCGGCGGCGTTCTCGTCGGCGTATGCTACGGCGTCTCCGAGGAACGAGCCCGCCTCGCTCGACTTCAACACGTCCCGGGCGCTCTGCACGGTGTCGGATTCAATGGAACGGCGGTCGAGGATCGACGCGAAGTATTGGCGGCGCAGGATCTCCTGCGCGTCCACGAACGTCGCCGGCGGGCGCACAGCGCCGTTGATCATCGAGAGCGGATCACCCATCCGCGGAAGCTGGTCGCCGCGCCCGGTCACGGTGGCGACCGACAGCGCGTTGCCGGTCAGGCGGCCGGCACGACCGACGCGCTGCAGGTAGGACGCGACGCTGCGAGGCAGGCCGGCGAGCATCACCGTGGAAAGGTCGCCGATGTCGATGCCCATCTCGAGCGTCGGTGTGGCGACGAGGACGTTGGGTGCCGAGGGGTCGTCGGACGACGCCTTGAACCCGTTCTCGTACTCGAGCCGCACCTTCGTGTCGAGCAGACTCGTATGCTCCCGCGCGACGACGCGCCGCATCGATCCCTTGTCGTAGAGCGTGCGGTAGTAGTTCTCCGCGGCGCTGGCCGCCGGGACGAGGGTTCCCGGGCAGCGCGCGGACACGCAGGGTCCGCCGCGCAGCTGGGCGAGGGCGTCCGCGGTGCCGGTGACCGGATTGCGGCACACGTCGCATTCGAGGCGCACATCGCCGCGCGTGAGGGCGGCGCCGTCGACGGGCTCCACGACGATCGACGACGGCGGCAGCAGGTACGCCGTCGCCGCCCCGCCCGACACGGGATGCGAACGCAGAAGGCCGACGCGCTCGAGTTCGGCGAGCAATGCCGACGTGAGCCGCACGCCGTCGGTCGGGGTCGAGCCGAGTACCTTCCTGGCCCAGATCGCGTACCAACTCTGGGCCGACGACACGACGTCGAGGTGCGTGCGCTTGGCGTCGTCGCCGGTCGGGGCGTGTGGCCCGACGCGCGGGTAACCCGGCGCGTCACGACCGGGCGGGAACGCCGGCATCCCCACCCCGCGTGGTCGGCCGCCCCAGATCGGCCAGCGCTTGCCGTCTTCCTCGATGTATCGGGTGAACCACTCGTGGCCGATGGCACCGCGGTCGCGCATTCGCTCAACAACACCGCGCACCCACCGCACGATGACCTCATCCGAGCTCGATACGGGGTCGAGGCCGCCGATCACACCGTCGGCGGGCGTCTCGTCGAGCACTTTTCGGCCCGCGGCGCGCATCGACGCATCGGTCGTGGAGACGGATGCTGCGAGGCTGCCGGTCAGTTCGAGCGTGCGGCCGACCCGCGACTGCAGGCCGAACTCCATTGCCAGGTCGAACTGCAACCGCCGCTTCACGCGCGTGAGCACTGACGTCGGCACACTGCGGAGCGTCGGCGACTTCCAGAAATCGATGAATTCGTCGCGGTCGACCAGATCGGGCGGCAGAAGGCGGTATCGGGCGTCGGGGTCGTCGCCGGCGTCCTGTACCAGCAGGTTGGCGATCTCATCCAGCGGCGCCGAGTCGTCGGCGACGGCATGGCGGATGGCATTGCGCAGCGCGAAGACGTGCGCGCGACTCTGCACGAAGCCGGCGCGGTGCGCGGCGTCCTGCACGCTGTCGGTGAAGACGAGCGCCTTCTTCTCGACGCGGTCGAGTTCGGGGTCGCCGAACAGCGTGGTGACGACGACCGAAAGCATGGTCGCCATGGCACTGCCCATGAATCGGATGCCGTCCCGTCGGCCGCACGCCGGGCACACGTCATCGCGTGAGTCGTCGTCGACGTCACCGGTGGTCAGCGCGAGCACGGGGAGCGCCGTGCTCTCCTCTGTGTCGGACGGCGGGGCGGTGAGGAGTGCACGGTGGTCGTGGTCGAACCAGGCGAGCCCCTGCACCTGGTCGCCGTCGAGCGAGGCTTCGGCCTCCACCGGAGCATGGAGGAGCGCACGGAAGCGGCTCTTCGTGTCACGTGCCGCATGGTCGCGGCGGATGTCGTCGTCGGTCGCCGAAAGCTCGTTGCCGACCGGGGCGAGCTGGACCCCCCACCCGCTGCGTCCGCAGTGTCGGCAATAGATCGCGGGAAACCAGGTCTCGACGTGATTGTCGAGTCCCGGTGCGACCGGGCCATCGTCTGCCCAGTGAAAACGCGCGGCGGGAGCGGCCGCGCGGTCGATGCGTGTCAGTTCGCGGATCCACAGGTGCAGGTCGATCGACAGCGCACCGCGACCGACTCGGGCGCGCACGTGGCTCAGCGCCGCGAGGACGCGGATCATGAAGATGCGTCGTGCGCCGCTGCGTTCCTCAAAGGTCTCGGTGATGCCGAGGCCGGCGGGAAGCAACTCATCGGCGAGTGCATCCACGTCGATCGCGGTCTCTGCGCGCTGCGCGATCGCCTGCAAGAGTGGATGGGATGCCACGGAAGCAAGAAGATCCTCGTCGGACGCACTCGACCAGTCGACCGCCGAACCTTCCTCAAACAATGTGATCAAGACTCGTTCGGCCAGGATCCGCGATGGTATCGCTTCGCCCTCGGTGTGCAGCGCGACGATCTGTGCCACGAGGGAGTTGTCGAGCGCGCGGGGTCGGCCACCCAGCTGGGTTCCGCCTGCGCGCGAGCCGTTGACCCACTGACGCATCGACTGACGGGTCTCGCGCACTACGCTGTCGGCGGGGAACGGGATGCCGAACACCGTCTCGGCGAACTCGAGCATGCGACCCGGGTCACCGTCGTCGCCGAGCGTCGCGCTCGTCGCGACGGAGGTGACGTCGCCGAGCGGACCGGTGCCGATCGGTTCCGGTGATCCGGCCGGGCGCAGCCGCCTCAGCGTCAGGCCCAGGCGTCGGAGGAGCATCGCGACGTCGGTGCCCTGGGCGCCGTCGTAGGTGTGGAACTCGTCGAGCACGAGGTACTGCAGGCTGGTCGCCGCGGCCGCGAGCAGCGGCTGGTCGGCGCTACGCAGCAGCAGCTGGTCGAGCATCTTGTAGTTGGTGAGCAGGATGTCGGGCGGCTCAGACCGGATCGTGCTCCGGTCGTTGATCAAACCCTCGGCGGTGACCCGCGTGCGGCTCCGCCCGGCCGTCTCGCCGGTGTAGATCGCCGCGCGGACGCCCTTCAGCGCATCGTGCCCACGGATCATTTCGGCGAGGCGACGTGACTGGTCGTTCGCGAGCGCGTTCATCGGATACAGGATGAGCGCCTTGACCCCAGTGTCGCCGGCGGCCTTGGCGCGGATGACGTGGTCGAGGATCGGGTACAGGAATGCCTCGGTCTTGCCCGACCCGGTGCCGGTGACGACGAGGGTCGGTAGAGGGGAGGTCTTGACCGAGCCGTCGGGCTGCCCGCCGAGGTTCGCCGAGCTCAGGCGGCGGAACGCACCGGCCTGGTGACCGTACGGCGTGTGTCCCTCGTACCAACCGAGCGAATCACGCCAGCCGTCGTCGGCTGCGCGGAACGGCACGCGAGCGCGGACGTAGGGTCCGCGGAAGATCCCGTTCTCGGGGTCGTCCAGGAATCCACGGAGAGCTCTCTGGGCCTCTTCGTCGGAAAGCGCGAACGTCGTCGTCAGGTAGTCGACGAGTCCGGATCGGATCTGCGCCGCCTGGCGCGAGGGCAGCAGTTCGCTCACGAGCGGTCCTGCAGGATCCGCTCGAAGTGCGCGTACGCCTTGCGCATGTCGGCCTCCCGGTCGAGCGTGACGAAGGGGAGTTGGTACTCGTATGTGTTGCCGGACGCGTTGGTCGCGGTGCGCTCGTCTTGTGTGATTGCGTCGCCCTTCTGGCGCCAGATCTTGAGGACTTCGTTCGGGACAATCCGGCCGTTCGCGTCGTAGAAGTAGACGTTGCGGTCGTAGCCGTAAAGGACTGGGAACTGCGTCCGATAGATGGTGGCCAGCTCGTCGATGCTCACGTCAAGCGAGAGTGCCATCAGCACGTCAATGTCGATCAGCGCCTGTCGTCGCGCGCGGTCACGTCTGGTAGGTGAGGCGGGCGTCCACGGTGACCCTGCTATCGCCTCCCAAAGAGGGCCGTACGCGGAAGTCAGAGCGACAAGACGCAACGTGCGGTCGAGAAGATGGGTGATTAGTCGATCGTCGGTCATGAGCGGCAAGCGCTCAAACTGAGGTGCTCGCACGTCCTTCTTCCCGCTGGCTCGCACGAGCAGATCAGCCAACAGCGAGAAGGTGGACCCAGCGGCCGCGACCAGCGATGTCGGGTCGCCCAGCACGGCCGCGCTGAAAACTGCATCAACGTGCGCCGCGCCAGGAGGAATGATCGCGCTCTGAAGCGTGCGCTGCCCAGTGTTATTGCCTACGAAACGACGCCAAGCGATCCGGAAGTGGGAGCGCGCTGGAGCATTCTCGTCACCCCAATGCGTATAGGCAGCGTTGTACTTGGATTGGTCTATCGCGGGCTTGTACGCCGTAACGGGCGTAGCGTCAGATGCGAGCGCTTCGAGATCGACAGTCGACCAATCCTTATTGCTACCCATACTCGCGTTCGGCGACTTGAAGAACGGGTTACCGACAAAGAGGTGAGGGCCTTGAAGAATGGCGTAGTCCCAGGATTGGACCGGTCCCCAGTCGACGTCGAACATTCCTTTCTTCTTGTCTATGCTCTCGTCCCAACCTCGCGAGAACTCAAGCCCGATGGTGCCGATCCTCGGAGCTGTCGCGAGTTTGGTGAGGACGTCCGCCGTGGCGCGGTTGACTGCATAGACCATCCGCGTCTGTAGGACCGGTGACACTCCCTCTTCAAGAAGAGAGTGCCAGGAAGCGAGGCGTTCCACGTTGACGTCAGTAATGCGGTTGCTGTGAGGTCGGAGGTCCCATTTCCCGTCGTCCGTTTTGAGGCCCGGCTCTTGCCCGCTGCCATCGTGACGAAGTGAGCCAATGACGGTCTCCGGATGATAGAGGTTCGTTGCCATGATGAATTCGGGCTTTCGCGCTGCGGCGTACACGTGTACTCCATACGAGACCAGATTGTGGATCTCAAACAACCCCAGTTCGTTGACGAACTGCCAATGGCGACGGAGTCGTCGATAAGTAGCTTCTCGCAGCGGTCCCGCCTTCTCGTCAGTGAAGTGGCTCTCCGGGTGGATGAGCGCGATCGATCCGTGGGTCGATACGTTCGCCCACGTTCGCTCCATGAAGCACCGATATAGATCCGGTTGTAGGCCCGCCAGATGGGGGAAGTTCACCTCCGCGCCGATGAACGCGGCAGTGCATGCAACTTCGGCCGTCCCGTCCAGAAGGAGAGTGCGCATGCCGTCGACCTCAAGCGTCTCGGCGCGCTTCTGCGAAATCTCGCTCTGGGTCGGCTTGACGACTAGCTGCCACCAGGGGTCGCCCTCCGCGAGCAGCGCAGCTACGTCGGACCGCGGCCGGACCCACGGCGGGTTTCCCACCTGCAGGTCGAATCCGCCGCGCGCGAAGACGCCCGCGTAGTCGAGCTCCCAGTGGAAGAATCCGTTCCGCGCGCTCACCTCGCGGGCGATGCGCATCCATGGGACCTGCGCCTCGATGTCACCGCTAGACGCGGCGCCAGCGTACCCGAGGTCGACCGCTTCGGCATCGGCAAGACTGCCCCAGTTGGTCGGCAAACCGAGCGTCTGCGCGCCATCCCCGCCGCTACGCGGCTTGACGTCGCTGTGACGGCCGAGCGTCGCCTCCAGACCTTCGATCCACTCGTCGAGTGTCGGTGGTGTCACACCTTGCGTTATCGTCTCGGTGATCGGCCAGAACCACATCGCACACCAGGCATCCATCCCCCGGCGCAGCCGCTGGTAGGCGCCGTCGGGGTCTCGCAGGAACGCCTCGATGTCGGCACGCGAGACCACGGCGGCGCCGTCGTCCGTCGTCGTCGTCGTCGTGCGCGGGTCGTGCCATAGCGTGATCTCGCGGCTTACCTGCGCCTCGGCGATCTCCAGGCGGCGCAGCGTGAACTGCCAGAGCGTCTCCACGCGGTGCGAGAGCGCGGTCAGGCGCTTGAGTTGCGCGTTCGTAGGCTTGCGTCGGATCGCGTTGCGCCACGCGCGGAGGGCGGCGTGCGCGTCGGGGGCGAGCTCCTTCGCCTCTTTGGCATCGACTGCTGACCCCCACCCGTCGGCGGGGAGCAGGAAGTGGTGGATCTTGGCCGAGGTCGCGCTGCCGACGCGTCCCTCGATCATGTCGTCGACGAGCGTCGAGACCGGCACGTCGGCGGGGGTGTCGTTCAGCCACGCCTTGTCGGTGACCTGCTTCTGCGTGTACACCGCGCGGCGCGCACCGATGAGCGAGTTGCCGCGGCGGAGGCGCAGCCCGAACCACGGCGCCTTGAGTCCGTCGACCATCGTGTCGAGCCACAGGGAAATCTCGGCGAGTTCGACGGCGGTGGCGTTGAGGTCGACGCCATAAACCTGGTGCAGCGCGATCGCGGCCTTCGCCTTCTGCAGCTCGCGCGGGCGCTCATCAGGGTCGATGCGTTCACCGGTCTCGTACTCGCGGCGGTCGAGGTATTGATCGGCCAGCTGGCGGACAGCCTCGATCGCGAACGCGCCCGACCCCAGCGCCGGCTCGCAGACCGACAGCCCGAGGATCTCTTCGGCGGTGGTGCGGTGGCCGTCCTGGTCTAGCAGCTCTTCCAGCGCCTGTGACACGACGAACTTCGTGAGTACCTCGGGGGAGTAGTACGACGCGGAGGTCTGTCGCTCACGGCCGGAGAGCCGGAACACGAACTCCCCACCGCTGTAGCGGCGCGGCTCCCGCCGCCCGAGGTCGTCCGGCGGCCCGAGCACGAAGTCCTTGGACGCGATGCCGTCGGCCCGCGCCAGCGTAACCACCCACGAACCCTTCGACCCGTCGCCGCCGGGAGCGACTTCGAGCAGCGGCTCCTTCGCGAAGAAGCCCGTGTAGGACATCAGCCCCTCGTACACCGCTCCGAGCTGGTTGATGCCGAGGTCGGCATACGAGATGAAGCCGCGGTCGCGGCCCTTCTTCATCTGGTTCTCGCGGGTGAGCAGCAGCAGTTGCAGCACGAGCTGGAGCGCGCCGTCGCCGAGGCCGACCTCGTCGATCAGCGAGGTCGCCGCTGTCGCGAACAGGTCGGCGTTCAGCGGGTTGAACGTCAGCCCTTCTCGCAGGGTCTCGTCGGCTTCCTGCCGAACGCCGGCATCGTGCCCGGCATCAACGAGTCGGAAGAGGGTCGCAAGCGAGGAGTGCAAGTGCGTGCGGTGGCGCGACTCCCCGCCCAGTTCGACGAGCACGAGTTCGCGCAGTCGGTCGAGGCCGTAGCCGAGCGCGTACTCCGGGGCGCCCACCGGCAGGACCTTCATCTCGGGCGACGCCTCGGCGTACAGGAGGAAGAGGATGCGGTAGAGATAGCGCAGCGACTGGCGCGCGAGAACGTTCGCATCGCTGTCGGGCAGCGGGTCGAGCCCCTCAGCCTTGCGGCGTCGGACGACCTCGTTCGCGATGATCTCGATCGACTCGCGTACGCCCTCGCGGAGGTCCTTCGAGACGCCGACCGTGTGCTTGACCGAGTCTTCGAGGGTGTCGGCCCACCACGTGATGCCGTCGACGTCGGGCAGCACCGTCTCGCTGCTGAGCACGGCGACGGCGCGGTCGAACTCGCCAGCCCGCTTGGTGTCGTTGCGGTCGAGCACGAGCTGCAGGTCGACGGCCAGATAGCGCCCTTCGGCCCATCGGTCGCGCTCGGCGAGAAGGGCCCATGTGCCCGACAGGACGACGGCGAACGCGGGCGTGTCGTCGCCGCTGAAGAGGTACGAGAGGCAGCGGGCGACCGAGGTGACCGCGTCGGCGTTTTCGGGGGTGAAGGGCTCGAGAAGGGTTGCGGAATCCTTCGCCAGCAGATCGGTGAGGTCGTCCACACGCCGTGCGCGGACGACCGCCCCCGCGGGCGACTCCGGGGTGTCGGCGGGTGCGACGACCGTGACCGGACCGGTGACTGTACGGTGCCAGCGTGCGTCAGCGTAGCCGAGGGCCGCGGCGAGGGGTGTGAGCATGGCGGAGTCGTAGGCAACGGCATCCGTCGCCTCGCTGGCGAGAGCGCTCAGAAGGTCGCGTCGCACGCCGGCGAGGCGTGACGACGGCGTCTGCTCGCCGTCCTTCGCCCGCTCGTCCCACGACTTGCGGAGCGCCGCGACCCGAGACTGGAGCGACTGTTTGGTCGACTCGGTGTTGAAGTAGTGCTCGCTGATCCAGTCTTCGCCGACGACGAAGGCATCCGATGCCATTCTCAGTTCTCCTCGGGGACGATCACGAGCAACGGTCGGGCGAGCCGCCGCGCAGGCAGCATCGTTCGTGCGATCTCGGCCTCTTCGCGGACGCGGCGGGTGCGTACGCGCAACTCTTCGATCTGGCGCTGCGATTCTGAGGCATCCACCCACTCCTGCACGCGATCGGACCACTCGCTTACGCGGCGACGCACGTCTTGTGCCGCGGCCTCAGACGTCAGGCGCAGGTGCTCCTCGGCGGCGTCGACGGCCGTCGGGATCAGCTTCTGCAGGTCGTCGACGTCGGCCACGGGAGAGGGGTTGCTGCGGTCGTGCGTGACGCCGAGCTCGTCGAACGCCTCGGCGGCGTCGGGGAAGGGCTGCACCGACGTGCCGGAGACCGCGACCAGGTTCGTCGCGATGACCTGGCCACGCTCGTTCGTGAGTGACCCCAGGACAAGGACCGTCGGCGCGAACACATCACCACGCACGACGAACACCTCGTCGCGGCCGAGCCGAGCGAGGGTGCGGTCACCCGCCCAATCGAGCACCGGATGCAGCGGGCCGAGATAGTGCGCCTCGGGCCATAGCCCCTTCTGGTTCGAGCGGTCGTCGCGGGCGTCGTTGAGTGAGGATTGTGCTCGAGTAGGCGTGATCGCGAGCTTCATATCGTCGACGACCCGGCGGTCGGCGAGATAGGCCTGGGGGAGCACCGACAGGCGTTGGCGGAGGTCGTCGGTGGGGCTGAGCTCCACGAGTCCGTAGCTGGCGTGCTCGCGCCATTCGACGCCCCCCGCGGCCTGCGATGCCGCGGGGGTCTCGAAGACCTCCTCCAGTGCCGCGGCGAGGTAGGCGGCATCCGAAGCGAACAGTCCCGTCGTGATGCGTTCCGATACCGTGACCTCTGCAGTGGTGTCTACCTGGTGGTCGGCGTCGTCCAGGATGAAGCTCAGCCACGGGTCGACGTCGTCCGCGACGATCCCGTCGGGGGTGGGGATGACGTCCTCGAGCGACTTGCCCTTCACGAGCGCGTCCTCGACGGCCTTCTCTTCGGCGGCCACGCTGTAGGTGCCCATGAGTGCGCCCGCGTCACCTAGTGCGCCGTGCGCCTCGTTCTCGCGCTTGACGAGCGCGGTGAGCACGCGCACGTCGCCTGCGAACTTGTCGTGGCTCGGGCGGAGCAGAAGCGTCGTGATCTGGGGCGCGTGGCGCTGCCCGTATCGGTCGATGCGGCCGTTGCGCTGCTCGATGCGGATGAGGCTCCACGGAATGTCGAAGTGGATGAGCTCGTGGCACTGGGTATGGAGGTTCACGCCCTCCGACGCGATGTCGCCGGTCACGAGGATGCGGATCGGGCTCGACGAGAGCTTGAATGACTCGACGACCTCCTGCTGTTTGACGTCATCCAGACCGCCATGGAGGACGGCGACTTGATCGGGCTTCAAGCCGAGGTTCGCCTGGAGTTCGCTCTGCAGCCAGAGGAGGGTCGGGACTCGTTCGGAGAAGATGACCGCTCGCATCTCGGATGACTTCGAGACACCGATCCCCTTGAGATATGAAACCAGCTCGCCGAGCTTCGCGGAGGGTCTCGCGGCGCTGGACTCGGCGAGCGCCAGGAGGCGGTCGAGGGCGTCGCGTTCGCGCTGCTGCGCGTCGGTTCGCTCCTGGCCGAGCACCCGGATGCGGTTGCGGACTGACTCCCTCAGCGCGGGCGGGCTCGAAAGGTAGGCCTTCGCGAGTGTCCAGGGGAACAGGCCCTTGTTCTCGCCCGAATACGGGCTTGTTCCCGCAGTCGGGTACAGCCAGACGTCGGCGAGCTCCTGAGCCACGGCATCCTCTTCCGGCGATGCGTCTACGAGCAGATGCTGCAGCTCCTTGCGTTTCGCCCAGTCGTCGCCGACTTCGCGCGCGACTTCGGCGGAGTGACGGTGGCGACGCACGACGAGCCGATCGAGCGCGGTGCGATCGATGTCGCCGTCTGGGCCGACCGCTGTCGGCTCGAGTAGGCGGACCAGTTCGGCGAACGACTCCTTGCTCCCGTTGTGGGGAGTCGCCGACGCGAGGATGAGCGCCTCGGTGTTCGGAGCGAGCACGCGGGCGAGCGAGTTGTTCTGTGTGCCAGAACCGGTGAGGTTGTGCGACTCGTCGATGACGACGGCATCCCACTGATGCTTGCGGAGGTGGTTGAGGTAGCGGTCCTGTTTGAGGGTGTCCATCGATACGATGACGCGCTTGTAGAGGCTGAACGGGTTGCGTGTGGCCGGGAGCTTCTGGCGGACGCGCTGGATGCCGACCGAGTCGAGGCGGACGAAGGGCAGGGCGAATCGCGTCCACATCTCGAACTGCATCTGCTCGAGAACGTGCTTGGGGGTGACGATGAGGATGCGCTCGCCGCGACCGCGGCGGACGAGCTCGGAGAGGATCATTCCGATCTCGATCGTCTTGCCGAGGCCGACCGTGTCGGCGAGGAGGATGCGGGGGCGGAGGTTGTCGTTGCTGAGCGCCTTGCGGACGGCCGAGCGCTGATAACCGAGGGCGTCGGTGAGCATCTGCGTCGAGACCGAGAGACGGCCCTCGCCGAGCGGGATAGGCGTCTTGCGAAGAGTGGACTCGAGCCACAGCCGCGAGCGACGGTACTTGGGGGAGTCGTCGGCGCGGACCTTCGTCTTACGGGGGTCGTACGGGACGATCTCGTCGAGGTGCTCGTAGAACGCGGCGCGCGTGTCGCGGACGAGTTCCGAGAGGCCCGTGACCTCGATGAGGAGACCGTCTTGGGTCGGCGAGGCGTTGGTGACGAGCCAATCGGCGTCGCGGACGCGGACGAGGGAGCCCGGGGCGACGTTGAGGAGCGAGGGTGGGGGTGCTGTCATTGTCAATGTCTCAGCTCCCTGTACGACGTCGCGCACGCCGCAACCTCCTTGTCGTCATCGTAACCACTTCGAGTTGGAGAAGAGATTTATCCCAAGGAATAGATGAGAACGCTCTCACTATTCTCGTATGCTCGCGAATGGATATGTTCGGCGTCTGAGCATCGATGTCCGAGGGGGTCCGTAACGTCGGTCGGCTGGGCTGAAGAGCTCGGCGCGGGAGGTGAGACGCCCGCATTCGATGTGGGGAGAGATACCGAGAATGAGCTGGCCGGAGCTTGTGGAGCCTGCTTTGCAGGAATATGTGTACACACAGCAGGGCGCCGCCCTCGCGGCGTACGAGAGCGATCCTGATCTGATCGAAGAACACGTTCGTCAGGAGGACAGCTACCGTGTGGGGGGATACGGGACCCGTCAGGTGAGCGAGCTGCTCCAGAACGCAGTCGACGCGCTTTCTGAGGGCGGTGAGCCGGGTCGGGTCGAGTTCAGAATCGCCGACGGCGCACTGTACTGCGCGAATGGCGGTGCGCCGTTCGGACGCAAGGGACTTCGCGCGGTCACTCACGCCTTCCTCTCCGGAAAGCGAGAGGACGAGATCGGGAGATTCGGACTCGGCTTCAAGTCGGTCCTAGGAATCACTTCACATCCACAGGTGTTCAGCCGGTCGGTCAGCTTCGAGTTCAACCCGGATCGAACTCGGGAGCTGTTGAGCGACATTCCTGCTCCCGGTGGGCGTCTGCCGTTGCTTCGCGTGCCCAGCCTTCTGGATCCGAAGTCGGATGCCGCGCAAGATCCGCACCTCGCCGAGCTGATGGAATGGGCCACGACAGTCGTGAAGCTCCCGTTGCAACGGGAGGGCGCCAGGATCCGCGCTGAGCTGACGACCGGATTCCGAGCCGAGTCGCTCGTGTTCCTGAACGCGATCAGCGAGTTCGTCGTCTCGGCCGCGCAAGCGGACGGAACGCTGACGCGAGCCGTCTACGGAAGGGAGCCGGCGGAGGACGGGCGGACGATCACACTGCGACTGCCGGACGGCTCAGCGGTCGAATGGCTCTACGCGGAGCGCTCGCATGAGCCGAGCGAAGCCGTCGCCGCGTCGCTACCGGAGACAGCACGCCGCAAGTCGATGACGGTTTCCTACGCGGTGAATCCGCTGAAGCGTTTCGAGAACGGGCAGTTGTGGGCGTGGTTCCCGCTTCAAGACAAGACTACGGCCGGTGGCCTGTTCAACGCTCCCTGGCAGGTCAACGATGACCGAACGACACTCCTCCTCGATTCGACGTTGAACCGCGAGCTCCTCGACATCTCGACGGAGTTGTTCCTCGACGTCGTGACGCGCGCATCGGTCGCTGGTGACCCGGCGGCCCACCTGGATCTCTTCCCGGCACGTGGTCGTGAAGTCCGGAGCCCGGCGGATCGCTACTTGTCCAGCTCGATCCCCGCCGCCGCGCGGAACAGACCGATGATCCCCGACTTGACCGGCACCCTGCGTTCCCCGAACGAGATCCCGGCTCTTCCCGACCTCGAGACATATCGACTCTCGGCGGGCGCTGTAGAAGTCTGGGCGCGCGCGACGGAGCGCACGGACCTGCCACACCCGAGTTGCTTCTCAACAGACACGCGGCTGACAAGGCTTCGCGGGCTCCTCATCGGTGACGAGGCCCGACCTCGACCCGCGATCGCCCTCGCGGAATGGGTGAGTGCGGCTGCAGGAGTCGGTGACGTCACGGGGCTTCGGGCGGCCCTTCGTCTCGTCACCGAGCTGCGCGGGACCCGAGGAGTCGAGTCCCTACTCGACGACCTCAAGCTCGTACCCACCAGTCGAGGACGCCGCGCCTCCATCAACGATCGCAGGTCGGTTCTCCTCCCCGTCGTCGGTGAACCCGCGCCGGAAGGGGTGGAGTACATCCATGCCGAGGTCGCGAAGGACGAGGATTGCCGCCGCATGCTCCTGGGCCTCGGATTCCACGAGGTGTCTCACGACGAAATCGTCATCGCCGTCGCCAGCACTCTCACCGGGGCCTCGGACGAGTCGGCATGGGAGTCGTTCTGGCACACTGCGCGGGCCGCGACGCTCGCGGCAGCCGAAAAGGCTGTCGATTCGATTCGATCGCGCCGAGTGGCTCTCAAGGTGCTCACGCAAGGTGGCGCCTGGCGAAACGCGGACGAGGTCTTCGCGGACGTACCGATCGCGGTGGGCCTCGCGCTCCGACATGCGGACCTTGAGGTGGTACCGAACGTCGCTCTCCTTCGTGCAGCCGGCTGCCTGACCGGGCCACGAATCGATGTCATCGCATCGGACGAAGGACTCTTCGCGGAGTATCTCGATCACGTCTACTCGAGGGCACGCAAAGAGCTGAGCGCGCGTCGTGTCGCTGTAGGGCGGGCCGATGTCGAGCGAGTGCTCGAAGACCAGCGAGGGGCTGGACCGGTTTCACTCCTCGCGGAGATCACTGACGATCAGGACCGGACAAAATGGTCTGATGAGGTGGTGCGCTTACTGAGGCGGCACGAGGTTGCGATCGACATCCCGCTCCCCGGTCGAATGGGAAGCCACACGATGGTCGTCCAGCCTCTCGAAACGTGGGCGCTCACCGCGTATGGGATGCTCACCACGACCAAGGGAGCACGCCGGCCATCCGAGTTGGTCGGTCCGGGATTGCGTCGATTCGGATCCTTCCTGCCGGTCGCGACGATGGAAGTCGCACGCCCGTTCCGCGCGCCGGAGGAACTGCGCGCGGTTTCTGATTCGTCGCTGTTGGAGTTCCTCGGCGAAGTCGACTATCCGGCGTTCGACAAAGGGCCATTTGCAGAGCTCCTCAACGAATGTGCCGGTCGGGCCAGTATCGCGCGCCCCGAGCTCATCCCAGCGATCCGGGGCGGTCGGGTCGTCGCCGTCCCAGCGAGGGAAGTCGTCGTAGCCGACCCTGACGAGGTGGAGCTCGTCGAACAAATGGGTTGGTCATACATCCCATCCCACGACGGCACCGCGGTGATCGAACGATGGGGACTCGATACCGCACAGGTGGCACTTGCCAAGACGATAGATGCCGTCGGAGTCGGATCTCCGATCGCGCTCGACGAGCTGCATCCGAGCTTGCGAAGTATCGTCGCCAAGCGGACGGCTGGGGTTGCGGTAGCACCCGCAGAGGCGCTGTTCCAAGTTGTGAGTGGAGGCCCGCGCGGCTCGTTGCGTACTCGAGTCGAGAGCACGCTGCGCGAGGACGGAACCGTGCTGGTCGATGAGTCGCTCGATGAATCCGCGAGACTGTCAGCGATCTCCCGGGAGCTGGACCTAGGTCTTTCCAGGTACGACGTCGAGAAGGTGCTCGTCGCCGACGACGAGTTGCGGCGTAGCGAGGTGCTTGCACGGGCGGTAGCGGCGAAATCCCACGCGGATCGACTACTGGTTCTGGTCGGTGTGGACGTCCTCAAGAAAGAACTCCCCAGAGGTCTGCTTGAGGCTGTCACGACTAGCGCAGGAGAGCAATCTGATCGCCAGATCGCAGAATTGTTCCTTCGTGCCCAGGGCAGCGATTCGGTGCGCGTCCTCCGCGACTACCTCAAAGACGCGGGGATCCTGGTCCCACGAGCGTGGGATGGCTCGGACCAAGCGCAGGCGCTGGTGAAGCGACTGGGCTTCTCAACATCGTTCGCCGGTGAACGAGAGGTGAAGCCCCCGAGAGTCACCCAGGTGCAAGGAAAGATCACGCTCAACGAGCTCCATGGATTCCAACGAGACCTCGCGGTCCAGATCCGTGATCTTGCCCTTGCTTCGGATCCTGAGCGCAACGGTCACGCTTCGCGGGGGCTGCTCTACTTGCCGACAGGGGCAGGGAAGACCCGCGTCACCGCCGAGGCGATCCTCACGATGTTGCGCGACGGCGAGCTCGAATCGCCGGTGGTTTGGGTGGCGCAGAGTCAGGAACTCTGTGAACAGGCAATCCAGACTTTCGCCGAGGTGTGGCGATGGCTCGGCGATGAGCGGCCCATTGATCTCAGTCGCTTCTGGTCGGGCTACGAACTCGACGAGTCGAATGAAGAGCTGCAGGTGGTCGTCGCCATCGACGATACGCTCGACAGCCGCTTGGGTGAGGCGACATACAGCTGGATGACTGACGAGGCCTCGTTGGTCGTCATCGACGAGGCGCACACTGCGGGAGACTCACCGACATACACCCGTATCCTGCGCCACTTCGGACTGACCGCAAGCCAGACCGCGCGGCCCCTTCTCGGGTTGACTGCGACGCCCTTCAAAGGGCGCAACGACGTGATCAACGAGCAGTTCGCGAACCGCTTCGGAAAGAAGAGGTTGAACGCGCTCGATGTGGATGACCCCATCTCGGAGCTTCGAAATCTCCGCGTTCTCGCAGAGATCGACCATGAAGTCCTCGCAGGTCTTTCGTATGAGATGGACGACCAAGGTCGCCAGATGCGCGAGGTGTCCAAAGCGATGCTCGATCGGATCGGCTCAGACATCGCGAGGACTCAGCTGGTCGTCGATCACATCGCCGCCCTGCCCGAGGACTGGCCAGTGCTCGTCTTCACCCCGACAGTCGCAGCAGCGCACACGACGGCGGCGCTGCTCCAACTTCGCGGCATCGAGTCGGACGCTGTCGACGGCAGTATGCGTCGCCAAGAGCGGCGAAGAGTGATCGAGCGGTTCAAGGGTGGCGGCTCGCGTGTACTCGTCAATTGTGATCTCCTGACCCAGGGATTCGACGCGCCGCGCGTTCGCGCGCTCTATATAGCGCGACCCACATTCGCCCCGAATCGATACATCCAGATGGTCGGGCGAGGACTTCGCGGCCCGGCCAACGGAGGCACTGACCGTTGCCTGGTCGTCAACGTCGCCGACACCTTCGAGCAGTTCGGTGAACAGCTCGCGTACAACGAATTCGACTACCTCTGGAGCAAGAAATGACCGATGCGATCGACACCCCTTCGCCGCTGATCACCGATCTGAGAGAAGGTCGGGACGCGGTCACCGGCGAGCTCCGCCGACGCTGGTTGGGCCCGCTGGGAGGCGCGGATGAGATCCTCGAACGCAATCCCGTCTACGCGTATCTGGTCGGGACGTTGTATCCCGTCGAGGTCGGGGCGGCAGCGCCCGTGACCGACGAGACCGTCGAAGAAGTCGACGGCGAGGACACGGGGTCACCTGTCGATGCGCCCGCCGATGACGATGAGGGCGTCGATCTGGGAGCGGGCGACACAGACGATGAAGACCTCGGCGTCAACATCACAGGCGCATTCGGATGGGCACCCCAATCGATGGGCATGTCCTTCGTGCATTCAGGCGCCGTCATCAGCGTCGATCTGAGTGCGGGCACCTATTCGAAGGTGGAAGGCGACGACGACCATTGGCTTCGGGCAGCGCTCTCTGTGCGCGAAATGGTGGACGTCACCGCGAGTGGCGGACGAGATGTGCTCGGCGGCCGCGCGCGTCTCTCGTGGCGATCCAGACTGCACGACGGGAAGCGTCTCACCACTGTCTCGCTGTCGAACGCAGCCCACGTCGTCGCGGGCGAAGCCAAAAAGCATCCCGATCTCTGCCTGTTCCAGGCCCAGATGTCCTGCACTGACGACGGCGGTCTCTCTCCGTATCCCCAAGGGCACGTGTACGCGTCCGCCGAAGACCGTGAGCTGGCGTTCCGGTACCGGAACAAGCCCGCGTACGCCATAGGGCACGGCGTCGCCGTAGATTGGTCACCCGCCGTGAGGCCGTCGACCGTCACGACCACCGTCCTACCCGAAGTCGAGGTCGCAGCCATCCGTGCGAAGGCTGGCGCGGGCGAGGTCTACAGCATGCGCTGGCTCGCCTCGGACACCCTCACCGCTGAACAGTATGTGGAAGCCCTCAGAGCGGTGGTGCGTGACTACCGGACCTGGATCGAGACGCAGCGCTCAGAGGCCGAGGCCGTCTCGGACCGATTCGAAGCCGTGGCGGCCGACATCGTGGCGCGTCAGGACCGAGCTGCGACGAGGATCGAAGAGGGACTCGCCCTGTTGATTTCGGATCCTGTCATCCTCGCCTCGTTCCGCATGGCCAACACCGCGATGCGCTGGCAGATGCTGCGTCAGCTCAAGACCGTCGCTCCCGATGTGCGATACGGAGCGACGCTGGACTCCGATCACGGAGCCGCGGAGCCGCGATGGCGACCGTTCCAGCTCGCCTTCATCCTGGGCGCACTCGCATCCACGGTCGATGACGAGCACCCTGACCGTGAGCTCGTCGATCTCATCTGGTTCCCGACGGGCGGCGGCAAGACCGAGGCCTATCTCGGTCTTGCGGCAGTCGAGATGATCAGGCGTCGACTCGTTCGCGGGATACGTGGCGGGGGGCTCGCCGTGCTCACCCGATACACGATGCGGCTGCTCACCGCCCAGCAGTTCCAGCGCGCCGCGACCCTGATCTGCGCGCTGGAGCTCATGCGTTCCGACGATGGACGTCTCGACGAATCGCCTGACTTCTCGATCGGTCTCTGGCTCGGGAACTCGACCACTCCCGGCACCTACAAGCAGGCGGAGAAAGAGTGGAAGCAGGTCCGCTCGCAGAACCGCCCCGAAAATCCGTTCCAGCTGCTCGAATGTCCGTGGTGTCGACACCCCATGATGCCACCGCGATACACCTCGAAGGATGGTGCGTACGGCATCCGCGCTTCTTCTCATTCGTTCGAGTTCTTCTGCCCGAACGACGAGTGCCCTTTCCGCCACGAGCTTCCCGTGCAGGTCGTCGACGAGGGGTTGTACGAGAATCCGCCGACGATGCTCGTCGCGACCGTAGACAAGCTCGCGCGACTTGCATGGATCTCCCAGGGTGCGAAACTCTTCGGGACGAATGGGGTCGTCGACTCGCCGTCGCTCGTCATCCAAGACGAGTTGCACCTGCTCTCGGGTCCGCTGGGAACCATCGTCGGGGTGTACGAGGCAGCCATCGGTGCGCTTCTCAGCTGGAAGGGGTCGTCGCCGAAGACTGTGGCCTCGACGGCGACGACCCGCGCTTCCCGCGAACAGGTGCGGGAGCTCATGTCGAAGGAGGTCGAGTCGTTTCCGCCGTCCGGACTCGACTCAGACGACAACTATTTCTCGGAGCCTGATCCGGAGTCTCCTGGCCGTCGATACATGGGCGTGATGCCCCAGGCACACACCCCGTCATGGGCCGTCGGCCAACTCTCGGCCGAGATGATCAACGCTCCGACAGCGGTCGGACTGGGGGGTGCGGCCGAGGACGCTTACTGGACGCTCGTCGTCTACCACAACAGTCTGCGAGAGCTGGGTCGCACCGTGACGATCCTCCGTGACGACGTGCCGTCGAACCTGGTGCGTCGTGCGAAAGCCGAAGGTGCTGCTCGGTCGCTCGGTTCGGACGGAGTGCATGAGCTGAACGGCAACGTCGACTCGAGCGAGCTCATCGCGCTCCTGCAACGACTCGAGAAGGGACCGGATGACTCCCAGGTGATCGACGCGCTGGCGACCACGAACATCATGTCTGTGGGCATCGACGTCGCGAGGCTGGGCCTGATGCTCGTCAACGGCCACACGAAGACGACCGCAGAGTACATCCAGGCGACATCCCGTGTCGGTAGAGGCAAGACTCCGGGTCTCGTCGTGACGATGTTCCGGTCGGGCAAACCTCGGGATCGATCCGTCTTCGAATCGTTCGGGACCTATCACCAGGCTTATTACCGGTTCGTCGAACCCTCCAGCGTCGCGCCGTGGTCGCCGCAGGCTCGTCGGCGAGCACTCCGTGCGGCACTCGTCATCCTCGTCCGGCACGGAGCCAACTTGCGGGACAACGCGGACGCAGCGCTGTTCGATCCGGATTCCGCAGGAGTCAAGAAGGCTGTGGCGCTCCTGAAGAAGCACGTGGCATACGCCGACGAGCGAGAGTCGGATGCCGTGGCGACGGAGATCGACGAGGCCGTCCTCGAGTGGGTGGACATGAGGAATCGGCTCATCGCGGAAGGGAAGAAGTTGCTGTACCGATCCCGAGATCAAGAGGAACGATTGATGAGACAGTTCACTGATCCGGGGCGCGGATGGCCCGTGATGAACTCCATGCGGAACGTCGACGAGGTCGTGCGCGTGCGAGCGAACGGAGAACGTCGTGGCTGAGACCCAAGTCAAGACGGTCCGTGCGTCCGAGACAGTGTCGCCTTACGGCCCGGGAGCGATCGTGGACATCCTCGGGCAGTCGTTCATGGTGCCGACGGGGGACCGTTGGCCCAGCTCGAAGGTGCGACGTCCCGTTGAGTCGGACCGGCTGGCCGAAGCACTGGGAGTGGACGATCTCTGGGCTGCGCCCACGACGCACACCCCAGAGAACCAGAAAACCCCCGGACTTGAATTCGAGCGATTCCCCTCGTGGCTGTTCTGCCAGGTGTGCCGCCGGATGACACGATGGAGCCGGTCGCTGGAGACCGGCGGCATCCCGCTGTGTCAAGAAGACAGCTGCGACGGTCGGCTCGTGCCGATGAGATTCGTCGCGGTGTGCACGACGGCGAGCCACATCGCCGACATCCCCTGGGCGGAGTGGCTGCACCGTACCCATGAAGGCGACTGCACTTCGAACGACCGACTTCGCTTCGAAGCGTCCGAGGGTCGGTCCGAGGGACTAAGCAGCCTTCAGGTGAGATGCGACCGATGTGGGCACCGTCGGTCTCTCGGCGACATGCGACGCGACGTGTTCTCTGCCGAGGGCTTCACCTGCCTCGGAAAGCAACCGTGGGAACGCGACTGGGGCACCTGCGGCAAGCCCATCGACCCGCAGCAACGCGGGGCGACGAGTCTGCACTTCGCCGACACCGTCAGCGCGATCGACATCCCCGTGGTCGAAAGCCGCGACGACGCGGATGCTGAGAAGCTCCGGAATCACGCGTTCTGGGTCGCGCTTCGAGCAGCCGTCGATCCGGCGCAGCGAGACATGCTTGCGGACCAGATCGCAAAAGACACGGGCGTCGCAGCGGCGGCCGTTCTCGCCGCGGCCGTGCCCCCCGGGGCGCCCGACGGGGTCGACATCCGCGCGACCCGGAGCAGCCTCCAAGCGGACGAATACGAGGCCTTCGTCGCGGCCATCCAAGGAACCGCCCCGACAGCGGACTTCCTCACCCGGCCGACAAGGCTGCGCCGTGATCGCGGTGATGCCGGGGACGGCCTGGCCTCGCTGATTTCGGACATCGTCATGGTCGATCGCCTGCGCGACGTGAGAGCCGTCCTCGGATTCCGTCGGTACACGCCTGACGCCGAACTCATCTCGGCGGTGCCGTCGGCACCGCACGAACGGAAGTGGCTTCCGGCGGTGGAGGGATACGGGGAGGGGATCTTCCTGCGGTTCTCGGGAGATGCCGTGCGCGCCTGGGCTCAGCAGGGCGCGGTCCAGACACGGGGAACGACGCTGACGGCACACCAGAACGCGTCCAAGCTCGGCGCGCGTCTGCACATCACCTCTCCCGAGTACATCCTGCTCCATACGTTCTCTCATCTGCTGATGCGAGAACTGGCTTTCGGAAGCGGCTACTCCGCGGCATCCATCAGAGAGAGGATCTACGACGAGTCCGACGGGGATTACGGCCTCTTCCTCTACACCACGTCGTCGGACGTGGAAGGCACACTCGGGGGTCTCGTGCGTCAAGGAGAGCCGGATCTGCTTGTGGCGTCGATCATCCGAGCCCTCGAACAGGCGGCATGGTGCCCCAACGATCCGGTCTGTATCGAATCTGAAGCACAGAGCATCGACGGGCTGAACCTCGCTGCGTGCCATGCCTGTTGCCTGTCACCGGAGACCTCCTGCGAATCGCAGAACCTGATGCTCGACCGATCGCTGATCGTCGGCAGCGACGAGGTGCGCGGATTCTTCGGGCCGGTGCTCGATGCGATCCTCGGTCAACGGGTGGATCCTCGCGGCCGAGAGGGGAGTGGATCATGACGGACCAGCCGATTCTGTTGTTCTTGCACGGAGTAGGTGACGGTGACCCGGGCAACAAGTGGAGGAGTCGGCTCGAGCTGACCCTCATCGACCTCGGATACGCGGATCTGACAGCGGTGAAGGTGATCGCACCGAGGTATGCCCACGCGCTGAAGGGATGGGATGAGAGGGTTCCGCTCGCGCCCTTCACATCCAAGCAGCCCAGCCGAGAGGCCGCGCGACAGAATCGTCGCGAGTTCGAACGCCGGATCGGTGCTCTGGAGTATCGGCTCGGGCGTCACGACAAGGGGAACGGATTGCCCGGCTTCGACGCTGCGGTGAATGTGGCCGTCGCTTTCCCCGTATTCAAACAGGCGCGCAACTACCTCGGTGATCCCGAGATCCGCGCGCAGGTGCTGCACCGGATTCTCGACAGCCTTCCGGATGCCGGTCGAGTCGTGATCGTGGGGCACAGCCTCGGGTCGGTCATCGCAGCCGATCTGGTCCGTCGGCTCCCGCGCGGACTCGAGGTGGTCGGGATGGTGACCATCGGAAGCCCGCTTGCCCACGCCGGCTTCAATCTGGACAAGTTGAGAGATTCGATGAGCGAGCCGCCGGTGAACCTCAGCTGGTGGGTGAACTTCTGGAACGTCCCGGATATGGTGGCGGCTCACAGAGGTGTGTCATCGGTTTTTCCCTGGATGGTCGACTTCCGAATCGACACGAAGGTGATGATCTCCAAGCAGGCCCACGCAGCGACGGAGTATCTGGGACAGGCTTCTGTGGGGGAGGCCATCGGCTACGCACTGTTCGGGTCGCGTTCCAAAGAGATCGCGATCGCCGAATCGGGAGCCGACATCCCGCTCGATGCCACAGAACTACTCGCTCTTCTGGCGTTGCGCTACGCACACCTCATCGCGTCCACGCTGGAAGGTGACAAGGGGGACCGATTCGCCGGCGCGCTGCGGGCGGTGCAAGCGGCGGCGATCGAAGAGATAGCACTCCGCAACACGGGGGAGGGTCGCGCGATCCCATCCGCAGTGGCGCGTCTCGCGTTCGACATGTCTGACCCGGACGCCGCGATACCGGTCCCGACACCCGGTGAGCACATCCCCAAAGAGGACGCTGTGCCGGTGATGACGATCCTTGCCGGCGAGAATCTCATCCGGCCGTTCGAGGTGTCGATCGCCGACGACAAGCGGCGAGATGCGATGAAGGAGCTCACCGCAGAAATGGGGTTGGGTAGTCAGTTCGGCGCCGATGTGTTCGCCTCTGCAGAAGCAGCGCGGGCGGCGCTCAGCGACGGCGGAGTCAACTGGGTCAAATGGGGTGCGCTGGGAGCAGGAGCGGTCGCAATCGTGGTGGCGACCGGTGGTCTCGCTTTGGCAGCCGCGCCGGGTCTGGTCGGCGCCGCGGTCCTCACGAGCGCGTTGGCGAGCTTCGGGCCCGGCGGCATGATCGGTGGTCTGCTCACGGCCGGCACCCTGGTCACTGCAGGCGGCGGCGGGATCGCATTCGGACTCGCCAGTCCGGCAACCAGCGCCGAGACCTTGGAGGCGATCATCGAACGTCGACTCGCCGCGGCGATTCTGCGGCAGCAGCAGGGGTTGGAGTCTGACCCGGCAGTGTGGCAGATCCTCACGGAGGCCGAGATCGAAGTGAGGCGGGAGCATGAGCGTCTCGACGAATTCTCCGACGAGTCCGCGCCGGGTCTCAAGCTCGTGAAGCGGAAGATCACCACCATCGAGCGCGCGCTCAGATATCTGCGGGAGAACGGGCTGGAACCTGGGGCGGGGGAGGCCCCGATCGCGTGAGATCCTGTCCGCTCGCCGGGGTCGGAATCGCTGACGGTCAGACGCGCGAGATTTTCGACAGTGCGACGGAATGTCGATTCGGCGGCGTTTCTTTCACTCAAGCGGGATACTTCGTACGCAATCGGGCGTCGTCGCTCGAGTCCCAGCTCCTATCGCTGACCCGAGTAGCCAGATCGATCGCGAGGCGATCCATCGTCCAGCCCAGCTCGAGTCGGTTGACCAAGTCTTGTGGCAGCGCCTCGTAGCCGCGCAGGGCTCCGAGAAAAGCAAGGGCGATCGCAGCCACTGACCGCTGGTCGGGCGCTGCTGCGCTGAGTTCGAGCGCTTGCCGCGCGTCGTCTGCCTCTGAACAAGACATGGCGACGTAGATCGCCGCTCGCAGCGATGAGAGCGCTGAGTCGTCGGGCGCCAGTCGCCTGATCACAGTTCCGTCGCCTGGATGGCCGGCTCCCGCCTCGATCGTGTCGATGATCAGCTTCACGTCGAATCCGGTGAGTGGCGACGTTCCGCCCAGATATGCGAGTCCGTCTCTGCAGGACTCCATGACTGTCCTCAGCGGTTCTGTGGCCCGGAGGCAGTGCGCGAGGATGAGGGTCGATACGGCAGCCCCACCGACGGCTTCTGGGTGAGTGTGGGTGCGACTCGCGAGGAGTCCTGCGTAGACCGCGACCTTATCCGGACCGCTCGTGACGAAGTCGTCGGCCCCGGCCAGAATCGCGTAGGGCAGCCCTTTCACGATGGCCCGCGAGCTTGGTTGCTGTGAGGGCAGACCAGTCGTGACGACGCTGAGCATCGACGGCGAGGAGCCGCGAACCGCACGCGTTCCGAGTTCGTCCAGAAGCCAGCCGCGCGCGGGCGACCCTTCGACTGTCGCGACGGGGTTCCACAGGTCGCTGGTCGGGTGAGCGCCGCGAAGCAGCGCCCACCGCTGATATGCGTGCTGGACCTCACAACTTTGAGCTGTGATCGCCCAGCCCTCGGCGACGAACTCGCGAAGCAAGCCCTCGATGGTCCACGCGGCGAGTTCTGTCGCGGCGCCCGCGTGAAGGACTCGTACTCGAGGATCGTTGACTCCAGACCCCGCCGCCGCGTCTCCGAGTGAGAGCCCGAGCACGAGTCCTCGGGATTTGCTGAGCCACCGCGTGCTGCTCATGCGGGCCTGCGGTGATCGATGTAGCGCGCGACATCGCCCCAGTCACGAAAGCCGTCCGTTCCCAGCTGGACGATCTGGGTCCGTGAGCGCTCCACGCGTGAGCCACCGGCGCTAGTGATGTACACATCGCAATCTTCGCCGGCGAAGGGCCTGTCCACCATCAGCCGCCCGCCCGTGAAGAAGTATCCGACGAAGGGCTCGGTCGCCGCGAGTCGAAGTAGATCACTCATATGCCTCGCTACGTCACTGATGTGGAGCGTCCATTCGACGCCGCCGGCGATCGAGTGAGGCAGACCTGTCGCCCACCAGTCCGAGCCGAACGCGCAGGCGAATTCGCGGCCGACGTTCGCCAACAATTCGGATTGATCCAGATCAGATCCTCGTGCCATCCCGGCTCGAATCGTCGCCAGGTCCGCATCCGTGAATATGGCGGCGAAGTCGATGTACACCCGGAGCTTGGTCGGGTGGGTTCCGGCGCTGAGGCGGTCCTCGCCGAGGGCCGGATGCGGCGTGAGAGCCTCGGTGGAATCGTCCGCGAGCGTACGCTGACCGACGTCTTGATGGCCCATGTGGCCGTCAGCGACGTCGAGGTCCGCGTCCGTGGCCACCGCAGCGTGCGCGTGGCCGGATTCATCGATGATCACGGCCGGCACACCGCGGTAGGACAGCAACCACATCGGTTCGTGCCAATACTCCTGCCGCGCCGCGAGTTCTCCCTCCAGGAACTGTCCTCCGAGCATCGTGAGGTATGAGTCGACCGCCTCATCGATCGTGGGAAACGACTCCCTCAACGCATAGATGCTCGGCGCACCGGAGGTGCCCTCGATGAAGCGCGCCGGCTGGGCCGTCCAAGTCGGATCGATGTTGACCAACGCGCTCAGAAGTCGGTAGGCGGCAACTTTCGGAGTGGTCTCCGAAGCGTCGTCGGCGGGGCCCCACTCGGCGACCCAATTCACAGGTGAATCGGCGCTGGTGACATCGCCCCAGGCGAGGGGGATCACGCCTGTGGCGCCGACGAACGTCGGTCCGTCGGGGCTGTCGAAATGGAGTGCGGGCCCGTTGACACCATCGTGGACGACGATGTGCCAGTCTCGCCCAGGATGCGCGATCCAGCTGATGGTCAACCACGGCCGCTTCTGCAGCAGAGCCACTGCAGACGACCATCCAAGCCCGAGCTGCTGATGGTCGAGTGCGCTTGTTTCTTCCATGGCCTGCCCGCTCTTCTCATGCGCGCTTGCGCGCGGCTGCAGCGTCAACTTACCGAACACCGTGCAAGTGGGTCTCCTGCGACGTCGCAGGACCCGGATCGCCACCTTGGCGGCTGGGGCGAAGTGCCGAAGACCTACCAGGCCGATGGGCTTCTTCGACGTCGAGGACCCTCAACCGCGCGCTTCGAGCCGCCTGGCGGCCTGTGCGGGCGTGAGTCGGTAGTGACCCTCGGCCGCGTACCCGCGGCCGAGGTGTGGACCCCACGCAAAGCTCAACATCCATGGCTGCCCATCGAAGTGAGACTTCAGCTGCCGCGTGAGCGACGAGAACGCGCCTCTGACTCGAGGACGCTCGACGCCCGTGAGCCCTGCAAGCTCGGTGGTCGACGACCATGAGTCGGGACGCGCCGCGAGGGCGTCCAGAATCTTGCCGATCGTCGCGCTCGTCGTCGTGTCCATGCCGGCGAATCGGCGGAGATCCTCGACGCTCCACAGCTCGCCGCCCGCATCCGGATCTCGGTCGGGACGATCGGTGCCGATCACGAAGCCGAGTGCATGGAGGTGGCGCCGGGCTTCCGGTGAGTTGAAGCGGGAGGGGTCGATGTCCAGGGCGATTGAGAACGCCTGTTTCACGGGCCACCGCGAGCCGTCGACATTCGCCCAGTACGTGACGATCTGCGCCGGTGAATGGCCCTGCAGAGACTCGACGACGCGCGTGCGCGAGAGTTCCCGGCTCGCGCCGTCGAGGCTGAACTTGATCGCCTCGGCCGGCGCCCCGAACACGGCGAGCCGGTCGTACTCACCGACTACACCCGTGAACCACTCCAGTGCCTCGATGACTCGGGTGCGGTCGACGAGATCTGCCAACACTTCGATCGAGAAGGACGGGCGGCTCTCGAGTTTCGATTCCGGCAGGTCGACGTCACGCGCGCGGTTGAGTCGTTTGCGCAGTTCCTCGCGCAACTCGCGCTCGTCGAAGGGTGGTCGGTTCGCCAGCCATTGGAAGACGACCTCGACGCTGCCGTTGCTGTAGATGACGAGGGGCCAGATATGAAGTGCCGACCCCGGCTCGCGCACGTGTAGGAACGCCCCCACGTCGGCAGAACTGCCGAACGTGACGTAGCCGCCAAGCGACCGCCAAGCCGCGAACAC
Organism: Planococcus sp. APC 4015; assembly: GCA_030407505.1. Lineage (GTDB taxonomy): Bacteria > Actinomycetota > Actinomycetes > Actinomycetales > Microbacteriaceae > Microbacterium. The sequence goes on from JASDDH010000007.1 coordinate 42,287, forward strand.
CTCGATCACGCCGTGGATGGTGGATGCGGCGAAGCGCGAAGCCAGTTGCGCGAGGTAGGCGCTCTCGCTTTCCTCGGACTCGTTCGCGGCTGCGGAGTCGGCCTCGTCGCCCTCAAGGACGACGCCGACAAGACCCGCGAGGTCGTGCGCCGAGAGCTTCTGCGAAGCACCCGCTCGGCCATCGCTGTCGAAGGCGACGCCTTCTTCGGTGAGAAGCTCGTGGGGCTCACGCCCCGCGTGTTCGCTTCCTTCGACCCAGCGGAACCCAGGTGATACGGTGCCGGCCGCCTGCAGCACCCGCCAGGCATTCGGAACCTCGGCTTTGCTGAGATAGACGCCGAGCGGCACCGGGTGCGTGCCCGCCACAGTGGCGACGTTGCCGTACGTCGTCCATGAGCCGCGCGGGATCGCCTCCACGGCCGCGCTAGCGACTTTCCACGCGATGCCCGACTCGATCGTCTCAGCATCGGGCAGCGGAGCGTGGCTCAAGCTCCGACGCGGCGATCGGACCGTCGTAGACAAGGCAGGCATGGTCGAGCTCCGGACCACGGCTGCGCTCGTCGATCTCGCGCTCCGAGAGCAGTTGGGCGTTCCGATAGTGTGCGACTCGTTCCAGGCGCTTCAGGTCGGGCATGCGGAAGAAATGGCATCCGCTGTGCGCTTTTCGGCAGCACTCGCCGAACTCGACACGGTGCACCGGGTAAGCGACCCGAGAGCGACGGCTGCCGGATGATTTTGGCCCTATCATGACCTCGTGAGGGAATCACTAACGCTGAATGATCAGCTGCTAATCGATGCGGGCTTCGAGTTTCTGACCGCGGAACAGGCGAGCCTCGCGCTCGGAGCAATTTTCGAGGCGCTCGAACACAGGGTTGGAACCGAGCTGTCCAGGGATCTCAGTGATGCTCAGCTGCGAGCCTTCGAACAGTTAATTGACGCCGACGACGATCCCGGGGCAACGCGTTGGCTGGAGGTCAACCGCCCGCGCTACCGCGAGATCGTGGCGGCCGAGTTGGATGCAGTCGTCCGACGCCTGGCCGCGGCCCGAGCCGTTCGAGCCGACGAGATTTCGTCTCTTACCTATGGGGACGAGAAGCGCGATGCCTAGACATGCAGCCAGTCTGCTCATCTCGGACCCGAGTCTCACGCCTCCCGATGTAGTTGAGAACGTAGGCGCGATCCTCGACCTCGTTCAATCGTTGTCGCAAGTTGACGCGGAGATGCCTTCGGTATCGCCCGAAGTAGCGACCTTCCTGGAAAATTCTTCTCTTGAAGGGGAAGGGATGATCTCGATCGTCGGTGCGCGAGGATCAGGCAAGACGACTCTGCTTGCTGCGGCCTGTGTCGAATTACTGACAACTCACAGCGCCATAGTGCTGCCAATCATTCGACCTGAAAACTTCCGGGCAACGGACTCGCTGACGACAATCGTGGTGTCTAGCCTCGCAGACCTGCTCACAGATGCACTGAAGGAGCGGGGTCCCTCTAAACGTCGTGAGAGTGCGGATCTAGAGCTCGATGCACACAAGACTTTAAGGGCAGCAGCACTCTCTACCTCCGCGCTCGGATTGAGCCTGGCTCAGAAATCGGAGTCACTATCGCAATACGCCCTGGACGTGCTGGGCGTCATCCAATCGCGAGAAGAACTCATCCCGTCGCTACGAACCCTTGTGCGGCATATTCGACGTGAGTTGGGCAGGGATGGCGACCAGCCGATCATCATTCCACTTGACGATGCCGACCTAATTCCCGGGCGCTCGGCAGAGGTCTTGTCAGAGCTGCGGCTTCTGTCCGCTGTAGACGGGTTGATTCCGATCGTGACACTCCACAGGGATGACCTCCAACGTCATGTCGAAGCTGATCTGTCGCGGGAGTACGGCGCCGGAGCAACTACCGACGCAATTGTTACGCTCGCTCGCCAACAGATTGACAAGACGCTTCGCCCAGCGCAGACGATCGAGCCCAGCATAGTTCCGGCACATCTGCGAGCGACGTTCGTGCCCATCGGCCACGCTATGTCGGTGTTTGAGCTCCTCTCCAAAGTCTTGGTTCATTTGGATCGCGGCGGCAAATCGGCGGAACACGTTCTGAACTGGATACGGTCGGCGCCGGAGGCCCGCTCTAGGACCAATGTTCACGGAGCTGCGTGGCTTCCTGAGACACCTCGCCAGCTCGAAACACTGTGGCGAGTGCTGCACCAACTTGAGCAGTCACTCGCGTTGACTTCACCGACGGCAAGCACATGGCTCAAGCACTTCGTGGAACTAGTTGGGTCCGGATCCCCCGGCCTTTTCCGAATGACTTTTGACGTGATCGAAATGACCTTCGAGACGGGGAGACTGTCTGCCGTCGATGCCGTGACGGGTTGGACAAACGTCGAGCTCTACAGCGATCCGCAAGTGAACCGGCGAGCTCGTATAGCCGCCCCATTTGCTCGGATTGACTTTCGCCCCTTTCTTGAGCCGCTCCTCGATCACAGCGACGATGACGATAAGGCGGCCGGGTCCCCTCGGCGAAAGGTGAACTCGTTCGCCACCAGCTCGATACTGATGATTCACAGCATCTTCCAGCTCGCCGCATTCGACGGGCACAGACCCGGTGCGCCAGGGACGTTTCAGGGATTTGACTACTGGCCGTTGCAGTCCGTCCGGCTCCTTAGCGAGACGACCGATAACAGGTTTTTCACGATGCCAGTTACTAAAGGTGCCGTATTGTTCGAAAGGTCTCGAACCACGTGGAATCACCTTACGCGTGGACTTGTCCTCTCCGGAGGAGCCAAACCGGAAGTGCTTGTTGAGGCGTACGTTTCGGCAGTCGCGGATGTTTGGTTAGGCGGGAAGTCTCTTCCCGAGCAGGCCACAACTCTGAAAGAGTCAATGTCGAGAATCACGGATCGCTACGTAGCAATCAGTGATGCACTTGGCAGGCCCGCAGATTTCTTTGCCAACTACTCTGCCGAATTGGCATACTGCCGCTGGTATGAGAGTCAGTTGCCATACGTTTTTCACGACCTGCTACTGCCCGAGGACACAGTTGAGGACGTCGTCAGCATCTGGTACGCGGCTGTCATGCGCAACGAGCTGGATGGTGCTGCGGACGAGATTCGAAACGAATTGCGGGACGCCCTCCGAACGAGGATCGAGAAATCTGTTTCAGAGACCAATCGCGCGACACAAAGTGGGACCTGGTTTTACGGTTACCGGGCCTTACTCCAGGTCGTCGATCCAGAGCTGTCGAATTCTGTCTCGCACCACCGCGAGAAGTATCAAACACTTCGACGCAAAGCTGCTCTCGGCAGAAGCCTGGCTAGCAGTGCTGTCACGAAGGACGTCAATGGCTCTATTCGATGGTCTGAAAACGTGCCATCGGCCGCAGGGGATTTCGAGCTGGAACTTATTCTGCAAACGGCAGACCGACTTCGTGAGGCGTAGACATTGAGATCCGAGGCAGCCGCATTTCTGGTGGCCAACTCACTTGGCAGAGCCTCTACCTTGGGACACTCCCTGTTCGAGCTCGCATCGGGCGGGCTGCTTTGGGGGCTAAGCGGACAGGATCTCCAGCGAGCCGCGCAGGAAACCGCGCGAGAGCTGAAGCGAACGGGGGGACCGCTCGCGCACTCTCCCGATCTTCCACAAACGATTCTGAGCCTGCTGGGTGATGCGAATTTCAGCTTGGTGGAGACCATTCAAGTCGCAAGCGATGCGGATCCGATGACGGTGGCTCACGTATTTCCTTCCGCACTGCTTTCGGCACGCCTTGAGCGTCCGTTGACAGAAACAACCCCCAAGTTTGCGGACGCGCACATGCATTCTGGCGCAACACTGTCCCTTGAAGCTCTATTGGAACTTGGCCTTTCCGCCGACGCTGAGTTTCCGAAGGAATTGCGTGATGTCGTAACTTACGACAGGTTTGGGCAGCAGTTCTCCCTGGGGGCGATCTTTGTTGCGACAGTTCGCGTCCTCCAGTACAGACTCGCTGAACGAGTTGAAGGCGCGACGTCGGTCTCGCCCGTTATTCGTGCAGCGATAGCCCGTGACGCTTTTTGGCGCGAGGTCAACTTCGTAGCAGGGGGCGCACCCGACGGCAAGCTAGACGAGGACGCAGTCACTTGGGAGGATCTTGCGAGTCGACCATCGGGGATCCAGCAACTACCTGTCGATGTCACGCTCGAGATTCGGGCTTTACTTGACGACTTGTTCTCACACGGAGCGCATGCGCGAGTCGCGCTCGGATTTGTCCAGGCCCTCCTGTTGATCAACGGATTCCTGCGCTCCGATCACGGGGAGGGCCTGAGTGCGTTCGTTGCTCGGTTTGCGCGGGTGAGCTCGTTCCGCAAAATTGCGTCAGGAGCCCAACGGGAGAGGACGCTTGCAAGGGCCGTGGAGGACGTTTTTGGCGGGGGCGTGTTGGCCGCCGAGTTTCGCAAGACGGTCGACGAAGACGCTGGACGGAATCTGCAGGCAGAAGTGCTCAACGAGTTGACTGACCACCTCGTCGCTTTTGCGTCGAGCGGCTCGTTCGAGGTGCATCCGCGCGGTGTTGCTATGCCGGTGTCATACAGGCGAAGCGTACGCGCGCCAGTGCCTAGCGACCCGGAGTCGATAGGGTTGATCCACCCGATTGATCAACATCTCGCGCTCGCCCGCACTATCGCGGACATAGTTGAGCGATGGCCGAATCTCGGTCCCTTAATTGGGGCCGTCGACGTCGTCGGCAATGAGCTAGATGAGCCAAATTGGGCGTATGTACCGGTGCTTGACGAGTTGTGCGGTCGAGTAGGCGAACGGCTCGTTCGGACGAGTCATGCTGGCGAGCACTTCATGTGGCCGATTCAGGGGATAAGAAGTGTAGGTGAGCTCATCCGCCCAAGCCGCGTTGTAGATCGGATCGGCCACGCGCTCGCTTTGGACCCGACGTGCGCTGATTTCATTACTGGTGCTGCCAAACCGGTGTATGACGCGCGGAGTGTGCTTGATGACGTTTGCTGGCTTGTAGGGGTCGGTCACGCCAACGACGATGTCGTCGCGTTTGCGCATCGACTTCTGGGTTGGCTCGGAATGCAGGAACGAGGGCTCGGCCTGGTCGACTTTGTTGCAGCATGGGAAGCGCGGCGCACCGTCGGCGGAATGTCTGAGTATCTCGGTTTCGGCACCGGCGAGTCATTCACGCCCCCCTTAGAAATTCAGCTCGCGTACGCACGTAGCCTCAGTGGACCGGCGCTCGCTCTGACACTCATGCTCTACCAGGGCAGAGCGCCGGGATTTGAGGCGATGGACAAACCGCTTCCATCGGGGCTTGCCGCGGAGTACGGGCGTATCAACGACACGCTCAGTCCGATACTTGCTGACGCGGTGGTGGGTTGGGTGGTCGAAGAAGGCATCGTCATTGAGGCTTGCCCAACGTCAAACTTGACGCTCGCTGGTTTACCCCGCCCGAAATACCTCCCGATTGGCGGATGGCTGTCGCGAGGCGTCGTCGTGACAGTTAGCTCCGATGATCCGACCCACTTTTCGACGCGCATTGAGGACGAGCTGGAAGTGTTGAGGCCCATACTCAGCTCTTCAGATCTTTCTGCGGTCGTGAAGAGTTCGCTGCACTATTGCTGTCAGCTAGGGGGGCAATACGACGGGGAACAAATGCGCCGATTAGCATCTGCTGCGACAGAAGGTGCATGGGCCTCCGTCGCCGTCTGAGATCGTCCAAGCCTGCAGTCGGGACGAACAAACGCTCGTATCTTGGAGGGCGAATTGCTCGTCAGCCCGCTCGTTCGAGGGAGTCCGCGTCAGCGGAGTAGACCTGACATGTTCAGGGTGCAGGCCACATTTGACAGGCTCTGGTCGGGACATTGCTGATCTTCCACGGCACCATCTGAGGCGTGCGGTTTGCGCAAGAGGCATGACTCGCCGACCGAGTCGGATGCTGATTTTGGTCGCTCGGGAGACCGTCGAGATCGGGCTCCCTGCGGTCGCGCCGTCGGTGATGGCGGCGCGGTCACGCACATTGTCTAGCAGCTTGGCGTGGCGCACCAAACAGTCGCCCCAAGCCAGTCCCGATCTCGGATCCAGATCGGGCAACATACTTTTTCGAATGTATCGTCGTACGTTAGTGCTATGCAAAGTGCTCATTCGGGGCATGCCCAGTGGGGTGATTCCGTGGCTCTGAACAACTCGCCCTGCATACCTCCAATGAACGTTCTGTCCGTGGCATCTCCACCGCGCTTTGCCCGCAAACAGTCTGCCGGGGCCTGCGTTTAGCCGTTGCGGTGAGGTCCCAGCCTTCACAAACGCCTGAAACTGAGGTTCTTGCAGTTCTAGCCTCTAGCGCGCGTTGTGCTCACTCGAATTCGAGTCCCTCCAGGGGTACCTCGACGTTTCAACCATTGGCAGATGTTCGACGTTTGGTCGGACCACCTGCATCCACAACGGGTATTGCCCGCGTTTGCTCTCAATGAGACGTCAAGATCGCGTGGCACCTGTCCATCGAGTGAAACGCTCGCTCCCCAGCCCGCAGGGGACCCTCACAGCGACTGATTGTGCTCCCCCCGCACCCCGGCACTGAGGTACCTGTCGGAACGGCAACTCTCCCTTGCTGTCAAGCCCCGGGCAAAGGAGGCGGAACGCGACCACCTTCCTCTGAGCCCTGCTAACGTCCGATAGATGACTGCCGCACCCGGCCGGATCACCGTCGATTCCGGCGCATCCGATGTGCGTGCGCCGGCCGGTGCGGTCCGGCGCTTCGTCATCCTCAGTATCCTGAGCGTCGTCGTCATGCTCTTCGCGGCCATCCTTCTCGGTCTCCCCGCGCTCGCCGTGGCCCTCGCGGCCGGCGGCCTTGCGACTGCTCTCATCGTTTTCACGGTGCTCTTCAGCCGCGGGCATCCGCACGCGCGGTTGGGTGCGGCGAACGCGGTCACATTGCTGCGTTTGACGATCGTCTGCGTCCTGCTGAGCATGCTGCTCGCCGGAGGCGGCAGCGCCGCAGTCGTGATCCCACTCAGCATCATCGCGCTCAGTCTCGACGGCGTGGACGGTGCGCTTGCCCGACGCCAGAAGCTCGAATCCCGCTTCGGTGCCGCGTTCGACATGGAAGTCGACTCGGCATTCGCGCTGGTGCTGTCGATCTTGGCCGCGCTCGGGCCCGCGGGACCAGCCGCACTGCTTCTCGGGCTGCCACGCTATCTTTTCGGCGTCGCCGGGGTGGCCCTGCCGTGGTTGAACGGACCGCTCGCGCCGCGCTTCAGCCGCAAGGTGATCTGCGTCATCCAGCTGATCGTCCTGATCGTCCTGCAACTGCCCTTCCTCGAGGCGTGGTCTGCGTTGACCCTCGTCGCGGCGACCGTCGGCCTGCTCGCCTGGTCGTTCGGCCTCGACATCGTCAGCCTCTTTCGAGCACGAGCACGAGCGCGATCGGACGCGTGATGCCGAAGGAACGCCGGCGGGATCACACGCGTGCCGACCGGATGCGTCGCGTGGTACTCCGCGTGACGCAGTCCGTCGTGGCCCTCGGCCTGCTCGTGCTGGTGTGGCGTCTGGCAGGGCCTGACGCGATCGGCATGCTGGCCACTGCGAACCCGGGATGGCTGATGCTCGCGGGTGTGCTCCTGCTCGCTCACACGGTGTTCGCCGCCCTGCGCTGGCGAGTCACGGCCGCTCCCTTGGGGATCGACCTCACCCGTAGGCAGGCGATCACCGAGTATTTCCTGGCGCAGCTGGTCAACACGACTCTTCCCGGAGGCGTCGTCGGTGACGCGGGACGAGCCGCACGATCGCGTCACCATTCCGGACTCGGTGCCGCCGCCGGTGCCGTCGCGATGGAACGCACGATCGGACAGCTCTCGCTGTTCGTCGTCCTCGGCGCCGCCTTCGTCATCACGCTGGTGCTCCCGACCGGCATCGTCTGGCCGACGGGGATCGCCGTCACCGTCGCGAGCGTGCTCGTCGCGGTCTCGGTCGCGGTGCTCGCGCTCGCCGTCGCCGCGCGGCGCGCTCAGCCCCGCCCCGGCGGGCGAACGGCCCGCTTGCTCGACGGGCTTCGCCGCACCCTCGTCGCGACCGACGTGCTGCGGGCGCAGGTCGCGCTGAGCGCGGCAACGACCGCGTGCATTCTGGGTGCGTTCGCCTGCTGCATCGCCGCCGTGGGCGGGACGATATCGATCGTGGCCGTCGCCGCCGTCGTCCCGCTGGTTCTGCTTGCGATGCTGCTGCCGTTGTCGATCGGCGGGTGGGGCGTGCGCGAGGGCGCCGCGGTCGCACTCCTGCCGATCGCGGGCGTCGCGGCTGCGGAAGCGCTCGCCGCGAGTGTGGCCTTCGGGATCGTCGCATCGGCCGTCGCACTCCCGGGACTCGTCGCCATCTGGGCCCGTCGACGAGCCCAGGGCGCGGAAATCGTGCCAGGCTCGGAGCACGTCGTGCTGCAGCATCCGTTTCGGAACGCTCTCCCGGAGGAGTCCCCATCAACGACCGACGAACGTTCTCACGCCGCACCGTGATCGGTGCGGGCATCATCGGTGCCGTCGGCATCGCCGGTGCCGCTTTCGGCATCAGCCGGCTCGATCTGTCCGGCGAGCAGTCCGGCAGCGAGGCGGGAGCCCGAGATGCCGCGTTGCAGCTCTCGTGGCTGCACTCGGTGCAGTTCGGCGGCAGCTACATCGCGCTCGACCGCGGCTGGTGGGGCGACGGGGGTCTGAACGTCTCGCTCCTGCAGGGCGGACCCAACGCCCCGGTGGAGCCTCCGGTCGTCTCGGGCGCCGCCCTGATCGGCATCTCGGCGGCCGACTACACCGCCGCCGCTGTCGCTGAGGGCGCGCCCTTCAAGATCCTCGGCGTGGCCATGCAGAAAAACCCGTTCGTGATCGCATCGCTTCCCGAGCGTCCGGTGAACGAACCGGCCGACATGCAGGGGATGCGCATCGGCATGGCGGTGGCCAACACCCCGGTGCTCGAGACGCTGTGCGCCCTCAACGACGTGGACATCGATCAGATCGAGATCGTGCCGACCCAGTACTCCGCACAGCCGCTGCTCGCAGGCGAGGTCGACTGCCTTCTGTGCTGGGAGACCGATCTGCCGGTGGCCATGACGATTCAGGGCATCGAAAGCGTCACGATGCTCATGGCCGACTTCGGCTACGCGGTGCATTCCCAGACCTATATCGCCACCGACGACAGCCTGGCCCAGCGCCGCGATGACCTCGTCGCGCTCATGGCGGGCGAGGTTCGCGGGTGGGAGCAGTACCGTGCCGACACGGATGCCGCCGCCCAGCTCACTCTCGAGATGTACCCGGACGCGGGCCTGGACCTCGAGACGCAGAAGCTGCAGGCGGCTCGTCAAGTGCCGCTCATGTTCTCATCGCTCACCGACGAGTTCGGGTTCGGATGGTGGACCGACGACACGGTCGCCGCCAACATCGAGACCCTCGCCCTCCTCGGCCAGACCGTCGAACCCGCGCTGTGGGATCGATCGATCCTGGAACAGGTCCATGGCGGGTGAGACCGACACCGAAGGCGGGGGAGTCATCGATCCCGGTCGTGCTCCCGCGGTGGAGATCTCGGGGGTCACCAAGGTCTTCCCGGGCGGCATCGAGGCGATCGCACCACTGACCCTCACGCTCGAACCGGGCCGTACGACGGCGCTCGTCGGCCCGTCGGGATGCGGCAAATCGACCCTGATGCGGCTCATCGCCGGACTCGACCAGCCGACCGTCGGGACCGTGCTGATCGCCGGAGCCGCTCCCGCCGCGGTCGCGGAGCGCGGAGAACTCGCCGTCGCCTTCCAGGACCCGTCGCTGCTGCCGTGGCGCACCGTCCGTCGCAACATCGCCCTCGCGCTCTCATTGACTCGTGCACCCATCGATGATGAGGCGATCGACCGCCTGATCGCGCTGGTCGGGCTCGACGGCTTCGGCGATGTGCGGCCGGCGGCGCTGTCGGGAGGGATGCGGCAGCGCGCAGCGATCGCGAGGGCCCTCGTCACGAGGCCGCGACTGCTGCTGCTGGATGAGCCCTTCGGAGCGGTGGACGAGCTCACCCGACAGGATCTCGTCGCAGAACTGCCGCCGCTGTGGCAGGAGCGCGGCACCACGACCGTGCTGGTGACGCACTCGATCGTCGAGGCGGCGCGCATAGCCGACCGCATCATCGTCTTCAGCCCCCGCCCCGCCCGGATCGTGGCGGATGTCGCCGTGGAGCTGCCGCATCCGCGAACGCCCGAGCTGTCGCGAACGGGCGCTTTCCTGGCGGTCGTCGATCGCGTCACCGACGCTCTGGCGCGGTCACGCGGGAGAGATCACGCGTCTCGCCCGTGACGCAGATGCTGCCCGCCCCCGCCCCTGCGCGGTCCTCGCTCGCCCGCGACCGCGGCATCACAGCCGTCGTGATCGTCGCGCTCATCATCGCCTGGGAGGTCGTCGCGCGGCTGATCACCGGGTCGTTCGTGCTGGCCGCACCCAGCGAGGTCGCCGTCTCGCTGGTGCAGAACGCCGGGCTGCTGACACGCGCCCTCCTCGTCACCGGTCAGGCCGCGGCGCTGGGTTTCGTCCTCGGCAACCTCGCCGCCATCGCCCTGGCATCCCTCGCCGTGCTGCTTGCGCGCACCGAACGCATCGTGACCGTGGTCGCCCTCGTGGTGTTCTGCCTGCCGCTCGTGGCCACCGGGCCGGTGCTGCGCGTTCTGCTCGGGCCGGGCGACGCCCCCCAGGTCGTGCTCGCGGCCCTCGCGGTCTACTACACGACCATGATCCCCCTCCTCGTCGGACTCCGCGCCGCTCCGTCAGCGTGGTTCGACGTGGTGCGCAGCTACGGGCGCGGTGAGGGAGCCGCGCTGCGCTACATCAGGGCTCGTGCGAGCCTGCCCTACCTGATCGCCGGGCTGCAGATCGCCGCACCCGCGGCGTTCCTCGGGGCGATGGTGGGGGAGTTCACGGGGGCCGAGAGCGGTCTCGGAGTGCTCACGATCCGCGCCTCCCGTGACCTCGACATCCAGCTCACCTGGGCGCTCGCCACGGTCGCCACGGTGGTGTCGGTGATCGCCTACGTCGTGATCGGGGCGATCGGTCGTCGGTTCGTCTCCGAGACGCCCCCGATCATCCTGGCGCCCGCTCGACCCCGTGCCTCGCCCGGTCGACGCGCCAGGACGGCCCTCGGGACCGCCGTCGTCGTACTGGTGGTGATCGTCGTCCTCTGGTGGGGCGGCATCCTCGTCACCGGCCTCGATCCGTTCTTCGCGCGCACACCGATCGACGTCGTCGTGATCCTCTCGGGGGCTGAGGACGGCGGCGCGGTCAGGGATGAGCTTCTCCGAGCCCTCGCCGAAACCGCGGCGCTCGCGGTGCCGGGATACCTGGTCGGACTCGCCGTCGGTGCGGGTGCGGCGATGCTGGTCGTGCTCGTGCCCCGGGTTGCGGGGACCACGATGCCGCTGGCGATCGCCCTGCGCGCAGTACCGATCGTGACGACCGCGCCGCTCGTGGTGCTCCTGCTCGGTCGGGGAGCCCTCGGCGGCATCACGCTCGTCGCGATCATGGTCTTCTTCCCCACGTTCATCGCGTGCCTGCAGGGCCTGCGTCAGGCCCCCGGCCAGGCGCTGGACGTGCTCCGCAGCTATGCGGCACCCGCGCGGACCCAGCTCACGCGGGTGCGCATTCCGGCGATGCTCCCCGCCTTCTTCGCCGCGGCCCGCATGAGCGTGCCCGCCGCGGTCCTCGCGGTCACGGTCGTCGAGTGGCTCGCCACCGGCTCCGGCGTCGGCAGCCTGATGGCCCTGGCCGCGTCCCGATCGGGGTATGACACGCTGTCCGGCGCCGTCGTGCTGGTGACGGCGCTTTCGGCCTTCGGCTACGCGGTGGTCGGTGCGATCGAATCGCGGGTGCTGCGCGTGTACGCGCCGGAGCAGCAGACGTGACGCGCGCGGTGTTCGCCATTCCCGGCGACCTCACCACGCTCACGGGCGGCTACCTGTACGAACGCCGCCTGCTCGAAGGCCTGCGCGAGATCGGGACCGACGTCGAGCATCTTCCGCTGGGCGGGTCGTTCCCTGACCCTTCACCCGCTGACCACGCGCACGCCGCAGCCGCGCTGGCGGCCGTCGATGCATCGACCCCGCTGATCCTCGACGGCTTCGTGGTCGGCGCGATGGAGCCCGCGGCACTTCTTCGGGTGAAGGCGCCCATCGTGGGAGTGGTGCACCACCCGCTGGCCCGCGAAGAGGGGCTCGGGGCGGAGCGCCGCGCGTACCTGTTCCGAACGGAGCGCGACAACCTGCGCCGCGCCGACGCGGTGCTGGTGCCGAGCCCGCACACCGCGCGCATCCTCGTCGAGGACTACGACGCCGATCCGGCGCGCCTCACGATCGCGCGCCCGGGCACGGATCGCCCCACGGGCCACCGCATTCCCGATGCGACGCCGCTGATCCTGTCAGTCGGCATCCAGCATCCGCGCAAGGGCCACGACGTCCTGCTTCGCGCACTCGCTCGGATGCGCCACCTCGCCTGGACGGCGGTGATCGTGGGCTCGGCGTACGATCCCGGCTACGCCGCCGAGCTGTCCGGGCTCCGTCGCGAGCTCGGCCTCACCGACCGCGTGCGGTTCACCGGGGCGATCGGCGTCGCCGAGCGCGACGATCTCTATCGCCGGGCGAGCGTGTTCGCGCTCGCGACCCGCTACGAGGGCTACGGGCTCGTCTTCGACGAAGCGTTGGCTTACGGCCTGCCCATCGTGTCGTGCCGCACCGGCGCGGTGCCCGACACCGTGCCCGCTGCAGCGGGACTGCTTGTGCCGCCGGAGGATGCCGACGCGTTCGCCGATGCGCTCCGGATGCTGCTGGAAGACACCGACCGTCGGACGACGATGGCGGATGCCGCGGCCCACGCGGGCGAGTTGCTGCCCAGCTGGCTCGATACGGCCGCGACGGCGCAATCTGTGCTCGACGCGCTGCGATGACTGCGCGTCACGGTGACCGCGCCGCGGACCGCCATGCCGCCGTCACCGCGGCGCGACCCGTGAGCACGTGGGCGGCACCCCGCAGGCCATCGCCCGCGCAATCAACGAGGGCAGCACTTCTGAACGCCCTCGCCTGGGCGACGATCATCGCGGCTCCGCTCCTCCCCGGCATGTTGAGCAGCGCCACCTCGTTCGCCGTACGACTCCCATTCGAGATCATCGTCCTCCTGCTGCTCACCCTCGCCCTGCCCCACGCCACACCCAGGCGCCTCGTCGCCTACGCGTTCGCGACTCTCACCGTCGTCGCCGCCGTGATCGCCCTGCTCGATCTGGCGTTCCTCGCGACGATCGATCGAGGCTTCGCTCCCACCGAGGACTGGCGCGCGCTGATCAACGCCTACCGGGTCGTGGAAGATGTCGCGGGGCCGGCCATCGCCACCCTCGCCGCCGTGCTCGTCGTCGCCCTCGCGTTCGCTGCGATCGCGGTGATCGCCAGATGCGCGCTCCGATGCGCACGCACGCTCTCCGACGCCGGCCCCCGCGGGCGTGTCGGGGTCGCCTCGGCCGCGGTCGCCTGGAGCGTCCTCGCGGTCGCCGGGGCACAGCATCCATCCGGCGCGTCATTCGCGGCGGCCGATGTGACGACATCCGTTTCCACGGCGGCCGCGCAGGCGGCACAGAGCATCCGCGACCGGGATGCCTTCGCCGAGGCACTGCGCGAAGACCCACTGACCGAACAGCCGGCCGACCGACTCCTCACAGCACTGCGCGGAAAGGATGTCGTCATCGCGTTCGTCGAGAGCTACGGCGAGGTCGCCGTGTCGGACACCGGACCCCTGGCGGGGATCAGCCGCGTCATCGACGAGCACGCGGCGCGATTGACCCGCAGCGGATACCGCGCCGAGAGCGCCTTCCTCACCTCCCCGACCTTCGGCGGCGTGAGTTGGCTCGCCCACGGCACCCTTCAGAGCGGCACGTGGGTCGACTCGCAACAGAAGTACGACACGCTGATGGCGAGCGACCGCCTGACGATCAGTCGCCTCTTCGGTGAGGTGGGCTGGCGCACCGTCGCTGTCAATCCCGCGCACACCGAGCCCTGGCCCGAGGGTGCCGCCCTCTACGGTTACGACCGGTTGCTCGACGAGCGCGCCCTGGCCTTCGACGGGCCCGCCTTCGGCTTCGCACGCGTGCCCGACCAGTTCACGTGGCATCGCTTCTTCGACGACGAGCTCTCGCGAAGCGGCACCCCGATCATGGCCGAGGTCGACCTCGTCTCGTCGCACACCCCGTGGACGCCGACTCCTCAGCTGGTGCCGTGGGCCGACGTCGACGATCCCGCAACCTTCGACAGCCAGCCCCGCGACACCGGGGAGGACGTCTGGTCCGATCCCGAGCGCGTGCGCGCCGCGTACGCCGAGTCCATCCAGTACTCCCTCGACTCGACGCTGTCATTCCTCGAGACCTACGACCAGCCGAACCTCGTGCTGGTGCTGGTCGGCGATCATCAGCCCTCGCGCATCGTCAGCGGCGAGACGGCCGACGCCGACGTGCCGATCACGATCGTGTCGAAGGATCCCGCGGTGTTGGAGCGCACGCGGGAGTGGGGATGGGATGCCGGGTTCCGTCCGTCGCCCGACGCACCGGTGTGGCGGATGGATGCCTTTCGCGACAGGTTCGTCGCCGCGTTCAGCGACGCAGGGTGAGCTGAGCCCGCCTAACCCTGAACACGGTCGCCGTGGCGACGACAGACCTACGGGCGAAGAAGCACCTTGCCCACACGCCCGGCGGTCATGCTTGCGCGCGCCGCGTCGGCGATGTCGTCGAGCGAATAGACCGCCGAGACCGGAAGCGTGAGTTCGCCGGACGTGATCCGCGACATCAGTTCGGCGAAGAGTCGGCTGCGGGTCGCGGCATCCATCTGCTTGCTGACGATGCTGCCCCAGAAGCCCTTGATCGTGACCTGCTTGAAGATGATGTCGCCCGAGCTGATCTGCATGACGGGCGACTCCATCGCACCGAACACCACCAGGGTGCCGTTCTCGGCGAGCAGCGAGACGACGTCACCCGCGGACGCGCCGCCTACCGAGTCGACGCCGGCGACGATCGGGGCGCCGCCGGTGATCGCGGTGACCTGATCGCGCCAGTCGGCGGCATCCGTTGCGACCACGTTCTCGATGCCCTGCGCGCGGAGCTCGTCCACCCCGGCGGCGCGGCGGACGAGACCGACGACGTTGATCCCGCGCGCTTTGCCGAGCTGCGCGACCATGCGTCCGACGGCGCCGTTGGCGGTGTTCTGGACCAGCCAGTCTCCCTCGCTCAGCGCGAGGAACTCGAGGAGGCTGATCGCGCTGAACGGCATCGAGACGAGCTGCGCGGCGGCTTCGTCGGGAAGGCCATCGGGCACAGGGATGAGACTCTCGGCACGGGCGGTGAAGTGCTCCGCCCACACGCCGACGGTGCCGCCGGTCGAGACACGCTGGCCGACCTGCAGGCTGTCGACGCCTTCGCCGAGCGCATCCACGACGCCCAGCGCCTCGCTTCCGGCACGGGCGGGCAGCTCGGGCTTGAAGCCGTAGGTTCCGCGGACGGTCCAGATGTCGTGGTTGTGGATGGGGGAGAGCACGGTGCGCACACGCACCTCGCCGGCGCCCGGTTCGGGGAGCGGACGATCTTCGACGACCAGCACGTCTTCTGCCGGACCGAAAGTGGAGTGGATGAGTGCGCGCATGTTCGTGGCATGTCCTTTCGAGCTGAGCGGCCGGGTGCGGCCACCCCTGCTCCAAGTCGACACGAACAGCCCGCATTCCGCTAGTGCGCGATGAGTCCGCCGTCGCATGCCCACGTGATGCTCGGGCGCCGTCGGACGTCTTGCCTATGATTCGAGGGATGCCACACCTTCCGCAGCTCCGCCGCCGCGCGGCATCCGTCGCCATCGGCGCCCTCGTGGCGGCCGCTCTGCTCGCGTGCACGCCGCAGCGGCCTGCCCCGCAGGCGGACGCGCCCGTCACGTTCATCTCGGTCGTCGACGGCGACACGATCGAGACGAGCGCGGGCACGGTCCGCCTCATCGGGATCGACACCCCTGAGCGTGGCGCGTGCGGCCACGACGACGCCTCGCTCGCCATCGCGAACCTGGCCGCCGCTGGCGAGGCCGTTGCGTTGGAGCTGCCGCCAGGGCAGAACGACACGGATCGGTACGGCAGGCTCATCCGTTACGTCACGACAGCGAGCGGAACCGATCTCGGCCTGGCTCAGCTCGAGGCGGGCAACGCCGTCGCCCGGTACGACTCGCAGGACGGCTACCCCGCTCATCCGCGCGAAGCCGAGTACCGTGCCGCGCAGCTCGCGTCGTCGGGAGCGGACCGGGCCGTCGTCACCGTCGCGTGCGCGTCCGCTGCGGCCGAGCCACCGCCCGCGCAGACCGACCGCTGGTGGGAGCAGTACACGTCGTGCGCGAAGCTCAGGAAGAACACGCTGGGCCACGCCGTCGGGCCGTTCAGCCGCGAAGATCCCGCCCAGGCCGAGGCGTACGACTGGTTCGCCAGCGGCACCGGCAACAACGGCGACGGTGACGGCGACGGACTCGCGTGCGAGTAAAGCACCAGCCCGAGCATCGATACGCCGGCCGCGAGCCGGCGGCACACGGCGCGCCGACCGAGGTGCGGCATCGGTTGCCCTCGACCGGCCGTTTGCAGGACGCTGCCCGGGGGTCGGCGGGCGCTACCCCTTCGTCCGCGCCCCGACCATGATCGCCCGCAGCCGCTCGACCGGCAGCTTCGGCTCCCGGTCGGCCCGCACGAGCCCGTTCGTCTCCTGCAGCGTGTCGGTCAGCTGCGTGTAGCAGTACCCCGCCAGCGCCGTGCTGTCGTGCACGGCATCCATCAACGACGTCAGGCGCGATTCGAAGTCGGCCGTCGACGCAGCGGAGGTATACCCCCACGCCTCGCTCGTGCGGTCGACGTCGAATGAGATGCCGCCGAACTCGGTCAGCATGACGGGCTGGTCGCTGACGTCTCCGCTCAGCACCAGCCGGCGGCCGGCGGGGCCGACGCCGGTGACCATGTCGTCGATGGCGGCGCGGTCGCGGTAGCGGGCGCGCATGATGTCGCCGTCGCCCTCGTAGTCGTGGATGGCGAGGATGTCGGTGTCGGCCTGCTCCCAGCCGTCGTTCGAGACGACGGGCCGCGTGGGGTCGAGCGCCTTCGTGAGGTGCACGAGCGCGCGCGCGTAGTGCAGCATCCGCTCGTCGTGCGCGATGTGCTGCACACCCCAGCTCTCGTTGAGCGGCACCCACGTCACGATGCTCGGGTGCGACACGTCGCGGTGCACGACCTCGAGCCATTCGCGCACGGTGCGCTCGGCGGCGACGGGGGTGAAGGTGAACGTCGCCGGCGCTTCGGCCCAGACCATGAGACCGAGACGGTCGGCCCAGTAGAGGAAGCGGGGGTCCTCGAACTTCTGGTGCACGCGGGTGGCGTTGAAGCCGAGATCCTTGATCAGCTGCACCTCGTCGCGGAGCGCGTCGACCGACGGCGCCGCCAGGTGCGACTCGGGCCAGTACCCCTGGCTGAGCACCGACCGCACGTAGCGGGGGCGGTCGTTGAGCAGGAACAGCCGCCGGTCGACTGCGGTCGACCGCAGGCCGAGGTACGACGTCACGGTGTCGACGCGTCCCTCGCCGTCGGTCACGTCGATGCGGGCGTCGATGAGCGTCGGATGCTCGGGCGACCACAGGAGCTCTTCGTAGGCCTGCCCGTTCGACTGACGCTCGAGCGACAGCATGACCTCGACCTCGGCCGACCCCGCGAGCACGGTGGTGTGGGCGAGCACCGCGCCGTCATGACGCAGTTCGACGGCGAGCGAGGCGTCGCCGGCCGGCGCAGAGGTGAGCCCGACGCGGGCGTACACGCGCGCGGTCGCGAGATCGGAGCGCCAGTGGATCCACTGCACCGCGACCTTCGGAACCGACTCGAGCCATGTGGGCTGCCAGATGCCGCTCGTGCGGTGATACCAGATGACGTGCGGATGCTCGCGCCAGTCCTGCTTGCCGCGCGGCTGCGCCACGTCGCTCGCGTCGTCCTCGACCCGCACGACCACGTCGTTGTCGCCGTCGGCGTCGATCGCGTCGGTGATGTCGAACGAGAAGGGCGTGTGACCGCCTTCGTGCGAGCCGACCCGGTGCCCGTTGACCCAGACGATCGCCCGGTAGTCGACTGCGCCGAAGCGCAGCATGAGCCGGTGTCCCGCTTCGTGACCGGCCGTGGCCAGGTCGGCGGGGGAGAGCACGCGGTGGTACCAGAGCGCCTGATGGATGCCGGTGTCGTGGATGCCCGACGCGGGCGACTCGGGCGGGAACGGCACGGTGATGGTCTGCGCGAACGCCGGCCGCTCGTGCCAGCGCTCACGGACTCCGCGGTCGTCGTCGTCGAACGTGAACGACCACGGGCCGCTCAGATCGGTCCACCGGGGCCGGACGAGCTGCGGACGCGGATACGTGCCGTCGCTCCTGCTCGCAGGGGGCAGGTCGGATCGATCATCGTTGAGCATGGCACCCAGCATGCCTGAAATATTCAGCGCTGTAAACTCTGAGGCATCAGGCGGCGGGCGCGCTTTCGCGCACGAGCAGCTCGTAGTCGACCAGCTCGTGTCGCCCGATGCCGGAGTAGCCGCCCATGCGCTCGATCAGCATCTCGACAGCCCGGCGGGCGAGTCCGTCCAGGTCGGGGGCGACGCTGGTGATGCTCGGGTACATCACGCGGCTGAGCTCGATGTTGTCCCATCCGGTGACGGCGACGTCGTCGGGGATCGCGAAGCCGCGCTCGCTCAGCGCCCGCAGCGCGCCGATCGCTGCCAGGTCGTCGCGGCACATCAGGCCGTCGATGCGCACGCCGGCGTCGAGGCCCGATCCCACACCGTGCACGGCCCCGGATGCCGAGATCTCGGCGCTCGGGAACAGCATGCCGGGATCGGGGCGGATGCCGTGCTCTTCGAGCGCCTGCTGGTAGCCGGCGAGTCGCTGCACCGAGGTGGCCGACAGCTCTCCGGGCTCGTGCCCGGCGAATCCGATGCGGCGTCTGCCCAGCGACAGCAGGTGGCGCGTGGCATCGTAGGCCGCCGCGACGTTGTCGATCATGACGCGGTCGAACGGCAGGGGAGCGGCACCCTCGCCCAGGATGACGATCGGCACGTCACCGCGATGACGTGAGATCTCGACCGACGACATCATCGACGGCTGGAACAGGATGCCGTCGACCATGCCCGACTCCGAGCTGGTGATCACCGCGCGCTCACCCTCCAGCGTGCCGTCGGTCTCTTCGAGGAGCACGCGGTAGCCCAGCCCGCCGGCGGCGGCGGACACCGCGCGCGACAGTTCGGCGAAGTACGGGACGGTCACGCTCGAGAACGCCAGGGCGAGCAGTCCGGTGCGGCCGGTGGCGAGCCGCCGACCCATCATGTTCGGCCGGTAGCCGAGCTCGTCGATCGCCTGCTGCACCCGTTCGCGGGTGGCGACGCTCACGTGCTCGTAGTTGCGCACGACGTTGGACACCGTCTTCATCGAGACGCCCGCGTGTTCCGCGACGTCTTGCAGTCGTACGCCCATCGGTCTCCGTCCGCTGTGCCGGCTCTGTGAACAGTACACCTTGACAGCAGAATTCTAGCGCTGTAAATTCTCTGGAACGACGAGGAGTCCTGCCACGTCGCCCCCGTCCGGTCATCCCGGGCGCACTCAAAGAGGAGCAATCGCATGAACAAGCCCTGGGCTCGCCGAGCGATAGGTGCGACCGTCGCCGCACTCGCGATCGGCATCGCCGCCGTCGGATGCGGCACATCGGGAGCAAGCAGCGGAGGCGCGGTCTCCGGTGACGGAGAATATGCGGGACCCGCCGTAGACGTGACCTTCTGGCACGGCTGGACCGGCGGCGCGGCACCCACGATCGTGCCCGCGCTGATCGAGGAGTTCAACGCCGAGCACGAGAACATCACCGTCAAGGCGGTGCCCCAGGAATGGGGCGACATCGCAGCCAAGATGCCGCTCGCGATCAAGGCCGGCAAGGGTCCGGATGTCGCGGTGCTGCACGGCGACGACCTGGCCACCTACGCGGCCCAGAACCTGCTGCTGGATGCCGGTGGCATCATCGACGGCCTCGGCTACACCGCCGACGACTTCCCGCAGGGGGTCTTCGACAAGGGCAACTTCCGCGACGCGCAGTACGCCGTGCCGTGGAGCGTCACGCCGCTGGGCCTCTTCGTCAACAAGACGGTGCTCGCCTCGGCCGGCATCACCGACATCCCGACCGATGAGGCCTCGTACATCGCCGCACTCGACGCGCTCAAGGGCGTGGGCGTCGCCGGCGACTGGGTCGACGGCTACGTCTTCACCGGCACGTTCCAGTTCCAGAGCCTGATCTGGCAGTTCGGCGGCGACCTCTACAACGAGGACGTCACCGAGGCCACCTTCAACTCGCCGGAGGGCGTCGAGGCGCTCACGTGGATGACCGACATGGTCGCCAACGGCTACAGTCCCGCCAACGTCGCGCAGGACGGCAACATCAAGGCGCTGATCTCGGGTGACACGGCGTTCAACTGGAACGGCGTGTGGCAGACGACCAACACCGCGTTCGACGACCTCGACTGGGCAGCTGCTCCGGTGCCGCAGATCGGCTCGGAGAAGGCCGTGTGGTCGAGCTCGACGCACTGGGTCTTCCCCTCGAACAAGGGCCAGGACGAGAACAAGACGGCAGCCGCCGCGGTCTTCGTCAAGTGGATGAACGACAACTCCGCAGGGTGGGCCGAGACCGGTGAGCTGCCGGCGGCCAACGAGGTGCGCGACGACCCGGCGCTCCTCGAGCAGTACCCGAACCTCGCGCCCTTCATGGAGCAGCTCGAGTACGCCCACTACGAGACCGTCTCGCCGGGCATCACCGAGGCGAACGCGCAGATCACGCTCGCGCTCAATGAGGCCCTCACCGGCAAGAAGGACCCGCAGACGGCTCTGGACGACGCCGCCGACAAGGCGAACCAGATCCTCGAGTCGAACCGGGCCAAGTACGGTGACTGACACCGCCACCCGGGTCGCCGTCCCCCCGCGCACCAGCGCCGGGGGGCGGCGCCCCCGCCCCGCCGTGACGGCGAAGGCGGCATCCCGTCGCAAGACGCTGACGGCTTATCTCTTCCTCGCGCCGTTCCTGGCGCTCTTCCTGACCTTCATCGTCGCTCCGGCGTTCTTCGGGCTGTGGATGAGCCTGACCAACTGGAGCCCGTTCCGCGACGTCCAGGACTTCGTCGGGCTGAAGAACTACGCCGACCTGTTCACGCCCGGGAACGTGCTCTCGGGTGACTTCTGGAAGTCGATGTCGGTGACCGGCATCTTCGTGCTCATCAGCGTGCCGTTCATGGTCGTGATCCCGCTGCTCGTGGCGATCCTGCTCAACCAGCGCATCCGGGCGGCCACGACCTTCCGCACCATCTTCTTCGCGCCCTACGTGCTCGGCGTGGCGGTGATCGGCGTGATCTGGGGCTACATCCTCGACACGCAGTCCGGCATCCTGAATCACCTGCTCGGGCTGATCGGGCTGCCGTCCGACGTGCCGTGGACCGTCGACGTGCCGTGGGTGTGGGTGTCGCTCGTCGGCGTCACCGTGTGGTGGACGATGGGGCTCAACACGATCATCTTCCTCGCCGGACTCAAGGGGATCAGCGCCGATCTCTACGAGGCTGCCTCGATCGACGGCGCGGGCGTCTGGCGCAAGTTCCTGAGCGTCACGATCCCCGGTCTCAAGCCCGTGATGCTCTTCATCACGACCACGACGATCCTCGCGTCGGCCAACATGTTCGGTCAGTCCTATCTGCTCACCAAGGGCGGACCGGGTACCGAGACCCGCACCGTGATCATGTACATCGCCGACCAGGGTCTCTCGCAGAACAACATGGCCCCCGCCGCGGCGATGAGCTACGTGCTGTTCGCGGCCCTCGCGATCATCAGCGTCGTCAACTTCAGGATCCAGCGCGAGCGCGTGGAAAAAGGTGTGAAATGACCGTCGTCGCCACGCGCCGCCCCGTTCCGGCGAAGAAGGCGTGGGCGCAGGCCGCGCTCTACGCGATCCTGATCGCGCTCGCCCTCGTGATCGTCGTGCCGCTGATCTGGATGCTGATCACGTCGTTCAAGACCGACGCGGATGCCATCCGGTCGCCGTACTCGCTGCCGGACCCGTTCTCGATCGAGGCGTACCAGACGCTGCTGTCGTCGGGCCAGCAGCCCATCTTCCTGTGGCTGTGGAACAGCTTCGCCGCAGCTACGCTGCAGACCGTGCTGATCCTGGTGACCGCGTCGATGGGGGCATACGCCCTCGCCCGACTGGATTTCCCCGGCAAGAAGTTCGTGTTCGGGGCGATCATCGCGACTCTTCTCGTGCCGCCCGTGGTCTTCCTGATCCCGAACTACCTCATCGTGCAGAACTTCGGCTGGCTCGACTCGATCTGGGCGATCACCGTGCCCGGCGCCGCCGGAGCCTTCGGCATCTTCTTCCTGCGGCAGTTCTTCCTCGGGCTCCCGCCCGAGATCGAGGAGGCTGCCCGCATCGACGGGGCAGGCGACATCCGGATCTTCGTGCAGATCGTGCTCCCGCTCGCGCGGCCGGCGCTCGCGACCCTCGCGGTGCTGTCGTTCCTCGGCAACTGGAACGACTTCCTCTGGCCGGTGTACGTCCTGCTCAGCCCGGAGAACCTCACCCTGCAGCCCGGCCTCAACCAGCTGCAGGGCGCGTACTCGACGCACTTCGGGATCGTGATGGCCGGTGCCGTCATCGCCTCGGTGCCGGTGCTGATCCTGTTCGGATTCGCCCAGCGGCAGATCGTGGAGTCGGTGGCCGGGTCGGCGGTCAAGGGATGACGGGTGTGCGTCGTGCGGCCGTCGCGGCCCTGGCGGCGGTCGTGCTGCTCGCGGGGTGTGCGGCGACCGGCCCCGCGCCCGAGGCGTCGGAGGAGGACGGCCCGGCGCCGTTCCTCATCGACCAGGACTTTCCCGACCCCGACCTTCTCGAGGCCGATGGCGAGTACTTCGCGTTCGCGACGAACTCCCGCGGGGCCAACATCCAGTTCGCCACCTCGCCCGACCTCGTCGAGTGGGACGTCTCGCTCGAGGACGCCCTTCCCGATCTTCCGGGCTGGGCCAGCGCAGGCCGCACGTGGGCGCCGGACGTGTCGGCGCAGCCCGGCGGCGGGTACATCATGTACTTCGTCGCCGCGCACACGGCATCCGATCGTCAGTGCATCGGGGTGGCGACGGCATCCGTCGTCACCGGGCCGTACGAGGCGCAGGAGGGTGAGCCCCTCATCTGCACGCTCGACGAAGGCGGCGCCATCGACCCCGCGACCTTCACCGATGACGACGGGTCTCGCTACCTGCTGTGGAAGAACGACGGCAACTGCTGCGCGCTCGACACCTGGGTGCAGTTGACGCCCCTCGCCGCCGACGGTCTCTCGCTCGCCGGACCCTCGACCAAGCTCTTCAAGCAGACCGAAGAATGGGAGGGGAACCTCGTCGAGGCGCCGGTGATGGTCAAGCGCGACGGCCGATACGTCGTCTTCTATTCGGCGAACGACTACGGCGGCGACCAGTACGCCGTGGGCGTGGCCTCTGCCGATGCCCTGGCGGGCCCGTACGAGAAGCAGCCCGAGCCCTTCCTGTCGTCTCCGGCCACCGACGGTCGCTACATCGGCCCCGGCGGGCAGGATGTGCTGCCGACGGATGACGGCGACGTCATGCTGTTCCACGGGTGGAACGACCTGCTCATGTACCGCGGCATGTACAGCCTGCCGCTCGCGTGGAACGACGGAGTTCCGAGCCTGAAGTGAGCGCCCGACTTCGCTGCCGATGACACGCGGCGACATGTTCGGCCCGCGGATGCCGGTCGCGAGGCGGACGCGTATGTTGAGCCTCCGGACACCGGACGCCTGAAGAACGCCTGATCAAGCTCCAGAAAAGCCGCCGCGCCGGAACGATCCCGGATTCAGGCCCGCCCGTCGGTGACACGCGGCGTCACATGGCGCGCCCCTCGTGGAACCCGCCGCACCCCGGTCCCTAGTCTGGCCACAGCACCTCGACAGACTGGACCCCCGATGCGAACCGCACCGCTCACCGCGACCCTCACGGGTGTCGCGGCGCCGTGCGCCGGAGTCGCCGCACGCTGTCGAATGCGCGGTTGCCGCCTGCGGCCCGCGACGCGCGCCTCGATGCGCTGAGCGCTGCGCCCCGCACGCCCGACGTGTCCGACGTCCGCCGACTCCGAAAGAGAACCGTGACTGATCTGCTCATCACCGCCGAAGACCTCGCCGCCCTCATCGACCGCGACCCGTCGCTCGTCGTGCTCGACGTGCGGTGGCGCCTGGATCGCCCTGACGGCCGCCCCGAATACCTCGAAGGGCACATCCCCGGCGCGGTGTACGTCGACTTCGATCACGAGCTCGCCGAGCACGGGGCGCCGACCGACGGGCGGCATCCGCTCCCGTCGACGGCCCGCCTGCAGGACGCGGCCCGGCGGTGGGGCGTGGACGACGGCGACACCGTCGTCGTCTACGACGACCTGAAGTCGCTGTCGGCCGCGCGCGCCTGGTGGGTGCTCAGCGACGCCGGTGTCGCCGACGTGCGGATCCTCGACGGATCGCTGCGGGCATGGACCAGTGCCGGTCTGCCGCTCGAGTCGGGCGATGTCGCCCCGGCGCCCGGCACCGTGACCCTCGGCGCCGGGCATCTGGCGCAGGTCGACATCGACGGCGCCGCAGAGCTTGCGAAGACGGGCGTGCTCCTGGACGTGCGTGCCGCCGAGCGGTACCGCGGCGAGGTCGAGCCGATCGACCCGCGCGCCGGTCACGTGCCCGGCGCCCTCAACCGCTTCACGGGCGCCAACGTCGACGCCGACGGCCGCTTCCTCGACGCAGGGGCGCTGAGAGACGCCTTCGTCGACCTGGGCGTCGTCGCGGGCGAGCCGGTCGGCGTCTACTGCGGCTCGGGGGTCACGGCATCCCACGCCTTCGTCGCCCTCACCCTCGCGGGCTTCAGCCCCACCCTCTATCCGGGCTCGTGGAGCCAGTGGTCGAACCACCCCGACCGCCCGGTCGCGACCGGACCTCACCCCGAAGGCGCCCCGGCGCCCGCCACGAAGGAGCAGTCATGACCGTCGAATTCATCAGCGCCGTCAACGTCCGTCCGGGCGACGAGCTCAACCCGGTGCCCGGGCGCGGACTCGACCCCGACTACCTGCGCCACTACGCGCGCACCCTCGAAGACGCGGGCTTCGACTACACCCTCGTGCCCTACGGCAGTGCGGGAGCCGACTCGTTTGTCGTCGCGACCGCCGTCGCCGCGGTCACCGAGACCATCAAGCCCATCGTGGCCGTGCGTCCGAACACGGTCTTCCCGACGGTGGCCGCACAGCAGCTCGCCACGCTCGACCAGTTCTCGAACGGGCGCGCCGTCGTGCACATCATCTCGGGCGGAAGCGACGCCGAGCAGGCGCGTCAGGGCGACTTCGCGACGAAGGACGAGCGCTACGACCGTGCGGCCGAGTGGATCGAGATCGTGCGTCGCTCGTGGAACGAGAAGGCGCCCTTCAGCCACGATGGCACCTACTACCGCTTCGAGGACTTCGGCCCCGGCTTCCAGCCGTACGGCGAGATCCCGATCTCGGTCGGCGGATCGTCCGACGCGGCGTATCGCGTCGGCGGCGCGCTCGGCGACATCTTCGGCCTGTGGGGCGAGCCCCTGGCCGACACCCGCGACCAGATCGTCCGCGTCAACGAGAACGCCGCGCTCGCCGGCCGCACCGACACCCCGCGCATCTGGGTCACCTTCCGCCCCATCGTCGCGGCCACCGACGAGCTCGCGTGGGAGAAGGCTCACCGCCAGATCGCGACCCTCGCCGAGAACCACGCGAACTCCGGCCTCGTCCCGTTCCGCGGGCAGAGCGGCGCCCCGCAGAACGTGGGTTCGCAGCGACTGCTGGATGCCGCGGCCCGCGGCGAAGTGCACGACCGCGCCCTGTGGACCAAGCCCGCCGCCGTCACCAACGCCCAGGGTGCCTCGACGGCGCTCGTCGGCAGCTACGAGACCGTCGCGGCGGCGATCCTCGACTACGTCGACCTGGGCGCCGACCTCATCTCGATCCGCGGCTACGACAACCTCGTCGACGCGATCGACTACGGCCATCACGTGCTGCCGCTCGTGCGCGAAGAGCTCGCGCACCGCGAGATCACGGGCGAGCGCGGCGGCGTCGTGCCGCAGCCCCCGATCGTCGAGGGCGTCCGCGCGTGACCACCGTGACCGCTCCGGGGCTGCGCGAGGCGCGGCTGGACCCGCGCGCGCTCGGCGCGGTCACGGCCGCGCTCGCCGGTGACGCCGAAGCGCACGACCGCGACGGCTCGTTCCCCTGGCCCGGCATCCGGGCCGTGCACGAGGCCGGGCTGCTCACGGCATCCGTCGGAGAACAGTACGGCGGCCGCGGGCTCTCGGCCCGCGAGACGGTCGACGTGTTCCTCGCCCTGGGGGAGGGCGACCCGTCGGTCGCCCTCATCACGGCCATGACCGTCGCCCAGCACACGCTGCAGGCCGTCACGCCCGTCTGGCCCGAGCACCTCTACGCGCAGGTGCTGCACGACTCGGTCCAGCGCCCCGTGCTGCTCAACGCCGTGCGGGCCGAGCCCGAGCTCGGCGCGCCGGCCCGCGGGGGCCTCCCCACGACGACAGCGCGGCGCACCGCGCAGGGCTGGTCGGTCTCGGGTCGCAAGGGCTTCGCGACCGGGTCGGAGGGCCTCGCGTACCACCTGGTCTGGGTCGTCACCGACGAGCCCGACCGGCGCATCGGACACGTGATCGTGCCGGGCGATGCTGAGGGCATCCGCATCGAGCGCACGTGGGACCACCTCGGCATGCGCGCCACTTCGACGCATGACGTCGTCTACGACGAGGTGATCGTGCCGTTCGAGAACTTCTCGGGCGCGCCGGTGGGCACCGTGCCGAACAACGGTGCCGTGCCCGGGGCCTTCGCGCTCGCCGTGCCCTCGCTCTACCTCGGCGTCGCGCAGGCCGCGCTGGCGGCCTTCACCACCTTCGCCCGCGACCGCGTGCCCACCTCGCTCGGCCGGCCGATCGCGACGCTCGAGCGCATCCAGACCGTCGCCGGCGAAGCGCAGGCGCAGATCGTGCAGGCGCGTCTCGTGCTCGACGCGGTCGCGCAGCAGATCGACGACGGCCGAGCGGATGCCGCCGCTCTCGGCCTCGTCAAGCTGCTCGCCTCGCGCGGGGCGATCGCCGCCGTCGAGGGCCTGGTGGCCGCGGTCGGCAACCCCGGACTCACCCGCAGCCTTCCCTTCGAACGCCATCTGCGCGACGTGCTCTGCGCGCGCCCGCATCCGCCCCAGGACGACGCGGCGCTCGTCGCCGCCGGCCGCGCCCTCTTCACCTGATCCGTCGAACCCCACGAGAAAGCGAACCACCACCATGAGCACGACCCACCGATACCGAATCCCCGCGCTCGCCGCGCTGGCCGCGGCATCCGTCGTCATGATGGCGGGCTGCGCGAGCGGAGTCACCGCGGCTTCGACCTCGGAACCGACCGGAGACCCGGTGGCCGGCGGCGAGCTCACGCTCGAGTTCTGGCCGGACAACGCCGCCTTCGCGTGCGTCGATCCGTTCCAGACGTACTGGATCGAGCACCGTCAGGTGATCCGCAACGTCGCCGACTCGCTCACCGATCAGGACCCCGAGACCGGCGAGATCGTGCCCTGGCTCGCCACCGACTGGCAGATCAGCGACGACGGCTTGACGTACACCTTCAACCTGCGCGACGACGTGACCTTCAGCGACGGCACGGCGTTCACGGCCGACTCGGTCGTCGCGACCTTCGAGAGCGCTCAGGCGACGCTGGCGGCCGTGCCCGGCGCCTACGGCGGCGTGTACGTCTCGGGCTACGCCTCGAGCAGGGCGGTG
The DNA here is from genome assembly GCA_030407505.1 of Planococcus sp. APC 4015. Lineage (GTDB taxonomy): Bacteria > Actinomycetota > Actinomycetes > Actinomycetales > Microbacteriaceae > Microbacterium. The sequence goes on from JASDDH010000007.1 coordinate 70,202, forward strand.
GATGCCGACACCGTCGAGGTGACCTTCACCACCCCGAACGCGGCGTTCCTGCAGGGCACGTCGACGACGAACCTCGCCATCCTGGCGGAGTCGTCGTACGCGGCCACCCCCGAAGAGCGGTGCCTCGGGAACGTCGTCGGGTCGGGCCCCTTCGTGCTGGACGACTACACGCCCGGCGACGGCATCGACCTCACCAAGCGCGACGGCCACGCGTGGGCGAGCGAGCTGAACGGCCACCAGGGCGAGGCGTACCTCGACGCGGTGCACATCACCTACGTGGCGGAGGACAGCGTGCGCGTCGGCAACCTCGCCAGCGGCGCCAGCGACATCGCGTGGCCGCGCAACCCGTTCACCCCCGAAGACCGCGCTCTGCTCGAAGCGAACGGCGCGACGATCGAGAGCCGCTCGCTGCCGGGCCCGTCGCAGGCGTACTACCCGAACGTGAGCGACGGGCATCCGCTGTCGGAGAAGGCCGTGCGCGACGCGCTGCAGATCGCGATCGACCGCGAGACGTACGCCGACACGATCTACGGCAGCGAGTACCCCGTCGTCGAGGGCGCGTACGACACCACGACCCCGTTCTTCGCCAGCCAGGCGGATGCCCTCGGCTACGACCCCGAGAAGGCGGGCGAGATCCTCGACGATGCCGGCTGGGTGCTCGAGGACGGCGCCGACTACCGCACCCGCGACGGCGAGACGCTGACGCTCGTGGCGCCGATCACGGCCGAGACGCCCGGAGACGTGCTGCTCCAGGACCAGCTGAAGCAGGTCGGCATCCAGCTCGAGCTCTCGGTCTACCAGGCCGCGGACCGCGCCGCGATCACCGCCGATGGCGAATACGACCTGCTCGCCACGTACTACACGCGCGCCGACCCCGGTGTGCTGGCGTGGATCCTCGATGAGCGGTACGCGGGGTCGAAGGCATTCGCGACGAACGCTCAGACCGCCGAGACCGCCGCCGAGATCCAGCGGCTGTTCGATTCGGGTGTGCAGGCGACCGACCCGGCGGAGCGCGGCGAGATCTACGCCGAACTGCAGGCGCTGCTCATCGACGACGGGGTGTCGTTCCCCATCTTCGAGCGGGTGCAGCTGGCAGCGACCGCACCGGGCGTGCACGGATTCCGCTTCACGAGCGAGTCGTTCCTGTCGTACTACGACATCTGGAAGAGCGGGGAGTGACCCTCGTGTCGAGGTATGTGCTCCAGAGGATCGGGCAGGCGGTGCTCGTGCTGTGGGCCGCCTACACGGTGACCTTCGGGATCCTCTACCTGCTTCCGAGCGATCCGGTCGCGCTGATGCTGTCGGCGAACAACATCGAGATCGACTCGCTCACCGTGCAGGAGCGGGAGGTCGCCGCAGCCCGACTCGGACTGGACCGGCCCCTGTGGGAGCAGTACCTCGGCATGCTCACCGCCGCTCTGCGCGGCGACTTCGGAGTCTCGTTCGCCAAGGGGGTGCCGGTCACGCAGCTGCTGGCCGAGCGCCTGCCCGGAACGGTGACGCTGAGCGTCGTCGCGATCACGCTGGCCCTCGTGTTCGGCGTGGCGACGGCGTTCATCGCCACGTGGCTGCCACGGGGCCCGGTGGCTGAGTTCCTCCGCCGCTTCCCGGCGGTGGGTGTGAGCGTGCCGAACTTCTGGATCGGGCTGCTCCTCATCCAGGTGTTCGCCTTCACGCTCGGGTGGTTCCCCGCGATGGGCAGCGACGGCTGGCAGAGCTACATCCTGCCCGCGGTCACGATGGCGATCCCCACCGCGGCGGTGCTCGCCCAGGTGCTGACCCGCAGCTTCGACGACACCCTCGGCGAGGGCTACATCGCCACCGCGCGTGCGAAAGGACTCAGCCGCTTCGCCGTACAGCTGCGGCACGCGTTCCGAAACGCCGCGCTGCCGACGCTCACGATCCTCGGCCTGCTCGTCGGGGCCACCGTGACCGGCTCGATCGTCGTCGAGACCGTGTTCTCGCGCAACGGCGTCGGGCGCCTCGCGCAGGAGTCCGTGCTCGCCCAGGACATCCCGGTGGTGCAGGCGATCGTCGTGCTGGCCGCGGCCGCGTTCGTCGTCGTGAACCTCATCGTCGATCTGCTCTACCCGCTCCTCGATCCTCGGATCGCCCGCACACCGAAAGTGAGCCGCGCATGACCGTCGTGCTCGAGAAGCCGCCCGTCCTCGATTCCCCCTCGACGATCCCGGATGCCGCCGCCACCGCCCCCGCGCGCGATCGACGCCGGCGTTCGTCGTCGCTCTCGCTGCTGCGCCGCCCCGGCGTGATCATCGCCCTCGCGGTCGTGGCGTTCGCTCTGCTGGCGGCGATCGTCCCGTCGCTGTTCGCCACCCACGATCCCACCGCGACGGTTCCCGTCGACCGGCTGCTGCCGCCGAGCCCCTCCCACTGGTTCGGCACCGACGAACTCGGGCGCGACCTGTACTCGCGCGTCGTGCACGGCTCGACGCTGACGATCGCGGCCACCCTGCTCGCGATCGTCATCGCGCTCGTCGGGGGCCTGGCGCTGGGCATCCTGGCCGGCTTCGTCGGCGGCGCCGTCGACTCGGTCACGATGCGCGTCGTCGACGTGTTCCTCGCCATCCCCGGCCTGCTGCTCGCGCTCGCGATCGTCACGGCGCTCGGCTTCGGCACGATCCCGGTGGCGATCGCGGTGGGGATCGGCATCATCCCGGGCTTCGCACGCACCACGCGCGCCGAGGTGCTGCGGGTCAAGACCCTGCCCTACATCGAGGCCGCCCGCGCGGGCGGCGCGTCGTGGGCCCGCATCCTGTTCACCCACGTGCTGCCCAACTCGTGGGGCCCCGTCGCGGTGCTGGCGGTGCTCGACTTCGGGGCCGCGATCCTCGCCGTCGCCGCCCTCAGCTTCCTCGGATTCGGGGCGGCGCCGCCCGCCGCCGAGTGGGGCACGCTCATCTCGAACGGACGCAGCTTCCTGATCACCGCGCCCTGGGTGTCGCTGCTGCCGGGGCTCTTCGTCGCGCTCGTCGTGCTGAGCCTGAACCACCTCGCCAAGAGCCTCGAGGAGGTGCAGCGGTGAGTGCCGAGGAGAGCCCCGTCATCGACATCCGCGGTCTCGCCGTCGACTACCGCCGCGACGGCCGCACGACCCACGCGCTGCGCGGGATCGACCTGCGGGTCGACCGCGGGGAGCGGGTGGCGATCGTGGGGGAGTCGGGCTCGGGCAAGAGCACGGCCGCCCTCGCTCTGCTCGGTCTGCTGCCGCACACCGGGCACGTCGTCGCCGGCTCGGCGACGGTGGCCGGCATCGAACTCGCGGGCGCCTCGGAGCGCGTCGCGCGCCGCATCCGCGGACGCGTGGTGGGCCTGGTGCCGCAGGACCCGACGGTGTCGCTGAATCCCACCCAGCGCGTCGGTCACCAGGTCGCCGAGGCCGTGCGGCTGCGTGGGGTGGCGAAGCCCGCAGTGGATGCCGCCGTGGTCGACGCCCTCACCCAGGCGGGCATCGACGACCCCGTCGCGCGGGCGCAGCAGTACCCGCACGAGCTGTCCGGCGGGCTCCGCCAGCGCGTCCTGATCGCCATCGCGCTGGCGGGCGACCCCGACGTCATCGTCGCCGACGAGCCGACCAGCGCGCTGGACGTCACGGTGCAGCGCCGCATCCTGGACCACCTCGATCTGCTCGTGCGCGAGCGGGGGATCGCGCTGGTGATCATCACGCACGACCTGGGCGTGGCCGCCGACCGCGCCGACCGGGTCGTCGTGCTGCAGCACGGGGTCGTCGTCGAGGAGGGGCCAGCCGCACCCGTGCTCACGGCGCCATCACACCCCTACACACGACAGCTCGTCGCCGCCGTTCCGGGCCGGACGGCGGCGCCCCGGCCCGCCGAAGACGCAGCGGCCGTCCTCGTGCGGTGGGATGGCATCGTGAAGGACTTCGCCCTGCCGCGGGGCGCCGCATCCGCGTCGCTTCGCGCCGTCGACGACGTGACGCTCGAGGCCCGCGCCGGCCGCACGCTGGCGATCGTGGGGGAGTCGGGCTCGGGCAAGACGACGCTGCTGCGCATCGCGCTCGGACTGGAGAGCCCGACGACGGGACGCGTGGTCTTCGACGGCATCGACGTCACCTCCCTCGGGTGGCGTCAAGCGCGCCCGCTGCGCCGTCGCTTCCAGCTCGTGCAGCAGAACCCGTTCGCCTCGCTCGATCCGCGATTCCCGATCGGGCGCAGCATCGCCGAGCCCCTCGTGTCTTTCGGCCTCGGCACGCGCCGGACCCGCCGGGCCCGTGTCTTGGAGCTGCTCGACCTCGTCGCGCTGCCCGCCGACACCGCGAGCCGTCGTCCGTCCGAGCTCTCGGGCGGGCAGCGCCAGCGCGCGGCGATCGCGCGCGCGCTCGCCGTCGGGCCCGAACTCCTCTACCTCGACGAGCCCGTCTCGGCGCTCGACGTGTCGGTTCAGGGCCAGGTGCTGACGCTGCTCGCCCGACTGCAGGCCGACCTCGGCGTGGGCTACGTGCTCGTCTCCCACGACCTCGGCGTCGTGGCCCAGGTCGCGCACGAGGTCGCCGTCGTACGGCACGGCCGCGTGCTCGAACGCGGTCCGGCGTCCCGCGTCCTCACCTCACCCACCCACGACTACACCCGCGCGCTGCTCGACGCCGTTCCCGGCCGCGCGCTCAGAGAGGCCACCGCATGAGCCGGTACATCGTCATCGGGGCCGGAGCCGTCGGAGCGCTCCTGGCCGCCCAGTGGACCATCGCGAAGGTGCCCGTGACGCTGGTCGCGCGCGGGCGCACCCACGACGTCATCCGTCGGTCGGGGGTGCGGGTGCGCCGCCCCGAGGGGGACGACGTGGTCGCCGTCCCCACGGTCGCCTCGATCGTCGAAGCCGAGCCGGTCGCGTCGGACACCGTCGTGCTGGCCGTGAAGTCGCAGGACGCAGAGACCGCGATCGCCGAGATCGCGTGGGTGCCCCTCGCCGACGGCACGGGCACGGTCGCCGACCTGCCGATCCTCACCCTGCAGAACGGCCTCGCGAGCGAAGACGCGGCGCTGCGGCGCTTCGACCGCGTCATCGGCGTCTCGATCGGCATCCCGGCCAGTCATCTCGAGCCCGGAGTGGTGGTGTCGCCGGCACGGCCGGTGGTGGGGGTGGCGTGGATCGGCGGGTATCCGGCATCGCAGCCGGGCGAGGAGGAACGGCATCGCGGCGCATTCGCGCGCGCCCAGTTCGCCGCGCTGATCGAGCCCGACATCGTCGCGGCGAAGCGCCGCAAGCTCATCGCCAACCTGCGCAACGTCGTCGACGTCTTCGACGCGACGATCGAGCAGCAGGACCACGCCGAAGCCGCCCTCGTGCAGGAGGCTCGCCGTGTGTTCGCCGCCGCGGGACTGGCTGTCGCCCCTCCGCCCTGGGACGCCCCGCGCCTGGACGTCGCCGATGTCGCCGGACACGAGCCCGGCCACCTGTCGACGTGGCAGAGCTTCGCCCGGGGAGCCTCGAGCGAAGTGGACTTCCTGAGCGGCGAGATCGCCCTCATCGCCCGGCGGCACGGCATCGACGCGCCGCTCAACAGCGCCGTCGCCCGCGAGCTCGGCGCTCTCGCCGCGCGGGGCGGACGCCCCGGCGAGGTGCCGCTGCCACCCGAGTTCGCCTCGGGTTCGCTCACTCGCGAACGGGTGCGCGCGTGAGCGCCGGCATGCTCACCGACGCCCACGTGCTGCGCTCGGCGTCGACCGATCGATCGGGCTGGCAGGGGAGCGACCCCGCCGGGGTCGTGCGCGCCCGCGACGTCGCCGACGTGCAGCGGCTGCTCGCGTGGGCGCACCGCACCGGCACACCCGTCATCGCCCGTGGCGCGGGCACGGGCCTGGCGGCCGGCGCCGTCGGGGTGACGGGCGCGATCGTGCTCGACCTGTCGGGCCTGGACCGCATCATCGATCTCGACGTCGACGAGCAGCTCGCGCGCGTGCAGCCGGGGGTCATCACGGCAGACGTGGATGCCGCGGCATCCGCCCACGGTCTCATGTACGCGCCCGACCCGGGCAGCGTCGGCATCTCGACCATCGGCGGGAACATCGCCACCAATGCCGGTGGGCTGCGTGGGGCGAAGTACGGCGTCACGCGCGACCACGTGCTCGCGCTCGACGTCGTGCTCGCCGACGGCACCCTCGTGCACGTCGGCCGCGACACGATCAAGGGCGTGACGGGCTACGACCTGGTCGGTCTCTTCACGGGCTCGGAGGGCACGCTCGGCGTCGTCGTCGGCGCGACCGTGCGACTGATCCCGCGCCCGGTGCGCACCGCGACCGCGGCGGCCTCCTTCGCCGACATCGCCGCCGCCGCACGCGCGGTGACGGCCATCGTGCGGTCCGGCGCGCGTCCCGCGGTGCTCGAGATGCTCGACGGGCCGACGCTCGCCGCGATCGATGCGCTGGAGGGGACCTCCCTGCGCGAGTTCGGCGAAGCGCTGCTCGTGATCCAGACCGACGGGTTCGGCGCCGAGGAGGAGCTCGACGTGATCGCGTCGGCGATCGCCCCGCTCGCGGCCTCCGTGCAGACGGCGACGGATGCCGCGGCATCCGAGGCCCTGCTCTTCGCCCGCCGCCGGGCACTCCCGGCTCTCGAGGCCCTCGGGCGACCGCTCATCGAGGACATCGCCGTGCCCCGGGGGCGGATGGCCGAAGCCGTGGAGCGCGTCGCCGTGATCGCGCGCGAGGAGGGCGTGCGCGTCTTCGTCTTCGGCCACGCCGGCGACGGCAACCTGCATCCGATCATCGTCACCGACCATGCGGCTCCCGACGCGCCGGTGCCGGCCGGAGCGCTCGCCGCCGCCGAGCGCATCTTCGCGCTGGCGCTCGAGCTCGGCGGCACCATCACCGCCGAGCACGGCGTGGGGCGCCTGAAGAAGCGGTGGGCGCAGCGCGAGCTCGGCGCCGACGTCCACGCGCTGCACGTGCGGCTGAAGCAGCTGTTCGATCCGACGGGGATCCTCAACCCCGGCAGCAGCCTGTGATCAGTGCTGGTGCGCGGGGGCGTCGGCATCCTCGGCGAACTTGAACGCCAGACGGCCGTGCGCGAATCCGCCGCCTGCGCGGATCGCCGTGGCGACCCACGCGGTCTCGGCGAGCTCCGCCTCGGTCGCGCCCGCGCGCACGGCCTTCTGCGTGTGGCCGTCGATGCAGTAGACGCACTGCGTCGTGATGCCGACCGCGAGCGCGATGAGCTCGCGGAACTTGAGCGGGATCGCCCGCCCCTCGGACGCGAACACGGCGCCGTCGAACTCGGCCCACGCCTTCAGGATGTCGGGGGTCTCGGCTTTGTAGACCCGGGTGTAGGCGCGGTCGCCCTCGCGGTCGAAGAAGTCGCTCATGGGTGGGTTCCTTTCGGCGGTCGGAGTGTCACGCTATCCGCGCGGACGGGCGGACACCCGCCCGCATTACGCGCCGTGTCGCGTGTGTGACGCCCGGTGTCGGCGGCGGCTTCCCGCGTTCGACCCGCCGACGTAGCGTCGCCTCATGACCACGATCGCCGCACACCTCGACACCCCGAACGCGCCGGCCGCCCTCCGGGCCCCGCTGAAGGTGGTGGGCGTCTCGGGCTCGCTGCACGCACCCAGCAAGACGACCGCCCTGGTGTCGGCGATCATCGACGCCGTCGCGCGACGCACCCGCATCGAGTCGCAGCTGATCGAGTTGGCCGACATCGGGCCCTCGCTCGCCGGTGCCCTCAAGCGCGACGACGTCAGCCCCGACGTCGCCGACGCGCTGCGCTCGATCGAGACCGCCGACCTGCTCGTGGTGGCGAGCCCGGTCTACCGGGCATCGTTCACCGGGCTGTTCAAGCACCTGTTCGACTTCGTCGACCAGTACGCGCTCGTCGGTCAGCCCGTTCTGCTGGCCGCCACCGGGGGCGGCGAGCGCCACGCTCTGATCATCGAGCACCAGCTGCGCCCGCTGTTCGGCTTCTTCCAGGCCGTCACGCTGCCACTCGGGGTCTACGCGAGCACGCCGGACTTCGAGGGCCACGAACTGCGCAGCGAGAGTGCCGAGCGCCGTATCGAGCAGGCCGTCGGCCGCGGCCTGCCGTTCATCGAACAGGCGGCGAGCCTGCAGACCTCGGAGTACGTCTCGACCTGGTGAGCGGCTACCGCTCGTTCTGTCTCGGGATCACGACCTGGCGGTAGATGATCAGGATGCTGGCAGCGATCGGGATCGCGACGAGCGCGCCCAGCACGCCCAGCAGCGATCCACCGGCGAGAGCGGCGATGACCACGACGGCGCCGGGGACCGAGACGGCACGGTTCATGATCCTCGGCGAGATGACATACGCCTCGATCTGCATGTAGATCAGGTAGTAGACCGCGGCGATGATGCCCACCGTCGGTGAGCCGAGCCCGGGCAGGAAGCACGTCAGGACGATGATCGCCGATCCGGTGAGCGTGCCCACCAGGGGGATGATCGAGAAGAAGAAGGCGATGACGGCGAGCACCGCGGGGAAGGGTGCGCCGATGATCGAGAGCAGGATCGCGCTCAGCACGCCGTTGATCACGCCGAGGCTCACCTGACCCATGACGAAGTAGCCGACCGAGTCGGTGATCTGCTCGCTGAGGTCGATGAACTTCTCGCGCTTGGATGCCGGCACGAGCTGATAGACCGCGCGCTTGAGGTTCGGCACGGCCGAGGTGAAGTAGATCGTCAGGATGATGACGATGAACGTGCCGGTCAGCCCGCCCAGCACCGTCGCGCCGACGGCGATGAGACCGCCGCCGATCGAGGCGTAGTCGAGGCTGCCGAGCCACTCCTGCACGTACTGCGTGATGGCTGCCACGTCGAGTCCGGGGAAGATGCCGGTGGCCCAGTCCTCGACGTCGGTGAGGAGGTCTCCGGATTCGACGACCTCGGTGATCGCCTCGACGAGCTGGCCGATCTGCTGCGCGATGATCGGCACGATCAGCAGCATCACGCCGGCGAGGATCACCAGGAGCGTCAGCAGGGCGATCAGCACGGCCGCCCAGCGGGGGAGCTTTCGCCGCTGCAGCCAGGAGATCACCGGATCGAGGCCCAGCGAGAGGAACAGCGCCGTGCCGACGTACAGCAGGATCGTCGAGAGGGTCTGGATGCCGCCGATGAGCAGCAGACCGGCCCCCACGCCGAGTGTGGCGATGAGGGCCGTGCGGAACGGGTTGTGCAGCTTCATCAGATCTCTCCCGGCCCGCGTACGGGCCGGACGCGTGACGCGATTACGCGGCCTGGGTGGCTCGCGACGGCAGCGCCGCGAGCTTGTCGAGGTCTGCCTGCAGATCGGCCGACAGGTCGAGCGTGAGCCCGGCCGACGAGCTCGCCTGCTCGGCGTACTCGCGCAGGATCGCCGAGTCGAGGCTCTCGCCCACGGCGGAGTCGAAGACGAACTGGAGGGGGATCGACGGCTGCAGCCAGACGGTCGTGCGGCCGCCGGGCGAATCGTCCACGTGACGCCAGCTGAGCGTGAAGCTCTCGTTGCGGCGGAGCTTGGTGGTGACGATCATCTTGAGGTGTGCGAGCTGGCGATCGGGGATGATCACAGGCTGCGAAGAGTTGCCGTAGAACAGCTGGCCCATGGAATGCTCCTGTCAGTGGGCGCGGCACGGAGCCGCGACGTCCAACCTAACAGAGAGATTCAGAAATCTAACTAATTCGGCTAACTATTAGAACTTCGAGATATCTGGGGTAAGGTGGCGACATGCCGATACCCATGACCAGTGTGAACGCATGACCGGTGCGACGTCCGCTCTGAGTCGGTCTCTGCGCACCTACCTCGACGCCCGCAGCGCCGCGATCGTCACCGCGCGCCAGAGTCTGCGCATCAGCGAGACGGACGCCAAGGCGCTCCTGTACATCGTCGCCAACCCCGGCACCCGCCCGACCAATCTGCGCGACTACCTCGGAATCACGTCCGCCGGGGTCACGACGCTCATCGATCGGCTCGTCGAGCGCATGATCGTGCGCCGCGACGTGGACGCCACCGACCGCCGCGTCAACCGCATCACCGCCACGATCGACATGGCCGAAGACCCGTGGTCTGCCCTGAGCCGCTTCGACGACGACTTCGAGGTCGCCGTGCTCGACCAGAATCCCACCACGACCGACGAGTTCGCGAGGCTGCTGGAAGACATCCTCGCGGCGGCCGCAGAAGCCAAGCGCTGACTCAGACCGCGTCGGTGTCGATGCACACCTGGGACTTCGTCTGCAGGAACGTGCACAGGGTGGAGAGCATCGCGAGCTCACCCGACAGACGCAGAAGGCCTGCGGCGTCGAGGACGACAGCGTCATCGCGAGGCTCCATCGTCGCCTCCCACCGGCCGATGCCGCCGGGGACCGGCTGCACGTAGACGGCAGTCGACGCATACGCGAGGTGCACGCCGACGAGTCCGGTGTCGGCACCGGCGTCGCCGTCCTGGACGATCACCTTCAACGAGCCGGCGACTTCGTAGCCGAGGTCGCGGAACTCCGTGAGCCACGACTCCAAGGTCGCCAAGTTCCTGTACGGCATCACTCCACCTGCTTCCGCGCGCGATGCGCCACAGCAAATTATGCAACACCCGGGGGTGTGCTCGGCGATCCGTGCCGGCTCCCGCGCCTAGGCTGTCGCCATGCGGCCGGTGCGGATCCTCTCGTGGTGGGCGCGCGACTACCTCTACGCGGCCGTGTGGCAGGTGCGGGCGTTCTTCGATCGCACCGATCCGGCGGTCTTCCTCACCGGAGACCGCGCGCCGATCGTGGTGATTCCGGGCGTCTACGAGACGTGGAAGTTCCTCCAACCGCTCATCGAGGCGGCTCACCGCCGCGGGCATCCGGTGCATGTCGTGCCTCTGCTGCGCCACAATCAGCGACCCGTGCTCGACGGCGCCGCCTTCGTGACCGAGTATCTCGACCAGACCGGCCTCGACGGGGTGGTGATCGTCGCCCACAGCAAGGGCGGGCTCATCGGCAAGCAGGTGATGGTCGGTCCCGCGGCGGGTCGGGTGCGTTCGATGCTCGCCGTAGCCACGCCGTTCGGCGGATCGCGGTACGCGCGCCTCATGATCCCGTCCACACTGCGGATCTTCTCGCCGAGGGACGCCACGATCGTCGCGCTCGCGAAAGAGGCGACGGTGAACGAGCGGATCGTGTCGATCTACGGGGCGTTCGACCCGCACATCCCGGAGGGGAGCGAGCTCGTCGGAGCCGTGAACATCCGGCTCGACACCGGCGGCCATTTCCGCATCCTCGCCCACCCGCGAGTGCTCGCCGAACTCGACACACGGGCCCGATAACGCTCCATTCGGTCTTTTTTCGGGCCGAATCGGGGCAATTTGTCACCCGAAGGGGGGACATACACCGGCGAGACGGTTCATTACGATGAATGAAGGATGCTCCCCAGGCATCCTGTCGACGTCCCCCAGACGTCGCGACAACCCGTCACGCAAAGAGTCGCGTCCCCAGCACGGCTCATGACGGAAGAGCGACCCTCGGCTCCCAGGCCGAGGGTCGCTATCGGTTTCAGCCCGCGCACGTGGTTACGCCGACCCCGATCGTCGCCTACCGTGGAGTCAGCGGGTCATCCGACGGATGCCGCGGGAAGAGTGTGACATGAAGGTCGTCGCGACAGCTGATTGGCGCCAATCGATTCCGTTCGACACCCCCGTGGTGGTGTCGGAACTCGTTCCCGGCGAAGCCACGCGGTGCGTGACGTGCGGTGTCGAGTCCGAGCTGCGTGAGCGCGACCAGCTGTGGGCGTTCAAGCACCAGCATCCGAATCATCACGACGGCTTCGTGCGCTTCTACTGCCGCGAGCACGTTCCGGTGGTCGAGAAGCGCGAGCCGGTGCCGACCGTGCGCGCAGCACGTGCCGCGGCCCGGGCCGCGACGCCGAGCGCGGTGCGTACCTCTCCGGTTCGACGCGTGTCGAACGAAGACCGCCCGCCCCGCGCGATGTGCCCCGACTGCTACGTCGAGGTCTCGGCCAAGGGCGTCTGCGGCATGTGCGGCAACACGATCTGACTTCGGTCAGTCGTCTTCTTCGGCGTCGAGCCCATCGGGGAGCCCCGGTCGAACCGCGGCGGTGTCGGCGATGTCGATCCTCGTGACGCCGTCGTGCTCCGACACGGTGATGCGCGGAGCGGCATCCGCCTCGACCGAGCCGGCCGCGCGCAGCAGCTGATCGCGGCGCTTCTCGTCGTCGGACATCTCGGGCACTGAGGTCTCGTCGTCCATGCGGCCCACGTTAGCCGAGCCCGCGGCTGTGCGTCAGGCGCTGGCGTGCGCAGGCGACGGGTGCTAAGACAGCGGCGGGTTCTTCGCGCGCGCCCAGCGGGCGGGCAGATCGGGTCCGTCCCACACCTGGATGACGCCCCATGCGGCCGCCGCGATCGGCACGGCGAGCACGGCGCCGACGATGCCGCCGAGCACCGTGCCGACGGTCAGGGCGACGAGGATGACGAACGGGTGCAGCTTCATCGAGCGGCCCATGAGCACGGGCTGCAGGAAGTTGCCCTCGAGCTGATTGACGACGACGACCACGCCGACGACGAACAGCGCGTTGACCCAGTCGTTCGCGACCAGGGCGACCAGGGCGGCGAGGATGCCGGCAACCGTCGCACCCACGATCGGGATGAAGGCGAGCAGGAACACGAGCACCGCGAGCGGGATCGCGAGCGGCACCTGCAGGATCAGCAGACCGATCAGGATGCCGATCGCGTCGACGGCGGCGACCGTCGCCGTGCCGCGGATGTAGGAGCCGAGCACGGTGGTCGTCTTGTCGCCGATGCGACGGGCGCGCAGGTAGTTCGCGCCTCGGAACGGACGCAGCAGGAACTCCCACATCTGCGGCCCGTCCTTGAGGAAGAAGAACAGGATCGTGACCATCAGCACGAGGCCGGTGATGAAGCTCGCGACGGCGCTCACGCCGGCCAGGGCACCCGAGCCGAACTGGGCGCTCGTGACGAAATCGGTGAGCGTGGCGACGAAGTCGTCGATCTGCTCGGGCTCGAGGAAGTCGAGGTTGAGGCTCTGGATCCACGCCAGCAGGCTCTGGAAGCCGTCCTCAGCCTGCGAGTAGAGGTCATCCCACTGGTCGCGCACAGCCCAGACGATGAGCCAGCCCAGCAGCGACAGGATGACGACGATCGCGAGCATCGTGATGAGCGTCGCGAGCACCGACGGAACCCCGCGCCGCCGCATGAACGTCATGACCGGGTTGAAGGCCGAGGCGAGGATGAGCGCGATCACGAGCGGGATGGTGACGATCGTCAGCGACTGGATCGCGAAGATGATGCCGGCTGCCACGGCGACGACCACGATGATCTGCAGGCCGCGGATCGCGAGCTTTCCGAAGCCGTCGGCCCACAGGCTCCACGGCGCGCGCGTGGCTTGGAGCTCGACGTGGGGATCCTCGAGGCGGACGGCTCGGGGCTCGCGGGGCGTGAAGAACGGCATGGGAGAACGCTACGCGGTCTCGGCGAGCTCGGCGGCACGGCCGCGCAGGAATCCGGCGTATCCGCCCGGAGTGCGGCCGTCGAATCGGGCCGATGTGACCACGACGGCGTCGGCGCTGGCGGTCACCTGCGCCCCCACCTCGCGCGCGCGATCGACGAGGTCCGCGTCCTCGTGCTCGGGCAGTGGGGCGAAGCCGCCTACCTGGTCGTACACGCTCGCCCGCATGCCGAGGTTGGCGCCGTGCACGTTTCCGAGCGGGATGCCGGGGGCGTGCGTCGCGTGCCAATAGGCGACATGGTCGGCTGAGAGCCCCACGAAGTCGGGTCGCACGTTGCCGAGCACGACGTCGTGACCCCGCGCGGCGAGGTCGAGCTGGTGCGTGAGCCAGTTCGGCGGAACGGTCGAGTCCGCGTCGGTCGTCGCGATCCACAGTTCAGCAGGGTCGACCGCGAGCTGGAGGCGCGCCCGCTCGACGCCGGCCCGCCGGGCGGCTCCGACGTTGTGGTCGCCGATCTCGATCGTCGTCACATCGTGCCGCCGCGCGATCTCTGCCGAGCCGTCGGCGCACGCGTCGAGCACGACGACGACCGCGACGCCGAAGCCGTGCACCGCGGCGACGGCGTGGGCGAGCGATTCGAGGCACGCATCGAGCAGAGCCTCTTCGTCGTGCACCGGAACCACGACGGCGACGGCGAGGCACGCGCTCATGCCAGCCCCTCGCGCTCGGCGACCGAGCGTGCCGGCGGCCGGGCGAACACCTCGAGCAGGAAGTCGTCCTCTTCGTGGCGCACGGAGCTCACGAGCCCCGGCTGGGTGCGCAGCGCGACGTGCACGCCGTCACCGGTCACCGGGTGATTCGACACCGGATGCCGCCAGTGGCAGGCGACGAGGTGGCCGTCCTTGGTCAGCGAGCCGAGGATGCGGGCGATGACCTTCTCGAGGTCGGGGGCGTCGAAGTAGTAGCCGATCTCGGAGAGCACGATGAGGTCGTACCGCCCCGCGGGCCAGTCGCCGGGCAGCAGGGCACGGCGGAACTCGACGTTCGGCACCCCGGCGAGCCGCTCCCGAGCCTGGGCCAGGGCGGCATCCACGGCGTCGACGGCCAGCACCTGGCTGCTGCGCGTCGCGAGCGACTGCGTCACGAGGCCGGTCGCGCATCCGAGTTCGAGCGCGCGGTCGTAGCGACGGTCGGGAAGGCTCGCCAGCAGCACCGCGCGCTTGCGCTCCTCGTACCAGCGTGAGTCGAAGCCCCACGGGTCGTCGTGCCGCTTGTAGAACTTCTCGAACCACTCGACGGGGACCGACCCGTCCGCGGGCGCGGGCGCGGGCGTCTGCGCGACCGCCGTGAACAGGATCTCGGCGGGGCGGTCGAAGTGCGCACGCATCCGCTCGTGCAGCATCGTCTCATCGCCCGGCAGCGGAGACAGGGGCCGCACCTGACTGGTGTGGCGGTCCAGCGCCGCGCGCTTGGCGGCGCGATCGGGTTCGGTGAGGGCGACGAAGCGGGCGTCTTGCCACGGGATGTCGCTCGGCCCGCCCCAGTGCCACAGCCAGATCGGGTAGGCGAGGAAGCGGATGCCCACCGCGCGACACACGTGCATCGCCACCTCGCCGGCGATCCGATGGTCGCGGTGCCGGTCGCCGACCCAGGGGGCCACGACCAGCGGCCGCGCGTGCTCGGCGCGGAAGGGCCGCAGCGCGGCATCCAGCAGGCTCGTCAGCACGGCCGCGTTCTCGTCGATCTTCCCGTCGGGGATGCCGAGGAAGTGGATGTCGGCATCGGGCGCCATCAGGCTCATGCCCGCGCGGAGCTCGTCGCGGCGGCGTTCCGCGAGATCGGTCGGGGTGATGGTGGTCGAGCCGGGGTGCGATCCCTCACCGTCGGTGATGACGAAGAGCACGAGCGGGATGCCGCGCGCGGCCATGCGGTGCATGAGCCCCCCGACACCGAGTGCTTCGTCGTCGGGGTGGGCGGCGACGACGAACAGCGCGTCGATCGTCAGGTCGGCCTCGATCATGTGCTCGGCGGCGATCGCCTCGGCCCACACGGATTCGTCGGTGCCCTCGTCGCTGTGGTGGAACGTCATGTCGGGGTCTCCGAGAGTTCGCGACCGATGCGGGCGCTGTCGCGCTCGCCGTGGTGCTGGCGCAGATACAGGTGAAGGTCGGCGACCCGGCGAGCGTGCGCGTCGTCGGCGACGAGGGGGAGCGGACCGAGGGCGTGGTCGGCCTCGCGCAGGACGAGTTCGGCGGCATCGGCGACGATCGTGCGCACGCGGGCGGCGAGCAGGCCGGTCGTCTGACCGGCGGTCGCGGTCGCGGCGGCTTCGGAGAGCGCCGCGCGGGCGGCCCAGAGGGCGGCATCCGCTCGTCCGAGATGCATGCGCGACAGCTGGTCGGCCCCGTCGCGGGCAGCGGCCCGGGTGAGCGCGGGCATCAGTCCGGTCGCCGCGCCCCACCAGCACGCGGCGACGCCGATGCCGCCGGCGGCGAAGCCGGGCCGGCGCAGGTACCAGCCGGTCGCGCCGACGGGCACGGCCGATGCGTCGTCGAAGTCGACCGGTGCGCTGACCACGTCGGCGAGACCGCGGGCGTGCCAGGGACCGTCGTGGGGTTTGACCCCGGGCGATCGCAGCGCGACGGCGAAGAGGCGCCTGCCGCCTTCGACGTGCGCGGTCACGAGGGCGTGGGTCAGGTTGGCGGCGAGCGAGCACCAGGGCTTCGTGCCCGACAGCATCCATTCGCCGTCGACCTCACGCGCGTCGACGCGGACGCCCGCGCCTTCGGCGGCGAAGACGCCCCACGTCGATTCGGCGGAGACGCCGATGCGATCGAGGGGGGAGGGGCGGGGCTCGGTCTCGGCTTCGGCTTCGGCTTCGGCGAGGATGTTCAGCGCGTCGAGGTGCGGTTCGAGCATGCGCGCGGCGGTGACGTCGCGGGCGGCCGTCGTGGCCAGCACCTCCCACTGCACGTCGTGGGACACCTCGCCGAGCACGGCGGTCGCGCCGACCTCGCGGCACCACGCGAGGGTCGCCGCGACGTCGACGCCGAATCCGGGCACGCCCGAGGCCGCGTCATCGGCCGCGCGGGCGACCGATGACGCGGAACCGGGATGCAGGGACGCCGGCGTCATCCGCGCTCAGGAGCGCTTCGCGGGCGTGCGGTTCTCGGCGCTGACCATCCACGCGAACTGCTCGAGGCTCTCGAGGATCGAGTGGAGGATGTCGGCCGACGTGGGGTCTTCCTCGTCGACCGCGTCGTGGACGTCGCGGCACGTGCCGATCGTGTTCTCGAGGCGCTCGGTGATGAGGTCGATGACCTCGGTCGTGGCGATCTCGCCCTGGGGGAACTCGGGCAGCGTGGTGGTCGCCGAGACCGTGTCGCTGCGGCCGTCCGGCAGGGCGTGGAGGGCGCGCATGCGCTCGGCGACGGTGTCGGAGAACTCACGAGCGGCTTCGATGATCTCGTCGAGCTGGCGGTGCGTGTCGCGGAAGTTCGTGCCCACGACGTTCCAGTGCGCCTGCTTGCCCTGCAGACCCAGCTCGATGAGGTCGACGAGCACCTTCTGCATGTTCTCGCTGAGCTCAGCCGACGCGGTGAAGCCGTTCTCGGCGTTCTGCTCGGCGGTCAGTTCGGCGCCCGAGCGGGCGGGGCGGCGCTTGTTCTTCGTGGCGGTGGCCATGTCGTGTCCTTTCGCGGGGCGGCGGTTCACCGACCCGTGACATCGACGCTAGGGCCGCCCGGCGGACGCGTGCAGGGGGTGGTGGCCCGGCGGCCGGCGTGCTAGCCCGGGGCGCGGCGCCTTCTGCTCGACGCGCTCGCCGAGCGGGCGGGCCTCAGTGGGCCGCGTCGTAGGCTTCGATGACGGATGCCGGCACCCGCCCGCGCTCCGACACGGTGAAGCCGTTCTCCTTCGCCCACTCGCGGATGCCGCTGTAGTCGGTCTGACCGGTGCGGCGCCGCTTGCCCGACGACGCGCGGGAGGCGGACGTCCCGCGAGACGACGAGATCGGCCGCGCCGCGGCGATGAACGGGGCGAGGGCTTCGCGGAGGGCGGCGGCGTTGCCGTCGGTCACGTCTATCTCGTACGCGGTGCCGTCGAGCGAGAAGAGCACGGTCTCGCCGTCGCCGATCTCAAGGACGGTGCCGTCGAGGTCGTCGACGAGCTGATGAACGATTCTGCGGGCCATGAGAAGGACAGTACGCCGAATTCGTCGTCAGGGCAGGAGTCCGGCGCGGCGGGCTTTGGCGACGGCCGCGTGACGCGTCGACGCGTCGAGCTTGGCCATCGCCGACTGCAGGTACGACTTGACCGTCACCTCTTTGAGGGCGAGGGTCTGGGCGATGCCCGCGTTCGTCGCGCCGAGCGCGGCGCACGCCAGCACATCGATCTCGCGGGGCGACAGGTGCACGTCGAGGCCGGGCGTCGACTCACCTGACTCGGACGACAGCGCCGCCAGGCGTCGCTCGACGCCGGCGAGACGCGCGCGGATGCCGGCATCCTCCACCGTCGACGCGATGCTGCGCAGCTCGGCGTAGCTCTCGCGCAGCTCTTCGCGCGTCGACGTCGTGAGGGTGACGGGTCCGGTGGTGGTGGGAACCAGTGAGAGGCGCCGATCGACCTCGTCGCGCACACGCAGCTCGGTGGCGAGCTCGGTGGCGACCTCGAACGCCGGACCGGCGACGACGTCGCCGACGGGGGATTCGGACCACGAACCGCAGTAGAGCACGCCGCGGGCGCGGCCCGAGACGACGACGGGCACGGCGAACAGCGTCGCGATGCCTTCGCCGAGGATCACCCGGTCGTAGTCGTGCGTGATGGTTCGCGAGGATCGGTAGTCCAGCGCCAGGCGCGGCCTCTTCTCGACCAGGGCCTTTCCGCCGAGACCGCGTCCCGCGTGCACGACCAGCCCCTCGAGGTGATGCGTGCGCGCCCCGGCGATCGCGCTGACGCGCACGGCACCCTCGGACTCGAATCCGCCGAAGGCCACGGGGAAGCGTGTGCGCTTGGTGAGCTGGTCGACGGCACGCGCAACAAGCTGCGCTTCACTTTCTGTGCCGGTCGGTGCACCCATGCACTACCTACTTCCGGGGGGTGCGGCAACCTCGCCGCGTTCGTAGCGTCGACCTTACACCGGCACGGGCGCCAATCGCCCGTACCGGCGAACTCCCGGCGGCGCGACGGAGCGCCGTGATCATGTAGGCAAGGAGGCCACATGTCCGATTCCCGGACAGATGCCGCACCCCCCGGCGGCATCGACTACATCGCGGTCGAGCAGTCGCCGCGATTCCTGGAGCTCAAGAAGCGCCAGCGCAGTTTCGTGTTCCCGCTCGCGGTCGCGTTCCTGGTCTGGTACTTCGCGTTCGTGCTCCTTTCGTCGTTCGCGCCCGAGTTCATGGCGACCCCCGTGTGGGGCCTCGTCAACGTCGGACTGCTCATGGGTCTCGGACAGTTCGTGACGACGTTCGCCATAACGATGGGCTACGTCGCCTACGCGAACCGCACGCTCGACCCCATCAGCAAAGAGATCCGCGATGAGCTCGAGACGCGGGAGCACACCGCATGAACGACGTGTTCGGAGCAGTGCACGCGGCCGTCGAGACGGTCGAGAACAACCCGATCCTGAACATCTCGATCTTCGGCGCCTTCGTCGCGGTGACGCTGTTCATCGTCATCCGGGCGAGCCGCAACAACAAGACCGCGGCCGACTACTACGCGGCGGGCCGCTCGTTCACGGGCCCGCAGAACGGATTCGCCATCGCGGGGGACTACCTCTCGGCGGCATCCTTCCTCGGCATCGTCGGCGCGATCGCGATCAACGGCTACGACGGATTCCTCTACTCGATCGGGTTCCTGGTCGCCTGGCTGGTCGCGCTGCTGCTGGTCGCCGAGCTCATGCGCAACACGGGCAAGTTCACGATGGCCGACGTGCTGTCGTTCCGGCTGCGGCAGGCGCCGGTGCGCATGGCGGCGGCGATCACGACCCTCGCGGTCTGCTTCTTCTATCTGCTCGCGCAGATGGCGGGCGCCGGCGGTCTGGTCTCGCTGCTGCTCGGCATCAACGAGCCGATCGGGCAGTCGATCGTCGTCGCCGTCGTCGGCGTGCTGATGATCGTCTACGTGCTCATCGGCGGCATGAAGGGCACCACGTGGGTGCAGATCGTCAAGGCGTTCCTGCTCATCGGCGGCGCGCTGGCCATGACCATCTGGGTGCTCGCGATCAACGGGTTCAACCTGAACACGCTGCTCGAGAGCGCGGTCGCCGCGTCGACCACCACCCCGAAGGACGCGATCCTCGGCCCGGGCCTGCAGTACGGCAAGAACCCGTGGGACTTCATCTCGCTGGCCATCGCCCTCGTGCTCGGAACCGCGGGGCTCCCGCACGTGCTGATGCGCTTCTACACGGTGCCCACCGCGAAGGAGGCCCGTCGTTCGGTGGTCTGGGCGATCTGGCTAATCGGCATCTTCTACCTGTTCACGCTGGTGCTCGGCTACGGCGCCGCGTCGCTCGTCGGCTCCGAGGCGATCCTCGCGTCGCCCGGCGGCGTCAACTCGGCCGCCCCGCTGCTCGCCCTCGCGCTCGGCGGACCGGTGCTGCTCGGCTTCATCTCGGCGGTCGCCTTCGCGACGATCCTCGCTGTCGTAGCCGGTCTCACGATCACGGCCGCGGCCTCGTTCGCGCACGACATCTATGCGAACGTCGTGAAGAAGGGCAACGTGCCGCCGGACGGCGAAGTGAAGGTCGCGCGGCGCACGGTGGTGGTCATCGGCGTGCTGGCCGTGATCGGCGGCATCGGAGTGCAGGGGCAGAACGTCGCGTTCCTCGTGGCCCTCGCCTTCGCGGTGGCGGCATCGGCGAACCTGCCGACGATCCTGTTCTCACTCTTCTGGCGCAAGTTCACGACCCGTGGCGCGGTGTGGAGCATGTACGGAGGACTCGCCGCGGCGATCATCCTGATCCTGCTGTCGCCGGTGTTCTGGGGAACGGAGACGAGCGTGTTCAAGAACACGGGTGTCGCGATCTGGCCCCTCAACAACCCGGGCATCGTGTCGATCCCGCTCGGGTTCTTCCTCGGGTGGCTCGGTTCGGTCACCTCGAGCCGCAAGGAGAGTCCGCAGCTCGCGGCCGAGATGGACGTGCGCTCGCTCACCGGCTTCGGCGCCGAGAAGGCCACCGAGCACTAGCCGGTCGCCGACCGCACACAGCCCCGGGCACACGCCCGGGGCTGCTGTGCGCGCGGGCGGCCTACTCGCCCGCGCGCGGCTCGGGACCCCTCGCGGCGAGCGTCGAACGCTCGAGGTCGAGGAGGAAGCGCTTGATGTCGGGGCGGCCGCCGTACTCGCCGATCGACCCGTCGGCTCGCACCACCCGGTGCACGGGCACGACCACCGAGAACGGCGTGGTCGCACACGCCGTGCCCACGGCACGCGCGGCCCGCGGAGCACCGGCCAGCACGGCGACTTCGCCGTAGCCGGCCGTCTCGCCGTACGGGATGCCGACGATCGACTGGAGCGCGTCGCGGGTGAAGCCGCGCACCAGGCTCCAGTCCAGCGGGAGGTCGAACTCACGGCGCTCGCCGTCGAAGTACTCGTCGAGCTGATCGGCGGCCGAGGACGCCGACGCGCTCATGCCGTGCTCGGGCATCGCGTGCAGGCGCAGGCCGACGCGCTCGATCTCTGCACCGAGCGTTCCGTCGAACGGATGCAGGGTCACGATGCCGACGTCTGTCGTGACGATGAGGATGTCGCCGATCGGCGACGGGTGGACGGTGAACAGCGGCGTCGGTGCGGTCATGGCACCATCCTGGCCCGGCGACCGACGGCGCTGCCGGGAGGACGCCGGTGCTGGGGGATCGCGGTCGGTGCGACCACCTGGGGAGGAACGGCTGGTCATCCGGCGTGTCCCAATACCGCGAAACCCGGCGCGGATGCAAGGTGCCCGCGCGCGTGCCACTTAGGGTGGCTCTCGTGTGGCGGACAGATGGCAACGCCGTGGCCGGCGACGAGATCGTCGAGAACGCGGCGACAGTGACTCCCGGAGACCTCGGTCTGTCGGAGCCCGGTGTGTCGATCGCTCATGTCGCCGATCCCGAGCGCGAGCGCATCCGGCTCGAAGCCGCGGAGCTCGGCGGTCGTTCGACGCTGCTGCAGTACTCCGACGCGGACGACTCGGGCATCGAGATCACGCAGGCCCATCCCGGAAGCCTCCCGCAGTTCCTCACCGGACGGTCGACGCTGCTGTCGAACCTCTTCCGCGACGAGGTGGCGCTGCGCAACGCCCGCCTCGCCGCCGAGCGCATCACGGCCAAGAGCGTCGAGTTGCGCGCGACCCGCGGGCTCGACACCGTCAACCTCGCCGTCGGCCTCGCCGAGTGGCGCATCGGCGGCCTCGTCTGCACCGCCCCGGTGCTGCTGCGGCCGCTCGCGATCCGTCGCCACCAGTCCGACTTCGAGGTGAAGCTGCACGGCGCGTTCGTCGTCAACCCGCAGCTCTCGTCGGTGCTGCACACGCACTTCGGCATCGACGTGGACGCCACCGCCCTCGCCGCGCTCGCGCACGACGGGGGAGTGTTCAAGCCGCAGCCCGTCATCGACCACCTGCGGGCGCTCACGGCACACGTGCCCTCGTTCGTGGTCAAGCCGCGCCTGGTGGTGTCGAGCTTCGGCGACGTCGGCGCCGCGATGGCTATGGATGCCGCCGAGCTCGACCACCCGGTGCTCAACGCGCTCGCCGGCCACGCCGCCGACCGCGAGCGCCTCGCGCGGCGCTCGGACGTGCCGCGCCGGGCGAACCCGGACGAGCGGCCCCCGGCATCCGACACCCTTCTTCTGGACGCGGATGCCGAGCAGGAGGGCGTGCTCGCGCGGATCGCCGCCGGGCAGTCGCTCGCGGTGCACACCCTGCCGGGAACCGGCGGCACGCAGACCGTCATCAACGCCGTCGGCCAGCTCGTCCGCGACGGCAAGCGCGTGCTCGTGGTGAGTGCCCGCAACTCGACGCTCGAGGGCGTGCGCCACCGGCTCGCGGGTGTGGGTCTTCCCGGGCTCGCCGTGTCGCCGCGGCACCTGCAGCGAGACCTCATCCGCGCGATCGGCCGCAACGAGAAGGCCGAGCAGCCCAAGGTCGCCGACATCGACGACGCGCTCGTGCGCCTGCGCGGCGTGCTGCGGGACTACCGCGGCGCCGTGACCACGACGCATCCGACCCTCGGTGTGTCGACCCTCGAGATCCTGCGCACACTCGCGCAGCTGTCGGGTCAGACGCCCGCACCCTCGACCGCTGCCCGATTCGACATGGGCACCCTCCAGCGCCTGGCTCCGGCGCGTCGCGAAGCCGCCGCGAAGCTCGCGGCCGCCGCGCGCCTGGGCGAGTTCCGCTTCGGTCCCGACGACTCGCCCTGGTACGGCGTCACGTTCGCCACGACCGAGTCCGCGCGTCGCGCGCACGGCCTCGCCGCGCGCCTGCACCGCCATGACGTCCCCTCCCTGCTGGAGCGCGGCTACGAGCTCATCGCGCAGACGCGCATGCGACCGTTCCGCACGATCGCCGAGCTCGGCGCCTACCTGCGTCTGCTGCAGGGCATCCGCGATTCGCTCGACCGGTTCAGCCTCACCGTGTTCGAGCGGCCGCTGGGCGAACTGATCCAGGCGCACGGGTCTCGACGCGACTCGCCCGAGATGACGAGCGCCAACCGTCGACGACTCAAGCGTCTGTCGAAGGAGTACATCCGCCCGGGCGTTCACATCGCCGACATGCACGAGGCGCTGGTGCGCATCCAGCAGCAGCGCACCGAGTGGCAGAAGCTCGTCGACGCCGGCGTCGCTCCCGAGGTGCCGCTGGGCCTCGGTGACGTGCAGGTCGCCTGGCAGCGGGTGGATGCCGAGCTCGCCGAGATCGACGGGATCCTCGGCCGCTCGGGTGTCGACCGCCTGTCCACTCTGCCGGTGCCGGTTCTCGTGCGCACCCTCGCCGGCCTCGCCGCCGAATCAGCGGTCTTCGACAACCTGGTCGAGCGCGCGAACCTGCGCACCGAGCTCGACGCCCTCGGGCTCGAGCCCCTGCTCACCGAGCTCTCGGTGCGCCACGTCCCCGAGGCGCACGTGGGCGCCGAGCTCGAGTTCGCGTGGTGGCAGTCGGCCCTCGAGCACCTGCTGCGCGGTGACCGGGCGCTGCTGGGCGCCAACACCGCGGTGGTCGATCGCCTGGAGCGCGATTTCCGCCTGGTCGATGAAGCGCATGCCGCGGCATCCGGACCCCTGCTCGCCGCCCAGCTCGCCACGCAGTGGCGCATCGGCATCGTCGATGAGTCCCGCGAGGCCGACGCGCTCAAGCGATCGCTCAAGGAGGGCAGGGTCACGCCGGCCGGCCTCTTCGCCGAGGCCCCCACGCTGCTGCGCACGCTGGCCCCCGTCTGGCTCGCGTCGCCGTACGACGTTCCCGCGATTCCGCACAGCTTCGGCTTCGACGTCGTGATCGTGGCGGATGCCGGTGCCCTCTGCCTCGCCGAGGCCGCCCCGGCGCTGCGCCGCGCACGTCAGATCGTCGTCTTCGGCGACCCGGTCACCCAGAAGCCGACGCCCTTCGCCATCGCGGCGACCGTGTCTCCGATGGAGGAGCAGCGTCAGCCCTTCGACGAGACGAGCCTGTTCGAGCGGCTCGCCGAGATCGTGCCCGTCGAGACGCTCACCCGCAGCTACCGAGCCGGCGGCGAAGACCTCGCCGAGCTCGTCAACGACGCCTTCTACGGCGGCGAGATCGTGTCGTACCCCTGGGCGGGGTCGTACCTCGGCCGCGGCAGCCTGAGCGTGGACTACGTCGAGGGCGGGACCGGCGCGCCCGACCCGGTCAGCGGCGCCGTCGAGAGCCCCGATGCCGAAGTCCGCCGCGTGGTGACGCTCGTCGTCGAGCACGCCGTCACCCGCGGCAGCGAGTCGCTCATGGTCGTCACCCCCGGCGCCAAGCACGCCGAGCGCATCCGCGCCGCCGTCGAACGCGCGTTCGCGGGGCGGTCCGACGTCGCCGACTTCGTCTCGCGCGACACCGCCGAGCCTTTCGCCGTACTGACCCTCGAGGAGTCGGTCGCCGAGAGCCGGGACCGCGTCGTGTTCTCGCTCGGCTACGGCCTCACCAAGCACGGCAGGGTGCTCAGCGACTTCGGCGACCTGTCCACCCCTGACGGGGAGCGCCTGCTCACCGTCGGGATGACACGCGCCCGTCGCTCGATGGTGATCGTGTCGTCTATCCGGCCGTCGGCGTTCGACGACGGACGCCTCGAGCACGGAGCCGCGACCCTCATGGGCATCCTGGGCGGCATCGCCGCGCGTGCGCGGGACGCGCGCCTCGAGGACCTGTCCGACCCGCTGACGCTCGCCCTCGCGCGCGAGCTCCGCAGCCTCGGCGTCGCCGTCGACGTGGACTACCGCGGGCTGCTCCCGCTCGTGGCCCAGTACGGCGGCAAGGCTGTCGTCGCCGAGAGCGACCCCGAGACGATCGGCGAATCGCTGCGGGAGTCGCTGCGCCTGCGCCCCCAGATCCTGCGGCGCCTGGGCTGGCACTACGTGCGCGTGCACTCGTTCGACCTGTACAGCGACCCCGGCGCGGTGGCCTCTCGTATCGCCGCGCTGCTGGGCATCGGGCCCGACGTTTCCCGCGCCGACACCCAGACGCAGCCGATCGATGTCGACTGAGGACTCCCGTCAGCGCATCGTCCGGGTACCCGGCTCTCGGCGGGTCAAGCTCACGCCCGCGCCCGGCACGACGACCGAACCGGTCATGGACGACGAAGAACCGGATGCCGCGGCATCCGGTTCTCCGACATTCTCGGGGCCCAACGACGCGCAGCTGCGGCTCGACGTCCCCCCGCACTATTGACGCGAGTCGGGTCAATGCTGCGAAGCGGCGTTGACGCGGCTCGGGTCAAGATCGAGTAGGCCGCGAAGCGCCCGTATCGAGATCTCAGGAAGGGCGCGGTCCTTCACCGGCCGCCGGCGTGGTCGAGACGCTGACACCGGTCTGCTTCTCGAGCAGGTCGCGGATCTGGATGAGGAGCTCGGTCTCTGTCGGACCGGTGACCTCTTCTTCGACGCCGGCCTTGACGGCCTGGAGCTCTTTCCACTTGTTCATCGGGAAGACGAACACGAAGTAGACGACGATCGCCACGGCGAGGAAGCCGATGATCGCGGTGATCAGATCGCCGATCGGGAACGTCACCGTGCCGCCGTAGAGATCGGGCACGGGGAAGCCGATGGCGCCGTTGGCGTCCGGCTTCCAGAAGATCGAGATCAGCGGCGTGATGATGCTGGCGACGATCGAGTTGACGACCGCGGTGAACGCGGCGCCGATGACGACAGCGACCGCGAGGTCGATGACGTTGCCCCGCATGATGAAATCTTTGAAGCCCTTGATCACGAGCGTTCCCCCCTCAGGGTCTTCGGCCGGGGCCGATTCACGAACCCGACGGTGCGGGCGAGGACTTCGCCTCTGGCTTCGATGATGCCGAAGATGTCGGCGTGCTGCCACCCGACGACGACGAGTCGCCGGCGGTCGCAGCCCGGGAATCGTTGCGATAGAACCCCGAGCCGTTGAAGGTCACGCCGATCGAGCCGTACTCCTTGCGCAGGGCGCCTCCACATTCGGGGCACTCGGTGAGGGTCGGGTCGGCGAACGACTGCACCGCGTCGAAACGGTGGCCGCACTGCCTGCAGGCATAGGCGTAGGTAGGCATGGAGGGGCTCTCGCGTCGGGTCAGTGCCGCGTGCGCGACAGGGTCAGGGTGCGGGTCGGTGTGACGACGCCGGTGACGGGCTGATCGAGCTCGTCGAAGGGGACCTCGTCGAGGATCTCGGAATCGAAGACCACCGCGTACACCGGTGGACAGCCTTCCATCGACCCGATCGTCTTGTCGAAGTAGCCGCGGCCCCAGCCGAGCCGCATGCCGTCTTTCGCGACGGCGGCCGCCGGGATCACGAGCAGGTCGACGTCGTTGACGGCGATCGGGCCGAGCACTTCGCCCACCGGCTCGGGCATGCCGAAAAGCCCTTCCGAGACGCCCAGGTCGGGGGTGGCGACGGCCCAGTCGAGCAGGCCGTCGGCGCGGGTGATCGGAAGCAGGACCCGGATGCCGCGCGCCACGGCTGCGTCCACGAAGGCGCGCGTGCCGGGTTCGGTGGTGGTCGACAGGAAGCACGACATCGACCGCGCACCGAGGGTGTCGACCAGCGCGTCGAGCTGCTCGGTCACACCGCGTGCCGCGGCATCCCGTGCATTGTCGGACAGCAGCTGCCGCCGTTCCCGCAGATCGGCACGCAGGGCGCGCTTGGCTGCGGGGACGGGATCGGACATGCGTCGATTCTAGGCGCGTATACCCTGCGCGGGTGTCGAGGCGCAACGCGTAACGAGCCCGTCACAGGCCGCCGGTAGAGTGTGGGCCATGTCGCACAAGCCCTTCAAAGCCGTCATTCCCGCTGCAGGTCTCGGCACACGGTTCCTGCCCGCCACGAAGGCGATGCCGAAGGAGATGCTGCCGGTGGTCGACAAGCCGGCCATCCAGTACGTCGTCGAAGAGGCCACGACTGCCGGCATCCGCGACATCCTCATCATCATCGGGCGCAACAAGAACGCCCTCTCGAACCACTTCGACTCGGTGCCCGAGCTCGAGACCAACCTGCGCAACAAGGGCGACCAGGATCGCCTGGCCAAGGTGCAGGAGTCGAGTGATCTGGCCGACATCCACTTCGTGCGCCAGGGCGAGCCCAAGGGCCTCGGTCACGCGGTTCTGCGGGCGCGCGCGCACGTCGGCGACCACCCGTTCGCGGTGCTGCTGGGCGATGACCTCATCGACGAACGCGACGAGCTGCTCACCACGATGCTCGCCGAGCACACGCGCACCGGTGCGGCCATCGTCGCGCTGATGGAGGTCGATCCGGATTCGATCCACCTCTACGGTGCCGCGGCTGTCGAAGGCGAAGCGACCGACGGGATCGTCCGGGTCACCGGCCTCGTCGAGAAGCCGCAGAAAGAAGACGCCCCGTCGTTCTACGCCGTGATCGGGCGCTACGTCCTCGCCCCGAGCGTGTTCGACATCCTCGAGCGCACCGAGCCCGGCAAGGGCGGCGAGATCCAGCTCACCGACGCCCTTCAGGAGCTCGCGGCCGATCCCGACGGACCCGGCGTGTACGGCGTCGTTTTCGGGGGTCGCCGCTACGACACCGGCGATAGGGTGGACTACATCAAGGCCATCGTTCAGCTTGCGGCGGATCGTGACGATCTCGGCCCCGAGCTGCGACCCTGGTTCAAGGAGTTCGCGGCGACTCTCTGATCGCCGCCCGCAACGAGGGGGTCGCATGGAACTCACGACTCCGCGTCGCCACGGGCCGATCTCGTTGCGTCTGGTCAAGCAGCGCGACGCACGCGCGCTGCAGAACGAACTCCTGTCGAATCGGTCCTGGCTACGCCGGTGGGAGGCCACCAACCCCGACGGCGCCGTCTCGTTCGACATGCGCCTGGGCATCCGTCGTCTGCTGCAGCAGTATCGCGACGGCGCGGGGGTTCCGTTCGTCATGGAGTACGACGGCGAGATCGCCGGCCAGCTGAACGTCTGGGGCATCGCGCGCGGATCACTCGCGTCGGCCACGATCGGGTACTGGGTGAGCGAGCGCTACGCCGGCCGGGCGATCACGCCGACCGCCGTCGCGATGGCGACCGACATCTGCTTCACCGAGCTGCGCATCCACCGTATGGAGATCTGCATCCGTCCGGAGAACCTCGCCAGCCTGCGCGTGGTCGAGAAGCTCGGCTTCCGCTACGAGGGGTTGCGACGGCGCTACATCCACATCGACGGAGACTGGCGCGACCACTACGCCTTCGCCCTGGTGCGCGAGGAAGTGCCCGAGGGTGTCCTGCAGCGCTGGGTCGAGGGTCGCGCGCCGCAGGATGCCGCAACTGTGCCTCCGGCCGACCGGCTGCACGCATAGGGCTGTCGGTCCGGGGCGGTTTCGGTCGCTCCGGCCCCGGGCCCGACTCGGGCTTCGGGGCGCGACACGGCTCCGGCTCCGGCTCGTCGCGCCCGTCGACATCGTGCGGTCTCGCCGGGGCCGCATGCCGTCGACGCGAACGACGGGCGGTTTCGGCAAGTGCGTGCGGTCTTGACGAGCCGGGGGCGACTCGGGTTCGGGTACGGGCCCGAGTCCGGCACCCGGCTCGCCGCGCCCGTCGACATCGCGCGGTCTCGCCGAGGCCGCATGTCGTCGACGCGAACGACGGGCGGTCTCGGCGAGTGCGTGCGGTCTCGACGAGCCGGGGGCGACGGCGAAGTCCGAACCTGAACTCGAACGTGAAGGTTTTGCGGGACACGCGACCGGATGCCGGGGGTGCGGCATCCGGTCGCATACCGTGGCGTGCATGGGTGGACAGGTATGGGGCGGCGGAGTGATCGTGCTGGTCGCGGCACTGCTGTGGCTCGTTTATCTGCTGCCGTCGTGGCACAGCCGCCGGCAGTACGACGCGTCGGAGCGCAACGCCGTGCGTCTCAACCAGGCGCTGCGGGTGCTCGCCGAGACGAGCGAGACCCCCCAGGAGGTGACGCTCGAGCTCACCGCCCGCACCGCGATGGCGCAGCAGAAGCTCGCGCGCCGGGCCCTCGCCGAGCGCGAACACGCTGCCCTCGAAGCCGCGCGCATCGACCTCGAGCGCGCACGCGATGAGCGCGCGGCTGCTCGATTCAGTCCCGAAGCGCGCAAGGCGCGGGCTCGTCGTGCCGTGCGCATCACGGCCATGCTGATCGGCCTGGCCGGCATCGCGCTCGCCGGATGGGGCGCATGGCTGGTCGTCTCGACCGGCTCGCAGGTGCTGCTGTGGACCGGCGTCGGAGTCGGTGTGCTCGCCGGGGCGACCCTGCAGCGCATGGCCCGCGTCGGCGCGCGAGCCGTCGCCGCCCCGGCCGCTCGTGCCCAGACGCGCGTCGAGCCGGTCGTGCAGGACGTCGAACTCGAACAGCAGCCGCGACGCGTGTGGGCTCCGCGCGAGCTGCCCAGGCCCTTGACGGCGTCGGCCGGCTCACGCGCCGCTGCCGTGCTCGATGCCGCCGAAGCCCGCGAGGCTCTGCGCCAGGCCGCCGTCGACGAGACGATGCGTCAGCGTGCCGAAGAGAGTCGTCCGCCGTCGATCGACACCGCCCGCCCCGCCGCTCGCACCGCCTCGGGCGAGTTCTCACGCCTGGGCTACGTCGACGATGCCGAGATCGAAGCGCACGTGCGCGATCTGCTGATGCGCCGCGCATCGGGACAGTAGTCCGACCGCGATTCGAGGGGCTCCGGAGGGCGTGATAACCTAACGGAGGTTCTTGGGCCTATGGCGCAGTTGGTAGCGCGCCTCGTTCGCATCGAGGAGGTCAGGGGTTCAAATCCCCTTAGGTCCACCAACGAAAACCCCCGCTCAGCGGGGGTTTTCTTCGTCTCCGGATGCCGGGCCTCACGCCGGCCGGTGGCTGCGGGCCCGCAGTCGGGCGCCGATCAGTCCGTGTCGGGGGCTGAAGAGGTAGACGAGGGCGAACACCGCACCCTGCACGAGCACCACGAGACCGCCGGAGGCGGCATCCAGCCAGTAGCTCAGGTAGATGCCGACGACCGAGCTCGCCGCCGACAGCGACGGAGCGATCACGAGCATGCGGCCGAACCGGTCGGTGAGCAGATAGGCCGTCGCCCCCGGGATGATCAGCATCGCCACGACGAGGATGACGCCGACCACCTGCAGGGCGACGACGGACGTCAGCGCGATCAGGCCGAGCAGCAGGGCGCCGAGCAGCTTCGGGTTCAGACCGATCGCGTGCGCGTGGGTGGCGTCGAACGCATACAGGGTCAGGTCGCGGCGCTTGAGCACCAGAACCGCGAACGCGATGGCGGCGAGGATCGCGATCTGGATCAGGTCGCCCGTGGACACACCGAGGATGTTCCCGAAGATGATGTGGTTCAGGTCGGTCTGACTCGGGGTCACCGAGATGAGCACCAACCCCAGAGCGAAGAGCGTCGTGAAGACGATGCCGATCGCGGCATCCTCCTTCACCCTGCTCGTGCCACGGATCGCCCCGATCAGCGCGACGGCGAGGAACCCGAAGACCAGGGCGCCGAGCGCGAACGGTGCGCCGAGCACGTACGCGATCACCACGCCGGGCAGCACCGCATGCGAGACGGCGTCGCCCATCAGCGACCAGCCGATGAGCACGAGCCAGCACGAGAGCACGGCGCACACGATCGCGGCGATCACGGTCGTGACGAGGGCTCGCACCATGAACTCGTACTGCAGAGGCTCGAGGAGGAGGTCGAGGAGGCTCATGCGCCGTCGTCCGTCACGTCGGCGCCGAACGCGAGGGCGAGGTTCGCCGGGGAGAGCACGTGCGCGACGGTGCCCTGGGCGAGCACGCGCCGCTGCAGCAGGATCGCCTCGTCCGCCAGCCGGGGGAGCTCGTGCAGGTCGTGGGTCGAGACGAGCACCGTGCGGCCTTCGCCGGCGAGCTCGCGCAGCAGCCGACGGATGAGCGCCTCGGAGGGCTTGTCGACGCCGGCGAACGGCTCGTCCAGCAGCAGGATGCCGGCATCCTGCGCGATGCCGCGTGCCACGAACGCGCGCTTGCGCTGCCCGCCCGAGAGCTGTCCGATCTGGCGGTGTGCGAGCTCGGTGAGGTCGACGCGCGCGAGGGCGGCGGCGACGGCATCCCGATCTGCCCTCCTCGGACGCCGCGTGAACCCGAGGTGGCCGTAGCGGCCCATCATGACGACGTCGTGCACCGACACCGGGAACGCCCAGTCGACGTCTTCGGCCTGCGGCACGTAGGCGAGGACGCCGCGCCTCCTCGCGGCGTCGGGAACGGCACCATCGAGACGCACCGTGCCGCGGTCGGGGCGCACGATGCCCATGATCGCCTTGAACAGGGTCGACTTGCCCGAGCCGTTCGTGCCGATGAGCCCGGTGACCCGGCCGGCGGCGACGTCGAGCGTGACATCGTCGAGCGCGGCGATGTCGCCGTAGCGAACCGAGACGTCGCGCACCTCGATCGAGGCGGTCACTTCTCGCCGCCCGTCAGTCCCGCGACGATCGTGTCGGCGTCGTGGCGCAGCAGATCGAGGTAGGTCGGCACCGGACCACCGGGCTCGGAGAGCGAATCGACGAAGAGCGTGCCGCCGAAGCGTGCGCCGGTGGCCTCGACGACCTGCTGCATCGGCTTGTCGGACACGGTGGACTCGCAGAACACCGCCGGCACGTCGTTGTCGCGGACGAACTCGATCGTGCGGGCGATCTGCTGCGGGGTCGCCTGCTGCTCGGCGTTGACGGGCCAGATGTACTGCTCGGTGAGCCCGACGTCGCGGGCGAGATACGAGAAGGCCCCCTCGCAGGTCACGAGGGCGCGTTGGTTCTCGGGGAGGGTGCGCAGCGCGGTCTCGAGATCGGTCTGCACGACTTCGAGCTCGGTGCGGTAATCGTCGCCGTTCGCGGCGAAGTCGTCGGCGTTCGCGGGATCGAGCTCGCTGAACGCATCGACGATGGCCGTGACGTAGGCCTGCGCGTTGACGGGGCTCATCCACGCATGGGGGTTGGGCGTGCCCGCGTAGGCGTCTTCGCTGATGTCGATCACGTCGATGTCGTCGGACACGACCACGTGGGGCACGTCTGCGGAATCGACGAACTGCTCGAACCACAGTTCGAGGTTGAGCCCGTTGTCGAGGATCAGGTCGGCGTCGGCCGCGCGGGCGACATCGCGGGGCGTGGGCTCGTAGCCGTGGATCTCGGCGCCGACCTTCGTGATCGACTCGACGCGCAGGTGCTCGCCCGCGACATTCTGCGCGATGTCTGCCAGCACGGTGAAGGTCGTCAGTACGACCGGGCGATCGTCGCCCGCCGGCTGTCCGGCCTCCGGGCCCGGAGTGCCCGCACAGCCACCGAGCGCGGCGACCGCGGCGATCAGCAGTGCGGCGGCACTGCCACGACAGGAATCTTTCGGCACACCGAAAACTTAATCTTTCGGTATGCCGAAAACAAGCCGGCGGGTGCCTGTCTGCCCGTCAGACCGCCTCGCGGGCGCGCAGGTCTTTGCGCAGGATCTTGCCGGCGGTGGACTTCGGGATCGCGTCGATGAACTCCACGCGGCGCACCTTCTTGTGCGGGGCGACGCTGTCGGCGACGTAGTCCATGACGTCGTCCGCGGTGAGGCCCGAGTCGGGCGCCGCGACCACGAAGGCCTTCGGGATCTCCTGCTTGTCTTCGTCGAGCACGCCGATGACGGCGGCATCCATCACCTTCGGATGCCCGAGCAGCAGGGCCTCGAGCTCCGCCGGAGCGATCTGGTAGCCCTTGTACTTGATGAGCTCCTTCACGCGGTCGACGATGGTGAAGTAGCCACCCTCGTGGAACACCCCGATGTCTCCGGTGTGCAGGAAGCCGTCGGCGTCCAGCGTCTCGGCGGTGGCGTCGGGCTTGTTGAGGTACCCGAGCATGACGTTGGGTCCCTTGATCCAGATCTCTCCCGGCCTCGTGCGCCCGTCGTCGCCGAGCTCGGTGATCTCCTCGCCCGTCTCGGTGTCGATGAGCTTGCACTCCTGGTTGGGCAGCAGCGTGCCCACCGAGCTCACCGGGATGTCGTCACGGTCGGCGGGGATCGCGTGCGAGACCGGGCTGAGCTCGCTCATGCCGTAGCCCTGCTTGAGACGGGCGTGGATGCGGCGCCCCGCCGTCTCGGCGGTCTCGCCGTCGAGGGGCGCGGCGCCGGAGAACACCGTGTGCACGCTGGAGATGTCGAACTCGTCGACGATCGGATGCTTCGCCAGAGCGACGGCGATCGGCGGCGCGATGAACAGATACGTGCAGGAGTACGTCTGGATGTTGGTGAGGAACTGCACGAGATCGAAGCGCGGCATCGTGACGAGGCTCGCCCGCTGACGCAGCGCGAGGTTGAGGAGCACCGTCATCCCGTAGATGTGGAAGAACGGCAGGACCGCCAGCACCCGGTCCTGCGCCGACAGGTCGATGTTCGCCCGGCTCTGCTGCACGTTCGCGACGAGGTTGCGGTGCGTCAGCATGACGCCCTTGGGGATGCCGGTCGTGCCCGACGAGTACGGGAGCGTGGCCAGGTGCGTCGCCGGATCGAACGAGACCTCGGGCGCCGGGCGCTGCTCGGTGAGCAGGCTGCGCAGATCGGGATGCCCCTCCGCCCCGTCGAGGACGATGAGGTGGTCCGCGGCGATGCCGACCGCCTCGGCTGCCGCACGGGCCTGCGGCAGGAGGGGGCTGACGGTGATCATCCACGTGGCGCCCGCGTCGCGCAGCTGCTTCTCGATCTCGGCGGGGGTGTACAGCGAATTGACGGTCGTCACCGTCGCACCGGCGCGAAGCGCGCCGTGGAACACCGTCGCGAAGGCGGGCACGTTGGGGCAGAGGAGGCCGACGACCGTGTCGGTGCCGACTCCGCGGGCGGCGAGTGCACCGCTGAAGGCGAGCACCTGACCGCGCAGCGTTCCGTAGGTGGTCTCGGCGCCCGTCGCCGGATCGATCAACGCGATGCGACCGAGCTCGTCATCGGTCAGCGAGCCGAAGAGGTAGTCGTAGATGCTCAGCTCGGGGATCTCGACGTCGGGCAGCGGGCTCGTGAACACGGGGTCTCCTTCGACGGTCGTGCCGCCCGGCAGCGCTGCCTGGACGGTGGCGTCCATCATGTCACCGCGTGCGACGGCGTCCCAGGGGTGGAGAGATCGCGTCCGATGGGGCAGGGTCGCGCCTACGCCCCGCCACCCGGCGGTGAGCCTCCACTCGGCGGCCGAGACAGCGGGTGAAACGTGCGGTCTCGTCCGCCGGGTGGAGGCTCACGGTGTGGGATGGCTTGGGCCCCCCGGGGTCAGCCTCGGGCGAGGCGCTCGCGCAGGCCGAGACGCACGGCGGGCCACTCGGCGGGGAGGATCGAAAACACGACGGTGTCGCGTAGGGTGCCGTCGGGGCCGAGGCGGTGGTTGCGCAGCACGCCGTCCTGCTTCGCGCCGAGGCGGGCGATCGCGGCGCGCGACTGCCGGTTGTGCCAGTGCGTGCGGAACTCCACCGCGATCGCATCGCAGGCCTCGAACGCGTGGCCGAGCAGCAGCAGCTTCGCGGCGGTGTTGACCGCCGTGCGCTGAGCGTCGACGCCGATCCAGGTGTGGCCGATCTCGACGTGACGGTTCGCCTGATCGATGTTGCAGAACGTCGTCGAGCCCACGACCCGACCGGTGTCGAGGCGGCGCACCGCCCACGGGTTCATCGACCCCTGCGTGCGCCAGGCGATGCGCTGCGAGACGTCTTCGGCGGCGGACGACGGCGTGGGCACCGAGGTGTACCAGGCGTGATCCAGACCGACGGATGCCGTCGCCAAGTCGTCGACGTGCGCAGCCGAGAGCGGCTCGAGCCGAACCCATTCGTTCTCGAGCGTGATCGGAGCAGTCAGCAGCATCCCTCGATGCTAGGGCCGGTCGGCTCTCTCCATGACGGCCTCGACCGCCGCCGGACCGGCCGACGCCGCCCCGGCAGCGGTGATCGCGCGCCGCCCCGCGGGCAGCCAGACCGCCGCGCCGATCACGACGAACGTCAGGATGCCGGCGGCGATCAGCAGCACCTCGATCGACACGATGTCGGCGAGCGGCCCGAAGACGACCATGCCGAAGGGCATCGCGACGGCCATCACGATGCCGAGGAACCCGAAGACGCGTCCCTGCCGCTCCGGCTCGACGGTCTCCTGCAGCAGCGTCATCGACGGCGTCGAGAAGAACGGCACGGCGAGCCCGACGAGGAACATGAAGGCGAAGAACACCCAGATGTTCGAGGAGAGTCCCAGGCCGATCGACAGCACGCCGAACACCAGCGACGACACGACGATGAGCCCGATGCGACTGCGTTTGGCGAAGAAGGTGGCGATCAGGATGCCGCCGAGCATCATTCCGACGCTGAATGAGATCTCGAGCACCGCGAGATTGACCACGTCCTGGGTGTCACCGGCGGGGAACGACCGCACGAGCATGAGCGGGGTGAGGTTGGACGGCGCGACGGTCAGGACGAAGATGATCGCGAAGACGACCAGGAGCCACCGCACGAACGCGTGGTGCGCGATGTAGCGCACGCCGTCGACGAGGTCGGCGAAGTACCCGGTGCGCGCCTCGCCGGCGGTGCGCACGGCCTGCACCGGGACGAAGGCCAGCAGCCCGATGCCGATGACCGCGGTGACGACGTCGATGAAGAAGATCGGGATGAGCGACGCGGCGGTGCCGCCGTACGCGATCGAGGCCCACGCGTAGACGGCGCCGCCCACGGCCGGCGCGAGAAGCGCCATCGCCGACTGGATCGAGCCGTTGACGCCGTTGACGCGCATGAGGTTGCGCGTCGGCACGATCTGCGGGATCAGGGCCGACACGGCGGGGCTCTGGATGCCGGCACCCGCCGAGCGGATCGCCATCGCCGCGAAGATCACCCACAGGTCGTCGACGCCGGTGATCATGATGATCGCGAGGCCGAGGGTCGTCAGCGCGATCGCCGCATCGGCGCCCATGATCAGGTACTTGCGGTTGTGTCGATCGGCCCAGACCCCGCCGAAGATCGAGACCACGGCCTGCGGCAGGAAGCCGAAGAGCGCGGCGAGCGTCATGATGAAACCGGACTGATAGGTGATCGTCAGGTACCAGAACACGGTGTACTGCACGAGCATCGAGCCGAACAGGCTCACCGTCTGCCCGCTCAGGAAGAGGATGACGTTGGCCAGCCAGTGCGGCGGATCGACCGCCGTCATCGAGACGTCGATGCCGCCGTCGGCATCGTCGGACTGTCGCTCGCCCGCCATCGCCCACCCCTTCGTCCACGCGACGCATCGCGCGGAGAAAACGCTAGCACCGGCCGCCGACACGCGGTCGGCGGGCGATCACCCCAGGTCGTCGAGCAGGCTCCGGGCCGCGGCGACGAGCTGCTCGAGGCGGTGTCGTGCATCGGCGGGCGAGTCGCCGCGCACGTCGAGGTAGAGCTTGAGCTTCGGCTCGGTGCCGCTGGGCCGCACGATCACGCGCGACCCCCCGGCGAGAGCGAACCTCAGCACGTCCCCCGGCGGCAGCCCGTCCACTCCCTCGAGGAGGTCGTCCACGTGCTCGACGGCGACGTCTCCGAACGATGACGGATGCTGCGCCCGCAGCGCACCCATGATCCGACTGATCGTCGACACGTCGTCCACGCGCACCGAGATCTGGTCGCTCGCGAAGGCACCGAACGTCGCGGCGAAGTCCTCGAGCAGATCGGCGATGGTCTCGCCGCGCTCGCGGGCGCCGGTGACGAAGCCGAGCATCGCGATCGCGGCCGAGATGCCGTCCTTGTCCCGCACGGTGCCGGGATTGACGAGGTAGCCCAGGGCCTCTTCGAAGCCGAAAATCATGCCCGGCGCCCGTGAGATCCACTTGAAGCCGGTCAACGTCGTGTGGAAGTCCATCCCGTAGCGCTCGGCCACGGCGGCGAGCCCGGGCGACGACACGAGCGAGCAGGCGAGCGAGGCGCCCTCGACGGGGTCCGCCGCGCTCGCGAGCCGCGCGGCACGCCAGCCGAGCAGCAGACCGATCTCGTTGCCGGTGAGCCGCCGCCAGCCGCCCTCGGCGGATCCGTCGGGGATCGCGACGGCCAGGCGGTCGGCATCCGGGTCGTTGGCGATCACGAACTCCGCGCCCGACGACCGCGCGGTCTCGAAGGCCAGGTCCATCGCGCCCGGCTCCTCGGGGTTCGGGAACGACACCGTCGGGAACGCGCCGTCCGGATGGATCTGCGCCTCCACGACGGTGGGGGCGGGGTACCCGGCGACGTCGAGGATGCGCGAGAAGGTCTCCCAGCCGACGCCGTGCATCGCGGTGTAGACCCACGACACCCCGGCCGCCCCGATGCCAGCCGGCGCGACGGCCGCGGTGGCCTCGACGTAGGCGTCCACGACAGCCTCGGTGGCCGTCTCGTACCCGATCGATCGCGGAAGCGCCGAGACGTCGCCCCCGTCGGCGATGCTCTGGATGTGGGCGGCGATCTCGGCATCCGCCGGCGACACGATCTGCGAACCGTCGTCGGGGCCGCCCAGGTACACCTTGTAGCCGTTGTCGTCGGGCGGGTTGTGGGATGCCGTCACCATGACGCCGGCGTCGGCGCCGAAGTGCCGCACGGCGAACGCGAGCACCGGCGTCGGCAGCAGGCGGGGGAGGAGGATCGCCCGCAGCCCCGCCCCGGCGAAGATCTGCGCCGAATCCACGGCGAAGACGTCGGAGTTGCGCCGGCCGTCGTAGCCCACCACCACGACCGGCGGGTCGTCGCGGTCGTGCTTGTCGAGCAGGAACGACGCCAGACCGGCGGCCGCCTGGCCCACGAGCACACGGTTCATGCGGTTGCTGCCGGCCCCGAGCTCGCCGCGAAGACCCGCGGTGCCGAAGGCAAGTCTTCCGGCGAAGCGGTCGGCCAGCTCGGCTGCGGCGCCCGCGTCGCCGGATTCGGTGGCCGAGATCAGGTCGCGCAGCTCGGCGCGGGTCTCGCCGTCGGGATCCTGCGCGAGCCATGCCCGTGCGGTCTCGAGCAGATCGCCCGTCGGTGCGGCATCCGTCCCCGCGTTCTCGTCGACCGCGAGCCGGGCCTCGGCGCCGCTCACAGCGCGCCGATCACGCGGGCGAGCAGCGACGAGATCACGGGCTCGGCCTCACGACCGGCCTCGATGACCTCCTCATGGCTGAGCGGGGTGGTCTGGATGCCCGCGGCCATGTTCGTGATGAGGGACATGCCCAGGATCTCCATGCCCGCCTGGCGCGCGGCGATCGCCTCGAGTGCCGTGGACATGCCCACGATGTGACCGCCGATGATCTCCGCCATCCGCACCTCCGCGGGCGTCTCGTACTGGGGTCCGCGGAACTGGCAGTAGACGCCCTCGTCCAGTGACGGATCGATCGAGCGGGCGATGTCGCGCAGTCGCCGGGAGTACAGATCGGTGAGGTCGATGAACGTCGCGCCTTCGAGCGGCGACGCCGATGTCAGGTTGATGTGGTCGCTGATGAGCACCGGCGTGCCCGGCTTCCACGACGATCGGATGCCGCCGGCGCCGTTGGTCAGCACCATCGTGCGCGCGCCCGTCGCGGCGGCGGTGCGCACGCTGTGCACGACGCGGCGCACGCCATGACCCTCGTAGAAGTGTGTGCGCGCGCCGATCACCAGCACGTGGCGGCCCGCGGGCGTGCGGACGCTCCGGAGCGTGCCGGCGTGGCCCTCCAGAGCCGGCTTCGAGAAGCCCGTCACCTCGGTGGCGGGGAATGCCGCCGTCGTCTCGCCGATGAGCTCCGCCGCCTTCCCCCACCCGCTTCCGAGGGTGAGCGCGATGTCGTGGTGCTCGACGCCCGTGAGGCGGGCGATGTCGGCGGCGGCCTCGGCGGCGACGGCGAACGGATCGGCCGAGGGGTCGTCGAGGGGATGGGCGGTGGAGTCTGACATGCCCCCACTTTAGGAACACCCCGCCCCCGGGGCCAGATGCGCCCCGCGGGTGTGTCGTGCTGCGGCATCCGTCAGGGGGAGAATGGAGGCATGTCTTTGAGCTTCGAGCGCACGCAGTCCGTCGCGATCATCGGCGGCGGTCCTGGAGGCTATGAGGCGGCCCTCGCCGCCGCGCAGCTCGGCGCCGAGGTCACGCTCATCGAGCGTGCGGGCGTGGGCGGGTCCGCCGTCATCACCGACGTCGTGCCCTCGAAGTCCCTCATCGCCACCGCCGACGCCGCCGTGGCGATCCGCGGAGCGGGTGACCTCGGCGTGCAGCTGTTCGCCAAGTCCGCCGAGGGGAGGCCGCTCAAGCCCGAGATCGCGATCAACCTGCAGGCCGTGAACAGGCGGCTCCTGTCGCTCGCGCGCCAGCAGTCCGACGACATGCGGGCGTCACTGGTCGAAGCCGGGGTGCGCATCATCTCGGGCCACGGGCGTCTCGAGGACGACAACTCCGTCGTCGTCTCGACCGGGCCCGGGGGCACCGACTTCGACCGCGTCGAGGCCGACACCCTCGTCGTCTCGGTCGGCGCGTCGCCGCGCGAGCTCGACAGCGCCAAACCCGACAACGACCGCATCCTGACGTGGACCCAGCTCTACGACATGAAGGCCCTCCCGGAGCACCTCATCGTCGTCGGTTCGGGCGTCACGGGCGCCGAGTTCGCCGGTGCATACATGAACCTGGGCTCGACGGTGACGCTGATCTCGAGCCGCGACCAGGTGCTCCCGGGCGAGGATTCGGATGCCGCCGCCGTGCTGGAGCGGGTGTTCAAGCGCGGGGGGATGAACCTCCTGTCGAAGTCGCGGGCCGAGAAGGTCGAGAACCTCGGCGACCGCGTGGTCGTGACGCTGTCCGACGGGCGCACGGTCGAGGGCAGCCACTGCCTGATGGCCGTCGGCTCGGTCCCGAACACCGCCGGCATCGGCCTGGAGGCGGCAGGGGTCCAGATGACGGACGCCGGCTACATCCAGGTCAACCGCGTGGCACGCACCTCGGTGCCGAACGTCTACGCGGCGGGGGACTGCACGACCTTCGTGCCGCTGGCCTCGGTCGCCGCGATGCAGGGACGCACCGCCGTCTTCCACGCGCTGGGAGACGTGGTCATCCCGCTCGAGCGCCGACGCATCACCTCGAACATCTTCACGGCCCCCGAGATCGCCACCGTCGGCTGGCAGGAGAAGGACATCGCCGACGGCGCGATCCAGGCCGTGGTCCACAAGCTGCCGCTGGCGGCCAACCCGCGCGCCAAGATGATGGGCATCAAGGACGGCTTCGTCAAGCTCATCGCCCGCCAGGGATCGGGAACCGTCGTGGGCGGCGTGATCGTGGGGCCCCGGGCATCCGAACTCATCTACCCGATCGCGATCGCGGTCGAGCGGCGTCTCACGGTCGACCAGCTCTCCCGCGTCTTCGCGGTCTACCCGTCGCTGTCCGGCAGCATCACCGACGCGGCGCGGGCGATGCACGTCGTCGACCACAACATCTACCCCGAGGTCTGACCGGGTTCCGGATGCCGGTGGCCCGGCATCCGGAGCCGACGGGTTCGCGCCCCCGATCTCAGGGGACGGTGCGGCGTCAGGAGATCGTGAGCAGCTGGTGACCGGCCGACACCGTCGAGCCGGGAGTGGCGTCGATGGCGCCGATCGTGCCGTCCTTGTGCGCCTGGATGGGCTGTTCCATCTTCATGGCCTCGAGGACGATGACGAGGTCGCCCTTGACGACCTGCTGACCGTCCTCGACGGCGAGCTTGACGATCGTGGCCTGCATGGGCGCCTTGACGGCGTCGCCCGAGGCGCCGGCCATCGCGGTCGTCGCGTGCGAGCGGCGTGACGGCGGCACCGCGACGGGGCGTCCGACTGCTCCGGGAGCCGCGACGATCCGGTCGGGGAGGCTCACCTCGAGGCGCTTGCCGCCCACCTCGACGACGACCGTGTGGCGCGCCTCGGCGGGCTGCGGGGCTTCGGGTTCGCCGTCCCACTGGGGGATGTCGTTGACGAACTCGGTCTCGATCCAGCGCGTGAAGACGCCGAACGTGCCGTCCTCCGCCGTGAAGGCGGGATCGCGCACGACCTTGCGGTGGAAGGGCAGGACGGTGGGCAGGCCCGCCACCTCGAACTCGTCGAGCGCGCGGCGTGCGCGCTGCAGCGCCTCGGCGCGGTCGCGACCGGTGACGATGATCTTGGCGAGCAGCGAATCGAACGCGCCCGAGACGCTGTCGCCCGCGGTGACACCCGAATCGAGACGGATGCCGGGCCCGCCGAACGTCTTGAAGACGTGGATCGGACCGGGCTGGGGGAGGAATCCGCGGCCCGGGTCCTCGCCGTTGATGCGGAACTCGATCGAGTGGCCGTCGGGGGTCGGGTCGTCGTAGCCGATCTCCTCGCCCTCGGCGATGCGGAACTGCTCGCGCACCAGGTCCACGCCGGTGATCTCCTCCGAGACCGGATGCTCGACCTGGAGCCGGGTGTTGACCTCGAGGAACGAGATCGTGCCGTCGGCTCCGATGAGGAACTCGCAGGTTCCGGCTCCGACGTAGCCGACCTCGCGCAGGATCGCCTTGGACGACTCGTAGAGGATGCGGTTCTGCTCGTCGGTCAGGAACGGCGCGGGGGCCTCCTCGACGAGCTTCTGGTGGCGACGCTGCAGCGAGCAGTCGCGCGTCGAGATGACGACGACATTGCCCGCGGCATCCGCGAGGCACTGGGTCTCGACGTGGCGCGGCTTGTCGAGGTACTTCTCGACGAAGCACTCGCCCCGGCCGAAGGCGCTGATCGCCTCCCGGGTGGCGGATTCGAAGAGCTCGGGGATCTCGTCGGCGGTGCGGGCGACCTTGAGGCCGCGGCCGCCGCCGCCGTAGGCCGCCTTGATCGCGATCGGAAGGCCCACCTCGGCGGCGAAGGCGATGACTTCGTCAGCGCCTGCCACGGGACCGGGCGTTCCGGGTGCGAGGGGTGCCCCGACCTTCTCGGCGACGTGGCGCGCGGTGACCTTGTCTCCGAGGGCTTCGATGGCGTCCGGCGACGGGCCGATCCACGTGAGGCCGGCCGCGATCACGGTTCGGGCGAACTCGGCGTTCTCGGCGAGGAACCCGTAGCCGGGGTGCACGGCGTCGGCGCCCGAGCGCCGGGCGACCGAGAGGATCTTGTCGATCGACAGGTACGTGTCGCCGCTCGTCGCGCCGTCCAGCGCATACGCCTCGTCGGCGAGACGCACGTGCATCGCGTCGCGGTCCTGGTCGGCGTAGACGGCGACGGATGACTTGCCCGCATCGCGGGCGGCGCGGATGACACGAACGGCGATCTCGCCGCGATTCGCGATGAGGACCTTGCTGATCTTCGCCGAGGCGGTCTGAGGCATGGGTGCCAGCCTACCGAGCCGTCTCGCACCCCCTTTGACCAATCCATACAAGAACTGTCGAAGAACGTGGGCGTCCTGCTACAACGACGTGAGGGAGGGATCGGTCAAGTTCCACAGCGTCGTCCACTCGACACCGAGCTCCCGGACCAGAGTGCGCAGGGTCGACAGCGACATGCCGACGACCGTCGACGGATCGCCCTCGACCTTCTCGATGAACGCGCCGCCCAGCGAGTCGACGGTGAAGGCGCCCGCGACGTGCAGCGGTTCGCCGGTCGCGACGTACGCGTCGATCTCGGCATCCGTCATGTCGGCGACGAAGGTGACGGATGCCGCCGCCACGGCATGCACCTCGCGCGACGGCTCGCCGGGGCGCACCCGCACGACGGCGTGGCCGGAATGCAGCACGCCGGTGCGTCCGCGCATGGCGCGCCAGCGCGCGGCCGCGTTCTCGGCGGTGTGCGGCTTGCCGAGGACCGCGCCGTCGAGTTCGAACATCGAGTCGCCGCCGATGACGATGCCGTCGAAATCGGGGGCGTCGTCGGCCAGGCGCGCGGCGACGTCGGCCGCCTTGCGGCGCGCGAGCAGCAGCACATGCTCTTCGGGGGAGAGGACGCGGCCCTCCGCCGCCTCGACGGCGGCGACAACCGCCTCCTCGTCGACGTCGGGGGCGACGATCAACGGACGGATGCCGACCTGGCCGAGCAGCATGAGTCGGGCGGGAGACGTCGAGGCGAGGCAGACGCGCATCCGACCACGCTAGTCGGCCGGTGCGCCGTGTCCCCCAAAAGGGGGGTACGAAACGGCGTGTTAGGGCATCCTGAGGGTGCGAGACTCAAGGCATGGAATCCGGCGACCAGATCGATCTCGACGTGACGGATGTCGCGCACGGCGGTGTGTTCGTCGGTCGTCACGAGGGGCGCGTCGTGTTCGTGCCGGATGCGATCCCGGGCGAGCGTGTGCGCGTGCGTCTCACCGACGTCGGCAAGAGCAGCTTCTGGCGTGGTGACGTGCTCGAGGTGACGGATGCCTCGCCACACCGCCGGCCGCATGTGTGGCGCCAGGCCGACGTCGACGTCGCCCCCGAGCAGCGGCCCGGCGGCGCGGACTTCGGGCACATCGACCTCGCCGAGCAGCGCGTCCTGAAGCTGAAGGTGCTCGGTGACGCCCTCGATCGCTTCGGCGGCGTGCAGCCGTCTCTCGCGATCCAGCCGGCCCATGCTCCTGGCGGTGCCGCAGCCGAGACCGAGGACGGCACAGGCTGGCGCACCCGGGTCTCGCTGCACGTCGATGCCGACGGCCGTGTCGGACCCTACGCCGCCCGCAGCCACCGCGTCATCCCCGTCGACCGTCTGCCGCTGGCGACCGCCGAGGTCGAGCGTGCCGCGCTCGCCCTGCAGGGCGGCCGACCGGGACGGATCGATCTCGTGCAGCCCGCCGACGGACGCGTGCGCGTCCTCGCACGACCGGAGCGGGAGGGGAAGGCCCGTCCGCCGAAGGTCGACCACCGCAAGGATCCGGCACGCGAGATCGTGATCGAGCGCGTCGGCGACCGGGCGTTCCGCGTCGATGCCGGGGGCTTCTGGCAGGTGCACCGCCTCGCGGCGCACTCGCTGACCTCGCTGGTCGCCGACGCGCTGACGGGCTCGGTCGATCCCGAAGCATCGCACCTCGACCTCTACGGCGGCGTCGGACTCTTCGCCGCGACGCTCGGCGACCTCGGTGGAGCATCGACTCGTGTGACGTCGGTCGAGTCGGATCCGAGGGCGACGGAGCACGCCGGCGAGAACCTCGCGGAGTGGGTGGGAGCCCGGGCGGAAACCGGCCGCGTCGACCGCTGGATCTCGGCGCTAGCGGGTTCCGCGTCGGCC
The DNA here is from genome assembly GCA_030407505.1 of Planococcus sp. APC 4015. Taxonomy (GTDB): domain Bacteria; phylum Actinomycetota; class Actinomycetes; order Actinomycetales; family Microbacteriaceae; genus Microbacterium. The sequence goes on from JASDDH010000007.1 coordinate 114,378, forward strand.
GCGGAACGCGAGCGACTCGCGCGCGGGGTCGTGCTGCTGGACCCGCCGCGCGCCGGCGCGGGGCGCGCGGTCGTCGAGGGCATCGTGGCGCTGTCGCCGCGCACGGTCGTGTACGTCGCCTGCGACCCCGTGGCGCTCGCGCGCGACATCGGCACGTTCCGCGCATCGGGCTACGATCTGACCCGCATCGACGCCGTCGACGTCTTCCCGAATTCGCACCACGTCGAAGCAGTGGCCACGCTGGGGAGGGTCGATGGATAGGGTGGGCGGGATGACGCGTGTCGCTCTGATCGACGACCACGAGTCCGTTCGTCTGGGACTCGAGGCGGCCTGCGCGCGCGCCGAGACGAAGGACGTCGTGTTCTCAGGCAGCAGCGTGACCGAATACCTCACCTGGAGGTCGGCCACGCGGGCTGCGCCCGCTGACGTCGTGGTGCTGGATCTGACCCTCGGTGACGGCACGACGGTGACCGAGAACGTGCAGAACCTCATCCGCGACGGGTCGAGCGTCATCATCCACTCGGTCGCCGACCGCCCTGCCGCGGTGCGCGAGGCGCTCGCAGCCGGTGCGGCCGGTGTCGTCAGCAAGTCGTCCCGCATAGACGACGTCATCGCCGCGATCTACACCGTCGCGCGAGGCGAGCCTCTCAACAACGTCGAATGGGCGAGCGCCGTCGAAGGCGACCGCGCCTTCGCCGACGCGCAGCTGTCGGCCCGCGAGCGCGACGTGCTGCGGCTGTACGCCGCCGGGCTGCCGCTCAAGGTCGTCGCGGACCGCCTCGGCGTGGCGTACTCCACGGCGAAGGAGAACATCACCCGCGTGCGCATCAAGTACGTCGAGGTCGGGCGTCCCGCGCCCACGAAGGTCGATCTGCTGCGCCGGGCGATGGAGGACGGCATCCTCGCGGACGCCGCCGAGGCGCCGCCGGCCGCACCCCCGAGGCGAGCACGGTGAAAGCTGAAGGTCCCTCGACGACGATCGACGAAGCGTGGGGCCACATTCCGCAGTCCCGCGAGGCGACCGCGGGAATCGGCTCGTTCACGCGCCAGCGCGTCGAGCGCATCATCGCCCTCGTGGCGGGTGTGGGCGCGCTGCTCATCTTCGTGCAGACCTTCTTCACCGCTCTGAGTCAGACCAGTCAGCTGGGGCCGTGGTCGGTCGCTCTCCTCGTGGCGGGTTTCGGACCGCTGACGCTGTGGATCATCGCCTGCCTCTCGGGCAGGTGGGTGCGTCCGGCATCCTCGTTCTTCGCCATAACCTACGTCGCGACCCTCGCCATCTGGCCGGTGGCCACGGCGCAAGCCACTCTGCCCGCGGCCGATGTGCCGTGGATCTGGCTGCTGGTCAACCTCGCCACCCTCGCGGCCGTGCTCGTCTACTCCCTGCCGCTCCAGATCGCCTGGACGATCTTCGCACCGCTGCTCGCGGGGCTCCTGCGTCTCATCCAGGGCGGGTTCGAGGCGTCGGCGTGGTACGCCGTGACCCTGGACGTGTCGTTCGCATGGATCCTCGGCGGCGTCATCCTCTCCCTCGGATGGGTGCTGCGCTCGATCGCCGTCGGAGTCGACGAGGCGCGGGGCCATGCCGTCGACTCGTACGCGCGGGCCGCAGCGGCGAACGCCGCCGAACAGGAGCGGGTGGCCGTCGCCGCCCTCATGCACGACAGCGTCCTCGCCGCGCTCATCGCCGCGGAGCGCGCCGACACCGCGCGGGCCCGCACCCTGGCGATGGCGATGGCCCGCGAGGCGCTCACCCGCCTCGCGAATGCGGAGCAGGACGCCGCCGAGGGCAGCGACACGCCCCGGAGCGCGACGGGCATCGCCGAAGACCTCGAGGTCGCCGCGCGCGAGGTCGGCGTGACCGTGAACGTCGATCGCCGCATCGCCGCCGAGACGCCGGCTGTGCCCGGCCGCGTCGCGCGCGCGCTCGTGCTCGCGGCCACCCAGGCAGTCGCCAACGCCGTGCAGCACGCCGGCGGCGCGGGGCTACGTGTGTCGGTCGAGGCGGGCATCGACCAGATCTGCCTCGTCGTGCGGGATTCAGGCGAGGGCTTCGACATGGCGGGAGTGCCCGATGACCGCCTGGGCATCCGCGGGTCGATCATCGCCCGCGTGGCGGCCGTGGGCGGCGTGGCCGATCTCCAGTCGAGCAGCAGAGGCACGATCGTCGCGCTCGAGTGGCCCGCATCCGATGCGGCAGCAGCTGTCCTCGGCGAATCCCCCTTCGCGGCGGAAGGATCGGCGTCGTGAGCGTACGCAGCATCCTCGGCGCGCTCGCCATAGCCTTCACCGCCTATCTCGCGTTCCGCGCGCTGGCCCTGACCGAGCCCGTGCCCAATCCGGCCGTGAGCTATGTCGCGTTCGCGCTGTACCTCGTGACGACCTGGCTCTGCATCTACTGGGATCCGTCCCGCCGGAGGGGGTCCGGTCAGAATCGGGATGCCGCGGTCTCTCACCGGCTTCCCATCTGGGCCACGGTGCTCGCCCTCGTGACGACGGCGGTGGTCCCCGCGGCGATCGCGTTCGCGGTGGGCGAGGAGTTCCGCACCGCGCCGTTCGCGACGTGGTACCTGGGCGGGCTCGGCGCTCTCATGGTCATCGTGACGGTGCGCGGCCGTCCGTGGATCGCGTGGGTGGGGATCGCCATCCTCACGGTCGAGTCCGCGGTGTTGATGGGCCCGGCCAACACGTTGGCCCTCGGCCTCGTCGGCTCCATCGTGTGGGTGGTCGTGGCGCACCTGCTGCGCTTCTCGCTGGATCGCGCGGCGAAGGACACCACCCAGCTCGCGCAGCTGCAGCGGGCGGCATCCGCCTGGCAGGCCTCGCAGCTCGTGCGCGGCCGTGAGCGGCGCGTGCAGGTGCAGCGCGCGCTCGCCGTCGCCGGGCCCGTGCTGACGCGCGTCGTGGCCACCGGAGGCGTGCTCGCCGAGGAGGACCGCCTCGAGGCGCGACTCGCCGAGGGGCGCCTGCGCGACGAGCTGCGAGGCCCCAGACTCCTCGACGACGACGTGCGCTCCGAACTCGACCGCGCGCGTCGCCGCGGGGCAGCGGTGACCGTGCTCGATGAAGGCGGCCTGGACGGACTCGAGGAGGACGCCCTCGAGACGATCCGCCACGAGCTCGCCGAGACGCTCCGCAGCGCCGCCTCCGATCGCCTCTACATCCGCACGTCCCCGCACGACAGCATCGCCGTCACGGTCGTGGGTCGTTCGGGTTCGGACCAGGGGCTGAGCGACGAGGACGCGGTCGACCTCTGGCGCGAGATCCCGCACTCCTGACCCGCCCCCGAAAACACCTCGCTCCCCGGCTCCACCGGAGGAGGTGGTGTGAGCCGGGGAGCGGAAGGTGAAGGAGGCGAGGGGCGGCGAAGCCGCCCGCCCCTCGCCTACGCGAGCAGTTACCCGAAAACCGCCCGCCAGGCCGAACCTGTGCTCACCCGAAGGGGAGCAGGTCGGCCGAACGCAGAAGCGTTCCAGCACCTCAAGTATCCGCGCGCCGATCTCGGACTGTCTGTAGGTATTTCGGGGGACACCTCGAGGTATTCCGGGGGACACCTCGCGGGGTCCGGATCAGAGTCCGCGACCCCACCCGAGGTCGCGCCGCAGCGGCTCGCGCAGCCCGCGCTGCGACAGCGCCCAGGCCGACGGGCGCGGCTCGTCGGCGACCACGGCCTCGGCCGCCTCGCGCTCGTACGTCTCGGTCACCACGGCGATCAGCGCCGCGAGCTCCTCCGGCGTCGGGTCGCCCCGACGCACGTCGATCGCGACCGGCTGCTGCGACTCGCTCACAGGGGGATGTTCCCGTGCTTCTTGGGCGGCAGGCTGGCCCGCTTGCCGCGGAGCGCCCGCAGGGCCTTCGCGATCGACACGCGCGTCTGCGCGGGCTCGATGATGCCGTCCAGCTCGCCGCGCTCGGCGGCGAGGAACGGCGAGGCGACGTCGTACGTGTACTGGTTCGCCAGGCGCGTGCGCACGGCGGCGACGTCTTCGCCGGCTTCCTCGGCCTTCTTGATCTCGCCGCGGTACAGGATGTTGACCGCCCCCTGACCGCCCATGACGGCGATCTCGGCCGTCGGCCACGCGAGGTTGATGTCGGCGCCCAGCTGCTTGGAGCCCATGACGATGTACGCGCCGCCGTAGGCCTTGCGCAGGATGACGGTGACCAGCGGCACCGTGGCCTCGGCGTAGGCGTAGAGCAGCTTCGCACCGCGGCGGATCACGCCCTCCCACTCCTGGTCGGTGCCGGGCAGGTAGCCGGGCACGTCGACCAGGGTGACGATGGGGATCGAGAACGCGTCGCAGAACCGCACGAAGCGGCTCGCCTTCTCGCCCGCCTCGATGTTCAGCGTGCCCGCCATCTGCGAGGGCTGGTTCGCGATGATGCCGACGCTGCGCCCCTCGATGCGGCCGAAGCCGATCACGATGTTGGGGGCGAACAGAGGCTGCACCTCGAGGAACTCACCGGTCCCCGAGCCTGCCGACGGGTCGACGATGCCGCGGATGACCTGGTGGATGTCGTACGGCTGGTTGGGGGAGTCGGGGATGACGGTGTTCAGTGCCCGGTCGGCATCCGTCGTCTCGAACTCGAAAACCGGCTCGAAGGCCGGGATCTCGGCCATGTTGTTGTCGGGGAGGAACCCCAGGAGCGTCCGGGCGTAGTCGATCGCGTCGTCCTCGTCTTCGGCGAGGTAGTGGGCGACGCCGGAGCGGGTGTTGTGCGTGTGCGCACCGCCCAGCTCGTCCATGCCGACGTCTTCACCCGTGACGGTCTTGATGACGTCGGGGCCGGTGACGAACATCTGGCTCGTCTTGTCGACCATGATCACGAAGTCGGTGAGCGCGGGGGAGTACACCGCGCCACCGGCGGCCGGGCCCATGATGATCGAGATCTGCGGGATGACGCCCGATGCGCGGGTGTTCAGCCGGAAGATCTCGCCGTACTTGCCGAGGGCGACCACGCCCTCCTGGATGCGGGCCCCACCCGAGTCGAGCATGCCGATGATCGGGATGCCGCTGCGGAGGGCGAACTCCATGACCTTGATGATCTTCTCGCCCGCGACTTCGCCGAGCGAGCCGCCGAAGGTCGAGAAGTCCTGCGCGTAGACGGCGACGGTGCGGCCGTGGATGGTGCCGACACCCGTGACGACGGAATCGCCGTACGGGCGGAACTTGTCCATGCCGAAGGCGGTGGTGCGGTGCCGCACGTACTCGTCGAGCTCGACGAAGCTGCCGGGGTCCACGAGCAGCTCGATGCGCTCGCGCGCTGTGCCCTTGCCCTTCGCGTGCTGCTTCTGCTTCGCCACGACTTCGGCGTCGAGGACGGCCTCCTGGTAGCGGGCGCGGAGGTCGGCGATCTTGCCGGCGGTCGTGGAGAGATCGGGCTGGTCGGTCACGGATTCCACCCTATCGACGCGGATGCGCGAGCGGTTGGAGGCATCCCACAAGCGGATGCGCCGTGCCCTGTCGACTTGCCACGTCGTCGGCGCGCCGACGACGGCGTGTCAACCCCCGCCCTCGGGGGCGCGACGTCGCTACCGTGGAGCCATGACGATCCCCGAGCACGGCTACCCCCTGACCGCCGCGATCAGTCCGCGCGTGCAGGTCGTACAGACGACGGACTCCACGAACGCCGACGTCGTGCGCCACGCCACCGAATCCCCCGCGGAATGGCCGCACCTGTCGCTGCTGGTGACCACCGACCAGCGGGCCGGCCGCGGCCGGCTCGACCGCACCTGGACGGCGCCCGCCGGCACCGCGCTCGCCGTCTCGACCCTGGTCGACATCACGCGCATCCCGAACGCGTCGCGGGGCTGGCTCCCGCTCCTCGCCGGCGCGGCGATGACGCGGGCGATCCGCGCCCAGCTCGCCGGCACCGCCCACACCGCCGAGCTGAAGTGGCCCAACGACGTGCTCGTCGACGGCTTCAAGATCTGCGGCATCCTCGCCGAGGTGCTCCCCGGCGACGCCGACGCCGTGGTCGTCGGCACGGGTGTCAACACGACGATGCAGCCGGTGGACCTCCCCGTCGACACCGCGACGTCGTTCGCCGCGCTCGGCCTCGAGTGCGACGACGACCGCCTGCTCGCCGACTACCTCACCGCGCTGGACGAGCAGCTGGTCGCCCTGGCAGACGCTCTCGGCAACGCGGCGGCGGCGGGCATCGTGGGCGAGATCGAGGCGCTGTGCGCCACGCTGGGCCGCGACGTGGTCGTCGCGCTCCCCGACGGCTCGCAGCTCACCGGACACGCGCAGCGTCTCGACGTCGACGGGCGGCTGGTCGTCGTCGACGCGCTGGGTGTCGAGGCCGCCGTCTCGGCCGGCGACGTCGTGCACGTGCGCTGACGAAACGCACCGACGCGCTTCGCGGCGTTCGGGGCAGAGCCGGGGAGAATGACACCATGACGCAGCCGATGAGCTACGGCGGTCGCCCGATGACTCCGGCGCCGGGGGCACCCACGCCCGAGCTGGGCGTCGCGCGGTTCCGCACGCACGCGCGTCGCCTCACGTGGTCCGCGCTCATCCTCATCGCCGTCGCCGGAGCGGTCGGGTACTTCTACGGCAACCTGCCCGCGCCTTTCGAGAACTGGATGCTGCTGACCGCGGCATCCGTCATCGTGCTCTTCTTCGTGCTGCTGCCGTTCCTCGCGTGGTGGTCGCACGTGTACACGATCACGACACGCCGCGTGATCGAGCGCACCGGGGTCTTCGTCGCGCGTCGTCGTGAGCTCTCGCACGTGCGCGGGTACACGATCCAGGTGCGCCGCGGCATCCTCCAGCGCCTGTGGCGGGCCGGCACCCTCGTGCTCTCGAACGGGGTCGACGCGCCGCTGCGGCTCGTGAACGTGCCGACGATCGCCCTCGTGCACGAGGCGCTGGTGGATCAGGTCGAGGTCAATCAGATCCTCGCGCACCGCGATGCGCAGCCGCCGCTCCCGCCGGGCACGCCGCCCGTCCCCCCGCTCCCGTAGCGCGGATCGCCTTCTTCGCCGCGAGACCGCGCTTGCGCACCGCCCGGAGCGCTCTTGCGTTGCGGACGGGCGGTTTCGTGCATCGAAGGGGGCAGGGGCAGAACCGCCGGCGCGGTTTTGGGATGATGGGGCCATGACATTGCGCATCGGGGTCGTGGGCGGCGGACAGCTGGCCCGCATGATGATCGCCCCGGCCGTGGAGCTCGGCATCGAGCTGCGCGTGCTGGCCGAGGACGAGGGGATGTCGGCCTCGCTCGCCGCGACGGCGGTGGGCGATTACCACGACGCCGAGACGGTCCTCGCGTTCGCCCGTGAGGTCGACGTCGTCACGTTCGATCACGAGCACGTGCCACAGGAGGTGCTGGCAGCCCTCGTCGACGCGGGTGTCTCGGTGCATCCCGGGCCCTCGCCCTTGGGAGTCGCCCAGGACAAGCTCGTCATGCGCGCGCGTCTCGAAGAGCTCGGGATGCCGCAGCCCGACTGGGCGGCGGTGACCGACGCGGGCGAGCTGCAGGCCTTCATCGACGCCCACGGCGGCCGCGCGGTCGTGAAGACGCCGCGGGGCGGCTACGACGGCAAGGGCGTGCGGGTGGTGTCCGCGGCGACCGAGGCCGAGGACTGGTTCACCGCGCTCGCCGAAGACGCCCGGGGCGGCGCGCTGCTGGTCGAGGAGCTCGTCGACTTCTCGCGCGAGCTCGCCCAGCAGATCGCCCGGCGCCCGTCGGGGGAGATGAGCGCCTACCCGGTCGTCGAGACCGTGCAGCGAGGCGGCGTGTGCGCCGAGGTGCTCGCTCCGGCGCCGGGGGCGTCCGAGCGACTGAGCGAGGTCGCGCGGGGCATCGGCGTCGCGATCGCCGAAGGGCTGGGCGTGACGGGCATGCTCGCCGTCGAGCTCTTCGAGACCACGGACGAGCGCCTGCTCGTCAACGAGCTCGCGATGAGGCCGCACAACAGCGGTCACTGGAGCCAGGACGGCGCGGTGACGGGTCAGTTCGAGCAGCACCTGCGCGCGGTCGCCGACCTCCCGCTGGGCGATCCCTCGCCGCGCGCGCCCTTCACGGTGATGGTGAACATCCTGGGCGGTCCGGCCGAGGCGGCTCTCGACGAGCGTTTCGCCTCGGCGATGGCCGCCCACCCCTCGGCGAAGGTGCACACGTACGGCAAGGCGCCGCGCCCCGGCCGCAAGGTCGGGCACGTCACGGTCGCCGGCGACGACCTCGACGACGTGACCTACGAGGCCCGTGCGGCTGCATCCCACTTCCTGGACTGAGCACCGCCGAACACGAGGCGTGCCGTTGCGGGGTTCTTCCAGCCGCGCGGCCTAGCCTGGTGCGGTGACTGTGCCCTTGAGCGATGTGCCCCTGCACTCGTCCGACGCCCCCCTGGTCGGGGTCGTCATGGGCTCGGACTCCGACTGGCGGGTCATGAGCGACGCGTCTCAGATCCTCTCGGACTTCGGCATCGCCCACGAGGTCGAGGTCGTCTCGGCGCATCGCACCGTCGACAAGCTCGTGCGCTACGGGCGCGAAGCCCGCGGCCGCGGCATCCGGGTCGTGATCGCCGGTGCGGGCGGCGCGGCGCACCTGCCGGGCATGCTCGCCTCCCTCACGGCTCTGCCGGTCATCGGTGTGCCGGTGCAGCTGGCCACGCTGGACGGTCTCGACTCGCTGCTCAGCATCGTGCAGATGCCCGCCGGCATCCCGGTCGCGACGGTCTCGATCAACGGGGCGAAGAACGCGGGGCTCCTGGCCGCGCGCATCCTGGGAACCGCGGATGCCGCCGTCGGCGACGCCGTCGAGGCGTACGCGCGCGGCCTCGAGGCGCAGGTGGAGGAGAAGAACCGTCGCCTGAAGGAGTCTCTGTGACCGTCGTGAGCCCGCCCCGGGTCTCGGCGCCGCGGCACCGCGTCGTCGAGGACCGCCTGCTGCGCCACCCCGATCCCCGCTCCACCGACATGATGTCGCGCCGCGGATGGTGGCTGGTGCTGTTCAACTTCGTGATCCCCGGATCGGCGCAGATCCTCGCCGGCAGCCGCCGTCTCGGCCGCTTCGGCCTCGGCGCCACGCTCGTGATGTGGGTCTCCGTCGTCATCGGGCTGCTGTTCGCCCTGCTCGCCCCCTCGGCGCTCCTCGGCTTCGCGACCGGCGCGTGGATCCCCGAGCTCTTGTCGTGGCTGCGTCCGCTGCCGCTGCTGGTCCTCCAGATCGCGCTCATCGGATACGCGGTGCTGTGGGGCGTGCTCACGGTCGACACCCTCCGACTCGTGCGCCTGGTCAAGACCGGCACGGTCTCGCGCTTCGGCATCGTCGCGCTCGCGATCGCGCTCATGGTCGCCGCGACCGGATCGGCGGCGTACGCGGCGAACATCGCCGGCACGACGCGCGACACGATCCAGGTCATCTTCGGCCAGAGCGGGCCGTCGGTGCCGCCCTCCGACGGCTACTACAACATCCTCCTGCTCGGCGCCGACAGCGGCGAGGGCCGTGACTCGATGCGGTTCGACAGCATCTCGGTGGTCTCCATCAACGCCGACACCGGCGCGACGACGATCACCGGCATCCCGCGCGACATGCCGAACGTGCCGTTCTCGGCCGGACCCATGCAGGACAAGTACCCCAACGGCCACGAGTCGCATTCCGACCCGCGCTGCGGGTGGGGCAGCGGCATCAATCAGCTGCGCACCGAGGTCGAGGTCTGCCAGGACGGGAACGCCCTGTATCCGGATGCCGTCGCCAACGGCTCGGAGCCGGGCGTCGAGGCGACCAAGGATGCCGCTGAAGGCGTCCTCGGCATCGAGATCCCCTACTTCGTCTTCATCGACATGCACGGCTTCGCCGCACTCATCGACGCACTGGGTGGGGTCGACATCGACGTGACAGAGCGGGTGCCGATGGGCGGCGGGCCGGCCTACGAAGGCCAGCCGGTCGACGACTGGGCGATCGGCTGGGTCGAGGCGGGCCAGCAGCACATGGACGGCGACACCGCCCAGTGGTACGCCCGCTCGCGGTACACGACGAGCGATTTCGACCGCATGACGCGCCAGCGCGTCCTGCAGCAGGCGATGCTCGCGCAGTTCACCCCCGAGACGGTGCTGACCCGCTTCCAGGATGTCGCGAACGCCGGCGCCGCGATCGTCGAGACCGACCTTCCGCAGTCGCTCATCCCGTTCCTCGCCGACCTCGCGCTGAAGGCGAAGGACCACCCGGTCCAGGCGATCGAGCTCACGCCCGAGGGCGGGATCGATCAGTACGAGCCCGACTGGGCGTACATCCAGCAGCTCGTGCAGACGGCCCTGCACCCGCCGACTCCGACGCCGACTCCCGAGGGCTGAGCCGTGGTCGCCACGCTGCGCGTCGTGCTCGACCAGTCTCCTGAGCCGCGACTCGCCGAAGCCTCCCGCGAGCTTTCGAAGGCCCTCGTGCTGGGCGCGCCCGACGGCTGCGAGGTCGAGGCGATCGTCCCCGCGGGCGTCGACTCGCCCGACGTCGCCGGTCTCTCGGACGTGCGGCACACGGCGCTGGCCCGCAGAGAACTCGCGGCGGCCCTGCAGCTCGGGATCGGCACGGGCATCGGCGGGGGGATGATCCACTCGCCGTCGCTCTTCGCGCCGCTCGTCCGCCACGACCGCGTGCACGACCACGACCAGACCGTCGTGACGGTGTGGGATCTGCGCGCATGGGACGCCCCCGACGAGCTGCCGCGCGGAGTCGCGGCGTGGCACAAGGCGATGCTCAAGCGCGCCGTCCGCCATGCCGACGCAGTGGTCGTGCCCACGCACTCGCTCTCGGCGCGGCTCGTCGGCATCGCCCCCAAGCTCGCCGACCGGGTCCGTGTCATCGCCGGCGCATCGCCGCTCGGCTTCGGCGTTCCCCGGGACGAGGTCGGGCGGCGGCGCTCACTCGATCTGCCCGAAGGATGCGTGCTGCTGTCGGGCGGACCGCCGGCGTCCCACGCCCTCGCCGTCGGTTTCGCGGCGGTCGCGGCATCCGGAATCGACCTGCCCGTCGTCGTGATCGACGCCCCTGCGGGGCTCGAACCGGCGGTCGCCGAGCTGGCGTCCGCTTCCGGGCTTCCCGAGCGGCGTCTGCATGTGCGCGGCGCGCTGGATGCGGCCGACCGCGCGGCGGTCTACGGCTCGGCCGTGGCGTTCGTCGCCCCGTCGACCGCGGCCGGATTCCCGTGGCGCGTCGTGGACGCCCTGACGCTGGGTGTGCCGGTCATCGCGGCTGACTCCGAGGTGCACCGCGAGGTCGTCGTCGACGGGGGAGTCCTGGTCGAGGCCGACGAGTCGTCGGCGCTGGGGGCAGCGCTGCGCGACGCCGTCGCCTCGGCGGCTGCGGCCGACCGTCTCGCCGTGCTGGCCGGCGATCGCGGACGCGCGTTCTCGTGGCGGGAGGCCGCAGACAAGGTGTGGATGCTGCACGCCGAACTCTGACGGCCGTAAGTGTCAGTTGTACACTTCAGCCACTTCCGTCACACTGTTCACGTGAGCGCCCCTCGACAGACGCCTTCCCGCCTCCGTGCCCGGAAGATCCTCCTCGTCTTCGCGGCGACGCTCGCCCTCGTGTCGGGGGTGCTCGTCGCCCCCGCGGCCGCGACCGCCGTCCCCGCCGCCGAGACGTCGGTCGACCAGGCGCTGGGCTCGCCGGTGAAGGCCGCCGACCTCAGCCAGTTCAAGCCGGGCAACATCATCAGCGACGAGGTGTTCTACAACCGCAGCACGATGACCGAAGCTCAGGTGCAGTGGTTCCTCGAGTCCAAGGTGCCCAGCTGCCAGTCGGGCTACACGTGCTTGAAGGACTGGTACGACACCTCGCGCACCACCAATGCCGACGCGATGTGCGGCTCGTATTCCGGCGGCTATCGCGAGCGCGCATCGGCCATCATCTACAAGGTCGCCCAGGCGTGCGGCATCAACCCCCAGGCCATCATCACGACGCTCCAGAAGGAGCAGGGACTCGTGACGAACTCGGGGCCCAGCACGAGCCGCTACACGATCGCGATGGGGCAGGGCTGCCCCGACACCGCCGCGTGCGACACCCGCTACTACGGCTTCTTCAACCAGGTCTACGGCGCCGCATGGCAGCTCAAGCGCTACGGCAACCCGCCGGGCACGAGCAACTACTTCAACTGGTACGCCCCCGGAAACACCTGGAACGTGCGCTTCCACCCGAACGCGGCGTGCGGCTCGACCCCGGTCTACATCGAGAACAAGGCGACGGCCGCCCTGTACTACTACACGCCCTACCAGCCGAACGCCGCGGCCCTCGCCGCCGGCTACGCCGCGGCCAACAACCCGTGCTCGTCGTACGGCAACCGCAACTTCTACAACTACTTCAACGACTGGTTCGGGTCGACGCAGGGCGAGACCATGCAGGTGCTGCAGGTTTCGGGAACCTCTGAGCGCTACCTCGTGAGCCAGGGCGCTCGCTGGCGCCTGGCGACGGCTGACATCGCCGCCCAGTTCACGTGGATCTCGTCGGTGCGCGACGTGGCGCGCTCGGCACTGGACGCGTTCGCCGACCGTGGCGCCGCCAAGCGCGCCGTGCGCACCGAGACCGGCAACGTCTACCTGCTCGACGGCGGTGCCCGCATGCGGCTGCGCGACGTCTACCAGGTGGGCGACTTCGGGTGGGACTACGGCGCGCTGCCGCTCGCGAGCGAGGCGCAGGTCGCGCGCTACCGCGACGCGGGATGGCTCGAGCGCGCCGTCAGCTCGAACGGTGCGACGTGGCTCGTGCAGAGCAACGCCCGCCGTCAGCTCGTCGATCTGGGCATCCTGCCCCGCTACGGCATCCCCGCCCTGTCGTCCTCGATCTCGCCCGCGATGATGGCCGAGTACGCGACGGCCGCACCCGTGGTCGGGCCCGGCGTCTACCGCGATGCCACCAACCCGTACCGTCTGCACACCGACGCCGGCACCTACGTCGTCCCGGATGCCGCCAGCGGCACCACGATCGCCCGAAGCGCCCGCGAGCTCACCGCCGATTCGTTCGCGTTCCTGCGCGCGTCCACGTCGATGCCGGTGCGCATGACGTCGGGCGGCCGGTCCTATGTGATGGTCGACGGGGGATGGCTCGAGGTGGCGACCGGCCAGTATCCGCCGAGCCTCACCTTCACCTCGCTGCCGGCGGGCGCGGCTGCCGGGCTCTCGACGGTCGGGCGCGTCACGGGACCGCACTTCGTGCGCGAACGGTCGGACTCCCAGGTGTACCTCGTGTCGTGGGGCACGATGCAGGCCGTCTCGGCCGCCGATCAGGCGTGGGTGACCCGCACCTACGGCGTGAGCCCGCAGGTGTGGATCACCCTGGACGGCGCTGTCGGAGACGGCGTCAATCCCGAGGGCCTCGTGCGCACGGCATCCGGAACCGCGTACCTGCTCGACGGCGCGCGCGCCTACCGCATGCGCGACTGCACCCAGGTGACCGCGTGGGGCGGCGACTGCGCCACACTGCCGACGGTCACCGACGCCAAGATCGCCACGTTCGCGGGCGCCGGGACGCTGCAGCACCTCGTGCGCACCCCCGCGGGCACGATCTGGCTGCCCCAGGGCGGGCAGATGCGTCAGGTGCTCGATCCGGGCATCCTCGGCGTCTACGGCATCCCGTCCACGACGAGTGCCGTCGGGGCTGCGACGGCGGCGAAGCTGCCGGTCGGCGAGCCGGCGATCGCGCCCGGCGTCTACACCGACGGCGGCAGCTCGCGCGCCGTGGCGACCGAGGGCGGCGAGTACACCCTCACCGCCGAGCAGACCGTCGGCGTGCTGCGTACATCGGGCCGGGCGCTCACCGCGGCCAGCTACGCGAAGATCACCCTCGACGGTGCGCTCCCGTCGCGCATGCGCAGCGACGGACGCTCCTTCGTGCTCACCCACGAAGGCTGGCTCGAGGTCGCAGCGGCCGCCTACGGCGGCGACGGCGTCTTCACCCAGCTGCCGGCACGGGCGTGGCGGGGCATCGCGATCGCGGCCAACGAACAGCGCCCGCACTTCGTGCGGGACGAGGCGAACGGCGTGGAGTACCTGGTGTCGGGCGGCGCAGCCCAGCCCGTGGCCGGAGCGACCGAGCGGGCGAGCATCACCGCCCGCTACGGGGTGCCGACCAAACTGTGGAGCGTTCCTGCGAGCGCCCTCACCGGCGTGCGCATCAGCTACGACCTGCTCGTCAAGGGCACGGCGGGCGAGGTGTACCTGATGGACGGCACGACCCGCTACCGCACCAGCGGCTGCGGCGCGGCCGTGGACTTCGGCAAGGACTGCGCGACCCTGCGCACCCTCACGAGCGCCCAGCTCGCCGGTTCGACCGACGGCGGCAGCCTGGCGGCACTCCTGCGGGCGGCCGACGGCATCGTCTACCTGCCCCAGAGCGGGAAGAAGCGCGAAGTCCCCGATCCCCGCGTCCTGGCGACCTACGGCATCGGCACGGCATCCACCGCGGTCTCGCCGCAGGTGCTCGCCCAGCTCGGGCTCGGCCAGCCGGTCGTCAGCGTCGGCGTCTACGACGACCGTGCCGGCGACGTGCGCGTGGTCACCGGGGACGGGCGCACGTTCACGGTCCCCGCCGCGAGCCGCATCGGCGCGGTGACCTCGGGAGCGTGGACCATCTCGCCCGCGTCCATCGACCTGATGACCGCCGAGCGCGACCTTCCCACCCGCATCACCGCGGGGTCGGCGAGCTACGTGCTCACCAACGAGGGCTGGCTGTCGGTCGCGTCGTCCAACTACGCTCCGCTCGCCTTCGCCTCGATCGGCGCCCGCGCCGCCGAGGGCATCCCGTCGGCCGGCGCGGAGTCGCGGCCGCACTTCGTCCGGGAGAGCACCGGGTCGCAGGTGCACCTGGCGTCGAGCGGTCTGAGCACCGTCGCCGACGACGCGACGCGCGCGTGGATCTCGTCGACCTACGGCGTGCCGTCGAAGGTGTGGGTCCTCGCCGACGGGACTCTGCGCTGAGCCCCCCGACCGCTACTTGAGGAGGTTGCGGACGGCCATCTCGGCGAGCGAGCGCTCGTAGCCGTCTTCTTCGAGGGGCTCGGTGAGCACCCAGGCCGCGAACTTCTCGATGCCCTCGGCGAAGCCCACGCGGGCCTCGTAGCCGAGGATCTCGCGCAGGCGCGTGGTGTCGGCGACGTTGTGGCGGATGTCGCCGACGCGGAAGTTGCCCGAGATCGTGACCGGCACCTCGGTGCCGTACGCGCGGAACAGCGCGTCCACGACCTCGACGACGGTGGTCTTCACGCCTGATCCGACATTGATGACGCTCGCCGAGACACCCGGCGTCACGCACGCGAGGAACGTGGCCTCGACGACGTCGTCGATGTAGACGAAGTCGCGGCTCTCCTCACCGTCTTCGAAGATGTTGATCGCCTTGCCCTGACGGATCAGCGTCGAGAAGATCGAGAGGATGCCCGTGTAGGGGTTCTTGAGCGACTGCCCCGGACCGTAGACGTTCTGGTAGCGCAGCGAGACGGCCTCGATGCCGATCGCGGGCGCCGTCGTCATGATGAGCGATTCCTGCGTCTGCTTGGTGATCCCGTAGACCGACGACGGATGCAGCAGCGCGGTCTCGGGCGTGGGCACCATGGTCAGCGGGCCGGCGCCGGGCAGGTGCACGTCGAAGTCGCCGGCGGCCATGTCGTCCGCCGAGCGGTGCGGGGGGTGGACGATGTCGCCGGACTCGGTGCGGTACGAGCCCTCACCGTAGATCGAGCGGGAGGACGCGACCACGATGCGACGCACCGTGTGAGGCTCGTTCGTCAGCAGGTTCAGCAGCTTCGCCGTGCCGCCGACATTGGCCTCGACGTAGCGGTCGATCTCGTACATCGACTGGCCGGTGCCGGTCTCGGCCGCCAGGTGCACCACGATCGTCGCGCCCTCGAGGGCTCCGCGCAGGTCGTCGGTCGACGTCACGGTGCCGACCCGGACGTCGGCCACGCCCTCGAGGGACTGCAGCAGAGGAGACGTCGTGGCGGGGTCGTCGCCGTGCACCTGCGAGATGAGCGAGTCGAGCACGGTCACGCGGTGGCCGTCGGCGACGAGGCGCTTCGCGAGCGTGGAGCCGATGAAGCCGGCGCCGCCGGTGATCAGGACGTTTTCGGGCATGCTGAACCCTTCGTTAGGGAGGAGCGAATGTCAGAACGTGACGGGTGTCACGTCACCGAGGCGGGGGTGCGCGCGGTCCTTGTCGGACAGTTCGGCATCCTCGAGCGAGATCGGCCAGGGAACGGCCACCGTCTCGTCGGCGAGGTTGAGGAACGTGTAGCTCGCCTCGGGGGTCCAGTGCGCGTTCACGAGGTAGCTGTAGGCGGTGTCGGCTTCGAGCGTCTGGAACGCGTTGCCGACGCCCTTCGGGACGAAGATGGCGGTCGCGGGGTCGATGTCGGCGGTGAACACCGTGCCGAAGCCGTCGCCTTCGCGGAGGTCGACCCACGCGCCGAAGACGCGGCCCGTCGCGACCGAGATGAACTTGTCCCACGGTTCGGCGTGGATGCCGCGCGTGGTGCCGACGTTGCGGTTGAACGAGATGTTGTTCTGCACCGGTCCCAGGTCTGGCAGGCCGAGGGCGGTCATCTTCTCGCGCTGCCAGTTCTCCTTGAACCACCCGCGGTTGTCTCCGTGCACGGGGATGTCGAAGAGGATGAGGCCCGGGATCGTCGTCTCGTGGGCGGCGAGGGTCTTTCCGTACTCCATCGCGGTCACTGCCCCGAGACCGCGTACTTGGCCTCGGCTTCGGCCTTCTGCGGCCGCCACCATGCCTCGTTCTCGCGGTACCAGGCGATCGTCGCCTCGAGGCCGGCCGCGAAGTCGCGGTACTCGGGCTGCCAGCCGAGCTCGTCGCGCAGCTTCGACCAGTCGATCGCGTAGCGCATGTCGTGGCCCGGGCGATCGGTGACGAGGTCGTACGCGTCGGCCTCCTGGCCCATCGTCTGGAGGATGAGCTCGACGACCTCGCGGTTGGACTTCTCGCCGTCGGCGCCGATCAGGTAGGTGTCGCCGATGCGACCCTTCTCGAGGATGCGCAGCACGGCCGAGGAATGGTCGTCGGCGTGGATCCAGTCGCGCACGTTCAGCCCCTGGCCGTACAGGCGGGGGCGCACGCCGTCGATCACGTTCGTGATCTGGCGCGGGATGAACTTCTCGACGTGCTGACGGGGACCGTAGTTGTTCGAGCAGTTGCTGATCGTCGCCTGCACGCCGAACGAACGCACCCAGGCGCGCACCAGCAGGTCGGAGCCCGCTTTGGTGGACGAGTACGGGCTGGACGGGTTGTAGGGCGTCTGCTCGGTGAAGCGCTCGGGGTCGTCGAGCTCGAGGTCGCCGTAGACCTCGTCGGTCGAGATGTGGTGGTAGCGCACGCCGGTCGCGCGTGCGGCCTCGAGCAGCGTGAAGGTGCCGATGAGGTTCGTCTGAACGAACGGTGCGGGGCCGCTGAGGGAGTTGTCGTTGTGCGATTCGGCCGCGTAGTGCACGACCGCGTCGTGTTCGGCGAAGAGACCGTTCACGAGCTCGGCGTCGCAGATGTCGCCGTGCACGAACCGGAACCGGTCTTCGGGGAGTCCCTCGAGCGACGCGAGGCTGCCCGCGTACGTGAGCTTGTCGAGGACTGTCACCGAACTGTCGGTGTTCGCGAGCACGTAGTGCACGAAGTCCGAGCCGATGAATCCCGCGCCGCCAGTCACAAGGAGTTTGTCCATTCCGCCGAGTTTACCCGGTGCGCGGCGGATTCCCTTGCAGCGGCGGGGGCGCCCGGAAGCGGGGGAGCGGCGGTGCCGGTCGACTTGTCTGGATCTCGGCGATCCCACAGACTGGCCTGATGCGCGGCATCATACTTGCGGGGGGCACCGGCTCTCGCCTCCACCCCATCACCCTCGGCATCTCCAAGCAGCTCGTACCCGTGTACGACAAGCCGATGATCTACTACCCGCTGTCGACACTGATGCTGGCGGGCATCCGCGACATCCTCATCATCACGACCCCGCACGATGCGGAGCAGTTCGAGCGCCTCCTCGGCGACGGCTCGCAGTTCGGCATCTCGCTGACGTACGCGCAGCAGCCGAGTCCCGACGGCCTCGCGCAGGCGTTCGTGATCGGCGAGGAGCACATCGGGTCCGAGACCGCGGCGCTCGTGCTCGGAGACAACATCTTCTACGGCCAGGGCCTGGGCACCCGGCTGCGCCGCCACGAGTCGCTCGACGGCGCCGCCGTGTTCGGCTACTGGGTCGCCGATCCCAAGGCGTACGGCGTCGTGGAGTTCGACGAGACCGGCCGCGCCCTCAGCCTCGAGGAGAAGCCGGCGAACCCGCGCAGCCACTACGCGATCCCCGGGCTCTACTTCTACGACAACGACGTCGTCGAGATCGCGAAGCACCTCGAGCCGTCGCCGCGCGGCGAGCTCGAGATCACCGACCTCAACCGCGTCTACCTCGACAACGGCAAGCTGCAGGTCGAGGTGCTGCCGCGCGGCACCGCCTGGCTCGACACCGGCACTTTCGACTCCCTCAGCGAGGCCACCGAGTTCATCCGCACGGTCCAGAAGCGTCAAGGACTCTCGATCGGAAGCCCCGAAGAGGTCGCGTGGCGTCTCGGGTTCCTGACGGACGACGAGCTCCGCGTGCGTGCCGAGCCGCTCGTCAAGAGCGGCTACGGCGCGTACCTGCTCGAGATCCTCGCGCAGGGTCGTCACAGCTAGCCGGGTAGAATCTCTCTGGTCGACGACCCGCCTGCCGCTGCCCAGAGCGTGCGGGTGATGGAGGAGTCGCCGCATCGAGGAGTGAGCTTTTGCATACCGAGCAACGCGCGAGTGCCGTGGAGCCCGTCCCTTTCCCGGAGGATGGTCGACGAGTCGTCTTCTATCTCCTCCACGACACCCGTGGTGACGTCGACGACTACATCGTCTACAAGCTCAGTCAGCTCCGGCCCTTCGCCGAGCACATCTTCGTCGTCGTCAACGGCGACCTGACCGATGCGGGACGCCTGCGCCTCGAAGGTGTGGCAGACACGGTCTGGGTGCGCGAGAACGTCGGGTTCGACGTGTGGGGATACAAGACCGCACTCGAGCACTTCGGCCAGGAGCGCCTGGCCGAGTACGACGAGCTGATCCTCATGAACTACACCTGGTTCGGTCCGGTGCGCTCGTTCGAGCCGCTGTTCGAGCGCATGGATGCCGAGCCCGTGCACTTCTGGGGCATGACGGACTACCCGGGCGAGAAGCCGAATCCGTACACGCGCACCGGCGAGATGCACCGCCATCTCCAGTCCCACTGGATCGCGGTGCGCCGCGCGATGTTCACGAGCGCCCACTGGCGCGAGTACTGGGCCACGATGCCCATGATCACGACCTACATCGACTCGATCCTCAACCACGAGTCGCGCTTCACGCACCACTTCGAAGAGCTCGGCTTCATCGACGGCGTCGCGTACTCGTGGGAGGACTACCCCTCCCGGCATCCCGCCCTCTTCAACGCAGACCTGCTGATCGACGACGGATGCCCGGCGCTCAAGCGCCGCGCTTTCTTCCACTACCCGCCCTACCTCGACCAGCACGCCGTGATCGGCCGCTGGACGATCGAGAAGGCGGCGGGCTACGGGTACCCCGTGGCCATGATGTTCCAGAACCTCGCGAAGAACTCGCCGCCGAAGGCGCTCTACGCGGATGCCTCCATGATGGAGGTGCTCCCCGACGTCGACGTGTCGTACGACAAGACCAAGCCGCTCCGGCTGGCGGCGGTGGTGCACATGTTCTACGAGGACATGACCGACGAGCTGATGGACCGTCTCGTCATGCTCCCCGAGAAGTTCGACCTCTTCCTCACCACGACCGACCAGGCCAAAGCCGACGCGATCCAGGCGATCCTGGACCGCCGGGCCGACGAGAAGGTCGCGTACTCCGAGATCCGCATCCTGCCGTCCAACCGCGGTCGCGACCTGAGCGCGTTCTTCATCGCCTGCCGCGACGTGCTGGAGCCCGGTCGCTACGACCTGATCGTCAAGATCCACTCGAAGAAGACCGTCCAGGACTCCTACAACCACGGTCGGTACTTCAAGTACCAGCAGCTCGACAACGTGCTGCACTCGCCGGGCTATGCGGCCAACGCGGTCGCGCTCTTCCAGAAGGAGGAGGGTCTCGGTCTGGCGTTCCCCCCGATGATCCACATCGGCTATCCCACGATGGGTCGAGGCTGGTACGCGAACAAGCAGCCCGCCGAGGTGCTTGCCGAGGAGCTCGGCATCAAGGTGCCGTTCGACGACATCTCGCCGCTCGCCCCGTACGGGTGCTTCTGGTTCGCCCGTCCCGAGGCGCTGAAGATCCTCGTGGACCGCGAGTGGAAGTACAACGAGTACGCGGCGCCGAACAAGCACAGCGACGGCAGCCTAGCCCACGTGCAGGAGCGCCTCATCGCGTACGCCGCGGCCGAGCTCGGGTACCACACCCGCACGATCTCGACCGTGGAGCACACCGCGATCAGTCACGCCGCCCTCGACTTCAAGCTCGATCAGATGGGCGCCACCATGCCCGGCTACCCGATCGACCAGATCCAGTTCCTGCACCGCGCGGGGTGGCTGGGCCACGGCGGTATCGTCGCCCTCACCCGCGTCTACCTCAAGCTGAACCACCCCCGGATCGCGCTCGCTCTGCGGCCGCTCGACCGGCCGGCGCGCATGACCCACGCCTGGCTGTGGCGTCTCCGTCACCGCAGGGAGATCCTGAAGCACCAGCGGGAGGTGGAAGGTGACCTCACTGAAGGAGAGCTTCGACCCGCGGAGTAACAGCATCGGCTTCCTCCGCTGGGCGCTGGCCTTCGCGGTCATCTTCTCGCACGCCGGCCCGCTCGCCGGCTTCTACGGAGGCCATGACCTGGGCACGCAGTGGAGCACGGAGCAGTCCTTCGGCGGCGTGGCCGTGGCCGGCTTCTTCTTCCTCTCGGGGTTCCTGATCACCAAGAGCAAGATGGGGCGCGCGTCGACGCCGCGCTACTTCTGGCGGCGCATCATGCGCATCTTCCCCGGGTTCTTCCTCGTCCTGATCGTCACCGCGTTCATCCTCGCCCCGATCGCCTACATGCGCGAGGCCGGCACCATGGACGGCTTCTGGAACGCGACGGTCGACTCGCCGCTGACCTACTTCTCCAACAACATGTGGCTGCCGCTCAACCAGCACAGCATCGCCGGCATGGGCACGACCATCCCGTTCTACACGATCCACGGCGGCTTCGAATGGAACGGCTCCGCGTGGACGCTGGCTTTCGAGTTCGGCTGCTACATCCTCGTCGCCGTCCTCGGTGTCATGGGCGCCCTGGCGCACCGCATGATCGCCGGCATCGTGTCGGTCGGCATCATCCTGCTCGCCACGATGCAGTGGCTGGGCATGGGCAACATCGGTTCGCTCACCAGCGCATTCACCGACTACCGCGTGCTGCTGCTGTACGCCCCGTTCGCCTTCGGCATCCTGTTCGCCCTCTTCGGCGAGAAGATCCCGATCGACAACCGACTCGCGATCGCGTGCGTGCTCATCGCCGGCTACACCTACGCCAAGGGCGGGTGGCTCGTCGTCGGCCAGTACGCGTTCTGCTACGTGCTGATCTGGTTCGCGATCAAGGTGAAGTTCCTCAAGAACTGGGACAAGCACGGCGACTTCTCGTACGGCATCTACATCATCGCCTGGCCGCTCATGCAGTTCGCCGCATACTTCGGTCTGCAGAACGCCGGCTGGCTCGTCTACCACCTCGTCATCGTGGCCGGATGCCACGCCTACGCCTATCTGAGCTGGCACCTCATCGAGCGCCCCGCCCTGCAGCTCAAGGACTGGACGCCGAAGTGGCTCGAGAAGCTGCTGGTGCGCACGGCCCGACCGCGCAAGGCAGCCATGGACTGGCTCGATCCGAACCACGCCGCCCGCAATGCCGCACGTCCGGCGCTGCCCGCACCTCCGGCGGATCAGGCCATCACCAAGCCGCCGGCACCGGCGGTCGCCGTCGCCGGCTCCTCGAAGGACGGCCTCGCGTGAGCGGCACCGGCGGCGCCGACATCGTCCACGGCGCCGGCATCCCGAGTCCGCGCTGGTGGCGTCGCTACCGCGACATCCCGCTCATCGTGCTCGCGATCCTGTCGATCGCGGCGGCCGTCGTGGGCTGGGTGACGCAGTACCGCCTGGACACCGCCGCCGCCGCCCCCGCCGCGGTCGCGCCGACTCCCGGCGTCACCGGCGACCCCGTAGGGGCGTGCCGCCCCGCCCTCGCCGCTCCCGAGAGCGAGCCGTGGATCGGCGACGACTCTGCGGCGGCCGCCACCTGGGCCGCCAACGCGGCGCTCCTCGAGGATCCGGTCGTCCTCGGCCGCGACGGCTGGGCGTTCTACAACGACCAGATCGAGGAGAACTTCTCGCAGGCGGTCGGCCGCCGGTACCTGACGGTCTCCGAGGTGTCGGCGTGGCACGATTACTTCTCGACCCTCGAGGCCGCCCTGGCCGAGCAGGACATCGAGCTGTCGATCCAGATCAGCCCCTCGGCGACCAGCGTCTACCCCGAGCAGCTCCCGGAATGGACCGACGGCATCGTCGGCTCCACTCCGCTCGACCAGTTCCTGGCAGCCTCGCCCGATCTGCCGATCGTCGACTTCCGGCATGATCTCCGCGAAGCGGCCGAGTCGGATGCCGTCTACACGCCCGTCAACAGCCACTGGACCGATTTCGGCGGAGCCGTCGCCTGGCAGACGTACGCGGCCTGTCACGACGCGTCGTACCCCGACGCCGAGCCGCTGTGGGCACCGGCGGTCGACGGCGTCGAGAGCACCCGCATCTACAACGAGTACGCGGCGTACGACGTTCCCGACGTCGAGCCCGCCTGGACCGTTCCGGTGTTCGCCGAGCCGTTCGTCGACGTCGAGGTGACGGCGGCCGACGGTGCGACGACGACAGCCGACGGCGGCGAGCAGGTCAGCCTCGACATGCTCCCGGCTTCGACGAGCACCGCGGAGGCGAAGTCCGACCGCACGGCGCTGATCCTCCGCGACTCGATGGGCAACGCTCTGACCCCGTTCTGGGGGCAGGCGTTCGCCGAGACGTGGCAGATCCAGCACCGCTACGACGACTGGTCGAACCCGCCGAACTACCGGGCGCTCGTGGACGAGCACCAGCCCGACGTCGTGATCGTGCAGCTCGCCGAGCGGCACCTCGTCAACGCGCCGGCTGTCGGCGTCGGCACGGGCTACTGAGCGGCGGCGCTCTCGTCGCGGGCCATGACCTCGCGGATGACCGAGGCGTCTCCCCAGACGCCCGGCGAATCGTAGGGGCGGTCGGGGAACGCTCCGTACTTCAGCGTGATCCCGAGGTCGTTCTCGGAGATGTAGCGCTCGATCTGATCGGCCAGCGACACCGGCGTCCCCGAGCAGCAGCTCAGGGTGCCCGTGACGTCGACGGCGTCGGCCAGGGCGGCTATCTGGCGACCCAGCTCCTCGACGCGGATGAAGTCGTACCGGTTCTTGCCGGTTGTGAAGGGGAACTCGGTGCGACCCTCGTCGGCGGCGTCCAGGAGCTTGCGGAAGATCGATTCGCTGCGGCGGTCGTCGCCGTAGATGTAATAGGCGCGGGCCCACGCCAGAGACGTCGTGTCGGGGATCGCGAGGGCCATCGAGCGGCGCAGAGCCTCTTTCGCGATGCCGTACTGCGACAGGGGAGCAGTCGGGGTGTCGGCCTCGATCGCCCCTTCCCAGTAGCCCACCTCGTGCATGGTGCCCAGGGCGACGATTCGCGCGACCCCGCGCTCGGCGAGGCCGGTCAGCAGATCGAAGTGCGCCGACAGCTGAGACATGTGCGCGGCGGAGTTGTGACGGAAGCCGTCCTTCCACGCCAGGTGCACGACGGCGTCCGGAACCGGACCCCACACCGACGGGTCGAAGTCCGGGGCGAGGATGTCGGCGTGGACGACCTCGGCGCGCGGATCCAGACCCGCGCCCTTGTCCGGCCGCACGGCGGCGACGACGTCGTGACCGCGCTCGAGGAGGGCGGTGACCACGTGCGGGCCCAGATAGCCTGCCGCTCCGGTGACGACGACTCGCGACATTCTGTCCATCCTTTCGTGCGGAGCCGGGGGCGGCTCCCGTTCGAGGATAGCGTCGGGCGCGTGTGCACCGGATTGCCAGAGAGCCGCCCGGTATAGTGATGCAGTTGATTGACGTAGGTGGAGCTCTTGGACACGACTGATCGGTTCGCTCGCCTTGCCGAGACCCCGTTTACGACGACGGATGCCCGCGGACTCGAACTCCCGGTGCGCGGCGGCAAGCTCCGCGAGATCTATGAGCGACGCGATCTTCTGGGCCTCCTCGTGCGCCGCGACCTGCAGGCGCGGTACCGCGACAGCGTGCTCGGATTCCTGTGGACACTGATCCGGCCGATCGTGCAGTTCCTGATGTACTACCTGGTGCTCGGCCAGTTCCTGCGCGCAGCCGAAGGCATCCCGCAGTTCGCGATCTTCCTGTTCGCCGGCCTCACCATCTACAGCTTCTTCGCCGAGGCCGTCCAGGGATCGACGTCGTCGATCCTCGCCAACGCGGGCCTGGTGAAGAAGATCTACCTGCCGCGCGAGATCTTCCCGCTGGCCAGCGTCGGCGCCGCGGGGTTCATGTTCCTCGTCCAGTGCCTCGTGCTGCTGTCGGGCGCGATCATCTTCCAGGCGCTCCCGGCGCCGGTCGAGATGCTGTGGTTCTTCCCCTCGGTGCTGCTGATCCTGGTCTACGGCCTGGCCTTCGGCATCCTGCTGTCTGCCCTCAACGTGTACCTGCGCGATGTGCAGTACGTCACCGACGTCGTGATGATGCTCGCCATGTGGGGTTCGCCGATCGTCTACGCGTGGACGATGGCGCGCGACGCGTTCGCCACCCTGGGACTGCCGTCGTGGGCGATCGAGGTCTACACGAACAACCCGATCACGCTCGGCGTGCTCGGATTCCGTCAGGCGTTCTGGGGCGCCGGTGAAGCGGGCGACTACCCCGACAACCTCCTGCTGCGGATGCTGATCGCCGGCATCGTCGGGCTCGTGCTGCTGTTCGTGTCGCACCGCGTGTTCACCCGCCTGCAGGGCAACTTCGCGCAGGAGATGTGATGGTCGTCTCACCCCGTCCGGGCCCCGTCGTCGTGCGCGTCGAAGACGTCACGAAGCGGTTCATCGTGCGCATGGACAACACCCTGAAGGAGCGCGTCGTGCACGGCGGGCGCCGCGGCCGCGTGCACAAGCAGGAGTACACCGCCGTCAACGGCGTGTCGCTCGAGATCAAGGCGGGCACCACCGTCGGACTCCTCGGCCCGAACGGCTCGGGCAAGAGCACGCTGCTCAAGCTCATCGGCGGAATCGTTTCGCCGACCGAGGGTCGCGTGATGACGCGCGGCCGGATGGCGGCGCTGCTCGAGCTCGGAGCAGGCTTCCACCCCGACCTGAGCGGCCGCGAGAACGTGTTCCTCAACGCCTCGATCATGGGCATGACCCGTGCCGAGACCACCGAGCGCTTCGACGAGATCCTCGACTTCAGCGGCATCGGCGACTTCATCGACACCCAGGTCAAGTTCTACTCGTCGGGCATGTTCGTGCGACTCGCCTTCGCAGTCGCCGTGCACACCGACCCCGACGTGCTCCTCGTCGACGAGGTGCTCGCCGTCGGCGACGAGGCGTTCCAGCGCAAGTGCATGGAGCGCATCGCGAAGTTCCGCAAAGAGGGTCGCACGATCGTCCTCGTCTCGCACTCGGCCGCGCAGGTGCAGGAGCTCTGCGACCGCGGCGTCGTGCTCAAGGACGGCGAGATGGTGTTCGACGGCGACGTCAATGAGGCTGTCTCCGCGCTGCGCGACGTGCTCGAGGGCCGCCGCGTCGGCGAGAAGCCGCCGCCCGAGCCGGTGAAGCCGATCGAGGTCACCCGCATCGAGGTGCTCGATGACAAGGGCAAGCCGCGCAAGGCCGTGCAGGTGGGCGCCCCGATGCGCGTGCGCGTGCATGTGACGGCGAAGCAGGCGCTGCCGACGTGGGCCACCGGCTTCAGCATCGACACCCCGATGGGGCAGATGGTGCTGGCCTCCAACACCGAACGCCTGGGCATCACCCTCCCGGCGATCCCGGCCGGTGACTCCTCGATGGAGTTCGTCATCGACAGCGCCAATTTCGGGGCCGGCCAGTACTTCGTCAACGCGAATGTGTCCGAGATCATCGACATCGACACCCACGTGCTCATGCAGGGCGCCCGCTTCACGATCAAGGGCAACGAGGCCAATCTCGGCACCGTCGCGGCGTCGATCTCGGCAGGCTGAGCGGATCGCACCGTGTCCGACCCCGCGCCGTCGCCGACGGTCTCGATCATCGTCCCGGTCCACAACTCCGAGCGCTACCTGGCGGCGTGCGTCTCATCGCTCCTCGAGCAGGATCACCGCGACATCGAGGTGATCCTCGTCGATGACGGCTCGACGGACTCGTCGGGGGCGATCTGCGACGACTTCGCGGCGCGCGATGACCGCGTGGTGGTGCTGCACCGCGAGAACGGCGGCATCGCGGTGGCCCAGAATGCGGGGCTGGATGCTGCGACCGGCGACCTCATCACCTTCTGCGACAACGACGACCTCATGAGCCCCCGCATGATCGGGCGCCTCGTCGAGATCCTGCAGGAGACCGGCGCCGACATGAGCTGCTGCCGCTGGCGCAACGTCGGCGCGAGCGCGGCGGCATCCGTCCGACAGGCCGACCTGGGCGCCGCGCCGGGCCACCACATCGCGTTCGACCAGCCGGGCCGGTACTACCAGGGCGTCTTCAGCAAGCTGCTGCGCCGGATCACGCGCCGCGAGCTGTACTACTTCAGCGAGGCCAACTGGGGGAAGGTCTATCGGCGGGAGCTGTTCGACGGCATCCGGTTCCCTGAGCATCGCTACGCGCAGGACGTCGCGGTCGCGATGGACCTGTACCGCCGGATGGATCTGGTCGCGTCGTGCGACGATCCGCTGTATTACTGGCTGCAGCGCTCCGACAGCGTCTCGCACGAGCTGCGGTCCACCCGCTACTACCACGACATCGTGCGCGCGCACGGCCACAGCTTCGACGTCGCCCTCGAGGACGGCATCGTGCCGGCACGGGCGTACTACGGGCTCCGCGCGATCGCGCGGGAGAAGCGGAGCGTGCGCACGCCCGCCGACCGGCAGCTCTACGACGAAGACGTGCGCTACGTCGCCGAGCGGCTGTCCCGCCTCTCGGTGGAGCAACGGGCGCGGTGCGTCGCGCTGCACGCGGTGCGCTTCCTCGAGACCCAGGTGTACGACCGCACCGTCCACCGCCGCACGTGAGCGGCGACTGACATGGAGGATTCACTCATGGCTGCACCCGGAGGACTCTGATGGATCTGCTCGTCGTCGGCTCGGGCCTGTTCGGCCTCACGATCGCAGAGCGTGCCGCGGCATCCGGTCGCGACGTGACGATCATCGATCGCCGCCACCACATCGGCGGCAACGCGTACAGCGAAGCCGACCCCGAAACGGGTATCGAGGTGCACCGCTACGGCGCCCACCTGTTCCACACCTCGAACCCCGCCGTGTGGGAGTACGTCAACCGCTTCACGACGTTCACCGACTACGTGCACCGGGTCTACACCAACCATCGCGGCGTCGTGTATCCGCTGCCCATCAACCTCGGCACGATCAACCAGTTCTTCGGCTCGGCGCACTCGCCCGGTGACGCCCGCGCACTGATCCACGACCAGGCGGGGGAGTTCGACACGCAGGAGGCGGCGAACCTCGAGGAGAAGGCCATCGCCCTCATCGGACGCCCCCTGTACGAGGCGTTCATCCGCGATTACACCGCGAAGCAGTGGCAGACCGATCCTCGGGAGCTGCCGGCCGAGATCATCAGCCGCCTGCCCGTGCGCTACACCTACGACAACCGGTACTTCAACGACACGTGGGAGGGCCTGCCGACAGACGGCTACACCGCCTGGCTCGAGCGGATGGCCGACCACCCTCGCATCGACGTGAAGCTCGAGACCGACTTCTTCGACGAGTCCCAGCCGCTGCACAAGAGCGCCGTCGTGGGACAGGTGCCCATCGTCTACACCGGTCCGGTCGATCGCTACTTCGACGACGCCGAGGGCTCGCTGTCGTGGCGCACGCTCGACTTCGAGCGCGAAGTCGTGCCGGTGGGCGACTTCCAGGGAACATCGGTCATGAACTACGCGGATGCCGGCACACCCTTCACCCGCATCCTCGAGTTCCGTCACTTCCACCCCGAGCGGGCCGATCGCTACCCCGACGACAAGAGCGTGATCGTGCGGGAGTTCTCGCGCTTCGCGACGCCGGCGGACGAGCCCTACTACCCGGTCAACACGGCGTCCGACCGCGCGGGGGTCCTCGCGTACCGCGAGCTCGCCAAGGGCGAGAAGGACGTGCACTTCGGGGGTCGTCTCGGTACGTACCAGTACCTCGACATGCACATGGCGATCGGCTCCGCGCTGTCGATGTGGAACAACCGCCTCGCCTGATCACCCGTCGCCGGGGCGTCCGGACGCCGTCGGGTAGACTTCTCCGGGCGCCAGAAGCCCGCCCGGATCACCGAGGAGCACTCGCTTGTCAAGACGGACCATCAGCGTCGTCATCCCCAGCTTCAACGAAGAGCTGAGCGTCCAGGAGATGGTGGACCGCCTCACGGCGGTCTTCCGCGATGAACTCCCTCAGTACGACTACGAGATCATCTTCGTCGACGACTACTCCACCGACGGCACGCGCGCAGAGATCCGTCGCATCGCGAAGACCGACGCGCGGGTCAAGGCGGTCTTCAACGCCCGCAACTTCGGCTTCCACCGCAACGTCTTCTCCGCCCTCACCTACGGCAGCGGCGATGCCACCTTCATGCTCTTCGGCGACATGCAGGACCCGCCCGAGAACCTCCCCGAGTTCGTGCGCGCGTGGGAATCCGGAAAGCAGGTCGTCATCGGGCAGCGTCGCAGCAGCGACGAAGGTTTCGTCATGACGGGGCTCCGGCACCTCTACTACGCCGTCATCCGCTGGTTCTCCGACACGACCCAGATCCCTCGCTTCACCGGCTACGGCCTGTACGACCGCGAGTTCGTGCGCGTGCTCGAGGGCATCGACGACATCCAGCCGTTCTTCAAGGCCGTGGTGGCCGAGTACGGTCTCAACGTCGAGATCATCCAGTACGACCAGGGCAAGAGCGCCCGGGGCAAGTCGAACTTCAACTTCCTGCGCAACTACGACTTCGCGATGCAGGGCATCACGTCCTCGACGAAGCTGCTCATGCGCCTGGCGACCTTCGTCGCCGCCGTCATCGGCTTCATCTGCCTCGGCCTCGCGATATTCGTGCTGATCAACAAGCTCGTCAACTGGGACAGCTACGACGTGGGTGAAGCCTCCATCAGCGTGGGGATCTTCTTCCTCGGGGCGGTGCAGCTCTTCTTCATCGGGGTGCTGGGCGAGTACATCCTGAGCATCAACAGCCGGGTCACCGCCAAGCCGCGCGTCGTCGTCGGCGAGCGGGTGAACTTCGATCCTCCTGCCGCGCCCGCCGTCGCCCAGGCTGCTCCCGCGGCGGAGTCGCACGACGTCGTCGCGGAGGCGACGAAGGACGAGCTCGAGTCCCGCCCATGAGGGGCCGCGCACGGGGCGCGCGCCCGAGTGACGGGGGGATGCGGCGCCTGATGTGGCAGTTCGCGCGCTTCCTCGTCGTGGGTGTGTTCTCGTTCGCGTTCGACTACGGGCTGTTCTTCATCCTCTTCCAGTTCTTCGGCGTGCAGTACATCGTCGCCAGCACGATCTCGTTCTCGCTGTCGCTGGTGCTCAACTACTTCCTCACGCTGAAGTTCGTGTTCGTGGCCCAGCCCGGCCGCAACGTCGCGAAGGAGTTCGCGATCTACATCGGGCTGAACATCGGCGCGCTCGGCCTGAACCAGCTCATCCTCTTCCTCTCGGTCGACCTGCTCGGCACCTCGCCGCTGGTCGGAAAGCTGATCGCCACCGCGGTGGTGCTCGTCTACAACTTCATCTCCCGCAAACTCCTCATCGAGCGCTCCAGCGGGGCGCGTCCGGCACCCGCGCCGCACGGTGGGACAGCAACCCCGGAAACAGGCGGTACCTCGTCATGACGAAGAAGACCATCGAGACGGATGCCGCCCCGGCACAGGCTCCGACACGGGTGGGGCGCTGGATGGACCGCGGCTGGGCCCGCGTCGAGACCGGCTGGGACACCGTCAGCACCCGCACCGCCGCGAGCGGACCCGGAGTGTGGTTCAAGTCGGTCGAGAAGCCGAACATCGCCGACTGGGCGCTCCTGATCGCGATCCTCCTGCTCGCCTCGGTCACGTTCCTCTACGGCGACGTGAAGGCGACGTTCGAGCACTCCTTCAACTTCCTCGACGCGGTCTTCGCGGGGAGGCCGCAGGACTTCTACCAGATCGCGATCGAGAACTCGACGTTCGGGCATCCCGCCGTGTACGACGTGCCGATCTACGCGGTCTTCGG
Organism: Planococcus sp. APC 4015; assembly: GCA_030407505.1. Lineage (GTDB taxonomy): Bacteria > Actinomycetota > Actinomycetes > Actinomycetales > Microbacteriaceae > Microbacterium. The sequence continues at coordinate 144,828 of JASDDH010000007.1, forward strand.
CCTGTGGAACCTGCCGACCTACCTGCTGTATCGCTTCAACGACTTCAACTACCTCGAGTCCACGCCCGCGCAGCTGTGGCTGAAGCTCATGCTCATCCTGTTCTCGCTGGTGGCGACGTGGCTGGTCATGAAGATCGCCCGTCAGATCGGCGTGACGGCCGCCCGCTCGAAGTGGGTGGGCTTCTACTTCCTGTCGTCGATGAGCCTCTTCGTCCCCGTCTTCGTGATCGTGCAGTACGACATCATCTCGATCACCTTCATGCTCGCGGGGATCCTGGCGTACATGAAGGGCAACACCCGCGCGTTCCTGCTGTGGTTCCTCGCCGCGAACACGTTCAAGCTCTTCGCCCTGTTCATCTTCATCCCCCTGGTCCTCCTGCGCGAGAAGCGGATTCCGAGGGCGCTCGCCCAGATCGTCGTCGGGGTGCTGGGTCTGCTGCTGTGCCGCCTGCTGTACCGGGGCGACCTCGCCTTCGCCGCCTCGACCGGCGGTTTCACCGATCTCATGCTCGACCGCCTGCGCACGGCGGGCTTCGCCTGGCAGGGCAGCATCCCCGTTCCGCTGTTCGTCGTCTTCATCGTCGGACTCGCGATCTTCGCCTACGCGAAGCGGCCGTCGTCGTCGCGCGAGCTGAACGCCTTCGCGATCTACGTCTCGCTCGCGGCGTTCCTGGTCTTCTGCGCCCTCGTGCCGCTGAACCCGTACTGGATCAACCTCGTCGCGCCGTTCGCGATCCTCATCATCTTCGCCAACCCGCGCCACCTGACGCTCAACACCCTGCTCGAGGTCAGCATCAGCACGGTGCTCTTCCTCATCTACATGCTGGTCGGCTTCTCGATGTACAACGCCGGCATCTTCAAGGACCTCCTGTTCGGCCAGGTCATCGCCCCGGCCGATCCGCAGCGGTTCGCGACCCCCGGCGACATCCTGCGGGGGCTCGGCCTCGACGGGAACAACGTGATCTTCCTCGTCGGCTTCATGGTCGCGTGCTCGCTCGCGGTGCTGATCATCAACTACCCGCGCGCGTCGTTCGTCGAGGGGATGCCGAACACGCAGACGATCCCGCGCAGTGTGGTGTGGGTGAGGCTCGCGGCGATGGTGGGCTTCATGGCGCTCCTGTTCGGCATGTACCTGATCCCCGCCAAGCCGACGGCGTACTCGTCGGTGAGCTCGAACCCGGGGCTCACCGAGGTCGACATCCTCGCCCCGGATTCGGCCGTCACCGAAGAAGTCGAGTTCGGCAGCACCCTCGATGTCACGGAAGTGCAGATCGGCATGGATGCCGCAGCCGTGACGTGGATCAACTCCGCGGTCGTCACCGTCGGCATCGCCGATGCCGACGGCACATCGGTGTTCACCGGATCGACCGCGGCGAACGCGATCGGCGTCGGCCTGGCGTCGTTCCCCACGCCGGGGCTCGTGCTCGAAGCGGGGGAGACGTACACGATCACCCTCACGGGCGCACAGTCCGAGGGCGAGCCGGTGTACGTGCAGCTGAACCCCGAGCAGGACCGCTTCCTCACGACGCAGAACGGCACGGTCGTCGACGCCGATCTCGTCATGGTGCTCCAGGGCACCGAGGCGGACTGACGGCCGCGCCTAGACTCGACATCGTGACGACAGCCGCCGTCGGCGCCCCCGGATCCCCGCGCCGCTACCTGCACGCGCTGTGGATCCTGTCGTCGCGCGACCTGCGGGTGCGCTACGCGACGAGCGCGCTCGGGTACCTGTGGTCGATCCTGGACCCGCTGGTGATGAGCCTCATCTACTGGTTCGTGTTCACGCAGGTGTTCCAGCGCACCGTCGGGCACGATCCGTACATCGTGTTCCTGATCACGGCCCTCCTGCCGTGGGTCTGGTTCAACGCCGCCGTGTCGGACTTCACCCGGGCCTTCACCCGAGATGCGCGTCTCGTGCGGTCGACATCGATCCCGCGATCGATCTGGGTCACGCGCATCGTCCTGAGCAAGGGGATCGAGTTCCTGTGCTCGCTGCCCGTGCTGGTCGGGTTCGTCGTCGTGGCGGCCGTGACGAGTGTGACGCCGGTGCAGGTCGGCTGGGGTCTGCTGCTGTTCCCCGTCGCCGTGCTGCTGCAGACGATGCTGCTCGTCGGGCTCGGTCTTCTCGTCGCGCCGCTGTGCGTGCTCTACTCCGACCTCGAACGCACGACGAAGCTCATCCTGCGCGTCCTGTTCTACGCCTCGCCGATCATCTACTCCGTGTCCGACCTGCCGGGCGCTTTCTCGCAGCTCGCCGCCTTCAACCCCCTCTCGGGCATCTTCACGCTCTACCGGGTGGGCTTCTTCCCCGAGGTGTGGGACACCCTCAGCGTCGTGGTCAGCGTCGTCATGTGCGTCGCGTTCCTCATCGCCGGAGTGCTGGTGTTCCGCCGGCTCGAGCGCAACGTGCTGAAGGAGCTGTGATGTCCGCATCCGATCTTGCGATCGAGGTCCGCGACCTCGGAGTGCGCTTCCGTCGCAACAAGCGCGGACGCCGCAGCATCAAGGACCTGTTCTCGAACGCGTCGCGTCGCACCCGCCCCGACGAGTTCTGGGCCCTGCGCGACGTGTCGTTCACCGTCACGCCGGGGGAGTCCATCGGCGTGGTCGGTCGCAACGGACAGGGCAAATCGACGCTGCTCAAGCTCGTCGCGGGCGTGCTGCTGCCCGATGAGGGCGACGTGACCGTGCACGGCGGCGTCGCGCCGCTCATCGAGATCACCGGCGGATTCGTCGGCGATCTGTCCGTGCGCGAGAACGTCCGCCTGACGTCAGGCCTGCACGGGATGTCGCGCGCCGAGGTGAACCGTCGGTTCGACGGCATCATCGACTTCGCCGAGATCCGCGACTTCGTGGACACCCCGTACAAGCACCTCAGCAACGGCATGAAGGTGCGACTGGCCTTCTCTGTCGTCTCGCAGCTCGAGGAGCCCATCCTGCTCGTGGATGAAGTGCTCGCCGTGGGCGACAAGGCGTTCCGCGAGAAGTGTTACCGGCGCATCGACGAGCTGCTGGCCGAGGGACGCACCCTGTTCTTCGTCTCGCACAGCGAGAAGGACCTGCGCCGCTTCTGCACCCGCGGGCTCTACCTCGACAAGCACCGGCTCGCGCTGGATGCGCCGATCGCCGACGTGCTCGACCGCTACAACGCCGACTACCCGATCGGCTGATCCGCGCTCAGATAGTAGCCGGCGACGTCGGCGATCAGGTGCACGGTTCCCCCCGAGCTGTTCGTGAGCTTCACTCTGCCGTCGTCGCCGACCTTGACGGTCACGAGATTCGGGATCGTCTGCCCGGCGGTGAAGTTGAGGTTCGAAGCGGTGGGTCGGGTGGAGCCCGACGGATACACGGTGATGAATCCGCTCGCCTTCGGGTCGGTCACCGTCACGTTCATGACGATTGACGAGACTCCGGATGCCGGGATCCCGCCGCGATCGGTGACCTGGAGGTCGACGGTCTGGTTCGCCCCGACCGCGACGTTGCGCGCGCCGTTGCCGACACGGGTGTCGAGCAGACGCGTCGGGTCCAGTGACACGAGCGCGCCCTTGGTCGTCGGCTCTCCGTCGAGGTAGAACCCGGCGACGTCCGCGACCATGTGAACCGGGCCCGCCGAGTTGTTGGTGAGGGTGACGCGTCCTTCTTCTCCGAGCCTGACCGTCACGAGGTTGGGGATCGTTTGACCGCGACCGAAATTGAGGTTGGATGCCGTGGGCTGCGTGGTCCCCGTCGGATAGGCCGTGATGAAGCCGGCCGCAGCCGGATTGACGGCGGTGACGTTGAGGACGACGGAGGAGACATCCTCCCGGGCGACGCCCCCGCGGCCGATGACCTGCAGGTCCAGGCTCCCGAACGCGGGGACGGGCACGTACCAGGCGCCGTTGCTCGACCGGGTGTCGAGGATCCGCCGGGGGTGCAGGGTCTCGAAGGTCCCGTCGGACGACGGGACGCCGCTCGGGTGATAGCCGGCCACGTCCGCGATCAGGTGGACGGTGCCGGCGGAGTTGTTCGTCAGCGTGATCTTGCCGCCTGCGCCGACTTTGATGCTGGAGAGATTCGCGATCGTCTGCCCCGCGCTGAAATTCAGGTTCGAGGAGTCCGGCTGTGGCCGGCCGGCCGGCGAGGCCGTGATGAAGCCGCTCGAGGTCGAGCCCGTCACGGTGAGGTTGATCACGGCGGCTCCGACCCCCGACGCAGGAATCCCTGCGCGTCCCGTCATCTGGACGTCGACGCTCCGTCCGGGGCCGATCGCGAGGGCGGGAGCACCGGTGCCGGCCCGGGTG
>JASDDH010000061.1 GCA_030407505.1 Planococcus sp. APC 4015
TGTCACACCCCGTCCTGCAACTGCACCACCCCGGGTCAGTCGTCGAGCAGTTCAGCCTCGATCACATCGTCGTCCGACGTCTCGGGCTCGGCGGGGCCGTCGCTCGTCAGCACGAGCCCCGAGCCGTCGGCCGCCACCGCGACGCGCACGACGTCTCCGTCGCGCACTCCTCCGGCCAGGATCGCCATCGCCAGCTTGTTCTGGATCTCGGATTGGATGAGTCTGCGCAGCGGCCGCGCGCCGAACAGCGGATCGTAACCGCGCTCGGCGAGCCAGGCGCGCGCGTCGGGGGTGACGGCGAGGGTGAGCCGCCGCTCCTTGAGCCGGCGCTGCAGCGCATAGACGGACAGCTCGACGATCTGGGCCAGGTCGTCCTCGGTGAGCGCGTGGAACACGACCGTGTCGTCGAGCCGGTTCACGAACTCGGGACGGAAGGCCTGCTGCACGAGCGCGAGCACCTGCGCGCGCTTCTGGTCGGTCGTCAGCGTCGGGTCGATGAGGATCGGCGACCCGAGGTTCGACGTCAGGATCAGGATGACGTTCGTGAAGTCGACCGTGCGACCCTGGCCGTCGGTGAGGCGGCCGTCGTCCATGACCTGCAGCAGCACATCGAAGACCTCGGGGTGCGCCTTCTCGACCTCGTCCAGCAGTACAACCGAGTACGGGCGACGGCGCACGGCCTCGGTGAGCTGACCGCCTTGCTCGTATCCGATGTAGCCCGGAGGGGCGCCGACGAGCCGCGAGACCGAGTGCTTCTCGCCGTACTCCGACATGTCGATGCGCACCATCGCGTGCTCGTCGTCGAAGAGGAACTCGGCGAGCGCCTTGGCGAGCTCGGTCTTGCCGACGCCGGTCGGTCCGAGGAACAGGAACGAGCCGGTGGGCCGGTTCGGGTCGCTGATGCCGGCGCGAGAGCGACGCACGGCATCCGCCACGGTCTTCACAGCGTCCTTCTGGCCGATCAGACGCTTGCCGAGCTCGGATTCGAGGCGAAGCAGCTTCTCGGTCTCGCCCTGCAGCAGGCGTCCGACGGGGATGCCCGTCCACGCCGCGATGACCTTGGCGATGTCCTCCTCGGTGACCTGGTCGCCGACCATCCGATCCTCGCTGGTCTCGGCTCTCTCGGCTTCCATCACCCGGCGCTCCAGCGCGGGGATGTCGGCGTAGAGCAGGCGCGAGGCGCGCTCGAGGTTGCCCTCGCGCTGGGCGCGATCGGCGTCGATGCGGGCTGCGTCGAGCTGGGTCTTCAGATCACCCACGAGGTTGAGCGACGCACGCTCAGCCTCCCACTGAGCCTGCAGCTCACCCAGCCGCTCCTGCTCGGAGGCGAGGGAGGCGCGCAGAGTCGCCAGGCGCTCCTTCGAGGCGGCGTCCTTCTCGCGCTTGAGCGCCATCTCCTCGAGCTTGAGCCGGTCGACGTGCCGGCGCAGCTCGTCGATCACGAGCGGCGCCGAGTCGATCTCCATACGCAGACGGGACGCTGCCTCGTCGATGAGGTCGATGGCCTTGTCGGGCAGCTGCCGACTGGGGATGTACCGATTGGACAGGGATGCCGCCGCCACCAGCGCACCGTCGGCGATGGCGACCTTGTGGTGCGCCTCGTAGCGCTCCTTCAAGCCGCGGAGGATCGCGACGGTGTCCTCGACGCTGGGCTCGCCGACGTAGACCTGCTGGAAGCGCCGCTCGAGCGCGGCATCCTTCTCGATGAACTCGCGGTACTCGTTGAGCGTGGTCGCACCGATCAGGCGCAGCTCGCCGCGCGCGAGCATGGGCTTGAGCATGTTGGACGCCGCCACCGAGCCCTCGCCGCCGCCGGCGCCCATGAGCACGTGCAGCTCGTCGATGAACGTGATGACCTGGCCGTCGGACTCGGTGATCTCCTTCAGGACGCTCTTGAGCCGCTCCTCGAACTGCCCCCGGTACATCGCGCCGGCGACGAGCGCGGAGATGTCGAGCGTCACGAGTTCCTTGCCCTTGAGCGACTCGGCGACATCGCCCGCGACGATGCGCTGAGCGAGACCTTCGACGACGGCGGTCTTGCCGACTCCGGGCTCGCCGATCAGCACGGGGTTGTTCTTGGTGCGCCGGGTCAGCACCTGGCTCACCCGGCGGATCTCGCTGTCGCGACCGATCACCGGGTCGAGCTTGCCCTGACGGGCACGGTCGGTGAGGTTGATGCCGAACTGCTCGAGGGCGCTCTGCGCGTCCTCCTGTCCGGGCTGCTGTGTGGCGTTCATGGTTCTCCTGAAATCTACGCGGCTACAAACTTGAGCCGTCTTGACTCAAGTTTAGCGCAGACGGATGCCGCGGGCAATGACCGCCCAGAGCCACCCCGCCC
>JASDDH010000062.1 GCA_030407505.1 Planococcus sp. APC 4015
TCTCCCGCTCCCCCGCCGCGCCGAGGCCGGTGCCGTCGGAGTGACCTGGGATGAGAACGCCGCCCTGCGCATGGCCACCACCCGCCCGCATTCCCGTCACGTCAGCGGGGTCATCTGGCTGACGGATGCCGCCGCCCGCGGCCGCGACCTGGGGCGCATGCCCGCGGTGCTCGCCGGACTCGACGCCCTGTGGGTGCTGAGCGACGCCCAGCTCGCACCTCTCCGCGACGTCGTCCCCGGCGTGCCCGTGCACTATGTGCGGTTCGGCATCGACCCCCGGTTCTTCGCGGTCCGCCCCTCCCCGACGGCTCCGCGGGTGGTCAGCGTCGGCGGCGACCGCGACCGCGACGCGCAGACGCTGTTCGCCGCGCTCGCGATCGTGCACGCACAGCGACCGGATGCCGAGCTCGTCGTGCAGACGGCATCCGACCTCACTCCCCCGCCGGGCATTCGCACGATCCGCCATCTGCCGCACACCGAGCTGCGCGACCTCTACGCCTCGGCGAGCGTGGTCGCCATCGCCACCCGCGAGAACCTGCATGTGTCGGGCATGACGGTGTCGCTCGAGGCGATGGCGACCGGGCGACCGGTGGCCATCACCCGCACGCCGGGCATGGACGACTACGTCGCCGACGGCGAGACGGGTCTGCTGAGCGCGCCGGCCGACCCCGAAGCCCTCGCGGCGAACGTGCTCGCTCTGCTCGATGACCCCGCACGCGCCGAGGCGATGGGCGCGGCCGGGCGTCGCAGCGTCGAGGAGCGCTTCACGTCGGAGCTCATGAGCCGCGCGATCTTCGACATCGTCACCGGCTGAGCTCAGCGCGGCGCCGGACCCGCGACCCCGCGACGACCGTCGCGCAGACCGCGACGCAAGGCGCGCCACGGTGCGACCGACGTCACGAGCTGGCGGCGACCGCCCTGCAGCAGGATGCCCCACGAGACCCGCAGCGCCGATCGCCGCCACGCCCGCTGAGTCTCGGCATCGAGCCGCAGCCGCGCGAACAGCAGGCGGTTGCGGATGTTGAAGTAGTAGTAGGTCTCGGACTTGGCCCGCCCGGCGCCCTTGTCGTCGTGCGTCCCACCCTCGTCGTGGATCGCGGATGCCGTCTGCAGCACGCGCACCTCGCCGCCGGCATCCCACACCTTGCGTGACAGGTCGGCGTCTTCCCAGTACAGGAAATACGCGTCGTCGAACCCGCCGATGCGGTCCCACAGCGAGCGCGACAGCGCGAAGCACGCCCCGGACACCCACGGCATGCGCGGCCGGTCGCCGAGGCGGGCGCGGTGGCGGATGCCGGCCATCGTGCCGTCGTCGAGGTACAGATCGGTGCCCTCGGTCCACAGCGATCCGTCGGGGCGGCGGATGACGGGGGCCACCAGCAGCGAGGGGTCGCCGGCCGCTTCGGCCAGGGCCTGCGCGTCGGCGGCGGGGATGACGGCATCCGGATTCAGGACGATGATCGCGTCGGCGCCCCGCTCGAACGCGGCGGCCGCGCCTCGATTGACGCCTCCGCCGAAACCGGCGTTCATCTCGAGCAGAAGCGGCGTCCAGCCCCGGCGCGCGCACAGCTCGCGCACGCGCTCGCGCTCCGCCGTCGTCGTGAACGAATCGACGATGACGACATCGAGATCGGGCCAGTCGGCGGCGAGCGTCGTCAGGTTCTGCTCGACCAGCTCGGCCGAGCCGTACGAGACGACGACGAGCGA
>JASDDH010000063.1 GCA_030407505.1 Planococcus sp. APC 4015
CGAGCTCAGCCGCCGAGCTGCGGGCACTGCGTCAGCAGACTCCGGTCGCGGACGATGTCGCCACCGCGGTGCTGCCGGTGACACCGGTGGCGACCGGTCGCATCCGGGTCTCCACCGGTCAGGTCGTGGCACTCGACCGCACGGTGATCATCGGGCGTCGGCCGCGGTCGACGCGGGCCAGCGGCGCGAATCTGCCGCACCTGATCGCCGTCGAGAGTCCGCTGCAGGACATCTCGCGCAGTCACCTCGAGATCCGGCCGGAGGGCGACACCGTCGTCGTCATCGACCTGCACACGACGAACGGCTCCACGCTGCTGCGTCCCGACGTCGATCCCATGCGCCTTCACCCCGGCGAGCAGACCCTCGTCGTCTCGGGAGACGTGGTCGACCTCGGCGACGGGGTCGTGGTCACGTTCGAGGACCTGCCGTGACCCGTCCTCCTTCGCCGCCGCCCGACCTCCCCGGCTTCCGCTACGTCGAGCCCCTCGGCACCGGGGGGTTCGCCGACGTCTTCCTGTACGAGCAGGAGATGCCGCGGCGCCAGGTCGCGGTCAAAGTGCTGCTGGCCGACCGCATCACCAGCGGCGCGGCTCAGGAGTTCGCCGACGAGGCGAACGTCATGGCGATGCTGTCCACGCATCCGGCCATCGTCACCATCCACCAGGCCGGTGTCGCCGGCGACGGCCGCCCGTACCTGGTCATGGAGTACTGCCCGCGCCCGAACCTGCAGGCTCGCGCAAGAAAAGAGTCCTTCTCGATCGCCGAGGCGCTGCGTGTCGGGGTGCAGGTCGCGGGAGCCGTGGAGACCGCCCACCGCGCGGGTGTCCTGCACCGCGACATCAAACCGGCCAACATCCTCGTCACCGCCTACAACAGGCCCGCCCTGACCGACTTCGGCATCGCCTCGACGACCGGCGCGACGGGCGAGGCGTCGGGGATGTCGATCCCGTGGTCGCCGCCGGAGTCGTTCGCCGATCCGCCGCAGAGCGGTCCGCGCACCGATGTCTGGGCTCTCGGGGCCACCCTCTACACGCTGCTCGCCGGACGCTCGCCCTTCGAGAGGCCGGGCGAGCGCAACTCCAGCGCCGATCTGATCGAGCGCATCGAGCGCGCGGCGCTCACCTCCCTGAACCGACCGGATGCCCCCGACAGCCTGCAGCGCGTGCTCGAGCGCACGATGGCGAAGAACCCCGACGACCGGTATCCGAGTGCCGTGGCCTTCGCGCGAGCTCTGCAGAAGGTGCAGATCGAGCTCTCCCACTCGGTGACGCCGATCGACATCGTCGACGACCACGCGCCGGCCGAAGAGCGGGACGACGACGGCGACGGTCTCACCCGCGTGCGGGAGATCGTGAGCATCGATCCCGAGATGGCGGCCTTCACCCGACCCTCCGCGGCGACGCAGCCCAAGAGCGCCCTGCCGCCCCTGGCCGATGTGCCGAGCTTCGACTCTCCGGCGCGGCTGGATGCGGTCGATGAGGCGACCCAGATGCGGGTCCCCTCCGCGCCTGCCCCGCCCGTGGCCGATGACCGCACCATCGTCCGACCGCCGATGGTGGTGGCCCCGCACGCCGCGCCGGAGAGTCGAAGCTCGGCACATCGGCCAGGGGCGGC
>JASDDH010000064.1 GCA_030407505.1 Planococcus sp. APC 4015
CCGGCCCCGGCCGTCCCTGCGTCGTCGACACCCCGATCGCGGCGCGGCCTGTGGATCGCCCTGTCGGCCGTCGCGGGCTTCGTGGTCGTCGTGGGCACGATCGTGGGCCTGAACGTCCTCGTCGCCGGGGTCGAGGCTCCGTCCGAGGCGACCGAGACCGCCCAGCCGCAGGACGTCGTGTCGGACTTCGTGCCGAAGGTCGTCGACCTCGGCGGCACCCGGCAGGGCGAGCAGATCGTCTTCACGTGGACGAACCGCGATCCGCAGGAGGGCGACAGCTTCATCTGGAGCGTCGTGAACGTCTCGGGGCAGGTCGATCCCCAGCGATCCGAGGCGACCGTGGCGCAGATCGCAGCCACTCCCGGGACGGTCTGCGTCGACGTCATGCTGCGTCGTGAGGACGGACGCGTCTCCGAGCCCGTCCGAGGGTGCGTCGACGGATGATCTGGGAGATCGACGAGCAGAAGCCGACGATCGAGGGGCTCGATGCGGCAGGACGCCCGGACCCGGCCTACGCCGCCGCCCTCGGCCTGCTGCGGGCACCCTTCGGCCGACGCGCGCTCGCGGTGACGATCGACGTCGGAATCTGGATCCTCCTCCTGCTCCCGCTGCTGATCGGTGCGACCCCTCTGCTGCTCAAACTCGTCACCGGCGCCATCTCGCCGTACGGCTTCGTCAACCACCCGGACTTCGTGCTCGCCGTGGTTCTGGCCTCCGTATCGACGCTCCTCGGCCTCGTCTACCTGGTCGTCCAATGGATCCTGCACGGGGTCAAGGGCATGACGATCGGCAAGGCGGTCACGGGCATCCGCAGCGTCGACGTGCGCACCCTGGAGCGCCCCCGGGTCGGCCCGGTGCTGCTGCGCTTCGTCATCGTGCTGGCCGCGGGCGTCGTGCCGCTCCTGGGCCCGGCTTTCCTCCTCGTGTCGCCGACCTTCGACCCCGACCGGCGAGGTCGCGGTCTGCACGACAAAGCGACCCGTCTCTGGCTGGTCGACGTGCGGGCGGGACTCAATCCGTACGACGAGAAGCGCATGCGCGTCGCCCGCAAGGTCGTGAAGACCGATCCGGGAGCCGGTCGCCAGGTGCTGCCGTCGCTCGCCACGCCGACCGATCCGGGAGCGCAGCCGGAGTACCGGCCGGGCACCCGGGTCAGCGCGGGCGTGCTGGGCATGGCGCGACCGCATGCGGCACGCGAGCGTCCGGCGGTCGGACTGTCGTCAGCGGCACCGGCCACGCTCCAGACACCGGCCGAGCCGGGCACGCCGGTGCTCGGTGGATACCTCGCCACCGATGGTCGTGTGCCCGCTCCGGATGCCGCGCCCGCGGCATACGCCCCCGCACCCGCCCCAGCCCCAGCGCCCGCACCGCCTGTCGAGCCCGTCGCGGCGCCCGCGTCCGCCCCTGCTCCGGCACCGGCACCTGCTCCGG
>JASDDH010000065.1 GCA_030407505.1 Planococcus sp. APC 4015
GTCGTATGCGTGGAACTTCGGTGATGGTGGGACGGCCACGGGCGCCACGGCGTCGCGGACGTACGCTGCTGCCGGTACGTACACGGTGTCGTTGACGGTGACCGACAACGCGGGTGCGACGAACGTGAAGACCGGTACGGTCACGGTGACGGCGCCTCCGGCGGGGTCGAACCTGCTGGCTCAGGATCTGTTCGAGCGTGCGGGCGTGAACGGTTGGGGCACCGCCGATCTCGGTGGCGCGTGGACGACGTCCGGTGTGGCGTCGCGGTACACGGTCGAGGGTGGCGCTGGTGTGATGACGTTCGCGAACTCGACGTCGCTGCAGGCGTCGCTTCCGGGTGTGTCCAGTGCGAACACGAAGCTGTCGGCGTCGTTCTCGGTCGACAAGGTCGCCAATGCGCAGTACATCTCGTTCGTGGGTCGTCAGGTCGGGGCTGAGCAGTACCTGTTGCGGGTGCGTACGGCCACGGATGGTTCGGTGATCCTGCACGTGATGCGCGGGGGCACAGCGATCGGTGCTGCGTACAACGTTCCGGGTCTGACGGTCACGCCGGGTGCGGTGTACAACGTGTCGTTCCAGGTCACGGGTGCTTCGCCCACGACTCTGGCGGGCAAGATCTGGGCTGCTGGGACGACCGAGCCCGCCGCATGGCAGATCTCCCGCACCGACTCCACCGCTTCCATGCAGACCGCCGGCACCACCGC
>JASDDH010000005.1 GCA_030407505.1 Planococcus sp. APC 4015
GCGGTGGCGTTACAGGCCTGTTCCCGGTGATCGAGTAGCGACGGAGGAGCGTATCGAGATCTCGAGGGGTCGGGTGTCGATACGGCGGCTGCGCCGCCTACTCGACCACCGGTGGTGACAGCGGCGGCGTTTACAGGCCTGTTCTCGGTGATCGAGTAGCGACGAAGGAGCGTATCGAGATCCCGGGGTGTCCGGTCTCGATACGGCGGCTGCGCCGCCTACTCGACCACCGATGGTGGCTGTCACTCATGTTTCACGTGGAACGGTTGCCCACCCACTCGACCACCGAGCAGTGGCGGGGACTTCGAGTGTCGGGGGTGGCGGGATAGGGTGGAGGTTGACGTCCGACGAGCTGCAGGAGAGCGTTTCACGTGAAACATCCCGACGAATCGGCCGCCCCGGCACCGTTCTCGCTCGACGATTCGCCCATTGCTCGTGAATTGAGTGATTTGACGGCACGTCGCCGGGCTCTCGACAAGGCCGAAGTCGTCCTGACCGGCCGCACGCGCGTCCTGACGGTGTCGAACCAGAAGGGCGGCGTCGGAAAGACGACGACCGCGGTGAATATCGCGGCCGCTTTGGTGTCGGTCGGTGCCCGCGTGCTCGTGATCGACCTGGACCCGCAGGGAAATGCCTCGACTGCGCTGGGCGTGCCGCACACCGCCGACATCCCGAGCATCTACGACGTCCTGATCGATGAGTTCCCCCTCGCGGACATCATCCAGACGAGTCCCGAGTCACCCGATCTGCTGTGTGCCCCCAGCACAATCCACCTGGCGGGCGCAGAAATCGAACTCGTTTCTCAGGTCGCCCGCGAACATCGGCTGAAGACCGCGCTCGATGACTACCTCGCCGGCGACGAGAACAAGCTCGACTTCGTGCTGATCGACTGCCCCCCGTCTCTCGGGCTGCTCACGATCAACGCCTTCACGGCGGCGAACGAACTCATGATCCCTATCCAGTGCGAGTACTACGCCCTGGAAGGCCTCAGTCAGCTTCTCGGCACCGTGCGGATGATCCAGAAGCACCTGAATCCGGCCCTGTTCCTGTCGACGATCCTCCTGACGATGTACGACGGACGCACGCGTCTCGCCCAGCAGGTCGCCGAAGAAGTCCGCGAGCACTTTCCGAACGAAGTCCTGCACGCGGTCATCCCGCGTTCGGTGCGCGTATCCGAGGCCCCCAGCTTCGGGCAGACGGTCATCGCCTATGACAGGCAGTCCGCCGGGGCGATCGCGTACCGCGAAGCAGCAGTCGAAATCATCCGGCGCGACAGTGCGCCACAGAAGGAAGGGGAGTCCTGATGGCCAAGCGCACAGGCCTCGGTCGAGGCATCGGAGCCCTCATTCCCACCAGCGAGCAGACGGAGGCGCGGCCTGCCGACGTCTTCTTCCCGCGCACCCCTTCGGAGGGAGAGCCGCAGGGATCCGCCGAGCCCACCGAGGAGGCTGCGGAACTCGTCAGCGTTCCCGGTGCGCGCCTGGTGCACATCGATCCTCACTCGATCGTCCCGAATCCCCGCCAGCCACGCACCCACTTCGACACCGACGATCTCGCCGAGCTGGTGCACAGCGTGCGCGAATTCGGGGTGCTGCAGCCCGTCGTCGTGCGCGACGCAGGCGACGGCACCTATGAGCTCATCATGGGAGAGCGTCGCACCCGCGCCTCCCGCGAGGCCGGCCTCACATCGATCCCCGCCGTGGTGCGCGACACCGCTGACGAGCACCTGCTGCGCGACGCGCTCCTCGAGAACCTCCACCGCTCCGAGCTGAACCCTCTCGAAGAGGCTTCGGCGTACCAGCAGCTGTTGGAAGATTTCGGCATCACGCAGGAAGAGCTCGCAGGCCGCATCGGGCGCTCGCGCCCGCAGATCAGCAACACGATCCGCCTCCTGAAACTCCCCGTTCCGGTTCAGCAGCGCGTTGCAGCCGGCGTCCTCACCGCCGGTCACGCCCGCGCCATCCTCTCGCTCGACGACGTCGACGCCATGCAGCGCCTCGCCGACAAGATCGTGAACGAAGACCTGTCCGTGCGGGCAGCAGAAGCCGCCTCGAAACAGGTGGATGCCGGTGGCTCACGCTCCGTCAAACCCCAGCCGGGCGCGCGGCGGGCCTATCTCGACGAGGTGGCGGTACGACTGGGAGACCGCCTGAACACCCGGGTGAAGGTCAGCCTCGGCGCTCGAAAAGGCCAGGTCACGATCGATTTCGCCAGCATCCAGGACCTCAATCGCATCCTCGAGGACATCGGCGAGACAGGCTACGGCGCGAGCTGACGCGCGCGCCGCTGCAGCACGACGGCTTCGGCGGCGTTACCGGGGAGGGTGGCTGCCGTCTCGAAGGCGGCGGCCGCGGCATCCGTTCGGCCGATCTTCTCCAGAAGCTCCCCGCGGACGGCGTGCCACGGACGGAAATCCCCGAGATCATCGGCGAGCCCGTCGACGATCACGAGCGCGTCCCGCGGACTCCGGGCGAATGACACGGCGACGGCACGGTTCAAGCGGATGACGGGCGAGGGAGCCAGGCTCTCCAATCCGTCGTACAGGCGCACGATCAGCGCCCAATCGGTGTCGTCGAACGATCGTGCGACGGCGTGACATGCGGCGACCCGCGCCTGCAGACCGTAGTACCCGAGGTCGCGACCGGCGGCATCCGCTCTGCCGAGGGCCGCGCGCCCGCGGGCGATCGCAGATCGATCCCAGCGGCGCCGATCCTGCTCGGCGAGGGTCAACGGCAACCCGTCGACGTCGACCCGTGCGGCGAAGCGCGACGACTGGAACTCCATGAGGGCGATCAGCGACTGCACCTCGCCCTCGGATGGCATCAGAGCAGAGAGCTGTCGTGCGAGCCGAACCGCTTCGCGCGCGACGTCGGGGCGCACAGGCGTGTCACCGTCGCTGGGGGCGTATCCCTCGGTGAAGAGCAGGTAGATCACCTGCAGGACGCTCGCCAGGCGAGCGGGCCTCTCGCTTCGGTCGGGGACCTCGAAAGCCACGTCCGCTGCCGCCAAGGTCTTCTTCGCTCTCACGATGCGCTGCTGCACCGCGGTCACGCTCATCAGCAGCATGCGCGCGATCTGCTCGGTCGTGAGACCGGCGACGGTGCGCAGCGTGAGCGCGAGCCGCGCCTGTGCGGAAAGCACGGGATGGCAGGCGATGAAGACGAGCCGCAGCACATCGTCGTCGATGCGGTCGGGGTCTCCGAGCTCCGCGACCGCATCTGCCGTGTGGACGACGCGCAGGTCGCTCACGAGCAGCGGCTGACGGGCCACGAGCCGCTCGCGCCGGCGCCAGCCGTCGATGGCGCGGCGCTTCGCGACGGCGAGCAGCCACGCCCCCGCGTTGTCGGGCATACCGCTGGTCGGCCAGGCGGAAAGCGCCTCGACCAGGGCTTCTTGCGCGAGATCCTCCGCCCACGAGAAGTCGCCCGTGTGGCGCGTCAGTGCCGAGACGATCTTCGCGGACTCAGCACGCCAGACCGCCTCGACGGCGCGCCGCGCCGGTCGAGGATCATTCACGGGCCCTCCTGACGCAGACGCGACGTACCCTGGATAGGTGACCGAGAACGATCATGAGCCCCGGAGGCGTGCGAGCCTCGAGCTCCTGCGTGCCGAGGCCGCTGATGAGCTGTCGGTGATCGTCTCGGAGCGACTGCGCGACGGCGAGGATCCGTGGGACTTCATGGAAGACCTGCCCACCGTCGACGAACTGGTCGTCTTCACCCTGCGGGCCGAGAACATCGCGGCCAACGACGGCGCGCGTCCGAATGCGGCCCGTCACTACCGGGTGCTCCGCCAGATCGCGCTCGAGTACCCCGACCTGACGCCGGCGGTGTGGCGGCTGCTGGGTGAGGCCAACACGCACCGTCGCTGGGATGCCACGGTGCGCGAAGACGCCTCCTGACAGAGTCACGCGTTGGCTGCGCGCCACTCCTGGTCCTTGGCGATCCATTCGTTGTCGGGCATCTCGAAGTCGGTGAGCTCGTTTACTCGGCGCACCTCGAGTGCGACGCCGGGCCCGAGCGGGCACTTCCGCGCCCAGTGCTCGGCTTCTTCGCGAGAGGCGACCTCGAGGATCCAGAACCCGGTGAACACCTCGCGGGCTTCGGCATACGGTCCATCGGTCACCGTCGGCGGCGCCGAGGTGAAGTCGACGCGGAAGCCCTCGCCGGCGTCGCTGAGCCCTTCGGCGGAGAGGAAGACCCCCGTCTTCTGCAACTCGTCGTTGTAGGCGCCCATCGCGGCGATCACCTGCTCCATGTCGAGTGTCGCGGCCGCGTTCGCCGCAGCTTCGGGGGTCACCTGCATGATCATCATGTAGCGCATCGTCTTGCTCCTCGTTCGTCGCGGGCCTCGCCCGGAGAGGCTGGTTCGACCCTCTCACCTCTGTCGTCGAACGGGCACCCCTCAGATCGACATCCTGATCGAAAAAGATCGGATGCCGCGAACGGCATGAACGCGAAAGCCCCGGTCATCCATAGAAAGAATGACCGGGGCCTGCGAAGGATTCGTCAGCCGATGTAGGCGGCGAGGTCCTTCTCGAGAGCGAACTTCGGCTTGGCTCCGATGATCGTGGTCTCGACCTCGCCCTTGTTGAAGACCTTCATCGCCGGGATCGACGTGATCTGGTACTTCATGGCCAGATCGGGGTTCTCGTCGACGTTGAGCTTCAGGATCGTGATCTTGTCGGGGTGCTCGGACTGGATCTGGTCGAGCACCGGCGAGACCATGCGACAGGGTCCGCACCACTCGGCCCAGAAGTCCACGAGAACGGGTCCTTCGGCCTTCAGCACGTCCTGCTCGAACGTGGCGGATGTGGTCGCCTTGGCGGTCATGTCTGTCTCCTTAGGTGGGAAGTCCTGCTGGGTCGAACGCGCTCCGCGCCCGAATTGTTCCTGGTCAGGCGGCGCCGACGTCCGCGAGGCCGTCGATCTCGGAGGCGTCCGGTGCGGGCTCACCGGCCTCGCCCAACGCGGCCAGGTAGTGCTCGACATCGAGTGCGGCGACTGTTCCGGTGCCGGCGGCGGTGACCGCCTGGCGGTAGGTCGGGTCGATGACGTCACCCGCGGCGAAGACGCCGGGGAGCGAGGTGCGCGACGAGCGCCCGTCGACCCACACGGTCCCCTCGGAGGTGAGATCGAGCTTCTGGTGCACGAGGTGCGTGCGGGGGTCGTTGCCGATCGCGACGAACAGGCCGTCGAGAGCGAGCTCGCTGCGCGACCCGTCGACGGTGTTCTCGAGCACGACGCCGGTGACGGCATCCTGACCCAGCACGTCGACGACGGCGCTGTTCCAGACGAACTCGATCTTCTCGTTCGCGAACGCGCGGTCCTGCATGATCTTCGAGGCGCGCAGTTCTCCACGACGGTGGATGACGTAGACCTTCGAGGCGAACTTGGTGAGGAACGTCGCCTCTTCCATGGCGGAGTCGCCACCGCCCACGACGGCGATGACGCGCTCGCGGAAGAAGAAGCCGTCGCAGGTCGCGCAGTACGAGACACCGCGGCCGGAGAGGCGGTCTTCGCCCTCGATGCCGATCTTGCGGTGCGCCGAGCCGGTGGCGAAGATCAGCGAGTCGGCCTCGTGCACGGCGCCCGAGCCGAGGGTGACGCGCTTGACGGGCCCGTCGATGTCGAGGGACACGACGTCGTCGTAGAGCACTTCGGCGCCGAAGCGCTCGGCCTGCTCCTGCATCTTGGTCATGAGGTCTGGCCCCATGATGCCCTCGGGGAAGCCGGGGAAGTTCTCGACCTCGGTGGTGTTCATCAGCTCGCCGCCGGCCTCGACCGAGCTCGCGACGACCAGGGGGGCGAGGTTGGCGCGGGCGGCGTAGATGGCAGCGGTGTAGCCCGCAGGACCCGAGCCGATGATGATGACCTGACGCACGAAGATTCTCCTTGATCGGTGACGGATGCTCGTGGCCCCGCCGACAGCTTCAACACATGGTAACCACCGCGCATTCCACGGTGGGGGCGGGTCAGCGGCCGCCCGGCAGCATCCGTCGCACGAGCGACATCACCGGAGAGAGCTCCGGTGCGCGCAGCAATGCCAGCAGGCCGAGGTAAACGGCGAATGACACGGCTCCGATGATGCCGGTGCCGATCGCGCCGGGGATCTTCTCGGTGATGGTCCATCCGGTGTCTCCGCCGAGCAGGGTGTAGGTGAGCCACCCGACTGCCGCGGCCGGCACCGCCGCGACGAGGAAACGACCGTAGGCCGTGACCCACGCCCGCAGTCCGAGGGTGCCCAACCTGCGTCGCAGCAGCAGGGTCGCGATGATGACCTGCACCGACGTCGATACGGACTGACCGAGCGCGACGCCGGCGGCGAGCTGATCGACGGGAAGCGTCGCCTGCGCGACGAGCACGAGTGCCACGAACAGCAGGCACTGGATGACGGTGAAGACGAACGGCGTGCGCGTGTCGCCGTAGGCGTAGAAGGCCCGCTGCACGACGAACAGGATCGAGAGGGGGATGAGCCCCGCCAGATAGGCCACGAGCACCGGGGCCGCAGCCACGGCCTGTTCGCCCGAGTTCACGAAGATGCGGGTGGCGGGGACGGCCGCGACCATGAGTGCCGCCGCGGCGATGGTGATGAGCATTCCCGTGACCCGGATGCTGGCCGACAGGTCGGTGCGCACGTCGTCGTCGCGGTTCTCGTGGGCGTGCTCGGACAGCCTCGTGAAGTAGGGGGTGCCGATCGACATCACGATGATCGAGTACGGGAGCATGAAGACGAGCCACGCGTTGGCCATCGCGAAGGCCGATGCTCCGTCACCCGACGCCTCGGTCACGACGCGCGTCTGCACGATGCCCGCGAGGGTTCGCACCACCACCATCGCGAACGTCCAGCCGGCGAGCCGTCCGATGTCGCCGAGCCCGACGCCCCGCCAGCGGAAGTCGGGGCGGAGGTGGAGTCCGGTGCGGCGCCAGAACGCCAGGAGCACGGCGGCCTGCACGACGATCCCGCCGGTCGCCGTCGCGCCGAGTGCGGACACCATTCCCGGCGTCCACTGCGAAACGAGGGTCAGGTCGGTGCCGAAGTACAGCCCGATCAGGCCGAAACCCGCGATGGAGACCACGTTGTTGACGATCGGCGCCCAGGTGAACGGTCCGTAGACCTTGCGGGCGTTGAGCGCCTCACCGACGAGCGCGTACAGGCCGTAGAAGAAGATCTGCGGCAGACACCAGTACGCGAGGACCGTCGCGAGCGCCTTCTGCTCGGGCGGGAACGTCGGTGCGAACAACTCGACCAGCAGCGGTGCGCAGGCGGTGGCGAGGGCGGCGGTGACCAGCAGCACGACCGTGCCCAGGGTGAACAGCTTCGAGATGAAGACGCGGCCGCCGTCTCCGTGTGCGCTCGCCCGCACGATCTGCGGCACGATCACGGCGGTGAGGATGCCGTACGAGATGATCTCGTAGATCGTGTTCGGCAGCTGGTTGGCGATCGTGAACGCGTCACCGGCACGGCTCGCGACGGCGCCCAGCACCGTGACGAGCACGATCGTGCGCAGAAGGCCCGTGACGCGCGAGACGAGGGTGCCGGCGCCGATGATGGCGCTCGCCCGGCCGACCGAGCTCACTCCGCGTCTCCTGCGGGCTCGTCGGTCGGACCGCGGCGACGGGCCCGCACCCGCAGCACCGTGCGGATGACACCCAGCAGCACGAGACCACCGACGACGATCGAGAGGGCCACGACGCCGACGGTCTCCCACTCGGCGCGCACGTTGACGGGAACGGATGCCGGTGGCCCGATCGCCACGAACGACGGACTGCGCAGCTGAAGGTCGATCGTCACCTCGCCGTTGCCGACGCGGGCCTGGACGGGCACTTCGACCCGTGTGTTGCTCAGCGGGGTCGCGACGATGTCGTTGGCCCGTTGCACGTTGAGGCGCAGATCGTCGGGGCTCGCGTAGAGCACGAGGTTGACGGGGTACGGAAGGTCGTTGCGCACCGTGAACGGCAGCCCTGCGCCGGCCGCGAAGAGGTTGATCGTCGAGGTGGGCAGCAGTCGCACCGATTCGAGCGTCGTGCGGGTGGCGTCCCGGTGGGCGGTGACGGCGACTCGGGACTCGGCGGGCAGCGTCGCCCACGCGACGCCGAGAAGCTGGAGGATCTCGGCGCGCTCGACCCCCGTCAGCAGGCTCGGGTCGTCGAGGATCGTCGCGAAGCGCGCGAGCTCGGCCTCGTCGGCGACGAGTGCGGTCGCGTCGGCGACACGCTCGGCCGGGGCTGCGGCATCCGTCAACTGCACGGTCGATGCCGTGCCCGAGACGATCGACGGGAGCGTGTGCGCGGTGGCGCCCGGGAACTCCGCCAGCGCCGAGATGGAGGTGCGCAGACCCACGTTGGAGCGGTCGGTGCGCCTGTCGAGTGCGGCGAGCACCGTCGCGCCGTCGGCTGCGGCGAGGGAGAGATAGCCGGATGCCGCCGCGAGCGGCGCGGCGCGCAACGTCGACTCGTCGAGGGATGCGGCCTCGGTGAGCTCGCGCGACACGTCGGCGTCCGAGACGAGGAGTCCGGAATCGCCGGCCGTGGCCCGGGCGCCCACCGTCTGGCCGGCGGCCCCGCCGGTGGTGGCGGTCGACGGGATCAGGGTCAGGGCCCGCTTGTCGTTCGTCGTGATCGCGCTGAGCGCGGTCGTCGCCGCGGCGGTGGCGCCGTCTGCCGGCCAGTAGACGACCTCGCGCGTCGTGCCGACGTCGAGCAGCTCGTCCAGCGCGGGGTAGGCCGGTCCGCCGGGGGAGGTCGGTGTCGGCGTCGGGGTGGGTGTGGCAGTCGGTCTCGGCGTCGCGCCGGGCGACGGGGCGACGGCCGCCGGAAAATCGACGGCGCGCATCGACGTCGCCAGCGAAGTCGGAGAGAGCGGCTGGGCCAGGCCCGCCTCGACCTGCACGGCGGGGTCGGCATCGCCGAACTGCAGGGCGAACCGCGTGTTCGGGAGGGAGTCGAGCCGCTCGAGCCACGCGGTCGCGGATTCCGGCGCCGAGATGCCCAGCACGCGGATGGCCGCCGGGATCGCGGGATCGATCGCGAGGATCGCGTTCGTGCCGCTGACGCCGTCGAGCTGGTCGGTGAGGGCTCCGGCGACGTCGGTCAGCTCGGTGAGCTCTTCGGCGGTCAGCAGCGCATCGGACTGCGGCCCCGCCGTGATCGGCACGACGACACCCACTCCGACAGGGGCGCCGGTCGGAACCACGACGACGCTCGTCGAGGTGACGCGATCCGCGCCCTCGCCGTACGACGCGACGAGGGGGTGCACGCCGGGGGTGAGGCCGGCGAGGGCGGGCACGTCGGCGGCCACCGTGATGGCCGTCGTGCCCGTCTGGCCGGGGGCGACGGCATCCATCGTCGCGGATCCGACCGCCGTGGTGGAGATGCCGGATCCATCGCCGTCGAGCCACGACGTGAGGGTGGAGCGATCGTCGAGCGTCTGCTCTCCGATGGCCAGGGTCACCTGCAGCGGTCCCGCGATCAGCGCGGTCGCGTTCTGCAGGGTGACCGACGCGGTGAGCCCCGCCCCCGGGAGCAGGATGCCGTTCGCGATCGGCGCGAGCGTGAACGAGGTCGTGCCGGGGTCGGGATCGGTGGTCGGCGTGGCTGTGGGATCCGGTGCCGGCGTCGCCGTCGATGACTGGACCGTCCCCTGAGCCGACGCGGCGACAGGCATCGAGAGGCCTGCCGCAAGGGTCGCCACCGCGAGGAGGGCGGTGATCCGCGAGGCGACGAGGTGTCGCGTGCGGCGCCTTCGCGATGGGGGCAGGGTCATGTTTCTGGCTTCGCTCCTGTGCGACTGCTCACCGCACGATCAGGTGAGATTCTACGGTCCGAGTTGCTGAGAGCCTGGACAGCCCGCGGTTGAATGGACAGGTGAACCCACGCGCGCAGCTGCCCGAGCCCGACCCCGACGTGTGCCGTTCACTGGCCGATGACCTGCGCGAGGCCGGTTTCACGTCGGCTGCGTTGCGGGAGGCATGGGGAGAGACGCCCGACACGGCGGTGGCGCGCGGCCTGCGATCGCCGGCTCTGCGCGCCTTGTCAGGTCGCGACGACGCGCTCGCCGTACTCGGGCGGCTTCTCGTGCTCGGGATGCCGGAGCCCCGGGCATCCGTCGATCGGGCACTGCCCCGCACCGGAGCATCGGGTCTGGCGAAACTCGGTCTCGCGACCGAGGACGCCGACGCGGTCACCCCGGTCGCGATCGTGCGGCCGCAGTCCTTCGCCGACGAGCACGGCGACGGCGAATGGTGGGTCGCCAGCGACCTCGACGAAGCGGCGCTGCAGAGCGCTCTTCCCGAGGACCACGTGCTCGGCGTCGGCGGGGCCTCTCTCACCCTGGCCTCGCTGCAGCTGCCCACCCCGTCAGGTCGCGGCCTCGACCTGGGGACGGGGTGCGGCATCCAGGCCCTGCGCGCACGGCGCAGTGTCGCGCACGTCGTCGCCACGGACGTGTCGGAGCGCGCCCTGCGCTTCACGCGGCTCAACGCCCTGCTCAACGGCGTCGACGGGATCGAGACGCGGCTGGGCAGCCTGTTCGAGCCGGTCGCCGGCCGGCAGTTCGACCGCGTCGTGTCGAATCCGCCGTTCGTCATCACCCCCCGCGTCGACGGCGTTCCCGCCTACGAGTACCGCGACGGCGGAATGGTCGGCGACGGACTCGTGGCCGCTGTCGTCTCGCAGGTCGGCGCCGTGCTCGCCCCAGGCGGCGTGGCGCAGCTGCTCGGCAACTGGGAGACCCGCGGCGGCGACGTCGGGCTCGATCGCGTGCGCGAGTGGGTCGCGGGCTCGCCCGTGCCGCTGGATGCCTGGGTCGTCGAACGCGAGGTGCTCGACCCTCTGTCGTACGCCGAGCTGTGGGTGCGCGACGGCGGCACACTCCCGGGGACTCCGCGCTACGCGTCTCTGATCGACGCCTGGCTCGACGACTTCTCGGCGCGGGACGTCTCGGCGATCGGATTCGGCTACATCCTCCTCCGACGGCCCGAGACAGGCCCGGCGACCCTCGCGCGTTTCGAGCGGATGCCGCAGGCCCTGCCCGACGGCGGGCTCGGCGCCCACCTCGCCGACGCCCTCACCGCCCACGATCGTCAGACCGCCCTCGACGACGTCGAACTCGCGGCATCCGCCCTGGTCGTCTCGCCGGACGTCACCGAAGCGCGCCACCAGCTGCCCGGAGCCGAGGCGCCCACGGTGATCGAGCTGCGCCAGGGCGGCGGTTTCGGGCGCGCGATCGCCGTCGACCCCGGGCTCGCCGCGCTCGTTGGCGCCTGTGACGGCGATCTGCCCGTCGGCGTGCTGGTGGGGGCGATCGCCCAGCTGCTCGAGGTCGACGAGGTCGCGCTCCGTGATGACCTGCTGCCCCGCGTGCGCGAGCTGCTCGTCACGGGGTTCCTGCGCTTCGACGACTGAACGGCGCTCGGTAGGCTCGACGGCATGCTCAACATGGCCGAGGGCGTCGCGCGCCTCG
Organism: Planococcus sp. APC 4015; assembly: GCA_030407505.1. Taxonomy (GTDB): domain Bacteria; phylum Actinomycetota; class Actinomycetes; order Actinomycetales; family Microbacteriaceae; genus Microbacterium. Next base: position 11,464 of record JASDDH010000005.1, read on the forward strand.
GCGCGCTCGCCGAGTCTTCCGTCGTCGACACGCTCGCCCGCGCCTTCGCGGATGCGGGCTTCGATCTGGCGATCGTGGGCGGCCCGGTTCGCGACGCGCTGCTGGATCGACCCGTCAACGACCTCGATTTCACGACGGATGCGCGTCCCGACGACATCCTGCGCATCGTCACCCCGATCAGCACGGCCCGGTGGGACATCGGGCGGGCGTTCGGGACGATCGGAGCGAAGGTGGGCGGCGAGCAGGTCGAGATCACGACCTACCGTGCCGACAGCTACGACGGGGTCACCCGCAAGCCGACGGTCGAGTTCGGCGACTCGATCGAGAGCGACCTCGTGCGGCGCGATTTCACGGTCAACGCGATGGCGCTGCGCGTTCCCGCCCGCACCCTGGTCGATCCGACCGGCGGCGTCGAGGATCTGCTGCGGCGCGAGCTGCGCACGCCCACCGATCCTGCGGTGAGCTTCGGCGACGATCCGCTGCGGATGCTGCGCGCGGCACGCTTCTCGTCGCAGCTGCGCTTCGAGGTCGATCCCGCCACCGTCGAGGCGATCGCCGAACTGCGCGCGACCATCTCGATCGTGAGTCCCGAGCGCATCCAGGGTGAGCTCGTGCGCCTGCTGCAGACCGATGACCCGGTGAGCGGCATCCGTCTGCTGGTCGACACCGGCCTCATGGAGGAGTTCCTGCCCGAGGTGCCGGCCCTGCGGCTCGAGGTCGACGAGCACCACCACCACAAAGACGTCTACGAGCACTCGCTCACGGTGCTGCAGCAGGCGATCGCGCTCGAGAAGATCCGGCATCCCGAGGCGGCACCCGATGTCACACTGCGGCTGGCCGCTCTGCTGCACGACATCGGCAAGCCGGCGACGCGGCGGCTCGAACCGGGTGGCGGCGTGACGTTCCACCATCACGATGTCAAGGGTGCCCGGCTCGCCCGCAAGCGGCTGCTGGCCCTGCGGTTCGACTCGGACACCACGGCCTCGGTCGCCCAGCTCATCGAGCAGCACCTGCGCTTCTTCGGCTACGCCGAGGGCGCGTGGACGGACTCAGCCGTGCGCAGGTATGTGCGCGATGCCGGACCCGAGCTCGAGCGCCTGCACATCCTCACGCGGGCCGACGTCACCACCCGCAACCGCCGGAAGGCCGGTCGCCTGGCCGGCGCCTACGACGACATCGAGCGCCGCATCGCGGAGCTCTCGGCGCAGGAGGAGCTGGGCGCGATCCGCCCGGAGCTCGACGGCAACCGCATCCAGGAGATCCTCGGCATCGAACCCGGTCGCGCGGTCGGCGAGGCGTATCGGTTCCTGATGGAGCTGCGTCTGGACGAAGGCATCGTCGGCGAAGACGAGGCCGAGAGGCGCCTGCGCGCATGGTGGGCCTCCCGCCCCTGACGTAAGCGCATCAGAGGCGGGAGCGCGACCGATGGTCAGCGCGACGCGGCGACGAGTCCGGCGATCTCGCGACCCGAGCGCACGGCATGCGTCTCGGCCGTCTGCTTGAGCTCCGCCGCCGTGTCGGCGAAGGAGTCGAGGGCCGGGTTCACGCCCACGAGGGTAAACGGCCGCTCGACGACCCGCAGGTCGAGGCCCCAGACGTCTTCGAGAACCCGGCGCAGCCACGACGTCGAGTGGTCCCAGCCCTCCTTGGGCGTGCCCGCCGCGTAGTTGCCGCCGAGAACGGTCACCAGCGTCGCGGGCTTCCCCCGCAGCGCGGTTCCCTGGGGGTCGATGCGGGGGTCGGTGTAGGCGAGGTCGAACCACGTCTTGAAATGCTGCGACACCCCGTAGTTGTAGAGGGGCACCGCGAAGAGCAGCGCCTCGGCATCCACGAGTTCATCGGCGATCGTGGTCGCCAGGCTGCGGGCCTCGCGCTGGCGGTCGGAGCGATCGCCTTCGTCGACGAAGTTCGACGTCACGACGTCGGCCCATGCCGTGGCCGGCACGGGGTCTGCGGCCAGGTCGCGCCGCACGACCTCGGACGCGGGGTGGGCTGTGCGCCACTCGGCCTCGACGAGGTCGGCGAGCGAACGGCTGGCAGAGGTGGTGGGCAGGATGCTGGCGTCGAGCCGGAAGAGAGACATGATTCTCCGATCGTGGAATGAGAGTCGCTAATAAAATAAGAGCGACTCCGCAGACTGTAGCACGGGTACGATTAGGGCATGTCCGCCACCGACGATGCGCACGGGAGCTGCGATGCCACCGTCACGCTCGCGTTCTCGGTGCTCGGCAAACGGTGGAACGGGATGATCGTCTCCGCCCTCGGCGGTGGGGCCTCGACCTTCGTCGGCCTCCGCCGCGCGGTTCCCGGCATCAGTGACGCCGTGCTCTCCGACCGCCTCGCCGAACTCGCCGATGCCGGCCTCGTGACGAGGACGGTCGCACACGGCCCTCCGGTCGGGGTGTCGTACGCGCTCACCGACAGCGGCGATCGCCTGCTGCCCATCCTCGATCAGCTCGGGGAATGGGCATCCCACAACCTGGTCGAAAGATCGCCGGCCTAGGCACGTCCCCGCCGACCTACACTGAAGCAACGCTCCCCGATGTCGATCGGAGCCCGGATGCCTTCGCCGTGGTCGTCACGACGCGATGTCTCACCTGAGGACTCGCGCCTGCTGATCGAGCGTGCTCACGAAGAGCTGCTGGCGGGCAACGAGACCGACCAGCGTCTGTCCGACGTACGTCCTCTCGTGCGCGAGTCCTGGCGGCGATCGCTGGGTCACCTCGTCGGAGCCGAGGGTCTTCCGCCACTCGATCTCGCCGCCGACGTCATCGACGCGTATCGCCTTGAGCATCCCCTCGCGAGCGCGATCGACATGATCCGGGCGCTGCTGCTGCCCGGCGGCGCCGAGGACGCCGGGGTCGTGGTGGCCGTCGGTGACGCCGCCGGCCGCCTGCTCTGGGTCGAGGGGGATCGCGCGATCCGCACCCTCACCGGCGACATGGGCTTCGTGCCGGGCGCGAACTGGTCCGAGCTGGCCGTCGGCACCTCTGCGCCCGGCACGGCGCTGGTGCTCGACCGCTCGGTGCAGATCCGCGGCGCCGAGCACTTCAATCGGCTCGTGCAGCCGTGGTCGTGCACCGCCGCCCCCGTGCACGACCCCGAGACCCGACGCCTCATCGGCGTGATCGACGTGACCGGCGGGGTCGAGACCGTCACGCCGCAGGCGCAGCTGCTGGTGGATGCCACGGCTCGGGCGATCGAGGGCGAGCTCCTCGTCTCGCGGCTGCGCGCCCGCGCCGCGCATCCGCCCGCGCGGCGCCGCTCGTCCCCGCGTCCGGCGACGGCGCGCGCCACGCTGCGGGTGCTCGGACGGGATCGCGCCCTGCTCGAGCTCGCCGGCGACGGCGTCGAGACCGTCACCGAGCTCGGCGCCCGGCACGCCGAGATCCTGCTGATGCTCGCGGTGCATCGGCAGGGGTTGTCGGCCGAGCGGCTCGGCGAGCTCGTCTACGGTGGGGCGGGCTCGGTCGACACGCTGCGTCCCGAACTCGTCCGACTGCGCAGAGCACTCGAGCGCTCCGCTCCGCAGCTGGTACCGGCATCCCGGCCCTATCGACTCACGGGTCCGCTCGAGACGGATGCCCACCACACGCTCTCCCTGCTCGACCGCGGTGCGCACCGCGTCGCGCTCGCCGCCTACCGTGGCGACGTGCTGCCCGATTCGACGGCGCCCGGGGTCGAGGAGTTCCGTGACACCGTCCGCACCACCCTTCGCGAGGCGCTTCTGGCCGAGGCATCCGTCGACGTGCTTCTGGCGTACGCCGACACCGATGCGGCAGCCGACGACGTCGATGTGCTGCGGCTGTGTCTGAGCATGCTGCCGGCACGTTCGCCGAAGCGTGCCGGGCTCGTCGCCCGCATCGAGCGCCTCGAAGACTGAGTACGCCCGGAAGGGCGCAAGGATCTTCACGGTCACTTGCATGCACGTAGATGACGTGAGCCCCAGAAAATCGCAATAATCCCCGCGACATCCCCTAAAGTGTATGCAAGATCGAGAGGGGGTCGCGTATGGCGCAGTTCGAAGACGCTGTCGAGCGCTTGCGGGGGTGGATCCTCGATGGAACCTACCAGCCGGGTGCCAAGCTAGGCGCCGCAGAAGTGGCGACGGCCCTCGGAATGTCGCGCACACCGGTCCGAGAGGCGTTCCGCATCCTGTCGATGGAGGGTCTCATCGACTTCTCGTCGAACAGAGGCGCGCGCGTCGCGATCTGGGACGACCGAGAACTGGACTCGGTCTTCGAGACCCGCATCGCACTCGAGGGAACGGCGTGCAGGCTCGCCGCTGATCGAATCCGCGTCGCCGAACTGCACAGGCTCGAGCAGCTCGGCACCGAGATCCTGGCTCTGACCGAGAAGGGCCCGACCAACCAGCTCGCCGAGATCCACACGCTCAACGGCGAGTTCCACTCGCTCATCATGGCCGTGGCCGAAAGCGAGACGCTTTCAACGGCGATGTCGGGGGTAGTGCACGCCTCGATCCTCACCCGGACTCGCGAGTCGTACGACGAGCACGCGCAGCGGCGCAGCGCCGAGCATCACCTCGAGATCGTCGCAGCCCTCCGTGCCGGCGACGGTCGTTGGGCGGAGGCGGTCATGACGAGTCATCTGCTCGCCGCTCGCGCCTCGCTGCTGGGTCCGCGACGCACTCCCGAACCGTGATCACGCGGCGGCACCCGAACGAGAAAGCAGGCACCTGATGGACGCTCTGACCACCCACACGGGGATCGCCGTGCCGATGGACGTCTCCAACATCGACACTGACCAGCTGCTGCCCGCCGAGTTCCTCAAACGCATCACGCGCACGGGTTTCGAGGACGGCCTCTTCGCCAGCTGGCGCGCCGACCCCGACTTCGTCCTCAACGATCCGACCTACGCCGAGGCCAGCGTGCTGGTGGCCGGCGAGGACTTCGGCACGGGATCGTCGCGAGAGCACGCGGTCTGGGCGTTGCAGGACTGGGGCTTCCGTGTGGTGATCTCGTCCCGCTTCGGTGACATCTTCCGATCCAACGCCGGAAAGTCAGGTCTGCTGGCGGCGCGAGTGGAGCCGGCGGATGCTGATCTGCTGCTGACGGAGCTGGCGGCAGCCCCGGGCAGCGCTGTCACCGTCGACCTCGAGGCGAAGCAGATCCGGCTGAACGGACTGGCCACGATCGACTTCGAGATCGACGACTACACCCGGTGGCGCCTGCTGAACGGGCTCGACGACATCTCGATCACGCTGCAGAGCAGCGACGCGATCGCCGACTACGAGCGCCGTCGACCGAGTTTCACTCCGACCCTCAGCGCGGGCTGACAGGCGGAAAGACCCCGGCGCGGCCGAGCATCGCCTCGGCGCGGATCCCGAGTTCACCCGTCACGAAGGCGGTGGCGGCGATGACGCCGTCGATGTCGAGGCTGCTCTCGTAGCCGGAGCGCTCCGCCAAGTAGAGCAGGTCTTCCGTCGCGATGTTGCCCGTGGCTGCGGGAGCGAACGGGCAGCCGCCGATTCCCCCGGTGGACGCGTCGAGGGCGTCCACGCCGAGCTCGAGTGCCGCGAGGGCATTGGCATACCCGGTGTTGCGGGTGTTGTGCAGATGCAGTCGCAGCGGCAGATCGCTGACCGCGCGCACGGCATTCACGCGGGCGCGGATGTCTCGCGGCACGGCGACGCCGATGGTGTCCGCCAGAGCGAGTTCGTCGAGGCCGAGCGTCGACACCCGCTCGGCGATCTCAGCAACGCGCTCCACGGCGACTTCGCCTTCGAACGGGCAGCCGAAGGCGGCGCCGATCGTCACCGTGGTCCGGATGCCCGCGGCCCGCAGGGCATCGATCATCGGGGGCAGTGCGTGGAGCGTCTCGGCGAGTGTCCGGCCCTGGTTGCGACGCGAGAAGGTGTCGGTCGCGACGACGACGATGTTGCCCTCATCCACGCGACTCTCGATCGCCCTGTCCGTACCGCGGGGATTCATCACCAGGCCGATGTAACTCACACCCTCGATGCGCGGCACCACCCGCATCAATTCCTCGGCGCCGGCCATCTGAGGCACTCGATCCGGCCGCGCGAAGCTGACTGCTTCGATTCTTCGCGCCCCGGCGGCGACGATCATCTCGATGTAGCGGGCGCGGGTGTCGACATCCAGCACGACCTGCTCGTTCTGCAGTCCGTCGCGCGGTCCGACTTCGATGATCTCCACGGCTCTCCTCGCGTGATCTGTTACGGCCAAGTATGCATCATGTAAACATGTGCATGCAGATCTAGACGAATGACTGGACCAATCCGCATTATTTGGATAGAACTGTATGCAATCAGTTCGAAGAGGAACGGAGGTGTGTGCATCCATGGCCGAGCAAGAAGCCGCCACGAGTCCCGACGATGCGTCCACCGAGGGCGATCGGACAGGCCTGCCGCTGGCAGACGTGCGCGTGATCGAAATGGGCCAGCTGCTGGCCGGCCCCTTCTGCGCGCAGCTGCTCGGCGACTTCGGCGCCGATGTCATCAAGATCGAGCCGCCGGATGCCGGTGATCCGATCCGCGAGTGGGGTCAAGCCAAGGCAGACGGCGCGTCGCTGTGGTGGCCGGTGCTGGGACGCAACAAGCGCACGATCACCTGCAACCTGCGCACCCCCGAAGGACAGGAGCTGGTGCGAAGGCTAGTCGCCGATGCCGACGTGCTGCTCGAGAACTTCCGTCCCGGAACCCTCGAGCGGTGGGGCCTCTCACCCGAAGAGCTGTGGAAGATCAACCCGAAGCTCGTCATCACCCGCGTCAGCGGCTACGGCCAGTCCGGGCCGTACGCGACGCGCGCCGGCTACGGATCGATCGGCGAGGCGATGGGCGGGCTGCGCTATGTCACCGGCGACCCGTCGACTCCGCCCTCGCGAGCGGGGATCTCGATCGGTGACGAACTCGCCGCGGTCTTCGCCTGCATCGGAACGCTCGTGGCGCTGCACCACCGCGACCGCACGGGGCGCGGGCAGGTCGTGGACTCGGCGATCTACGAAGCGGTGCTCGGGATGATGGAGTCCCTCATCCCCGAGTGGCAGGTCGCGGGATACCGCCGTGAGCGCACCGGAGCGACCCTGCCGGGCGTCGCGCCGAGCAACATCTACCCCACGCGATCCGGACAGATGGTTCTCGTCGCGGCGAACCAGGATTCGGTGTTCCGACGTCTCGCGGAGGCGATGGGAAGGCCTGAGCTGGCTGACGACGATCGATACCGCGATCACAACTCCCGCGGAGCCAACATGGCCGAGCTCGACGAACTCATCAGCACGTGGACCTCGGGCTTCACGAGCGACGAACTGCTCCACATCCTGCACGCCGCCGGAATCCCCGCGGGACTCATCTACTCCGCGCCCGACATGCTCGAGGACCCGCACTTCATCGCGCGCGAAGCCATCGTCTCGATCGCGTCCCGCACGCTCGGTCGCGACATCTCGATGCAGAACGTCTTCCCGCGCCTGTCGGCCACTCCTGGGCGCGTGCGCCACGTGGGTCGCGAGCGCGGCGAAGACAACCATGACGTGTACGGCGATCTGCTCGGTCTCACGACCGATCAGATCGCCGATCTCGAAGCCAACGGAATCATCTGAGGAAGGAATGTCGATGACCTATCGGGTCGGAGTAGACGTCGGCGGAACATTCACCGACGTGCTGCTGATCAACGCGGAGACCGGCGAGACATGGCGATCGAAGGTGCCCTCCACCCCCGATGATCAGTCGGTCGGTGTCCTGCGCGGCATCGAGAAGGCGTGCGAGCTGGCCGGTATCGAGACGTCCGGCGTCTCTCACGTGCAGCACGGCACGACGGTGGCCACCAATGCCGTGCTCGAGGGCAAGGGAGCCAAGGTCGGCCTCATCACGACCAACGGCTTCCGGCAGGTCCTCCAGATCGCGCGCTCGTACGTGCCCGGAGGGTTGGCCGGATGGATCGTCTGGCCCAAGCCCGAGCCCCTCGCGAAGCTCGAGAACACCATCGAGGTGCGTGAGCGCATGAGCACCAAGGGCGACGTCGTCGAGGCCCTCGACGAAGACGACGCCCGTCGGCAGATCGCCGTACTCAAGGCGCGGGGCGTCGCGACCGTCTGCGTGAGCCTCATCAACTCCTTCGCCAACGACGCCCACGAGAAATGCCTCGTCGAGATCCTCGCCGAGGAGATGCCCGGCATTCCGGTGTCGATCTCGAGCCAGGTCCTTCCCGAGATGCGCGAGTACGAGCGCACGCTGACGACTGTCGCGAACGGCTACGTGCAGGTGCAGGTCGGTGACTACGTCCGCAACCTCGAGCAGAAGATCTCGGCAGGAGGACTGGACGCCGAGCTCTCGGTCCTCCGCTCCGACGGAGGCCTCTCCTCACCGGCAGCAGCCAGCGAGAGGCCCGTGACCCTGCTGATGTCCGGTCCGGCCGGCGGCGTCACCGGCGCCACATGGGCCGCGAAGGCCGCCGGGCAGGGCGACTTCCTCGCGTTCGACATGGGCGGAACGTCCACCGACGTCGCCCTCGTGCAGGACTACCAGCCCCGCATCGCGAAGGACACGAAGGTCGGCGACCTGAACATCCGTGTGAGTTCCGTCGACGTGCGCACCGTCGGTGCGGGCGGAGGATCCGTCGCCCATGTTCCCGAGCTCACCCGGGCGCTGCGCGTCGGTCCGCAATCGGCCGGTGCCGTCCCCGGTCCCGCGTCCTACGGCAAAGGCGGGACGCTCCCGACCGTGACGGATGCCAATGTCGTGCTCGGCTACCTTCCCGAGGAGCTCGCGGGCGGTGAGATCCGTATGGACGTCGCCGCGGCGCGTTCCGCGGTCGCGTCGATCCAGGAGACGACGGGACTCGACAGCATCCAGGCCGTCGCCGCGGGAATCATCGACATCGTCAACGAGAACATCCTCGGCGCGATCCGTCTCGTCTCGGTGCAGCAGGGACACGACCCTCGCGACTTCGCACTCGTCGCGTTCGGCGGTGCCGGTCCTCTGCACGGCAACTCCATCGGCCGCCTCCTCGGATCCTGGCCCGTGATCATCCCCCCGTCACCTGGCGTCCTCAACGCCTACGGCGACGTGATGACCAGTCATCGCGAGGAGTCCGGCAGGACGATCCTGCGCGAGATCGCGGGGCTGAGCGCTCAGGAGCTGGCCGACGACTTCGACGACCTTGCGAGCCGCACCCGGGAGCGCCTCGAGAGCCAGGGCATCGATCCCTCGCGCCTCACGTTCACGTATCGCGCCGAGGTGCGCTATCACGGACAGGGTTTCGAGCTCGGAGTGTCGGTGGATCGCGCGTCGCTCGATTCCGATGACGGTCTGGATGCCATCGCGACGGCGTTCGACACCGAGCACGAGCGACTCTTCTCCTTCCTGCTCGACGCCGATCACGAGATCGTCTCGCTCACGGTCGTCGCCACGAGCCCGGTCACCGAGATCCCCCTGATCGAGCTCGAGCCGGGCACCGGCGACCCGTCGGCGGCACTCATCCGCACCAGCGACATCTGGGTCGACGGCGGATCGCACTCCGCCGGGCTGTACGACCGCACGCTCCTCAAGGCCGGCGACATCGTCGAAGGCCCCGCGATCGTCGTCGAGATGGACTCGACGGCGCTCGTCCTCCCCGGTCACGCCGCCACCGTGCATCCCAGCGGCGCCCTGCTCATCGAACCTGTGAAGGAGTAGCCGACATGGCAACGATCATCGAGACGAACACCGCACCACTGACCCCCGTCGAGGTCGATGTGGTCACCCTCGACCTCATCGAGAACAGTCTGCGCAATGCGCGCTACGAGATGGATGAGGTGCTCTTCCGCACCGCGCTGTCGCCCGGCATCCGTGAGCAGCACGATGAGTTCCCACTCATCGCCGACGCGCAGGGACGCATGGTCGTGGGTCAGTTCGGCCTGTCGGTGCCGGCGCTGCTGGAACAGTTCCCCGGAACCATCGAGGAGGGCGACGTGCTGCTCACGTCCGACCCCTACAGCTGCGGTGCGGCGATCAGCCACGCAAACGACTGGCTCGTGGTGACCCCGATCTTCCACGATGGGCGTCTCGTCGGATGGGCCGCGATGTTCGGGCACATGGCCGATGTCGGAGGGAAGTCGCCCTCGAGCATGCCCACGGACGCGCGCACCATCTTCGAAGAGGGCATCGTGATCCCGCCCTTCAAGCTCTACCGGGCGGGTGAACTCAACGTCGACGCGCTCGACATCATCATGAACCAGGTGCGCCAGCCCCAGTGGAACAGGGCGGATCTCAACGGCCTGGTCGCCGCGACGCGGATCGCCGGCAAGCGGGTCGGCGAGATGTGCGACCGGTTCGGTGTCGACGCCTACTCGGCGGGCCTGGACGCGCTGCTGGATCGCAACTACCGCGCGATGAAAACGCTGCTGGCGATGCTGTTCGTCGACGGTGAGACGATCTCGTTCACCGACTACATCTGCGACGACGGCGTCGGGTACGGGCCGTTCGAGCTGAAGCTGACCCTCACCCGGCACGGTGACAAGGTCACGCTCGACTTCACCGGCAGCGCCCCGCAGGCGCCGGGTCCGATCAACTACTTCCTCAACGAGAACCTCGTGAAGATGTTCTTCGGGATCTACGTCATCACCGTTGCGGATCCCCAGATCCTCTGGAACGACGGCTACTACTCGCTGATCGACGTCGTGATCCCCGACGGCTCGTTCTGGAAGCCCAAGTTCCCGGCGGCGCTCAACGCCCGCAATCACGGCATCGGACGACTGTTCGATCTGTTCGGCGGGCTGCTCGGGCAGAAGACGCCGGAGCTGCTCAACGCGGCAGGGTTCTCGTCGTCACCGCACTTCATGTACTCGGGACGCTACTCGGAGGGCGACAAGAAGGGCGAGGACTTCCAGCTCTACTCGATCGGATTCGGCGGAATCCCCGGGCGCCCCATCGGCGACGGCCCGGACGGTCATTCGCTCTGGCCGTCCTTCATGAACATCCCGTGCGAGTACCTCGAGAGCTACTACCCGATGCGCATCGAGAAGTGGGAGACGATCGCGGACTCGGGTGGAGCAGGCCTTCACCGAGGAGGCAACGGCGTCGAGGTGGTCTATCACTTCCTCGAGGACGGCGTCATCACGATCCACGACGACCGGTGGCTCACCTACCCGTGGGGTGTCAACGGCGGCAAGCCCGGAGCGCGCAGCCGCAAGTGGATCGACCGCGCTGACGGCACCGTCGAGATCCTCGCGAGCAAGGTGCTCGACGTGCCCGTGAAGGCCGGGGAGCTGCTGCACTTCGGCACGTGGGGCGGCGGCGGCTGGGGCGATCCCCTCGAGCGCGACGCCGACCTGGTGGCACTCGAGGTCCAGCAGGGTCTCGTGTCGCGTGAGGGCAGCCGCACCTACGGCGTCGTGCTCACCGATGTCGACGAGGTGGATGCCGCGGCGACGACGTCGCTGCGTGCGCAGATGCGCGACACCCGGGCGCCGTTGGAGACCTTCGACCGTGGTGGCGACATCGAGACGATCCTCACCAACGCGCTCGCCGAGACCGGACTGCCTGCCCCGATCGCCCCACCCGTCGCCTCATGAGCGGGCACGATCCCTCCCGCGAGGGGGTGAAGGCGCAGGACGAGGCGGGCTTCGCCCGCCGACTGACGCTCGGCGCGAACCCGGCGCTGGTGATGGTCGATCTGGTGAGGGCCTACTTCGAGCCCGGGGCGCAGCTCTACATGGGCGACCCCTCGAGCCTCAGCGGGGCCGCGCAACTGCTGCACGCAGCCAGGGAGGCAGGAATCCCCGTCGTCCACACCCGTGTCTCGTACTCTGCGGGCGGCGCCGATGGCGGCTACTTCTTCCAGAAGGTCGGCGCACTGCAGGAGTTCGTCGGCGACACACCGCTCGGACAGATCATGCCCGAGGTGGCACCCGCCGGTGACGAGGTGACGATCGTCAAGCAGTACGCCAGCGCATTCTTCGGCACGACGCTCGCCTCGACGCTGCGCTCCCTCGGCGTGGACACCGTTCTGATCGCGGGCGTCTCGACGAGCGGCTGCATCCGTGCGACCGCGGTGGATGCGATCCAGAGCGGGTTCATCCCGGTCGTCGTCCGCGAGGCGGTCGGCGACCGGCATCCGGCCCCCCATGACGCGAGTCTGTTCGACATCCAGGCCAAGTACGGCGAGGTGCGCGACCTGGCAAGCGTCCTGGACTACCTGCACGACACCACCCGGAGGACGCCCTCGTGACCACTGACTTCGCCCCGACTCGACAGCGGTTCTCACCCCTGTCAATCCTCGAACGCTACGGCGTGATCGTCGCCTGGGTCATCGTCATCGTCGTGTTCTCGATCCTGAGGCCGGCGACGTTCCCGACGGCGGGCACCGTGTCGCTCATCCTGGGGACGCAGACGGTGATCCTCATCGCGACCCTCGGCCTCATGCTCACCCTCGCGGTGGGTGAGATCGATCTCTCGGTGGGCAGCGTCGTCGGGTTCGGCGCGTGCCTGATGGTCGTGCTCAACGGGACGACGGGCCTGAACGTGTGGCTCTCGGTGCTGCTGACCCTCGTGGCGTGCGCGCTGTTCGGCCTGATGAACGCCGCCCTGACCGTGCTGGTGGGGGTGCAGTCGATCATCGTCACCCTGGCCAGCGGCACGCTGTTGGCGGGCATCACCCTCGCCGTCACGGGCTCCAAAGTCGTCACCGGCATGGATCCGGCGCTCATCTCTCTGATCTCGACGCGCTGGTTCGGCATCCCGATCCCGTTCTACTTCGGCGTCGCGCTGACGATCGTGCTGTGGTTCGTGATGCAGCACACCCCGATCGGTCGCCGCATGGCGTTCGTGAACGCCAATCGGGTGGTCGCACGACTCGCCGGCATCCGTGTCGACAGGATCCGTACGGGCGGTCTGATCGCGACGGCGACGCTCGCGGGCCTCGCCGGAATCGTGCTCGCCGGTCAGAACGGCGCGGCGAACCCGCAAGCGGGTACCTACTACCTGCTACCGGCGTTCGCGGGCGCGTTCCTCGGCTCGACCACGATCAAGCCCGGCACCTTCAACGCCTTCGGCACGTGGGTCGCGGTGTACTTCCTGATCACCGGCATCACGGGCCTGGTCTACCTCGGCTTCGCGGGCTGGCCGGAGCAGGTCTTCTACGGCGCCTCGCTGCTGGTCGCCGTCTCGCTCGGGGTGCTCGCTCGCCGACGTCAGCGTGGAGGCACCACATGACCGACATCCGCAGCTCCACGACTTCACGACTCCACACCCGATCCCGCACCACCACACCCACCGAGAGGCAACACGCATGACCATTCGCACACCGCTACGCGCCGTCTTCGGCGCGACGGCGGCCCTGGCCCTCGCCATCGGGCTCGCCGCCTGTTCATCCGACACGTCCGCGCCCGAGACATCGGGCTCTGCGGGCGGCGAGGTCGACACCGCCGGCATCGAGACGGCGCAGGCCGAGCTCGACCTCTACCGTGCGGCTCCGACCTGGCAGGGCCCGGACGAGCCCGTCGACATCTCGGGCCTCGAGGGCAAGCGCGTCACCTACATCAACGTGTCCAGCGGAATCGCCGTGCTGAAGTACTGGGCCGATGAGCTCAAGAAGATCCTCGCGGACGAGGCGGGCGTCATCCTCGAAGAGGTCGACGCGAAGGGCTCGGTCGACGAGGCGAACCGCGGCTTCCAGCAGGCCATCGCCAGCGGCTCCGACGTCGTCGTGCTGGTCGCGCTGTTCCCCGAGCTGTTCGAGCAGCAGATCGAGGCGGCCCACGCGGCGGGCATCAAGGTCATCACGGCGCAGTCGGGCGTTCCCGGCGATCTGTCGGCGGGCCAGGATGCCGAGGTGACCTTCGACTACGTGAAGGTCGGCGAGCTGATCGCGGACTGGTTCATCGTCGACTCCGAGGGAACGGGCAAGGCCACGCTCATCTCGTCCGATGACGTGCCGGCCTCGCAGCCGCAGGCGCAGGCGTCGCTGGATCGCGTCGCCGAGCTCTGCCCGGGCTGCGACATCAAGGTCGAGGACATCCAGATCCCCCAGTGGGAGACCTCGGTGCCGACCCTGATCCAGTCCACGATCAACACCGACCCGGAGCGCACCTACTTCCTGCCGCTGTACGACGGACAGGGCCTCTCGGGCATCGGCGCGATCCGCTCCGCCGGCGCCGGCGAGAAGGTCACGATGGGCACGTTCAACGCGACGCCCGGAATCGTCGAGATGCTGAGCGATCCGTCCAGCGGTCTTGGACTGGACATCGGCGGCCACAACGAGTGGTGGGCGTACGCCATGGCGGACGGCATCTTCCGCGTCCTCACCGACGCCGCTCCGATCGAGAACTACAACGTCGGACTGCGCATCTTCGACCGCGACAACGCCGGCGACCTCATCGTGGGCGACGACCAGTTCGCCTGGTACGAGTACGACGGCTACAAGGACGAGTTCGCCGCCCTCTGGGGCAAGTAGGCGGTTCCTCCGGGCGTGGCGGTGGACACCGCCGCCACGCCCGCCACCCTTCTTCCGATCCCATCGCTTCTGAAAGCAGACCTCCACGATGACCGGTTCCCCGCCGTCGCTGCATGTGCGCGACGTCTCGAAGACGTTCGGCCCGATCCGAGTGCTCAGCGAACTCGAGCTCACGATCGAGCCCGGTGAAGTCGTCGCGCTCATCGGCGAGAACGGTAGCGGCAAGTCGACGTTCATCAAGGTGCTCTCGGGCTTCCACGAACCCGACAAGGGGGCCGTGGTGCACATGGGCGGGGTCGACATCACCGATGTGCTCGCCAAGGGCCCCCAGACCACGGGCATGGGCTTCATCCATCAGGACCTCGCGCTGGTCGAGTCGATGACGATCGTCGAGAACCTGCGGATCGGGCATTTCGCGACGGGCGCCTTCGGGCGCATCCTGTGGAAGCGCGAGGTCGCCGCGGTGCGTGCGATCCTCGCCCGCGTCGGGCTGGACGTGGACCCACGGATGAGGGTCCAGCAGTTGAGCGTCACCGACCGGGCACTCGTGGCCATCGCGCGCGGGCTCGCCGAGATCGAACTCGCGCAGGGTTCCGAAGCGCGGCTGCTCGTGCTCGACGAGCCCACGGCATACCTGCCGACCTCGGGGGTCGAGCGCCTCTTCCGCGCCGTCGCGCAGCTCGCGGCAGAAGGCGTCAGCATCCTGTTCGTGTCGCACCGTCTGGACGAGGTGCTCACCCACTGCGATCGCGTGCTGGTCCTGAGAGGCGGTGTGCTCGTCGCCGACGAGGCGACGGCCGGTCGCTCGGAACGCGACCTCGTCACGCTGATGCTGGGCCGTGCGCCCGAAGACCTCTACCCGGACTACGACGTCCAGCCGGCAGGCAGTGCGCTGCGCGTGACGGGTCTCACCGGTGGCCTCGTCCAAGGCGTCGACATCAGTGCCCGCGCGGGAGAGATCGTCGGCTTCGTCGGCCTTCCGGGCAGCGGCTACGAGCACATCCCCTACCTTCTCGCCGGGACGCAGGAGGCCACGGGCGGCACCGTCACCGTCGCCCAGGGCCCCGAGCTCGACGCACGGCGCCTCGATCCCCGATCGGCGATCAGCGCCGGCATCGCGCTTCTTCCGGCCGATCGCAAGGAGGCCAGCGGGGCGCAGTCGCTGTCGGTCTCGGACAACATCACCGTGGCGACGCTCGGCAGCGTCGTGAACCGCGGTGTCATCTCGGCACGAGCGGAACGCGAGGTCGTCGCGTCCCAGATCGATCGATTCCGCATCTCCGTACCCAGCCCGCAGTCGGCACTGGCCACGCTCAGCGGGGGCAACCAGCAGAAGGCGCTGCTGGCCAAGTGGGTGATCTCGAGACCCACGGTGCTGACGTTGCACGAACCGACGCAAGGCGTGGATGTCGGCGCCAAGCGCGAGGTCTTCCGTCACCTCACCGACCTCGCCCGCGGCGGGACCCTGCTGCTGATCTCGAGCGTCGAATACGAAGACCTCGCCGCGCTGTGCACGCGCGTGCACGTCATGCGTCACGGCCGCATCATCCGCACGATCGAGCGTGACGATCTGTCTGCTCACGAGCTGGCCGTGGCGGTGCACGGATGACCTCCACCACTGCGCCGTTGACCATGATCGAGAAGATCTGGAAGGCGCACTCGATCGAACGCGTCGACCAGCCGGACCTGCTGTTCATCGATCTGCAGTTCCTGCACGAGGTCTCCAGTCCGCAGGCCTTCGACGGACTGCGGATGGCCGGAAGAGTCGTCCACCGCCCCGACCTCACGCTGGCGGTCGAAGACCACAATGTGCCGACCACCGGCCTGCTGATGCGCGATCCGGTCGGACGCGCGCAGGTCGAGGCGCTGCGTCGCAACTGCGAAGAGTTCGGGATCGAGTTGCGACGCCTGGGCGAGATCGGTCAGGGCATCGTGCACATCATCGGACCCGAGACCGGACTCACCCAGCCCGGCATGACGATCGTGTGCGGCGACAGCCACACCAGCACCCACGGCGCGCTCGGTGCCCTGGCCTTCGGGATCGGCACCAGCGAAGTCGAGCACGTGCTGGCGACGCAGACGCTGTCGCAGGTCAGACCGCGCACGATGTCGGTGACCGTCAACGGCCGACTGGCCCCCGGTGTCGCGGCGAAGGACCTCGCGCTGCACCTGATCTCGCGCGTCGGGACCGGCGCCGGCCAGGGCCACATCGTGGAGTACCGCGGCGACGCCATCGAGGCGCTGTCGATCGAGGCGCGCATGACGCTGTGCAACATGTCGATCGAGTGGGGCGCCCGTGCCGGACTCGTGGCTCCCGATCAGACCACCTTCGACTACCTGAAGGGCCGCACCTACGCCCCCGAGGGCGCGGAGTGGGACCGTGCGGTGGAGTACTGGACGAGCCTGCGCACCGACGACGGCGCGGTCTTCGACGACGCGATCGAGATCGATGCCGCCGAGGTCGTGCCGTGGGTCACATGGGGCACCAATCCCGGACAGGGTGTCTCACTCGACGACGTCGTACCGGCTCCCGAATCCTTCGCCGACGAATCGGCGGCGGCGGCGGCATCCCGCGCTCTGGAGTACATGGATCTGACTCCGGGCACGCCCATGCGCGACATCCGCGTCGACACCGTGTTCCTCGGCTCGTGCACCAACTCGCGCATCGAGGACCTGCGGATCGCGGCCGATGTGCTGCGCGGACGCAGGGTCGATCCTGCGGTGCACCTGCTCGTCGTCCCCGGATCGATGCGGGTCAAGGCCCAGGCCGAGGCCGAAGGCCTCGACGCCGTCTTCACCGACGCCGGCGGTGAGTGGCGCTTGGCGGGCTGCTCGATGTGCGTCGGGCTGAACGAGGACACCGCGGCGCCGGGTGAGCGCACGGCCTCCACGTCGAACCGCAACTTCGAGGGACGCCAGGGCAAGGGGGCGAGGACCCACCTCGTCTCGCCGGCGGTGGCAGCCGCGACCGCCGTGCGCGGGACGCTCTCGGCCCCGAGCGACCTCGGGGTGCCCGCGTGAGCGCGCTGACCGTGCGCGGCGCGGTGCTCGAGCGCATCGGGGCGAGCGCACCATACGCGGCGAGTCGGCCGATCGTGGTGACGGAGCTTCAGCTGGACCCCCCCGGGCCCCGTGAGCTGCTCGTGCGCATCGAGGTCGCCAGCGTCTGCCACTCCGACCTGTCGGTCGTCTCGGGCGTGCGCCCACGTCCGGTGCCGATGCTGCTGGGGCATGAAGCCGCCGGCATCGTCGTCGAGGCGGGACCGCAGACGACGATCGAGGTCGGTCGACGGGTTGTGATGACCTTCCTTCCGCGCTGCGGCGCCTGCGACGCCTGCCGGACGAACGGCCGCGCGCCGTGCGTACCCGGAAGTGCGGCGAACGGTGCCGGCGAGCTGCTCGGCGGCGGCTCGCGCCTGCACGCCGAAGGTCACGACGTCGCCCACCATCTCGGTGTCTCAGGCTTCGCCGACCACGCGGTGGTGGACGAGCGCTCGGTGTTCGCCGTCGATGACGATGTCCCGGCCGAGGTCGCCGCGCTGATGGGGTGCGCCGTGCTCACCGGCGGAGGCGCCGTGCTCAACTCCGCTCGCTTCGAGGCCGGGGAGTCGCTGATCGTGGTCGGACTCGGCGGGGTGGGTCTGGCCTCGGTGCTCACCGGCATCGCCCTCGGCGCGCGCTCCGTGACGGCGATCGACCTGCAGCCGACCAAGCTCGAGGCCGCGCTCGCCCTGGGCGCTGACGAGGCGATGACGCCGGATGCCGCCGTCGCGTCTGGGCTGCGCGCCGACGTCGTCATCGAGGCGGTCGGACGCGCGTCCGCGTTCGAGCAGGCGATGGCACTCACCGCCCCCGGCGGACGCACCGTCACGGTCGGGCTTCCGGCTCCCACGGATCTGGCTCAGATCAGTCCGCTCGGACTGGTCGCGGAGGGGCGCTCCGTCGTCGGCAGCTACCTCGGCGGATCCGTGCCGCAACGCGACATCCCGCGCTTCATCGATCTGTGGCGCGCCGGTCGGTTGCCGGTCGAGCGGCTCGTCAGCGCGCACATGCCGCTCGAGGACATCAACTCTGCGATGGATGAACTGGCCGCCGGCCGGGCGATCCGCCAGCTCATCGAGTTTCCCGAATCTCCCACCCACATCGAAGGACACACGGTCGCATGACTTCTGATCTCTCCCTGCGCAGCCTCATCCACTCGGCGGCGTCGCCGCTCGTCGTCCCTGGTGGCGGAACCCCGCTCGAGGCGAGGCTCGCGCAGCAGGCGGGATTCGAGGCGTTCTACCTGTCGGGGTACGCCGTCGCCGCATGGCGTCACGGGCTTCCCGACATCGGGCTGCTCGGCATGCGCGACACGTCGGATGCGCTGCGGGCGGTGGGTCGTGTCGTCGACATCCCCGTCGTGGTCGACGCAGATACGGGCTACGGCGACGTCATCGCGGTCACGGCGAACGTGCGCGAACTCGAGGCGATCGGTGCGGCCGGGGTGCAGATCGAGGATCAGGACTGGCCGAAGAAGTGCGGCCACATGGAGGGCAAGACCGTCGTGGCCCGCGAGGTCGCGATCCGCAAGGTCGCCGCCGCCGTCGAGGCCCGCCGCAATCCCGACACCCTCATCATCGCCCGCACGGATGCCCTCGCCCCGCTGGGCCTGGACGAAGCGATTGCGCGGGCGCAGGCCTTCGCCGCCGAAGGGGCCGACATCGTGTTCATCGACGCACCGGCATCTGTCGAGCACCTGCGTCGCATCGGGCAGGAGCTCCCGGGCGTGCGCATGGCGAACATGAGCGAAGGCGGGCGGACGCCCGCGCTGTCGGCGCGGGAATTCGGCGAACTCGGATTCTCGTTCATCATCTTCCCGACGACCGCGCTGCGCATCGCCTCGCTCACGATCGGATCGTTCTTCAGCGACCTGCGCGAGCAGGGCACGAGCGTGGCCTGGCGGGAGCGGATGCACGGGCTCGACGATCTGAACGAAGTCGTCGACCTCGCCCATCATCTCGAGATCGACGCCCGCTTCGCCGCCGGCGTCTGACCCCTGACCCGAAAGGTGACCATGTCCTCCGACACTCCCATCGAGGTGGGATGCATCATCCCCTCGACCAACACGATCGTCGAGCGCGACTACGCCCGCATCGGCGCCCGCTCGGTGGTCTTCCACTACGGAAGATCCCACATCCAGATCCCCGACATCGACTCCGACGAGGCGTTCGAGAGACTGATCGCCGAGATCGAGGCGGGCAACGCCGCAGCCATCGAGCGCGTGTCGACGGCGCAGGTGTCGTACATGACCATGGGCATGTCCTCCGAGACCTTCTGGGGCGGAAAAGAGGGCAACGCGCGGTTCGAGGCCGAGATCGTCGAGCGCGCAGGCGTCCCGATCACGACCGGGGCGACCGCCCTGCGTGCAGCCCTCGATCTCTTCGGCGCACGCAAGATTGCCTACGTGAGCCCGTACCCCGAGGTCGGCAACCGTCACGTGACGCGGTACTTCACCGAGCACGGGTTCGACGTCGTCGCCCAGCACGGTCTGGCATCCGATTCGCCAAAGGCGATGTCGGAGGTCGACGACACGGAACTGGCCCGCGTGATCGCAGAGCTCGACGCCGCGCGGCCCGACGCGATCCTGCAGGTGGGTACGAACCTGTCGATGATCGCTCTCGCGGCCTCGGCCGAGGACTTCCTACGCAAGCCGGTGATCGCGATCAACGCCGCGTGCGTGTGGCACACGCTCCGCCAGGTGGGATCCACCGAGCAGATCGACGGCTTCGGCTCGCTTCTGCGCGACCACTGACGCGCACCGCCACCTCTTCATGCATCCACGAAGGAGCACTCGATGACACTCGCCCCCGCGACCCTGACCAAGGTGTGGCAGCCCCTGGCCATCGGCACCCGAACGGCCAAGAACAGGATGCTGGTTCCCGCCCGCACCTTGAACTGGTCCAAGACCGGCTATCTCAGCGACCGGCACCTCGCCCACTTCGCGGAGCTCGTGGCGGGCGGCACCGCGATGATCGTCACCGAACAGCATGCTGCCTTCGCGTACGCGAAGGGCTCCTTCCACAATCCCTGCACCGCGTGGGAGCGCGGGGCGATCGACGGCTTCCGGCGCTTCGCCGACATCGTCCACGAGGGCGACGCGCTGGGCATCGTGCAGCTCTACGGTTCGGGCACGCATGACAAGAGCACGCTGCTGATCGACGAGTGGCATCCGCTGTGGGGCGTGTCGGATGTGGCATCCATCGTGCACAACGAGACACCACAGATCGTGCGTCAGCCCGAGATCGACACGATCGTCGACGGCTTCGTCACGTCTGCGCGCAACGTGCAGGAGGGCGGGCTGGACGGCGTGGAGCTGCATGCCGCGCACGGCTACCTGCTCGCCCAGTTCATGAGCACCGCGTACAACGACCGCACCGACGCGTACGGCGGAAGCCTCGAGAACCGGTGCCGAATCGTCGTCGAGATCGCACAGCGCATCCGCGAAGCCGTCGGCCCGAACTTCATCATCGGCATCCGCATCTCGTACGAGGAGTACGTCGGGGCGGCGGGAATCGAGCCGGACGAGGCGGACGAGCACCTGCGACTGTTCGCCGACACCGGCCTGTTCGACTACTTCAGCATCAGCTGCGCCGGCTACCACGCGCTGCATCGCGGCACCGCGCCCATGGATGAAGAGGACGGGTACACACGACCGTTCGGCAAGCGGGCCAAGAAGATCCTCGCGGGTCGGGCCCCGGTGTTCCTCGTCGGCCGCATCCGCGATCTCGACATGGCGGAATCGCTCCTCGACGACGATGCCGCCGACATGCTGGCACTGGGGCGCGCGCAGCTCGCCGATCCCCACCTCATCCGCAAGACGCAGCTCGGTCTCATCGACGAGATCCAGCGCTGCACCGGCGTCAACGAGTGCATCGGGCGTCTCTTCCACGACACCGAAGTGATCTGCATGATGAATCCGATCACCGGCCGAGAGGCGGCGTGGTCCACGCTGCCGATGGTCGAACCGGGGCGCGAGAAGCGGATCCTCGTGGTGGGCGGCGGACCGGCGGGCATGAAGACCGCCTCGGTGGCGGCGCGTCGCGGGCACCGCGTCACCCTCGTCGAGAAGAGCGACGCCCTGGGCGGGCACCTCCGGGCGTACGAAGCGCTGCCGCATCAGGCCGGGTGGGGTGTAGCGCGCGACAATCTGGAGCGACAGCTCGCCGTCGCCGGCGTGGAGGTCGTCCTCGAAACAGATGTCGACGCCGACTACGTGCATGCCGGCGGGTACGACGAGGTCGTGCTCGCGGTCGGGTCCTCGTACGACGCCACCGGACGCACGATCTGGCGCGCCGACCGATCCGTCGTGTCGTCCGGTCAGACCGATTCGGTCATGGGCATCGATCGCGCCGCCGACCTGCTGCGCGCCGGGGGCGGGGCGTCGCTGGGCCCGACCGTGGTCATCGTGGACGAGACGGGGTCGGAGTTCCCGTGGGGGGTGGCCGAGCAGATCGCCGAGAGCGGGTCGAAGGTCTACCTGGTGACCCCGCAGATGTTCGTCGGCGAGGACGTGCAGAATCATCTGCGCATGCCCTGGCTGCTGCCGCGCCTGAAGTCGCTGGGCGTCGAGCTGCTCGCCCAGCTGCGCGTGGACCGCTTCGATGACGGGGTCGTCACGGCGACGGATCTGTGGTCCGGCGAGCCCCGGACGTTCGACGGCGTGTCCACGCTGGTGTTCTCGATCTTCCGCCACGCGGATTCCAATCTGTTCGATGCCCTGGAGGCCGGCGACGTCCCGGTGACACGCGTGGGCGATTGTCTTTCGCCGCGCAAGCTCGCCGCCCTGATGTTCGAGGGCGAGAAGATGGGGCGCGAGCTGTGACGGCGTCGCCGTTCGGGGTCCTGGTCACCGGAGGCGCCGGTGGCCTCGGTGGCGCGATCGTCTCGGCGTTCGCCGAACGAGGAGACGCGGTGGTCAGCGTCGACTCCGTCGCGCACGACCACGGCGGCGGCGTGCTCTCGATGCAGTGCGACGTCACCGATCCGCTCGCGCTCGCGCGACTCGAGGAGCAGCTCGCCGCGGATGGTCACCGCGTCGACATCCTGGTGAATGCTGCGGGAGTCGCATCCGAGTCGCGATTCCTCGACATGACGGCCGCCGAGTTCGACAGAGTGTTTCATACCAATGTCGCCGCCGCCGTCGAGCCGACCAGGGTCTTCCTGCCGGGAATGGTGCGGCACGGGTGGGGCAGGGTGATCATGATCACGTCCCAGCTCGGCCAGCGTGGCGAGCCCGGGTTCGCGCACTATGCGGCATCCAAAGCGGCGATCGTCGGGTTCAGCAAGTCGCTGGCGAGAGAAGTCGCGGAGTCCGGCGTGACGGTGAACTGCGTGGCTCCGGGGCCCGTGAACACCCCGATGTCGCGTTCTCTGCCCGACGCGGCGACCGATGCCATCCGCGCGAGGCTCCCGCTCGGACGCTTCGCCGAGATCCACGAGGTGGTGCCCACGGTGCTGCTGCTCGCAGGAGCTGACAGCGGCTCGGCCTACATCGGTCAAACCCTGGGTCCCAACAGCGGGGACGTCATGCCCTGACCTTCTTCCCGGTTCACACCACCCGACAGGTCCATCGGGATGTGCAACGGGATGCAACGTTGCGAGGCCTACCGTCGACGCAGCGCGACACCGACGTCGCGGCACACGTCGAAGGAGACACCATGACCATCGTGGAAGAGGGCGTCTCGAGCGTCTACGCAGCCCCCGGGCAGCGCGGCTCGGTCGCCGACTATCGCCCCCGTTACGGGCACTACATCGGCGGCGAGTACGTCGACCCGGTGAAGGGCCAGTGGTTCGAGAACATCTCGCCCGTCAACGGCAAGCCGTTCTGCGAGGTCGGTCGCGGCACCGTCGAAGACATCGATCGTGCGGTGGATGCCGCGTGGAAGGCCTTCGCGTCGTGGGGCAAGACCAGCCCGACCGAGCGCAGCAACATGCTGCTGAGGATCGCCGACCGCATGGAGGAGAACCTCGAGAAGATCGCGGTCGCCGAGACGTGGGAGAACGGCAAGCCGGTGCGTGAGACCCTGGCCGCCGACATCCCGCTCGCGATCGATCACTTCCGCTACTTCGCCGGCGTGCTGCGTGCCCAGGAGGGCGGAATCTCACAGCTGGACGAAGACACCGTGGCCTACCACTTCCAGGAGCCGCTGGGCGTGGTCGGTCAGATCATCCCGTGGAACTTCCCGATCCTGATGGCCGTGTGGAAGCTCGCCCCCGCGCTCGCCGCCGGCAACTGCATCGTGCTGAAGCCGGCCGAGCAGACGCCGGCATCCATCCTCTTCCTCATGGACCTCATCGGCGACCTGATTCCTGCGGGCGTGCTCAACATCGTCAACGGCTTCGGCATCGAGGCGGGCGCGCCCCTCGCGTCGCACAAGAGGATCCGCAAGATCGCGTTCACCGGTGAGACGACCACGGGCCGCCTGATCATGCAGTACGCGTCGCAGAATCTGATCCCCGTCACGCTGGAGCTCGGAGGCAAGAGCCCCAACGTCTTCTTCGAAGACGTCGCGCGGGCGAAGGACTCCTTCTACGACAAGGCGCTCGAGGGCTTCTCGTTCTTCGCCCTCAACAACGGCGAGGTCTGCACATGCCCGTCGCGGGCGCTGATCCAGCGGTCGATCTACGACCAGCTGCTCGGCGACGGCATCGAGCGGGTGCGGGCGATCACGCAGGGCAACCCGCTGGACCCCGAGACGATGATCGGCGCGCAGGCGTCGAACGACCAGCTCGAGAAGATCCTGTCGTACATGGACATCGGAAAGCAGGGTGGCGCCAAGGTGCTCATCGGCGGTGAGCGGGCCGACCTGGGCGGCGACCTGTCGGAGGGCTACTACGTGCAGCCGACGATCTTCGAGGGCACGAACGACATGCGCATCTTCCAGGAGGAGATCTTCGGGCCGGTGCTCGCCGTGACGTCGTTCGACGAATACGACGACGCGATCTCGAT
This sequence comes from Planococcus sp. APC 4015, assembly GCA_030407505.1. Taxonomy (GTDB): domain Bacteria; phylum Actinomycetota; class Actinomycetes; order Actinomycetales; family Microbacteriaceae; genus Microbacterium. Next base: position 35,860 of record JASDDH010000005.1, read on the forward strand.
CGCCAACGACACCCTGTACGGGCTGGGCGCCGGTGTGTGGAGCCGCGACATGAACACCGCCTACCGTGCGGGACGCGCGATCCAAGCCGGTCGCGTATGGACCAACACGTATCACCAGTACCCCGCGCACGCGGCGTTCGGCGGGTACAAGCAGTCGGGCATCGGCCGTGAGAACCACCTCAAGATGCTCGACCACTACCAGCAGACGAAGAACCTGCTCGTGTCGTACGCCGAAGGGCCGATGGGCTTCTTCTGAGCGGCGACCCGGCCCGTCCCCAGCGGGTCGACCCCGGTCCGGGCGGAGACCCCCTCTCCGCCCGGGCTCCCGGGGGTCGCAGGGCCGGGCCGGGCGGCCGGTTGCCGTGAGCCTTCAGCCGGCGGCCGAGGGCGTGGGTGTTTCCCGGTCTCTCGGCGACCAGGTGGCTTCTCACCGACAGGGACGGCGGCCGGGATCGGAAGACGACAGAGAGAGTGCGAGAGCGATGACAGCGACACAGACATACAGTCGGGTGGCGGTGACGGATGCCGCAGCCGGCCTGCTGCGCGAGCTGACCGTGCAGCACGGTCAGCTCATGTTCCACCAGTCCGGCGGATGCTGCGACGGCAGCGCGCCCATGTGCTTCCCGGTCGGCATGTTCATCACCGGACCGTCCGACGTGCACCTCGGCACCTTGCGCGTGGGGCTCGACGCGCCGATCGAGGTCTACATCTCGGAGGCGCAGTTCGAGTACTGGAAGTACACCCACATCACCATCGACGTCGTACCCGGCCGGGGTGCGGGCTTCTCGGTGGAAGGCCCCACCGGCAACCGGTTCATCATCAGATCCCGGATGCTGGACGACCCCGAACTCGTGCACTTCGGGCTCAAGGACGCGGCGTAGGCCGGGATCGACGTGTCACGGATCGGAGCGCGTCGCCGCTGAGCCCCGCTGTCAGCGACCGAAGAACGCGAAGACGAAGCCGAAGAGGTTGGGAGCGAGCCAGAACAGCAGCACGATTCCGCCGATGACGATCGCCGCCCACGGGATGCCGCGCCGCAGACGTCGGCCGGGTGCCGCCACCCCGGGCGGCGGCCGCAGCACCCCGGCCGGAGCGGCGAAGGGCACGCCGGGCTGCGGCATCCGCTCGTCGACCAGGCGATCGTCGCGCCAGCGTTCCCACTGCGCGAGCTTGTCCAGCAGTGCGCCGACGACGGAGAACAGCCAGGCCCAGGACGCAGGGTCGAGCGTCGAGAAGTCGCGCTTCGAGTAGAGGAACAGCCAGTCGTCGACGATCTCGACGTCGAGGGCGGCCGCATCGTCGATGAAGCGCGCCATGATGTCGGGCGTGAACAGATAGAGCGCGTCACGCTCGTAGCCTGCGGGACAGAACAGCGAGAAGTAGCTGTCGAAGTCGCCCTCGAGGCTCAGCCGCTGGTCTCGGTCGACGTTCATGGGCAGGTTCGAGCCGAACAGCCCGTTGTTGCCGAGCGCGTCGAGCACGATGTGCGGAAGCGGCACACCGAGCTTGACGGCTATGTACCCCCACCTGTGCGTCGTGCGGTTCTTGCCCGATCCGGTCGTATAGCGGTAGTTGCCGAACTCGACGAAGCGCGGCTGGTCGCCGCGCACGACGTCGAGCGAGTGCCGGTCGCTGCCGGTGCCGAAGAGCATGCCCGGCAGCCCCGGGGCGTTGAGTCGGGGGATGTACTGCATCCCGTTCGCGCGCGCGAACCCGTGCAGCCGGAAGCGGCGCTCGCTCGCTCCCCGCATCCCGCGGATCGCGAGGGGGACCGCGACGCCGACGATGATCGCGATCACGATGATCGGTGCGAGCGCCGCGAGGACCGCCGCGAATCCGCCCGAGCCCGACGCCGACGAGCCGATGACGGTGAAGGCGATGCCGATGAACGCGCTGAAGAACGTGAGCAGGACGCCGCAGACGATCACGACCGCGATGACCCCGACGATGACGGATGCCGTCGACGATGACACGGCGCCGGATGCCTTGAGGCTCTGGCTGTGGGCCCGCACCGCGTTGCGGTCGACCGGATCGACGAGCGGTCGCGGATCGAAAGCGACCGGGCGTGGCCCGGGAATCCCCGTCATCGTTCCTCCCGAGGTCGTGACCGCCCACGCTACCCGGCGTGCCGCAGCTCCGCCCGAGCTCGGCGGCTCGCCGCGGTTTCACCCCGGCGCGGCCCCCGCGCCTCGGCCCCCCCGGTTCGGCCCGCCCAGGGCCCAGTTGCCTGGGCACACCGCATCCGCCCACCGCTATGCGGCGCGTCGGGGCAACTCGCCGACACCGACGGCCCATCCCGCGGGGCGGCCGAACCGGCGGTTGGGCGGGGGACCCGGCATCCGGTATCATGGGAGGGTTGTCCGCATGCGCCCCTGTGCGCGAGAAGCCGGATGACGTGCACACACCCTCCTGCTGCCGGGAAATGCCCGACAGCCGTTCTAGTCCGAAGGAGGTGGGTTAGTGACGCACCAGTACGAACTCATGGTCATCTTGAACCCCGAGATCGACGAGCGCCAGGTCGCTCCGAACCTCGACAAGTTCCTCAAGGTCATCACCGGCGACGGTGGAACCATCGAGAACATCGACATCTGGGGTCGCCGCCGTCTCGCTTACGAGATCCAGAAGAAGACCGAGGGCATCTACGCCGTCGTCAGCTTCACGGCAACGAGCGCGACCACTCAGGAACTCGACCGCCAGCTGAAGCTCAACGAGCAGATCATGCGCACCAAGGTGCTCCGCGCCGAAGATGCGATCGCGATGATCGCCTCCGAGAAGCAGCGCGCCGACGAGAAGGCCGCCCGCAAGGCTGCCCGCCCCGCGAAGCCCGTCAAGCAGGACGCGTAACGACGATGGCCGGCGAGACGATCATCACCGTCGTGGGAAACCTCACGGCTGATCCCGAACTGCGTTACACGCAGAACGGACTCCCCGTCGCGAACTTCACGATCGCGTCGACGCCGCGCAACTTCGACCGTGCCGCCAACGAGTGGAAGGACGGCGAAGCGCTGTTCCTCCGCGCGAGCGTGTGGCGCGAGTTCGCCGAGCACGTGGCGGGCTCGCTGACCAAGGGCATGCGGGTCATGGCGACCGGCCGCCTCAAGCAGCGCAGCTACCAGGACCGCGAGGGCAACAACCGCACCGCGATCGAGCTCGAGGTCGACGAAGTCGGCCCGTCGCTGCGCTACGCGACCGCACAGGTCACGCGCGCAGCCGGTGGCAGCAGCGGTGGCGGCGGTGGAGGAGGCGGCCAGCAGTCGCGTCCGGCACAGGTCGCTGAAGAGCCGTGGTCCACGCCCGGTTCCTCGAACGCCGGCGGCGGTGATGCCTGGAGCGCTCCGGGCACCTCCTACGGCGACGACACCCCGTTCTGACGCTTCGACAAGCTCAGCGACCGTAGAGCGCTCGGCGACCGCAAGGCCCTGATCGCACGAACGCAATGAAATTCCGGATGCCTCGGGCCGAGGCATCCGACAACACCGAAGGAAACAACATGGCTGGAAAGGCAACCGGCGATCGCCGGAAGCCGCGGAAGGGCGCGAAGAACGCTGCCCCCGCGAAGGCGATCCGCGTCGGACTCATCGACTACAAGGACGTCGCAACGCTTCGCAAGTTCATCTCGGAGCGTGGAAAGATCCGCGCCCGTCGTATCACCGGTGTCTCGGTGCAGGAGCAGCGTCTGATCGCCAAGGCGATCAAGAACGCGCGCGAAATGGCGCTCCTGCCTTACGCCGGCGCTGGCCGCTAAGGAGCACCCGATGGCAAAGCTGATTCTCACGAACGAGGTCACCGGGCTCGGAAGCGCCGGTGACGTCATCGAGGTCAAGAACGGGTACGCCCGTAACTTCCTCATCCCCCAGGGCTTCGCTGTGGCCTGGACCCGCGGTGGCGAGAAGCAGGTGGCGTCGATCCGCGCCGCTCGCGAATCCCGCGCGATCCACGACCACGAAGAGGCCGTGGCCCTCAAGGACTCGCTCGAGTCGAACAAGGTTCGTCTGGCCGTGAAGGCGGGCGCCGAAGGGCGTCTGTTCGGTTCGGTCAAGACGGGCGATGTCGCCGACGCGGTGAAGGCCGCCGGACTCGGTGACCTCGACAAGCGCAAGATCCAGATCTCGTCGCCGATCAAGCTGGTCGGCGAGCACGAGGCGACGGTTCGCCTGCGTGACGACCTCACCGCCGTGATCACCCTCCAGGTGGTCGCCGCGAAGTAATCGCGTCGAAGAACGGATGCCGCGGCCCCTCGGGTCCGCGGCATCCGTCGTTTACGGGCGCAGGTGAGCGCGGCAGCACCGGTCCAGGCACGGTCCCGGTGCTGCCGCGCTCCTGCTCACGGGCGGTTCAGACGGTACGGCGCCGCATCAGGGCCGCCGCACCTCCAGCCGCGAAGAGCAGGATCGCCACCATCAGCGCCGGCAGAGTCGAGGCGACACCGCCGGTCTCGGCCAGTGCGGCCGCCGAGAACCGTGCGGAGCCCGTTCCGCCCATGCGGCCCGCGGACGCCACGACGGTGGTCGAGGTGCCCGGGGTGCCCGAGGTGCCCGGGGTGACGGGGGTCACAGGCGTGACAGGCGTGACCGGGTCGGTGGGATCGGTCGGGTCCGTCGGCGCCGTCGGAGTGATCGTCGTCGAGTCGCCGATCACCGAGACGGCGTTGCCTCCGAGGGTGATCGGCAGGGTGATCGGCGCAGCGATCTGGCTGCCGCCGGCGATCGAGTCGGTGCCGTCGGTGGTGCCGCCGGTTCCGGTCGTGCCGGTGGGTGCCGTCGCGGTCGAGCCCTGCGACGTGCTGTCGCCGAGCACCGAGACGGCGTTGCCGGTTGCGGTGACGGGGGCCGTCACGGGTGCGATGACCTGGGTGCCGGCGAGGACGCCGTCCTCCCCGTCGGTCGACGCGTTGCCGGTTCCGGTCGTGCCGGTGGGTGCCGTCGCGGTCGAGCCCTGCGACGTGCTGTCGCCGAGCACCGAGATGGCGTTGCCGGTTGCGGTGACGGGGGCCGTCACGGGTGCGATGACCTGGGTGCCGGCGAGGATGCCGTCCTCCCCGTCGGTCGACGCGTCCGAGCCGGAACCCTGCGTGGCCGCCGGAGCGGTCGCGGCACCCGAGCTCATGCTGTCGCCGAGCAGCGAGATCGCGTTGCCCGTGACGTTCACGGGTGCCGTGATCGGCGCCGCGACCTGCGTGCCGCCGAGCACCGAGTCGGTGCCGGATGTCGTCGGCGCGGTGCCGGCGGAGGCGGTCGGGGCGGCTGCGGCCGGCGCTGCGGCATCCGTCGTTTCGGAATCGCCCACGACCGAGATCGCGTTGCCGGTCACGGTGACCGGCAGGTCGACCGAGACGAGCCCCTGCGTGCCCGAGAGCAGGCCGTCCGTGCCGTCGGTGGACGCCGCCGGCGCCGAAGCTGGGGCTGCGGGTGCCGGTGCGGGGGCGGCAGCATCGGTCGACGACGAGTTGCCGACAACCGAGATGCCGTTGCCGGTGACCGTCACGGGGACGCTCACCGACACGAGAGCCTGAGTGCCCGAGCCGATGCCGTCCTGTCCGGACGTGACTGCCGGGGC
>JASDDH010000008.1 GCA_030407505.1 Planococcus sp. APC 4015
GCAGTCACCGGCCCAGTAGTCCTCCCAGAACTGCGGATCGGTCCTCCCGTTGAGCGAACCGCCGCCGACGAAGCCGTCGCCGCCTTCGGCGCGCAGCACCTCGACGCCCCGCGCCGACATGTACGGCCCGAAGACGCGCACGCGGTCGCGCACGCGTCGCGAGGTCTCGAAGAACTGGTCGGCGTCGGGAGTGCTGTCCTTGATCGCGACGATCGCGTCGACATCCGCCAGGCGATCGGCCAGATCGCTGTCGATGTCGATGCCGGTTCCGTGCGGCCAGTTGTAGACGACGAGCGGACCCGACACCCGCTCTCCGATCTCTTCGTACCAGGCGACGACCTCGTTCGGGAACAGCTTGATGTACGGCGGTGCGGAGGCGAGGACGCCGTCCGCGCCGGCGCCCAGCGCGTGTGAGGCCAGCGTCTGCACGTTCTCCGCCGTGTTGGAGGTGCACCCCACGAGCACCCGCATCCGCCCCGCAGCCGCGGAGACCGCTGTCTCTGCGACCGCCCGCCGCTCGTCGACGCTCTGCGAGAACCACTCGCCGCACGTGCCGTTCACGACCACGCCGTGCATGCCCCGATCGGCATACTGCTCGATGAGGGCGTGCAGCGTGTCGGTGTCGAGCTCACCTGTCTCGGTGAACGGTGTGACCACCGCGGGGAAGTAGCCGGCCCAGTCGACATCATGGCGGTCCATCAGTGCGTTCTCCTGTTCGTCATGCGTGCGTTCACGTGCGCGCCCGGTCGACCGTACGGTCGACCGAGAACCTCTCATCGAAGGGTGAGGATCCGGCCGGATCGACGATCATCTCGGCGATCCGCCGGGCGTAGATGGGCGAGAAGGTGAAGCCCGTCGACGCGACGCACGCGTAGTAGCCGGGCACCTGCTCGGACTCGCCCACGATGGGCGAGTAATCGTCGGTGAAGGCGATGATGCCCGACCAGGTGCGCAGGACGCGCACGTCTTCGAGCTGGGGGACGACATCGAGGGCCACCCGCAGGTTGCCCGCCGCGCTCCGCCACGTGGTCGGATACCGGCGCGGATAGTCGATGGTCGGCGTCGGCCATCCGCCGCCGATGATGAACGACCCGTGATGGGTCTGCTTGAGGGTGAGACGGCGACCGATGTGCTGGACCATCGACGGGAGCAGCTCCGGACGCGCCTCGGTGACGTTGACGTGCAGTCCTTCGCGACGGATCGGGAAGCGCAGGCCGACCATGGCGCCGAGCTCGCCGGCCCATCCGCCCGCGCAGTTCACCACGCGTCGGGCGCGGATCGTGCCCGCGCTCGTGCGGACCGTGAAGCGGTGACTCGCCGAGGCGTCGACGTCGATCGAGAAGACCTCGACGCCGGTGCGCACCCGCGCGCCGTTCTCGATGGCACGGCGGGCGTAGAGGGGCGCGACCACGAGCGGATTGGCGTGGCCCTCGAGGCCGCAGTAGGTGGCCCCGATGACGCGGTCCGAGAAGTACGGTGCGCGGTCGCGCAGCGCGGAGCCGGTCAGCACCTCGGTGTCGATCCCCGCCTCCTCTTCGAGCACGTGCTTCTCGTGCAGGAGGGCCAGCTGTTCGGCCGTCTCGGCGACCATCCAGCCGCCCGTCTGGTGAAGACCGATGTCGGCGCCGAGCTCGTCGCCGAGCGTCTTCCACAGGGCGTACGCCTCGACACTGGCTCGAGCGTCGCCGAGCAGACGGGACCGATCGGCGCCCGTGCCCTTGCCGGAGAGCTGGTGGATCGCCAGCTGGAAGTGGAAGCTGCCGGCATTCGTGCCCGACGCCTCGCGATTGAGCTGACCGCGCTCGATGAGCTCGACCTCGACGCCCTCCCTCGCGAGGTAGTGCGCGACGGCGGCTCCCGCGATGCCTCCGCCGATCACGAGCACGTCGGTGTCGGTGACGACTCCCCCGGTGCGGGCGATGACGTCCGTCGGCACGACGTCGGTGCGCTCCGGTTCGAGGGGGGCGTCGTCCTTCGCCGCGAACAGTCCCGGGTCCAGGACCTCCGCATCGGCCACGGCCGCGATCGGCACCGGCCGCAACGGCATGCGCGGCGTCGCGGGCGCGATGTCGCCCACGGGCACGCCGCGCTCCTGCGCGATCATCGCCGCGATGTGGCGCCCGCACATACGGCCCTGGCACGGTCCCATGCCCGCTCGCGTCAGCGCCTTCACCGCGCTCACCTCGGGAGCCGTCTCCACGGCCGCGCGCACGTCGCGTTCGAGGACGCCTTCGCAGCGGCAGACGATCGTCGAGGGCTCGGCGAGACCGAAGATCCCCTCGCCCACGCCGTACATGCGTCCCGTGGCCCGAGTGAGCGCGCGGCGGCGGCCGAGTCGGCGCAGCAGAGGCGCGACGGCGGCCGCCGCGGCATTGGCCGTCATCATGCCCGCATCACGCGCCGCCGCGAACGCGGCGATCCGGCCTTCGTCGGCCGCGACGGCCGATCCCTCGACGCCGGCACCGTCACCGGCGGCGTAGATGCCCTCGACGGCGGTGCGGCACCAGTCGTCCTTGCGCACGACCGGCCCCCCGAGGTCTTCGCTGTCGAGGAAGGCGCATCCGACGAGGCGCAGGAGTTCCGTCGTCGGGGTGAAGCCGTAGCCGACGCAGAGGACGTCGGCGTCGATCGTCTCCTCCGTTCCGGGGACGACCTGCCACCGGTCGTCCGCGCGCGCGTGGACGACGCGCTCCACGCGCCCATCGCCCTCGGCGCGCACGACGATGCGGCGATACCGCAGGGGGATGCGGCGCGCGATCAACGTGGACTGGTACTTCGCGGCATCAATGAGCAGACCGACGTTGCCCGGCGCCGAGGCGGCGATCTTGACGAGGTCGCGGGGCGAGGGTGCGGGACCTGCCTCGAGCGCGGTCACGATGTTCGCGCCGTACCCGGCCAGCTGCGCCGGGAAGGCGAGGGCCACCGGGCCCGAACCCGCGAAGACGATCCGCTCGCCCGGCACGAAGGCCTGCGTCTTGGCGAGGGTCTGCAGACCGCCGGCGGTGATGACACCCGGCAGCGTCCAGCCGGGGAAAACGACCGGACGATCGTGCGCGCCGGCGGCGACGATGACCCGTCTCGCGCGGAGGGGGGAGACGGGGTCGCCGTCGGTCTGCACCATGGCGACCCAGTCGTCCCCCTCCGCCTCGAGGTCGATGACACTCGAGCGCAGCATCACCGTCGCCGCACTCGCCTCGACCTCGTCGATCAGCGTGCGACCCGCGAGGTACTGCGCGCCCATCGCCGGGGGGTCGGTCACCCGCATGCCCGGACCGGGCTGCTTGTAGACCTGACCTCCCAGCGTGGGGCGCTCGTCGATGAGCACGGTGTCCAATCCCGCGTCCGCCGCCGAGGAGGCTGCGGCCATTCCCGCCGGACCGCCTCCGACGACCAGGACGTCGTACACGTGCTCATCGACAGCCATAGATCAGCAGCCGTCCGGCATCTCGGGCATCGTGGGCGCCATCCACTTCGTGTACAGCTCCTCGAGCGTGCCGTCGTCCTGCGCCGCGCAGAGGAACGCATCGAGCTGCTCCACCAGCGCGGCGTTGTCCTTCTGCACGCCCCACGCACCGTAGTACAGGCTGAGCGGCTCGCTGAGGTCGAGCGCGGTGAGCTGTCCGGGGTTCGAGCGGTCGTACTCGGCGAGGATGTAGTCCTCGACCAGGACGGCGTCCGCGCGGCCCGAGGCGACCTCGAGAAGAGCCGAGTTCTGATCGGGGAACCCTGCCACGGTCGCGTTCGGGAAGGTGTCCTTCACGAGCTGCTCGCCCGTGGACCCCTGGAGGGCGGTGATCACGACGCCCTCCTTGTCGTAGTCCTCGATGGTCGAGCCGAGCTCGGAGCCGGGCGCGACGCCGAGGATCGTGGCGTAGGGCACGTAGCCGCGGCTGAAGTCGATGACTTCCTTGCGCTCGTCGGTGGCACCCAGACCGACCGAAACCATATCGAACTGCTTGGACTGCAGGCCGGGGATGAGGCCGTTGAAGTCGAGGTTCTGGATGTCGAGTTCGACGCCCATCTCCTCTGCCAGCAGGGTGAGCAGGTCGACGTCGTAGCCGCTGGGCTCGTCGCCCTCGAGGAACATCTGCGGCTTGTACTGCAGGTTCATCCCGACCACCAGGGTGCCCGGGGTCATGAGTCCGCTGTCGGCCGCGTCGGCGTCGGTGTCGGCGGTCCCGCCACCGGCCCCGCCGCTGCAGGCCGCGAGCATCAGTGCCGTCGCCGCGGCGGCGGCGACGAGAGGCACACGGAGTGCCTTCCTGCTGAATCGTGCGTTCACGTGATTCTCCATTCGATGTGATTTCGGGGATGCGGAGGTGGTGCCGGGTCGTGAGGATCGGAGGACGGAGCGCGTCACCGGGGCGTGTAGACGGTGCCCGTCGCCGGGGTGACCGCCTTCACACGTGCGGCGAGCGCCTCGATCGTGCGGCGTTGACGTGCGCGAAGCGTGCGGCCCACCACACCCAGCGGCGGCCTCACATAGGCGCCCTCGATGAGGCGGAAGACCAGGTCGATCGCGAAGGCGGCGAGCACGTAGATGATCGCGGCCGCGGTGTAGAGCACGAAGGGCTGGAACGTGGTCGCGACGAGGTTCTGCGTGACGCGGACGACCTCGAGCAGACCGATGACGGTGAAGGTCGAGGTGTCCTTGACCATGCCGATGAACATGCTGCCGATGTTGGGCAGGGCGATCTTGATCGCCTGGGGCAGCGTGACGGAGAAGAAGATCTGCGACGACCGCATCCCCAGCGCCCAGCCGGCCTCGGTGTGGCCGGCGGGCACGGCGAGCAGAGCGGAACGGAAGATCTCTGCGAAGAAGGCGCTGTAGAGGAGCGAGAGCGCGATGACGCCGGCCTGGAAGACCGTGAACCGCACGCCGAGCACGAGTGCCAGTCCGAAGTACACCCAGATGACGCTCACGAGCGCCGGGACGCCGCGGAAGATGTTGATGTACGCCGAGGCGATCCAGTTCACCGGACGCGGCGCCGAGCGCAGGACGGCCAGCAGCAGACCGAACACGAGCGAGATCGCCAGTCCGACGATCGCGACCGAGAACGCGGTCCACAGTCCGGCGAAGAGAGCCTCCCGGTTGTCCCAGATCAGGCTCCAGTCATAGTCGAAGATCGACATCACATCACCGCCCGGAGGAACTCGCGAGCACGATCGCTCGTGCAGTTGTCGTAGAAGCCACGGGGTCCGGATTCGACGATGCGGCCCTCCTCCATGAAGACGTTCAAGTCACCGATCTCCTTCGCGAAGCCGAGTTCATGGGTGACGACGACCATGGTCATGCCGGTCTCGGCCACTTCGCGCATCGTCTTGAGGACCTCGCCGACGAGCTCCGGATCGAGCGCGGACGTCGGCTCGTCGAAGAGCATGACCTCGGGATCCAGCGCGAGCGCCCGCGCGATCGCGACACGCTGCTGCTGACCGCCGCTCAGCTCGGCCGGGTAGTTGGCGGCCCTGTCGATCAGGCCCACACGGCGCAGCGTGACGGCGGCCTTCTCGCGGGCCTTCTGCCTGCTCATCCGCTGCACCTTGCGCAGCGGGAGGGCGACGTTGTCGAGCGCGGACAGGTGCGGGAACAGGTTGAACTGCTGGAAGACCATGCCCACGCGCCTGCGCAGCTCGAGCCGGCCTCCGTGCTTGCCGGTCTCGCCGGGCAGACCCGGCCCGAACTCGACGCCGTCCACGCGCAGAGACCCCGCGTCGGGTTCGGCGAGGAGGTTGATGCTGCGCAGAACGGTCGACTTGCCCGACCCGGAGGGACCGAAGAGCACGACGTGCTGGCCGCGCTCGATCGTGAGGTCGATGTCGAAGAGGACCTGGGTCTTGCCGTAGGTCTTGCTGATGCCGCGGAGTTCGATGAGCGGCTGGGCGGTGCGGGCGACCGAGGCGGCACCGTCCGCCGCGGGGGCATGGGCGTTCATGCGCGCACCTCCGTGACGCTGACGTAGAGGCCGTCCGGGTCGCGGAAGTAGGCGTAGCGCCAACTCCGCTGCTCGTCGATCCTGATCTCGCAGGGCTCCCCGACGAGGTCCACGCCGATCGAGCCGAGGTACGCGATCGCCAGATCGAGGTTGCGCGCGCCGATCGAGAACTCGAACGTGCCCAGGTGCCCCCACTCGCCGCGCATGTCTGGCCCGGCGGGGGTCTGCTCGACGATCTCGAGCGATCCGCCGTGCGGGCTCATCAGCAGCATCATCCGCTGGCTCGGGGGCTGACGTCCGACGTCGAGGAACCACTGGTTCATCGGCTCGTTGACGCCGGCCATGTCGAAGAGCTTCGTGGTGAAGCCCAGAGACCGGTAGAAGGCCTCGGAGCGATCGGCGTCGCCGACGCCGAAGGCGACGTGGTTCACACCCTGCGGACCATCGGGGTAGGGCCAGCCCGATTCGAGGGAACGCCACTCGATGAACTCGATCTTCGCCCCGTCGGGGTCCTTGACGTACGAGAGGCCGCACCGCGTGTCGTGCGGCTCGAGGACCTGGTCGTTGGGCGCCATCAGCACGTCGTGACCGGCCGCGACGAGCCCTTCGTGGAACTCCTCGTACGACTGCACGTGGATGCACACCTCGCAGATCCCCGGCTCGCCGTAGGCGAAGCCGTCGGGCAGGGGCGGTGCGGGACGGTTCGTGATCTGGACGAGCTTGATGCCCGCACGGCCGAGCACCGTCGGCTGGGTGCTGCGCAGATAGACGACGCGCGCGTGGGTGTCACGGTGACCCGTGATGGACTCGAGCCCACCGAGGGGTCCCGTGCGGTCGAAAGCGACGTCGACGAAGCCGAGCTCGCCGTAGAACCTCAGCGACGCATCTATGTCGGAGACGCCGATGCCGATGTGGTCGAGACCCAGCAGGGTTCCGAATCGGAAGTCTGGTGCGTTCATGTCGTGTCCTCGCAGCATGGTCGTTCGCGTGTTTCGGGTCACGCGCGGACGACCGTGGTCGTTGGAGTGATGGTTGCATAACGAACACTTGTCCGCAATACGCACAGATGCGTTCGTATTGCGATGATCCGTTCGCATACCGTACATTATTGACAGCTCACCCAGGAGGTTGATCCCTTGACCCGCGATGCTCTGAAGACCGACGGCGCCCCGGACCCGTCGGTCGCGCGCACTCTCCAGGGCCGGCGCTTCCTCGTCACCGGAGGGGCGCGCGGCATCGGTGCCGCGATCGTCGACGCCCTCGCCGCACACGGTGCGCGTGTCGCGGTCGTCGACCTCCACGCTCCCGCATCCCCCACCGCCTGGCCTTTCGTCGCGGCGGACGTGACCGACGAGGCCGCGCTGACGTCCGCGATGGAGCACTTCGCGTCGGAGGGCCCGTTCGACGGACTGGTCGCCGCCGCCGGGATCGTCCCGCAATGGCATTCCCCTGCCTCGATCGACCTCGACGATTTCGACCGCACGATGTCGGTGAACGTGCGGGGGCTGGTCACGGCGATCAAGGTCGTCGCCGCCGACATGACCTCGGGCTCGACCATCGTGGCCATCGGCTCGCTGAACTCGTGGAAGGGCGATCCGAACCTCCTCTCCTACGTCGCGAGCAAACACGCCGTCCTCGGCGTCGTCCGCTCCACCGCTCTGGCCCTCGGACCCCGCGGCATCCGCGCGAACGCCGTGGCCCCAGGGCCCGTGGCCACCGAGGCCCTGCTGTCGCGCATCGACGGACGGGCCGCGGCGACCGGAGTGGAACGCGACACCGCGCTCGCACGATCGGCGGAGGCCACGGCGCTGCGCCGCCTCGCCACGACACAGGACGTCGCCGACGCGGTGCTGTTCCTGTCGTCGCCCCAGTCGGCGGCGATCACCGGGCATCTGCTGCCCGTCGACGGCGGAATGCTCTGAGGAGAACACGATGACCGCACTGGAAGGGCGCACCGCCCTCATCACCGGCGTCTCCGGCGCGATAGGGGGCCAGCTGGCGAGGGTCTTCGGCCGCGAGGGTGCGACGGTCATCGGCACGTACCGCACCAGGCGCGCGGCCGCGGAGAGCGCGCTCGCATCGATCCCGGCGGAACGCCGCGCGCTCCTGCAGGCGGGATTCGGAGGCGGCGACAGCGCGCGTGAGCTCTGGCGGGATGCGCTGGCGGCGGGCCCGGTCGACACCGTCGTCGTGAACGCCGCGGCGATGGCCCCGACTCCCCTGATCGGCGACGACGACGAGTGGGATGCCGGATGGCAGCAGTCTCTGCAGGTGAACGTCGTGGCCGCATCCACTCTCATGAGGGAGTCGGCCCGGGTGTTCGCCGAGCGCGGTTCGGGATCGATCATCGCGATCTCGAGCTGGGCGGCCCAGCAGGGCAGCCGCATCCCGGACCTCGGCGCCTACGGCGCGTCCAAGGCGGCTCTGCGCAACTTCGCCCAGACCCTCGCCCGCGCCTATGCACGCTCCGGCGTGCGGGTGTACACGATCGCACCGGGGGTCGTCGACGGCGGAATGGGGACCGCCGACCTGGATCCGGATGAGGTGCGCGCCGTGGCCGAAGGACTCACGATGGGCCGGCACGTGGAGGTCTCCGAGATCGCCGAGCTCGCGGCGTTCCTCGCGTCAGACCGCTGCCCCAGCCTCACCGGATCGACGATCGACCTCAACGGGGCTTCCTACATCCGGTGATCCGCACGGGATCACCGCTCAGCACGACACTTCGGATCGGACGCGCTTCATGACATCTCCCCCTCCGCTCGGATCGAGCCCCGCGACGCACGCCACCGAGACCGTGGCGATCATCGGCGCCGGCAGCATCGGAATCGCGTGGGCCGTGGTGTTCGCCTCCGCCGGAGTGCGGGTGCAGATGTTCGAGACCCACGAAGGCGCGCGGCTCATCGCGCTCAGTGAAGTGGAGTCGATGCTGACAGACCTGTTCGAGGCGGGTCTGCTCGAGGAGCCGGTCGACCAGGTGATGCCGCGGGTGACGATGAGCGAGACCCTCGAAGCCGCCGTGGAGCACGCCGATTTCGTCCAGGAGTGCGTCGTGGAGGACCTCGACGTCAAGCGCGGACTCTTCGCCGAACTCGATCGGCTCACGGATCGCAGCGTGGTCCTCGCCAGTTCGACGTCGACGATCATCGCCTCGCTGTTCGCCGAAGATCTGCCCGGCCGCGAGCGGTGCCTCGTCGTGCATCCCGCGAATCCGCCCTACTTCCTCCGCGTCGCCGAAGTCGTGCCGGCCCCCTTCACCTCGACCGCGGCCGTCGCCGCGGCGACCGACCTGCTCACGCGCGTGCGCATCACCCCTGTGGTCCTGCACCGCGAGATCGAGGGTTTCGTGTTCAACCGCCTGCAGGGCGCGGTGCTGCGCGAGGCGTATTGCCTCGTCCGCGACGGCGTGATCACACCGAACGACGTCGACACGCTCGTCCGCGAGGGGCTGGGACTGCGTTGGGCCGTGATCGGGCCGTTCACGACCAGCGAGCTGAACACCCGCGGGGGCATCCGCCGGCATGCCGAGGTGATCGGGCCGGTGTACGCCCGCATCGGGATCGAGCGCGGCACGGACGACCCCTGGACCGGCGAGACGATCGAGCACGTCGCCGGCCAGATCGAGCGACGGCTCCCCCATGCCACGTGGGAGGAGAACGTGCGGGAGCGGGACCGGGCCATGATCCGCCTCGCATCGCTGTTGCAGCACTTCGAGAACCCGCTGGCAGCGCCTTCGCACGCCGCCGCTTCTCCTCTGTAAGGTTCGAACCGCCGGTTGCCTTCCATCACGCCTTCCGGACGCCCGTAAGCTGTTCATCTGTGAACGACAACCCGGATCCGACTGTTCAGATCGCCGCCTGGTCGATGCTCGGCACACCGGCGGCGGCATCGCTCATGGCGCGCATCGGCGCGGATCTGCTGGTGCTGGATGCCCAGCACGGGCTGTTCGACGACGCCGGGCTGATCGCGGCGATCCCGGCGGCATCCGCTCTTCCCGTCCACGTGCGGGTGCCCGGCAACTCCGCACCGCTCATCGGGCGGGCGCTCGACGCCGGCGCCGCAGGCGTCATCGTGCCGATGGTCCAATCCGGAGCGGAGGCGGCCTCCGCGGGCGCGGCCACCCGGTACCCGCCCCTCGGCGAGCGCTCGTGGGGGCCGCTGGCCGCCTATCGCGGTGAGCCCACGACGGCGCCCGCCGAGGCCAACGCGCAGGTGTCGTGCGCCGTCATGGTCGAGACGTCCCGCGCGCTGACCCAGCTCGACGACATCGCCTCGGCCCCGGGCGTCGACATGGTGTTCGTCGGCCCGTTCGACCTCGCGATCGCCCTCGGTACGAGCGTCGGCGCGCTGCTCGCGGACGATTCGCCGGGCAATCCGCTCGACGCGATCGTCGCGGCCTGCCGGCGCGCGGGCACCCGCGCCGGCGCATTCGCGGGCGGCCTGGATGCCGCCCGCGCCCTGATCGATCGCGGGTTCACGACGGTGGCCGTCGCCGTGGACTCCCAGCTGATCACCGCGGCCGGGTCGGCTCTCGTGGCCGCGGCGCGCGGCATCCCCACCCCTCGACAGGAGTCTGCATGACCGCCACCGTCCGCGCGATCGCCGACGACTACATCGCCGCCCTCGCCGAGCGCGAACCCGCCGCGGCCCTCGCTCTCGGTCGCGGGCGACCGGCTCGCCCCCTGGCCGATCTGTCACCCGAGTGGCTCGAGGAACGGTACGCGCTGCAGGGCGAGATCCTCGACCGGCTGGCGGAGCTGCCCGCCGACGCGCCCGACGGTGTGCTCCGGTCCGCGCTCGTGGAACGCCTCACGGCCGACCGTGCGATGTTCGACACGGGCTTCACGATGCGCCTGGCGGCCGGTCTCGCGAGCCCCGTGCATCTCATCCTCGAAAGCGTCGAAGGGCTCGAGATCGGCGCCGATGCGGGAGGGATCGCTGTCCTCGAGCGGCTGGAAGCCGGGCCCGCCGCCGTGCGGGAGTACGTCCGCGCACTCTCGCGCGCCCGGGAGCTCGGACGTTCGGGGCGCTTCTCGGGAACGGGGGTCGCCGCGGCACGCCAGATCCGCCTCCTCGCCGATCAGGTGCAGGGGTGGTCCGACGGCGACTACTTCGGGCACCTCGAACGGGCCCGCGGGCTGCCGCCGGAACTCGCACAGCGCGCGGATGCCGCGGCCGGCGCGATGACCGCGGCCCTGGGGGATCTCGCAACCTACCTGCGCGAAGACCTCCTCCCCGACGCGCCCGTCGAGGACGCGATGGGCGCTGCCGTGTACGACACGATGGTCGCGGGCATGCTCGGGACCCCCGTCGACCTCGCGGAGGTCTACGCGTTCGGCTGGAGCGAGCTCGAACGCCTCGTCGCGCTCTCCCGCGAGCTCGCCGAGCAGCTGGGCGGCTCGGGACCGGATCCCGTCAGGTCGGCCGCCGGCCTCCTCGACTCCGATCCGCGCTACCGGCTCGAGGGCGTCGAGGAGATCGTCGGGTGGCTGCGGCGCCGTGTCGCAGAGAGCGCCGAGGTGCTGGGCGCCGAGGCCTTCGCCCTCCCGTCGACGATCGACGACGTCGAGTGCGTCGTCTCGCAGGCCTCGGCCGGCGTGGTCTACTACACCCCCGCCCCTCCCGACGGATCGGTGCCGAGCCGCATCGTGTGGACCATCCCGAGCGGTGTGCCGGTCGTCGCGACGTGGCAGGAGGTCACGAGCGTGCACCACGAGGGGCTGCCGGGACACCACCTCGAGCACACCGTCAACCGCGCCAACGCGACCCTGCATCCGTGGCAGCGGTTCCTGTGCGAAGTGCACGGCTACGCCGAGGGGTGGGCGCATTACGCCGAGGCGCTGTCCGACGAGCTCGGACTGATCCGCGACCCGGCGGAACGCCTGGGAATGGTGCTCGGTCAGATCTGGCGATCGATGCGGATCGTCGCCGACATCGGCATGCACACCGCGTGGCCGATCCCGGAGACGCCGCTGACGGACGAGCGCGTCTGGACGCCCGGACTCGCGCGCACGTTCCTCGAGGACTATGCGATGGTGGAGCCGGATCTTGCACGGTTCGAGGTGGACCGGTACCTCGGCATCCCCGGACAGGCGCTCGCCTTCAAGGTCGGAGCCAAGCTCTGGATGGAGGCCCGTGCCTCGTGGCGTGAGCGACGGGGGCCGGATGCGCCGCTCTCGGAGTTCCACCGCGACGCCCTCGCCCTCGGACCGATGGGACTCGGCCCCCTGCGGGCGCTGCTCCTCGCAGACTGACTCACCCTTCGTCGACGGGCACGGTCGCCACCCTTCCGCGCACCGCGACGTGGACACGGTCGCCGGCACGGAGGCGCTGCGCGTCGATGGTCTCCACGAGGGTGCCGTCGGCGAGCTGCACCTGTAGCAGGGCGTCGGCCCCGCGGAACGAGGACCGCACCACCCGACCCGCGATGCCCTCGCCCTCGGCGACGAGCGCGATCGACTCGGGACGCAGCACGGCGATCCGTTCTCCGGCGGATGCATGGTCGTCGACGACCAGACCGCCGAGTCTGCTCTGCGCCCGGCCGCGCCCGGTGACATGGGCCGAGACGAGCGCCGCGCGTCCGACGAAGGACGCCGTGAAGCGGTCGACCGGGTGCCGGTACACCTCTTCCGGGGTTCCCTCCTGATGCACCCGGCCGCGGTTCATCACCACGACGCGGTCGGCGGTCGCCAGAGCCTCGGACTGGTCGTGCGTCACCAGGAGCGCGGAGGTCCCGGTGCGTTCGATCGCGCGGAGCATCTCATCCCTGACGTGCTCGCGCAGCGACGGGTCGAGATGCGCGAACGGTTCGTCCAGAAGGACGAGCGACGGCCGGGGCCCCAGGGTCCGAGCCAGCGCCGCGCGCTGCTGCTGACCCCCGCTGATCTCGTGGGGCATCCGCTCCGCGAGGTCGGCGATGCCGAGCAGAGCGAGCGCCTGCGCGGCGTCCGCCTTCCTCGTCGGCCCGCGCAGACCGTACGCGACGTTGGCCCCCACACTCAGGTGCGGGAAGAGCACACTGTCCTGGAAGACGAGGCCGACGCCGCGGGCCTCCGGGGGCACGGCGTGCCGCCCGCCCGACACCCGGACCCCGTCGATGTCGATCGTGCCGTCGCCCGCATCCAAACCCGCGATGAGGCGCAGCGTCGTCGTCTTCCCGCACCCCGACGGGCCGAGGAGCGCCACGAGACTCCCGCGCTCGACCGCCACGTCGGCCCCGTCGACGGCGACGACGGTGCCGTAGCGGCGCGCGAGGCCGCGCGCGTCCAAGACGAGGTCGGTCATGCCTGCACCGCCCCGCGGACGGTCGCACGAGCGTGGAGCGCCAGGAGTGGCACGCTGATCACGACCATGAGCAGAGCCGCGATGCTCGCCGTCGTGTACTGGCCCTCCACCATCGCCCCCCACAGTCTGACCGCCAGCGTCTCGGCGCCCGTCGGCCTCAGCAGCAGCGTCGCCGGCAGTTCGTGGAAAGCGGCGAAGAACACCAGGATCGCACTCGTGAGCGCTGCCGGGCGCATGAGGGGCAGCACGACGAGGGCGAGCGTCACGGCATCCGATCTTCCGAGCGCGCGGGACGCTTCGAGGAGTCGCTCGTCGATGCGTCTGAGCGAGAGGCTCAACGGCGCGATCGCGAGCGGCAGGAAGAGCACCACGTATGCGATGACGAGCATCGCGGTCGACTGATAGAGCGCTGCCGGACCGAGGATCGCGAGCACGAGGATCGCGAGCGCCACCGCGAGGTGCGGGAGGGAGTGCGTGATCCAGGGCACCGCCTCGAGGACGCGTCCGAAGAGCGTGCGGCGCCGCGCGGCGAGCGCGATGGGAAAGGCCAGCACGGTCGTGGCGAGGCCGGCGAGCACGCCGTACATCAGCGCATTTCCCGCCTCGGCGAGCACGGGGCCCGGCTCGACACCGGCGCAGAGGCCCCGCACGGCCCACGAGACGAGCGTCGCGATCGGGAGGATGCTCGACAGTGTCACCACCGCGCCCAGCAGCGCGGTCGCCGACACGCGTGCGCCGGCGCGCCAGCGATGCGGCTCGGCCGGGCGTGCGTGCAGGGATGCGGCGGGCTCCCTCCCCCGGAGTACGGACTGCCCGACGATGAAGACCGCCGCCACCAGCACGAGGACCGCGCACAGCGCGAATGCGGGGGCGAGGTCGACGCGGCCTCGGAACTGGGCGTACACCGCCCGGGTGAAGGTGTCGTAGCGGAGGATCGACACCGCCCCGAAGTCGGAGATCGCGTAGAGGGCGATGACGCACGCGGCCAGCGCGAGCGTGCTCCTCAGGTGGGGCAGGATCACCCTCGCGAACGCCCGGACGGGTCGATCCCCGAGCAGGCGCGCGCTCTCCTCGAGAGCGGGATCCAGACGCCCCAGTGCGGCGGAGACGAGCGTGTGCACGATCGGCACCCCCACGATGGTGAGGCAGGCGGTCGCAGCCCAGAGGCCCGTGGCGGGGGGAAGCCGATCGACCCCCAGGGGCGCGAACCACTCCGTGAGCGTGCCCGCCCCACCGAGCATCCCCGACAGCGCGACGGCGACGACATAGGCGGGGAGCACGAGGGGGACGGTGATCAGCGTCGACCACGTGCGCCGGCCCCTGAGGTCGGAGCGCTGCGTGATGATCGCCGTCGTCGTGCCGATGAGGAGCGAGAAGGCCACGACGAGGCCGGCGAGCACGAGCGTGTTGCCCAGCAGCTGCAGGAGGCGCTCGGACCCCACGGTCTGCGCGTTCCGCCCGAGCACGCCCTGCACGCCGAGCACGACGAGCGGCGGGATGCTCGTCAACGCCACGATGAGGGCCGCGAGGACCACCACCGCGCGCTGTGCCGTCGCCGCCACAGGCGGACCTAGATGAGACCGGATCGGGCGATCAGGTCCGTGGCGATGTCGAGGTCGACCGCGACTTCGTCGAGCTTCATGTCGCCGATGAGCTCGGCATCCAGCGGGCGCTCGCCGTCGGGAGTGCCGACGTCGGCCCGCAGCGGATACTCGCCGACCTCGTCGAGGAAGTGCCGTTGGGCGGGTTCCGAGAGCAGGAAGCGCACGAAGTCGAGCGCGACGTCGGGATGCTCGGCGGTGGTCAGCATGCCGATCGCCGTGGGCATGAGCACGTCACCGGCGTCTCCGGGATCGAACGAGTGGTTGCGGACGGTGAAGTCGGGATCCTCGGCGACGAGCCGGTGCACGTAGTAGTGGTTGACGAGCCCCACCTCGAGGTCGCCGGCGGCGATGGCCCGCAGCTGCTCCTCGTTCCCGTCGAAGATCTGCGGATCGTTGGCCGCGAGTCCCTCGAGCCAGGCCAGTGTCTCCTGCTCGCCTCTCATCGCGACGAGGGCGGCGACGAACGACACGAACGAGCTGTGGGTCGGCGCGACCCCGACCCGTCCCGTCCACTCGGAGCCCGTGAGCTCGAACACGGAGTGCGGCAGGCGGGCCTCGGGCGTCACCGCCGGGTCGTAGGCGAGCACCCTCCTGCGCGCGGTCACGCCGACCCAGTCGTCTTCGGCGCCGGTGATGCCTTCGGGGACGAGCGCGAGGATGTCGGCGGGCAGCGGCTCCAGCATCCCGCCCTCGGCGATCGCGCCGATGTAGGCCGGGTCCTGGGTGAAGAAGAGGTCTGCCGGCGACGCATCCCCCTCCTGGAGGATCGTGGTCGCGAGCTCGCCGGTGCTGCCGTACCGGGCGTCGACGTCGAGCCCGGTCTCGGCCTCGAACAGCTCGACCAGAGGGCGCACGTGGTCTTCGTTGCGTCCGACGTACACGACGAGGTCGGCCGCCCCGTCCGCCTGCGGTCCGTCTCCGCCCCCGGCGCCCGGGGTGCCGCTCGCGCACCCCGTCAGGACGAGGACGGCGGTGAGGGCGAGGGCGGAGAGATGGCGCGTGCGCATGGGTGGGGGATGCTCCTAGCGGTCGAGGGCGATGATGGGGATGTCGACATCGTCGCGCAGCGCCGTGTCGATCTCGGGGATCTCGCGACCCCTGATGGCGGCGAGGCGCTCGAGCACCGCGTCGGCTTCGGCCTCGAACCCGTTGAGCACGTCGTAGACCCCCTGCACGGGTCGCGTGTCGGACAGCTCGACGACGATCTCGGGAAGCAGCACGATCTTCTGCTCGAGACCCGCCGCCATCTTGAGCGCGTCGTTGTGATCCTTCATGTCGGGGTTGGTCAGCACGCGTCGGAGTGCGTCGATGTCGTCGGCGGTCGCGGCGATCCGCGCCGCGATCGGACGGTCCTCGAGCCGCACCCGAAGCTCGTCGAGCGCCGCATGGGCCGCTGCCGACCACCCGATGCCCTCGGCCACGCGCTGCAGGAGGTCGCGGATGCGCACGAGCAGCCGGTGCTGCTCGACGAGGTCGTCGTCCGTCGCGAATCCCCGGGGGTCGCGCGCGACGTGCACCTCTCTGACGCTCGTCCCACCCGACGTGGCGAGCTCGACGGTGTAGCGCCCCGGAGCGACACGCGGACCCGGGTACACCACGGCGCGCGGCGAGCCGTCACGCGGCGACGTGAGCGCCGGCTCGATGCGCAGATCCCAGAGGAACGCATGGATGCCCGCAGAGGTGCTCGGCAGCTCGTCCGCCCGCAGGTCGCGGTCCGGCGCCGGCGTCGAGCGGTAGGTGCGCAGCGCGCTGCCGTCGCCGTCGCGGACGGTGATGGTCACCTCATCGGCGTCGACCGGCAGGCGGTACATCAGCTGAACCCCGTTGGGCGGGTTCTTCCCGCCGTCGAGCCACACGGTCTCGCGAGTTCCGTCCGGGAGTCCACGTCTCGTGAACGTCGCACCGCCCAGCGGCACGCCGGGGAATCCCCCGACCCAGGTGCCCTCTCCGGGCATGTCGAAGCCGTCCGGTGTGGGGTATCGATACGCGGGCGGCGGACGGAACAGCAGCGGCACGGATCTGTCGGCGTCCGCGATCTCGCGCAGCGGTGCGAGATCGTCCATGATCCAGAAGGCCCGGCCGTGGGTGCCGGCGACGAGCTCGTTGGCCCGGATCTTCACGTCGTACACGGGCACCGACGGCATGTTGCCCCTCAGGCTCGCCCACGTCGCGCCGCGATCGGCCGAGAACCACACCCGGCGCTCCGTCGCGAGGAAGAGCAGATCCGGCGACGACGGATCCTCGCGGATGCTGCGCGCCCACTCCGACTCGGGGATGCCGTCCGAGATCGCCTCCCAGGTCGCGCCGAAGTCGTCGGTGCGGAACACGAGGGGTCGCGGATCCTGCAGCCGGTAGGCGTGCGCCGCGAGGTAGGCGGTGCCGGCGCGGTGGGCCGAAGGCTCGATGCGGGCGATGGTCGCCCATTCGGGAAGTCCCGGGACCGTCAGGCGGGTCCACTCCCCTCCCCCGTCACGCGACACGTGGATGAGCCCGTCGTCCGATCCGACCCACAGCTCTCCGGGGGTGAGCGGAGACTCGGCGAACGCGTAGATCGTGCAGTAGACCTCGGCGCCGGTCGAATCGCCCGAGATCGGACCGCCCGTCGGCTGCTGCTTCGTCTTGTCGTCGCGGGTCAGATCGGGACTGATCGCCCGCCAGGTGATTCCTCCGTCCGGCGAGCGGAAGAGACGCTCGCCTCCGACGTACAGCACGCCCGGTTCGTGAGGCGAGAACTCGATCGGGTACGTCCACCCGAACCGGTGCGTCATCTCACTGGCGCCGATGCCCATGAAGTACTCCGGCCACACGGCGACGTCGCGTGCCTGCTCGGTCACCTGATCGAAGCGCAGAAGGGGCCCGGGGTGTCCGAATCCCGCCCCACCCAGCATCACGAACCGCGGGTCCGAACGGTCCAGCGCGACGTCGCCGGCCTCGGCCTCGCCGAGCTCGACGCAGTCGGGCCAGCGGAGCGCGCCCTTCCATGATCGTGAGGGGGCGCGGATGCCGGAGTTGTCCTGCTGCGTCGCGTAGAGGTCGAACGGGAAGCGGTGGTCGATGTCGAACCGGTAGAACTGCGCCGTCGGCTGGTTGTAGATCGAGGACCACGTCATGCCGCCGTTGACGCTCACGCACGCGCCGCCGTCGTTGCCGTTGACCATCCGGCGGGGATCCGCGGGATCGATCCAGAGGTCGTGGTTGTCGCCGTGGGGGGTCTGCACCTGCTGGAACGTGCGTCCGCCGTCCCTCGATCGCCAGGCCCACGTGTTCATGCTCCACACGGTCTCGGGCTCGGTGGGGTGGGCGATGATGTGGCTGTAGTACCAGGGGCGGCCCTGCACGCTGCGCGCCGTCGACACGTGCTCCCACGTCTCGCCCGCGTCGTCCGAACGGTACACGCCACCCTCTTCGCCGATCGCCTCGACGAGAGCCCAGACCCGCCCGGCCTTCGCAGGGCTCGCGGCTACGCCGATCCGCCCCAGAAGACCGGAGGCGAAGCCCGGCTGATCGGAGATGCGCGTCCAGGTGTCGCCGCCGTCGACCGACCGCCAGAGGCCCGAGTCCTCGCCTCCGGAGACGATGTCCCACGGGTGGCGCACCATCTGCCAGATCGAGGCGTAGACGATGCGGGGGTTGGTCTGATCGATCGAGAGGTCCGCGGCTCCGGCGCGGTCCGAGACGTGCAGGACCAGGTCCCACGTGCGGCCGCCGTCGGTCGTGCGGTACACGCCCCGCTCGGGATTCGGACCGAACACGTCGCCGGTCGCGGCCACGAACGCCACATCCGCATCGTTCGGGTGCACGCGCACCTTCGCGATGTGCTTCGTCGCCTCGAGCCCCAGGTGCTGCCACGACCGACCCCCGTCGGTCGTGCGGTAGACGCCGTCACCCGGCACGACGTTGTTCCGGGCGAACGACTCGCCCGTGCCCACCCAGACGGTGTTCGGGTCCGACTCGGCGACCGCGATCGCGCCGATCGACGCCGTCTCGAGGAACCCGTCCGAGACCGGCATCCAGTACTGGCCGGCGTCGTCGGTGCGCCAGACACCCCCCGAGCATGCGCCCATCCAGAACCGCGAGCGGTCGCGGGGATCACCGGCGACCGCGACGACGCGGCCGCCACGCGCGGGTCCGACGCTGCGCCAGCGGATGACGTCGCCTCCGAGTTCGGCGGCCAGGTCCTCGCTCGAGCGGGTCATGCGTTCTCCTTCATCGTCGTGCGAACGGGCGGATCCTGCAGATGACCCGCTCGCTCTCGATCTGCTCCGCGATGTACGGGCGACCGAAGTACTTCTCCGACAGCACGTCGATGTGCGCCCGCGCCTCGTCGCCGTGGATGAACTCGACGACCTCGCCCCGCACCTCGGCATAGGAGTAGGGGTTCTCCTGGTCGATGATCAGCACGGCGACCCGCGGGTCGCGGAGCATGTGCCGGTACTTCAGCCTGTGCACCTCGGTGTTGATCAGGATGTACTCGTCATCGCAGTCGACCCACATCACCTGCGCCGTCGGCGAGCCGTCCTTGCGGAGTGTGGTGAGCGAGGCGAAGTTCTTGCCCTTCGCGAGCGTTCGGGTGTGATCATCCAGCATCGGGGAGTCTCCGGTCGGGTTCACGTGACGCGCACGCGGGAATCGAGCAGCGCGTAGACGATGTCGACGAGGATCGAGGAGATCACGACGAAGAGCGACGCGAGCAGCATCGTTCCGATGATCACGGGTTGATCGCCCCGGTTGACGGATTGGATGGCGAGTCTCCCGATCCCGTTGATGCCGAAGATCTGCTCGGTGACCACGAGTCCGCCCATGAGCACCGCGATGTCGAGGCTGACCTGGGTCACGACGGGGGTGAGCGCGCTGCGCATCCCGTGCTTGTAGACGACGGTGCCCTCGGTGAGACCCTTGGCGCGCGCGGTGCGGATGTAGTCCTCGCCGAGCACTCCGGCGAGCTGGCTGCGCGTCAACCGCGCATATGTCGCGGCGGAGACGAAGCCGACGGTGATCCAGGGCAGGATCAGGTGCCTCGCCCACTCCAGCGGATTCTCGGCGAGGTCGACGTACCCCGCGGCGGGGAAGATCGGCAGGCCGAGCACCGTGAGCTGGAAGAACAGGACGTAGAGGAGCAGCAGGCCGACGACGAACGTCGGCACGCTGAGTCCGCTCAGCACGAAGACGGTGCTGAGGCGGTCGCGGAGGGAGCCGGGGTGCCGTGCGGCACCGATTCCGATGCTCACGCCGAGCACGAGTGCGAGCGTGAGCCCGCCGATCGCGATCGACGCCGTTTCGGGCAGACGCTGCAGGATCGAATCCAGCACGGGCTGCTGGTTGTAGAACGAGAAGCCGAGATCGCCGCGCAGCAGTCCCCCCATGTAGAGGAAGTAACGCTCGATGACCGGCAGATTGAGGCCGAGGCGCTCGCGGACGAGCTCCACCTGATCGTTCGTCGCCTGGACCCCCGCGATCGTCCGGGCCGGATCGTTGGGCGCGACGTAGAAGAGCAGGAACATGATCGCGCTGATGGCGATCAGGGTGATGACACCGGACACGATCCGGCGGCTGAGGAAGCGGATCATGAGCGGGCCTCCTGTCGCGCCACGCGCTTGGCGGCACGCTTGCGGGCGAGGCGACGGCGACCGGCGAACAGGGTCTGTCGCGGGTCGAGCGCGTCGCGGATCGAGTCGCCGAGCAGGTTGAAGGCGAGCGTGACGGCCAGCAGCGCCGCCGAGGGGAAGATCACGAGCCAGGGGGCGATCGTGTAGAGCGACCCCTGGGATGCGACCGAGAGCATGTTGCCCCACGTGGCCGTCGGGGGCAGCACTCCGAGACCCAGGAACGAGAGCGTCGCCTCGAAGACGATGGCCTGCGGGATCAGGAGCGTGCCGTAGACGAGGATCGGCACGAGCAGGTTCGGAAGCACGTCCACCCGCATGATGCGCCAGTTCGAGGCACCGAGGGATCTGGCCGCCTCCACGAACTCCCGCTCTCGGAGCGAGAGCACCTGGCCGCGCACGACGCGCGCGATGGGTGCCCACGAGAACATGACGATGACGAACACGGTCGTACCGAGCGAGGGGCCCACGAGCGCCACGAGCGAGATCGCGAACAGCAGCTGCGGCAGGCTCAGCGTCGTGTCCATGAGCCACGTGAGCACGGTGTCGACCCAGCCGCGCAGGAACCCGGCGACGAGGCCGACGAGCGTGCCGATGCCCAGTGCGCCGAGGGTCGCGGCGAACGCGACGACGAGACTGACCTGCGCGCCGTACACCAGCCGCACGAGCACGTCGCGGCCCAGGTTGTCGGTGCCGAGCAGGAACTGGGCGTTCGGGGCGACCGGGGTGCCGAACTCGGTCAGCCCGACGTCGCGGAACTGCTCGTTCGGACCGTGGCCGATCCACGCGGCGATCAGGGGCGCCGCGAGTGCGGCGATGATCACGATCAGGATGACGGCGGCCGAGACCATCGCAGTGGTGTCGCGGCGGAGGCGGCTCCAGACCAGCTGCAGCGGGCTGCGCGCGGCGACCGCGGTCTGCTGGGTCAGCCCCGGCACGGTCGACTGCTCGACGACGGCGGCCTCGTCGGCGTTCTCCGCGCCCACGCGCGGATCGCCGTTGTCGTGCGGAGTCATGCGTCCATCCCGTTCTCCGCGCCGCGTGGGCCGCTCGAGGCGGTGTCGAGGTGCGGTGCGGCCGCGAGCAGCGTGCGGGTGTACTCCTGCTTCGGCGAGCGGTAGATCTCGTCCACGGTTCCGTATTCGACCACCACGCCGCGATGCATGACCGCGACCGTGTCGGCGATGTGCTCGACGACGGCGAGGTCGTGGGCGATGAAGACGTACGTCAGCCCGAGCTCGGTCTGCAGCGCGCTGAGCAGGTTGAGGATCTGAGCCTGGATCGAGACGTCGAGCGCCGACACGGGCTCGTCGCAGACCACGAGCTTGGGGTTGAGGGCGAGGGCCCGCGCGATCCCGATGCGCTGACGCTGACCGCCCGAGAACTCGGCCGGGAAGCGGTTGTAGTGCTCGGGGTTCAGCCCGACGATCTCCATGAGCTCCTGCACGCGCGGGCGCAGTCCCCGGGGGCCCGCCGCATCGTGGATGATGAGCGGGTCGGCGATGATCGACCCGACTCTGCGCTGCTGGTTCAGCGAGCCGTAGGGGTCCTGGAACACCATCTGCACGTCGCGCCGCAGGGCGAGCCGCTCGGACCGGTGCAGGGTCGAGATGTCGCGGCCCTCGAACTCGACCCGTCCGCCGGTGAGGGGGATCAGGCCCGTGAGGGCACGGGCGAGCGTCGATTTGCCGCTGCCGGATTCTCCGACGATGCCGAGGGTGCCGCCGCGGGGGATGTCGAGACTCACCCCGTCGACGGCGACGATCGTGTCGGTCTTGAGGCCGAGGAACCCGCGTCGAGCGCCGGGGAACGAGATCCGCACGTCCTGGATGCTCGCGAGCAGGTCGCGTTCGGATGCCGCCTCGGTCGTCGCCTCGGGGATGACGGGAAGGACGACCGGCGAGGCGTGCGACAACGGAAGCACGCAGGCCGATCGGTGGCCGGCGGAGATGTGCTTCTCCGCCGGGAAGCCCTCCAGGCACGCGTCGTGCACGAAGGTGCAGCGCGAGGCGAACGGGCATCCGGGCTGCTCCACGAGCAGGCTGGGCGGGTTGCCGGGGATCGACTGCAGCACCGTGCGCTGCGAGCCGACGCGCGGCACCGAGGCGAGCAGCCCTCGGGTGTAGGGGTGATGGGGATGCGTGAGCACGTCGCCTCGCGTGCCCCGCTCGACGATCCGGCCGCCGTACATCGTGAGCACGCGGTCCGCGACCTGAGCGACGACGCCGAGGTCGTGGGTGATCATGAGGATGGCGGTGCCGTGTTCGCGCTGCAGGCTGTTCATGAGCTCGAGCAGCTGCGCCTGCACCGTGACGTCCAGTGCCGTGGTCGGCTCGTCGGCGATCAGCAGCGCGGGGCGGAGGGCGAGCGCCAGTCCGATCATCACGCGCTGGCGCATGCCGCCGGAGAACTGGTGCGGGTAGTCGTCGATGCGCCGTTCGGGGTCGGGGATGCCGACCTCGGTCAGCACGTCGAGCACGCGCGTGCGCAGGAGCTTCGGCGAGCTGGGCTCGTGCACCCGGATGGCTTCGGCGATCTGTGCACCGACGCGGAACTGGGGGTGGAGCGATGACAGCGGGTCCTGGAAGACCATGCCGATCTCGCGCCCGCGCACCGCGCGCAGGTCGCCCTCGTTCATCGTGAGCAGGTCACGGCCTTCGAAGAGCGCCCGGCCCGAGACGATAGCCCCGCTCGAGAGCCCCACCATGGCCTGGGTGCTCACCGACTTGCCCGAGCCGGACTCTCCGACCACGCCGAGGGTCTCGCCCCGGTCGAGGTCGAAGGAGATGCCACGCACCGCGTGCAGTCGTCCGTCTCCCGTGTCGAACGACACATCGAGATCTTCAACGCTGAGCAGCACGTGGCATCTCCTTCATCATCGGATTCGTCGTCGCCTGGGAACGGTCACTCGCTGAGCGACACGTTGGTGACGTCGCCGTTCTTCGTCCAGGCGAGGTACTCGAAGCCGTCGACTCGGCTCGAGTGGAACACCGGGGTGCGGGCGAAGGTGATCGGGACCCACGCGGCGTCCTCGGTCGCCACGGCATCCGCCGCGATCCAGAACTCGTTGGCCTCCTCGGGCGTGGCCGCCGCGAGCGCGTCGTCGATGAGTCCGTTGAACTCCTCGTTGTTCCAGCCGCCGAAGTTCGGCGAGCCGGCGGCGTAGCCGCGTCCGTCGAGCATGGGCACCAGGTAGGGGCGGCCACCGAAGTAGTCAGCGCTCCACGCGGCGATCGCGATGTCCCACTCGCCGGCCTCGGTGATGTCCTGGTTCAGCAGGAACTCGCTGTAGAACGCGTTCTGCGTGGTGACCTTCATCTCGACCTGGAAGCCCGCGGCCTGGAGGTCCTGCTGCATCGCCGCGGCGATGGAGGCGTAGGGCTCGGTCTCGCGGTAGAGCAGTCGCACCGGCACGCCGTCCGGGTAGCCTGCGTCGGCGAGCAGCTGCTGAGCCGTCTCGGGATCGCCGCTCTCGGGGACGTCGAGGACGTTGGCCTGCTCGGTGCCGAGCACCTCGGGCGGCAGGATCTGCGTGGCCACGGCCGCGAGGCCGGGTCCGCCGAGGATCTGCTGCACGGCGCTGCGGTCGATGGCGAAGTTGAGCGCCTGACGGACCTCGGTCTGGCCGAAGGCGCCGCCTGCGTTCGGGCTCAGCGTGTTGATGACGACGTAGGGACGGATCGCTCCGTCGCCGCCGATGACGAGCCGCTCATCCTCCGACGCCAGGAGCGCGGGGACGGATGCGGTCGGGGTGACCGTGTCGGCCCACTGCATGTCGACCGTTCCGGCTTCCAGCTGCTGCTGGACGGCAGCGGCATCCTGACCCATGGAGATCTCGATCGCGTCGACGTTCGCCGCGCGCACCGGGTCGAGGTCGGCGTCCCACACGGGGTTGCGCTCGAGCGTGTAGCTCTCGTCGGGGACGTACTCGGCGATGCGGTACGGCCCGGTCGAGATGATGTTCTGGCGCAGCTCGGGCGAGTCCGGCAGGTAGTCGAGGTATTCGACGGGCTGCGGGGCGAGGAACACGCCGAGCGCCAGGATGTCGATGAAGTCCGCGGCGGGCTGGGTGATCGTGAACTGCACCGTCCGCTCGTCGACGGCCTGGACGCCGGCGATGTCGTTGCCCTCCACGTAGGCGCGGATGGCGTCGATGGTCGGCTCGACGGCCGAGAAACCGTCGCAGTACTCGGCGAGACCGACGATCGTGTCGGTGAAGTACGACAGCGCGTTGGACGGCGAGACCGGGTTGCAGATGCGCTTCGCGGCGAGCACGACGTCGTCGGCGACGACCTCGCGGGCGCCGTCGGGAGCGTCGAACTCCACGCCTTCCTGCAGCTCGATCGTGTAGACCGTGCCGTCCTCCGAGATGCCGCCGTTGTCGAGCGTCGGGATCTCGAGGGCGAGGTCGGGGACGATCTCCGAGGTGTCGGAGTCGCCTTCGCCGGGAACCTGCGCGAACAGCGTGCGGGTCAGGGCGCGATGGATCTGGTAGTCGGGCGCCGAGTACGAGGCAGCGGGATCGAGGTACAGCACGTCGGAGTTGCCGGCGAGTTTCAGGGTGCCGCCGGTGGCGGCGGCGTCGCCGTCGGCGTCACCGCCCTGCGGTGCTGAGCAGGCGGTGAGAACCAGCGCGGACAATGCGACGGCGGCGACGAGCGCGCCTGACCGTGATCGGTGATGCATGGTGTTTCCTCTCGAACGGCAGAACGGAGCACCCGCCTGGCGAGCCGCCGGCGAGCATGTTGAGACTGTCTCATGCGGGCATTTCAGTGAAAAGTCACTCATGTTACAGAATTGTCGAAACACTCGCGCAACACTGTGCGAGCCTTCGTATTGACAAGTCTAACTACATTTTCACCTGGCAAACGGTTTCAGAACGATTACGATCCGAGCGGCCCGGATCGCCTCAGGACACCGACGCCGCACCACTCGAGGAATCGATGGCGTCGAGGTCCCCGCGATCCCCGAGGATCTCCCAGCGCTGCAGCGAGAAGGGCACGTTGCCGTTCGCCCACACCGTGTCGTGGAGCGCGCGCAACGAGAACGCGTCGCCCTGTGCGACGACGGCGTCGGTCACGAGCCGGAGCAGCTGCTGCTTGCCGACGTGGTACGACATGGCGAGGCCGGGAGTGGCGAGATACATGGCGCACTCCTCGCGCGCGGTTTCGACATCCATCGGCACGAGACGCACGAAGAAGTCGATCGCCTCGTCGAGCGTGAACACGCCGGTGGCGAGGTTGACGTCGACGACGACGCGAAGACTGCGCAGCCTGTTGAAGTTGTGCACGACCACCTGCGAATGCGGGGCGTCCTCGAAGAGACCCGCGGTCAGCATGAGCTCTTCGTTGTAGAACGCGATCCCCTCGTTGGCGACCGAATCGATGTAGCGACGGCGGATCGGGTCGGGATTGGCCCACGAGAGCGCGAGCTGCTTGTAGTGCGCGCCCTCGTGGATGATCCCGAGTCGCGGGTCGCGCGCGTTCGCGGCGTAGAAGTAGGGCAGCTCGGGCCGCGGGTCGGGCATGTACGAGACGCCGTCGACGTCGAGTCGGTCCTGATCCGTCAGATCGTCGCTCACGCCGAGGAACCGCAGAGGCTCGAGATAGGCGGGCATCGGCGCGACGTGGTACCGACCGAGCGTGTCGGGCTGCGTCAGGAGTCCCTCGGACTCCGAGAAGGCGCGGATCTGGGCCTCGTGGGCCTCCTGCTGCGCGACCTGCGCCTCGATGCTCGCAGCGATCGGAGCGGGCGGCACGTCTCGATGCCGGTTGCGGGTCACGAGCTCGGCGACGACGGCACGTCGGTAGTCCTGGAGCGCCGCGCGGACGAGATCCTCCGGCTCCTCGGCGATGAGCGCGATGTGACGCAGGAACCACACGAAACGCTCCCGGCCGACGGGGCGAAGACCGCGGCCGACTCCTGAAGCCATGAGCTGAACCCGGCGAGCGCGCGTCCCGCCTCGGGCGCCGACGCACGCAGCTGCTCGAGGATCTCCGGCGCCACCACTGACTCGAGACCGTCGACGGATGCCCGGAAGCGGGCGTCGATGCCCTCGAGCTCGAGGGCCGCGGCTCGCGCGAGATCGCCGACGCCCGCGCGCTCCAGGTTGGCCCGGGCGAGCGCGACGCGCTCGGGGATCGACTGGGCGACGACGACGAGGCCGCGCTCGACGTCGGCCGTGAACGGCGGCCGCGGAAGCAGGAGATCGAACCACGGGCCGAGGATCTGGCCCACCAGGAACACCGCATCGCGCTCCCAGTTGCGCAGCACGTCGAGGTCCCACTCCACCCGGTCGAGCACCGATCCGAGCAGGCGCGCATCGACCGCCGCGGCGACGTCTCCCGCGGACAGGTCGATGCCCGCGAGCCGCTCGCGGAATCGGGCGAGTTCGACCCGGCGCCGTTCCACCGAATCCGGGGTGAAGTCCGGAAGCCACTCGGGTGAACGCCTCATGCGGGGGATGTCGTCCGAGGAGCGAAAGGAGGCGACCCGGGCCCAGCGCTCGATGTCGTCGGAGAGGGCGATGAGTTCTGTGGTCGTCATGCGGGACTCCTGAGTTCGGAAAGCACGCGCCGGCCGAGCATCTCGATCGCGGCGACGGGGTCGGGCCCGAGCGGGGGCCCGAAGGACAGGTGGGTGGCGCCTCGCCGCATCAGCTCACGGCAGCGCGCGACGACCGCATCGGGATCACCCGAGATACCCAGCGAGAGCATCTGCGGGGTGACCGCTCTCACGGCGGCGTCCTCGTCGCCCTCGCGGAGCGCGTCGAGCGCGGGCGTGAAGTCCGCGGGTGTCAGCCCCGCGCGGGCGAGGAGATACGGGGAGAAGGCCGCGCCGTAGTAGGCGAGCTTGAGTGCCAGCGCCCGATCGGCAGCCTCGCGGTCCTCGTCGAGCGAGAGCCACACGCACGCGGGCATGTCGTAGTCACTCGCGCTGCGGCCGGCCTCGGCAGCACCCGCCGCGACGATGTCCGATGCGGTCGTGTAGTGCTCCGGCGGGAAGAGCAGCGCGAGGACGCCGTCCGCTTCTGCTCCCGCGAACGCGAGCATCCGAGGGCTCATCGCACCGATGTAGATCGGCACGTGCGTCGGCGTCAGCCGCAGGTACGCGTCTCGCTGCCAGCCGGCACCCGTCCCGTCGACGTCGATCGGGCGGTCTCCCGCGAGCAGCGCGCGGATGGACCTCAGCGCGGTGCGGGTGTCGGTGAGAGGCCGCTGCTGGTCGATGCCGATCCACGACAGGAACTCGCCCGATCCCGCTCCGAGACCGAGGAGGAACCGACCCCCCGAGACCTCCTGCAGCGTCGCGGCGATCATCGCGAGCTCGGCGGGGTGCACGGAGTACGGATTCATGATCCCGATGCCCAGATGCAGTCGACTGGTCTTCTGGAACAGGGCGCCGAGCAGGACGGGCGCCGAACGCAGCATGAGGTCGTTCGAGACCCAGAGCTGGTCGATGCCGGACGACTCCGCCGCGATAGCGAGGCCCTCCAACGCCGTCAGATCGAGGTCGTTGTTGACGCGCAGACTGAAGCGGACACTCATCGCCCCTCCCCTGCGAGCGCCGCACCGGCGCGGACCCCACCCGCGTCGCGCCAGGCGAGGAAGCGCGAGAGGCCGTCCGTGATCGACGCCTCGGACGCGGCGAGCGAGACCCTCAGGTGGTTCGGCGTCGAGCGCCCGAACGCGGAACCCGGAGCGAACGAGACACCGGCCGAGACGAGGTCCAGCGCTGCGAGACGCGAATCCGTGCCGTCCGGAAGGGGCAGCATCAGGTAGAAGGCGCCGTGCGGCCGCACGAGGTCGATACCCGCGCTCTCGAGCACGCCGACCGCGGCGTCACGACGCGCACGATACGCCTCGCGCATGTGCGCGACGGCATCCTGGGGGCCGGTGACCGCCGCCAGCGCCGCGGCCTGGGTGACACTGGACACGCACGACGTCTCGAGCTCGAGGATGCGCGTGACGGTGTCGGCCAGCCACGCGGGCACGAGCGCGTAGCCGACGCGCCACCCGGTCATGGCGTAGGTCTTGGAGAAGCTGAACACCGAGGCGACGTGGTCGGGCGCGAGGGCGGCCGCGTTGAGGTGCGTGCCCTCGAACACGATCTCGTCGTAGACCTCGTCGCTGATCACGAGCAGGTCGTGCTCGACCGCGAGGGCGACGACGCCGGCGAGGACCTCCGGTCGGAGGACCGTCCCGGTCGGATTGTTCGGGGTGTTGAGCACGATGACGCGGGTGCGCGGCGTGATGAGCCTTCGCATCTCGGCTAGGTCGGGTTGGAACTCATCGGCCTGACGCAGTGCGTAGGGCACCGGCGTCGCGCCGATGAGGGTCGTCTGCATCTCGTAGTTCGGCCACGCGGGGTCGGGGATGAGGACCTCGTCACCGGGCCCGACGACTGCGGACAGCAGGGCGTCGACGGCCTGGACGGCACCGTGGGTGATGAGCACCTGTTCCAGAGGTGCCGCGACACCGTAGGTGCGCTGGATCCGCTCGCCGACGGCCTCGCGAAGCGCGGGGACACCGGCCGTCTGCACGTACGAGACGCGCACTCGGGCAGCCTCGAACGCCGCCTCGGTGATGTGCCGCGGCGTCACGAAGTCGGGCTCTCCGATCTCGAGACGGATGACCGGACGCGTCGCGCTCAGAGCGAGGTCGACGATCTCCCGTATCCCCGAGTGTGGCAATCGGGACGCGGCCAGCGTGGCGTGGGGCACAGCGATCCTTCCGCACCAGGACGGGCCGCGGCGCTGATCACCGCCTCCGAGCTGAGTGTAAGACAGATTCTAGGGTATGACTGGCCATCGAAAAGTTATGCGCGGCAGAAACTTACGTATGCCATGCGCTGACGGGCTCATACCTGCTCGGCGATGTCAGTCGGCGTCATCCGGGACAGGGTCGATCGTCAGCGAGCCCTCGAGGAGCTCGCGGACGCTGCGCTCTCGGACCACCTCGCCCAGGCTCAGGAACGTCTCGATGCGCTGGAGGCCGCGGATCGGCCAGATGCGATCGAGGAGGAGCACCTGGAGATGCGCGTGGTCGCGTATGCGGAACCGCGCGATCATGTCGAAACTGCCCGTCACGACGATGAGCTCCGTCAACTCGGGGATCGCGCGGAGCTCCGTGAGGATCTCGGACAGCACGGCATCGGTCGCGAGCGTCATGGGGATGTACACGAGCCCGGGGTACCCCAGAGCCGACCAGTCCACGACCGTGGTGTAGCCCCGGATCACTCCCTGCCGCTCGAGGCGGGCGATCCTCTCACCCACGGCGGGGGGCGACATGCCGACCTCTCGCGCGAGCTGTCGCTGCGATGCGCGCGGATCGTCGGTGAGGAGGAACAGCAGCTTGCGGTCGATCTCGTCGAGTTCGACGACCGGACGGGGCTTTTCGACCTCGCGGGTCATGTTCGACATCGGGGACCGCGGCGCGCGGGCATCCGGCCGCTCGCGGTCGGACTCAGAGCTTGCCATGCCGTCTCCTGATCGTCGTGGGAACGATGTGCGAGCCATCGCGGGGTTCGATTGAGCATACGGTCGTGTCGAGCGCGCCGACCAGGCCGCGGCCACCTCGACGATGCCTCACCGAGCCTTCAGTCTCGGCAGCACCTCGCGTCCGAGCAGGGTGATTCCCTCGGCCTCGTCCACGCCGTGCGGTGTGCCGAACTCGATGCGGTCGACACCGGCGTCGATGAGCCGCTGCGCCTGGGCCGCGATGTCATCCGGATCGCCGGCGAACGCGAACAGGTCCAGAACTTCGTCGGGGATGATCGACCCCGCATCGGCCCGGCCGTCGCGGAGCCGCTCACGGATCTCCGGGATGAGCCCCTCCGGCAGCTCGACGGTGGGATCGAGCTCGGCGATGACGTCGAGGTACATCGCGACCTCGCGACGCGCGAGATCCCGGGCGACGGAGCGATCGCGATCGATGACGGTCACCGCCCCCAGCACGATGCCGATGTCCTCGGGACGACGACCGGCCCGATCGGCCCCCACCCTGAGGCGTTCCCGGGTCACGGCGATCATGGCGGGATTGGCCGACCCGCCCAGCTTGATCTCGTCGGCGTGCTCGCCCGCGAGCGCCGCCCCCTGCGGGCCCCAGGAGCCGACGAGGAACGGCAGACGCCGCGACTCCGACACCAGGCGCACACCCTCGTCCAGGCGGAAGAGCTCACCGGGATGACCCGCGCCCTCACCCGCCAGCAGGGCGTCGATGAAGCCCACGGCCTCGCGGAGGTGCGCGACGGGCCGCGTCGGCTGGAGCCCGATGCCGCCGAGCCATGAGCCGCGCGCGAGTCCGACGTAGGCGCGCCCCCCGCTGTGCGCGTCCAGCAGCGCCGCCTGGTTCGCGATCTCGTACGGGTGCAGGGTGAAGGGATTCCAGCAGGCGCAGCCCAGTCGGATGCGCTCGGTCGCCCAGGCCATCTCGATGAGCGGCACGATCGAGGACTGGTAGAGCAGGTCGGAGAAGACGCTCACCCCGGAGAACCCGAGGTTCTCGGCGAGCACGGCCAGCTCGGCGTACGCCCCCCGCGGCTTGTCGGTCTGCAGACCCAGGGTGATGGGGACGCGGTCGGCGCTCACGTGAGGTCCGCCGAGTTCATGCGTGTCGTCCCGGTCCGCACGATCCGCATCACCAGGCGCTCGTCAGGATCCGGGCACGCCACCTCGCTGTCGCGCTCGAGCCAGTCGCCCGGCGGAAGGGCGCGCTGCTTCGCCGGGATCAGCGGAAGCGCCGCCGAGAGGGCGTAGAGGCAGAAATGGCCCTCGCCCGGGATGCGCAGCTCGTTGCTGCCCGTCACGGTGAAGCGGTCCCCGACGTGCATCCCGCACACCGAACGACCCTCGATCCGGTCCACCACGACGTCGAGGTCGTACAGCTCCATGTCGCCGTCGGAGCCGGTCATCGGCGCACCCGCCCGTCATCGCGCACGACGACGCCGCCCTGCATGACGAAGTCCAGCGAGCGCAGGGCCGACGGCGAGGTCAGTGGGTCCTCCGGCATCGCGATGAGGTCGGCCCACTTGCCCTCGGAGATGCTCCCCGCGTGCGCGTCGATCCCGAGCCATTCCGCGGGGCCGAGCGTCCCCGCGCGGAGCGTCGAGGCGGCATCCAGCCCGAATGCGTGCATGTGCTCGAGCTCCCGGACCGCGGCGGACGTGCCCTCGAAGGGCCAGAACGGCGGCATGTCGCTGCCCAGGAGCACCTCGACGCCCGCCTCCAGCGCCATCCGGTACGACGCGATGTGGCGCTCCCCCGCTCCGAGCGAGCGCTCCTGCATCCACGCGGGGACGCCGAGCTCGTCGAAGAACGCCCCGGCGCGCGTGACGATCAGCGTCGGCACGAGCGCCGTGCCCGCCTCGGCCATCGCGCGGCACACTTCCGGCGTGAGCTCGTACCCGTGCTCGACGCAGTCGAGGCCGAGCCTGACCGCCTCGTCGATCACCGCGGCGGGGCCGGCGTGCGCGGTGACCTTGCGGCCCCACGCGTGCGCGGTCGAGATCGCCGCCGACATCTCGGCGCTGGTCAGCTGCGGGGTCGAGATGGTCTCGTGCTCTCCCGCGATACCGCCCGAGATCATGAGCTTGATCAGATCGGCTCCGGCCCGGATCTGCGTGCGCACCCCGCGGGCGAACGAGTCGGCGCCGTCGCACTCCTCGGTGTCGTCGGACCCGTGGCCGTGGCCCCCGGTGCATGCCAGGGCGCGGCCCGCGGTGTAGATCCGCGGCCCCTGCACCCAGCCCCCTTCGATCGCGCGTCGCAGAGCGAAGTCCGCGTGCGCCTTCTCGGCGACGCAGCGCACCGTGGTGATGCCGTTGAGGAGCGTGCGGCGGGCGCCGTCGGCCATGTAGAGCGCGATGCCCGCGGCATCCATCGCCTCGAGCTCCTGCCCCACCGGTCCCGGCAGGGAGAGCGAGAAGTGCGTGTGCATGTTGATGAGGCCGGGGGCGACGAAAGCCCCGCCCATCTCGAGCACGGGCAGGTCGGACGCGGGCGCCTGCTCGGAGACGATCTCGGCGATCACGCCGTCCCTGATGCGCACGGCCACCCCCGTGCGCACGACTCCGTCTTCGACGTCGACGAGCCGCACATCGCGCAGCTCGGCATCGCCGCTGGTCTTCAGGGACGTCACCACAGTCACGGGCGCCGCTCCTCTCTGCTCGGCGTCACGGTCACGAGGCGACCAGCGCCTCAGCCGCCACGAGGTGTCCGGGGCCGCACTCCACCAGACGCGCGTCGTCGTCGCTCACGACGACGGGGGCGCTGCGTCCGGGCTCGGACGGCATGGGGGCGTCACGCCCCAGCCGCGGGATGGCGCCGATGAGAGCACGGGTGTACGGATGCCGGGGCTGCGCCCAGATCGCATCCGTCGGGCCCATCTCCACGATCCGGCCGAAGTACATCACCGCGATGCGGTCCGCGATCACCCGCAGCCCGGAGAGATCGTGGGAGATCATCAGGAGCGCCACGCCGCGGGAGGCGGCGGTGTCGGAGAGGAGACCGGCGACCTGGAGCCTCGTCGAGGCGTCGAGGGCAGACACGGGCTCGTCGGCGACGATCACGCGCGGCTCCGAGGCGAGGGCGCGCGCGATGGCGATACGCTGCCGCTGCCCGCCCGAGAACTGGTGCGGGAAGCGATCCGCGGCGGCTCCCGGCAGTCCCACCGATTCGAGCAGCTCGCGCACGCGGTCCGCGCCGCCGCGTCCCGGAACGGCGTCCTGGATCTGGCGGCCGATGCGCCGGCGCGGGTTCAGCGACGAGTAGGGGTCCTGGAAGACCATCTGCACGGCGCGGTCGGCGACCGGACGCGCACGTCGACGAAGCGGCGCGATCGCGCGACCCTCCACCAGGATGCGACCGGAATCGAGGGGGTTGAGGCCCACGATCGCGCGACCCAGCGAGGACTTGCCGCACCCGGACTCGCCGACCAGACCCAGCACCTCGCCGGCCTCGACATGGAGCGAGACTCCGCCGACGGCGCGCACGGTGGGGCGCCCGGGAACCTTGTACTCGACGACCGCGTCCTCGACCCGCAGAGCGGTCACCGCGTCACCTCCGTGTCGGGGAGCGCGTCCACGAGGGCGCGCGTGTACTCGTGCTGCGGGTCGGCCAGCACGTCGCGGGACCGACCCGACTCGACCACCTTCCCCGACCTCATGACGTACAGGCGGTCCGAGACGACGTTCATGACCGCCAGGTCGTGCGTGATGAAGAGCATCGCCATGCCGAGCTCGACCCGCAGACTCTGCAGGAGGTTCAGGATGCCGGCCTGCACCGTGACGTCGAGCGCGGTCGTGACCTCGTCGGCGACGAGCAGCTCGGGTTCGCACGCCAGGGCCGAGGCGATCGCGATGCGCTGGCGCATACCGCCGGAGAAGCGGTGGGGATACGAGCGGATCGCGACCTGGGGGTCGGGGATGCGCACGCGGTCCAGCAGCTCGATCGCCCGCTCACGCGCCTGGCGGCGATTCATCTCGCGATGCACGCGCTGGTGCTCGGTGAGCTGCCGCTCGATCGTGAGCATCGGATGCAGCGACGTCATCGGATCCTGGAACACCATCGCGACGCGATCCCCGCGCAGCGCCCTCAGTTCCTTCGTCGACAGGGACAGCACGTCCGCGCCGTCGAAGACCACCTTCCCGGACACCGTGGCGTTGTCGGGCACGAAGCCGAGGGCCGTCAGCGCGGTCAGCGTCTTTCCGCTGCCGCTCTCTCCGGCCAGGCCCACGACCTCGCCGGGGCCGACCGTGATGTCGACGCCGTCGACGAGGGCGCGGCCGCCGAGGCCGATGCGCAGGTCGCGGATGTCGAGGAGGGCGTCCATCACAGCTCCATGGCCTGCACGGCGCGCGACGTGCGGGGGTCGAGGGCGTCGCGGAGCGAGTCGCCGATGAAGTTGAACGCGAGGACGACGCTGAGGATCGCCAGACCCGGGAACAGCGCGACCCAGTAGTTGTAGAAGACGCGGGATCCCTCGGAGACCATGGCGCCCCACTCCGGCGTCGGCGGAACGGCGCCGAGACCGAGGTAGCTGAGCCCGCTCAGGAGCAGGATCGCGTTGCCCAGCTCAAGCGTGGAGATGACCGCGATCGGTCCGAGGATGTTGGGCGCGATGTCACGGCCGAGGGTACGGATCGACGAGGCCCCGACCAGACGCGACGCGGCGATGAAGTTGCTGTCGCGCAGTCCGATCACGAGCGAGCGCGTGACGCGGGCGTAGGCCGGCCACGAGACGACGACGATCGCGAGGACGGCGTTGACCAGCGACGGGCCCAGAGCCGCGGAGACCGCCATGGCGAGGATGATCGCGGGGAACGCGAAGAAGAGATCGACGATGCGCATCAGCACGGCATCGACCACGCCGCCGAAGTATCCGGCGATCGCGCCGATCGTCGCGCCAACCGCCAATGAGAGGGCGACGAGCATGACCGCGATCGGGATGCTGATGCGCGCGCCGTAGATCACGCGCGACAGGACGTCGCGGCCCACGCCGTCCGTGCCGAACCAGTGCTCGGGCGACGGCGGCAGGAATCGCGCCGAGTCCTGCGCGAGCGGGTCGTACGGGGCGAGGAACGGCGCGAAGACGATGACGATGAGCCAGAACGCGACGATCACGATCCCCACGACCGCGAGCGGACGCCGCCACGCCGCCGGCAGCCGCCACCGCGGCATCCAGCGTCGTCCGTCGGTCGAGGCGATCGGGTCGACCGTGTCGAAGGCCTTCTCTGTCGTGCTCATGCGCGTCGGATCCTCGGGTCGATGACGCCGTACAGGATGTCTGTGACGAGGTTCACGACGATGTAGATGAGGGCGACGAAGATCGTCACTCCCACGATGGCTGCCAGATCCAGGGTGGATGCCGCCCGGTAGGCGTACGAGCCGATGCCCGGCCAGGCGAAGATCTGCTCGACCAGGACGGTTCCGGCCAGCAGCGAGGCGAACGCGGTGCCGACGACGGTGATGACCGGCACGAGCGCGCCTCGCAGCACGTGGCCGAAGACCACCTGGGGCCCGCTCAGGCCTTTCGCCTCGGCGGCGCGGATGTACTCCTGCCCCAGGACGTCGAGCACCGATGCCCGGGTGAAGCGCATGAGCAGGCCGACCATCGGCGCGGACAGGACGATGGCGGGGAGGATCAGGTGCGTGACGGCCTGCACGAACAGCGGCAGGTCGCCCGCGATGAGCGAATCGATCGTGAAGAAGCCGGTCACCCGCGGGGGCGGGATCGCGCCGGCGTTCAGCCGACCCGAGGACGGGAACCAGCGCAGCTGGGTGGAGAAGATCGCCGTCGCGATGAGGGCGAACCAGAAGATCGGGATCGACACGCCGCCCAGGCTGACGGCCCGCAGCACGTTGTCGACGGGGCGGTTGGCCCGCAGAGCGGCCACGATGCCCAAGCCGCCGCCGACGAGGACAGCGATGATCGTCGCGGCGAGCGCGAGCTCGGCCGAGGCCGGGCCGAACAGCTGGAGGTCGGTCAGCACCGGCCTCGCGGTCTGGACCGACTCGCCCAGGTCTCCGCGGAAGATCCCGCCGAGGTAGATGAAGAACTGCTCGTAAAGGGGCCGGTCCAGGCCCAGGCGCTCGCGCATCGCCGCGACCAGCTCGGGGTCGGCCGCGGCGCGCTCGCCCAGGCGCGCGGTCGCCGCGTCGCCCGGAAGGATCGCCGTGAGGGCGAACGCGACCAGCACCGTGCCGATGACGAGCAGCACGGCTGCGCCCAAGCGCTTGGCGATGAACAGCGCCACGCGTCACCTCGGATCTGTCGGAGGAAGGGATGGAGGTCGCACGCGCCGCCCCGAGGGGTGTCTCCCCTCGGGGCGGGCGTGCGATGGATCAGCGGCCGATGGCCGCGATGTCCAGCGAGAATACCGGGTCGTACTTCACTTCGCCGACGGCCGACGTGGCAACGACGGATGCCGCGGGCTGGAACAGCGGGAGGATGACGCCCGCCTCGTTGTGCAGCTCCTGGAACTGCTGGTACAGCGCCTCACGCGTGGCCGGGTCGGTCTCGGTCGAGACCTCGGCCATGACGGCCTCGAGCTCGGGGTCGGATCCCGCCGCCCATCCGGCACGCAGACCGACGATCTCACCCGGACCGAAGGCCAGGTAGTCGGCGGAGTCCGGGTAGTCGGGGTTCCAGAGCCAGAGGCCCATCTGCTCCGTGCCGGCGCGGTAGCTCTCGAGCGTGGTCGCGATCGGACCGGGCTTGAGGTTGACCGTGATGCCGACCTCGGCCAGCTGGGCGGCGATGCGCTCCGCGAACGGACCCATCGACAGGCCGTTGCTGGAGAAGTCGCTCGCGTACTCGAGATCGACCGTGAGGTTGCTGCCCGCACGGGCAGCCGCCGCCGTGGCCCGCTCGACGTCGCGCTCGACGGCCGCATCGGCGCCGAGGGCTCCGAGATACGACGACGGGACGATGCCGTAGGCGCGCTCCGCGCCCTCGCCGGCGAGCTCGAGGATGCCGTCGAAGTCCAGACCGTACTTGACCGCTTCGCGGAAGTCGGCGTTCGAGGTGATCTGCGAGACCGCGGGATCGGCGTTGAGGAACACGAAGAAGATCGTGGGCGACTGCGACGTGCTCACGACGACGTCGCCGCCGAGACCCGCGATCTGGTCGGAGCCGAGGTCGAGGGCGACGTCGGCCGTGCCGCTCTGGACGTCCATGAGCTGGGCCTCGGCCGTGGCGTTGCGCAACACCACCCGGTCGTACACCGGGGCCTCGCCCCAGTACTCGGGGTTGGCGACGAGGACCGTCTCGGTGGTCGTGTCGAACGACTCGATCATGTACGGGCCGCTGCCGGCCGAGGTCTCGTTGAGGAACTCCTCGGCGGTGTCGCTGTCGGCGGCTCCCTCGGCGTCGGTGCCGCCGTTCTCGCTGACCAGGGCGCTGTTGACGATACCGAGCGTCGGGCTCGTCACGATGGCGGGGACGGCGGTGTTCGGCTCTTCGGACGTGATGACGACGGTCGTCTCATCCGGCGCCTCGACCGACAGGCCCGACATCAGGAACGATCCGTTGCCCTGGACGTTCTTCACGCGGTCGAGGGAGAACACCACATCGGCGGACGTGAGCGGCGTCCCGTCCGAGAACGTGATGCCGTCGCGGATCGTGAACGTGTACTCCGTCGCGTCGTCGTTGACCGTCCACTCCGAGGCGACGCTCGGGAGCGGCTCCTCGGCGTTGCCGTCCGCGAACGTCAGCAGGCTGTCGTAGACGGCGTGCAGCACGATCCCGCCCGTCGTCTCGAACATGCGCGCGGGGTCGGCGGTGACGAGGTCGAAGGACTTGTCGATGATGAGCGATTCGGCCGGGGTGGACGACTCGTCTTCGGCGGGGGCGGCGCACCCG
The DNA here is from genome assembly GCA_030407505.1 of Planococcus sp. APC 4015. Classification (GTDB taxonomy): domain Bacteria; phylum Actinomycetota; class Actinomycetes; order Actinomycetales; family Microbacteriaceae; genus Microbacterium. The sequence goes on from JASDDH010000008.1 coordinate 37,782, forward strand.
CTGGCGATGAGGGCGACCGCGGCGATGACGGCTGCCGCGCCGGCCAGTTTCACAGAGCGCTTCACTGTGGTTCCTCTTTCTCGGTGGTGGGGGTGTTCGGGTGTTCGGGCAGGACGTCTTCGTGGTTGTGGACGACGAGCCAACGGCCGTCGCGGCGCTGCCACACAGCGGTGTTGCGTACGCGTTCGGGCGCCGCGGTGGGGTCGACGAAGCGCACGACGAAGGTGTGCCGGACGAGGGCGATGTCGCCCCAGACGTCGACGATCGGGTCGGTCACATCGATCCCCGACACCGCGCCGACGCTCCCCGCGGGGCGCGCGTCGCGCAGGGCGTTGAGGCCTGTCAGCCCGTGCACGAGCGGCTCGTGCTCGGTGTCCCAGAGCGTGACGTCGTCGGCGATGAAGCTGTCGGCGCGCGCGCGATCGGATGTGAGGTACGCGTCGTACATCTCGTGGACGGCGCGACTCAGCCATTCGACGTCGGTCGACGTATCGGCACGGTCTGACATAGGTCTCCTCACCTCGTTGTACGGAACCCTAGCGGGTGATCATCACATGAAAAGCATGGATGTGTTTCCAGCATGTTTTGGGAGGTTGTGATCGAAATGAGACTTACATTCGGTCAGCATTCCGAACTCCTTCCTGTCGAGTGATTCGGCGGCCGAATCAGGTCCTCACAGACCCAGATCGCGTGTGACGTCGTCGAGCTCGTCGATGACGGCCCCGATGCGCGCGAGGCGCTCCTCGCCCTCCGCGCCGAGCTGCGCGAAGCTCGTCAGCGGCGGTCGGACCGTGCCCACGGGGTAGCCCGCACGGGCGGCGAGGCGCTTCGAGTAACACTGGTGGCCGTACGTGGGGTGACCGGCGGCGATGATCCCGTCGAAGCGCTTGATGAGACCGTCGATGCGCCGCGCATCCTCGATCCGTCCGGCCTCCAGCAGTCGCCAGATGCCCGCCGAGGCGCGCGGGATGTAATTGCCGTACGGATTGACGTACCCCTGGGCGCCCAGCAGGAACGAGTCGACGACGCGCTCGCCCGCGTAGACGGTCATGTGCTCACCGGCGAGGTCGATCACGTCTCGGACGCGGGCGATGTCCTGCGAGGACTCCTTGATGTAGGAGATCGTGTCGAAGTCCCTGGCCAACCGCGCGACGAGCTCGGCGCTCAGGTCGACATTCGACGTGACGGGGTTGTTGTAGAGCATGATCGGCAGATCCTGCGCGGAGGCGATCGCCTCGAAGTAGCGGTAGATCTCGTCGTCGGTGGGCGTGTAGTAGTACGGCGAGATGATCATGAGGCCGTCCGCGCCGAGGTCGCGGGCCTCCACGCTCTGGGCCACGGCCTTCGCGGTCGACGCGTCGGCGGTGCCGATCAGGACCGGGATGCGTCCGTCGATGTGGTCGACCGTCTCGCGGATCACGGTGCGGCGCTCTTCGGGTGTCACGGAGAGGAACTCGCCCGTGGTTCCGAGCATGATGATTCCAGGAACATCCTCCGCGAGCTGCCAGTCCAGGAACGCCTTGAGTCGATCGACGTCGACGGCGCTCAGGTCATCGGTGAAGGGGGTGACGGCGACGGTATAGGACCCGGAGAACTTCTCAACCATGGATGACCTCTCTGCGCACACATGTACGTATTGTGAACACCAGGATACGGTGTGCACATGACAAATCGGAAGATCGGCGACGAAGTATTCGACGTCGCCGTCGTCGGGGGCGGCGCGAGCGGAACGGCGGCCGCCTACCACCTGACCTCGGCGGGTCTCTCGGTCGCCCTCCTGGAGCGTCACGACATGAACACCGAGGCATCCGGACGCAATGCCGGCAGCCTCCACGGGCAGATCCAGCACGAGCCCTTCCTCGAAGAGGGCGACGAGTGGGCGCGTGGGTGGCTTCCCGCCCTGCGTTTCCTCGCCGACTCGCTCGACATCTGGGACGGGCTGAGCGAAGAGCTGGGCACCGACCTCCAGGTGGGCAAGAAGGGAGGCCTGCTCATCGCGGACGACGAGAGCCAGCTCGCCGCCATCGAGAGGAAGGTCGCGTTCGAGAACAGGGCGGGAATCGACAGCCGGATGCTGTCGGCGGAGGACGTCAAGGCGCTGGCGCCCTGGATCACCGACGACGTCGTGGGAGGCGAGCTGTGCCCCATCGAGGGCAAAGCCAATCCGCTGCTGGTCGCACCGGCATTCGCGCGGAAGGCGGTCGCGCAGGGCGCGGTGCTCATGTCGAACACCCCGGTCGACGGATTCCGCGAGGAGCGCGGCGTGCACGTGCTGCGCACCCCCCGGGGCGAGGTGCACGCGCGGCAGGTGGTCCTGACCGGTGGCGACGGCATGCCGGCGCTCGGACGGCACTTCGGCATCGATCTGCCCATCTCCAGCGGGGCCGTGCAGGTCAGCGTCACGGAACGCGTCGATCCCATGGTCGCCCACCTCGTCTACTACGCGGGCGGCAAGCTCACCTTCAAGCAGGCTCAGTCGGGCACCCTGCTCATCGGCGGTGGCTGGCCGGCGCGCCGGAACGCGGCCGGCGAATGGGTCGTGAACCCCGAGTCGCTTCGGGCGAACCTCGCGATGGCGACGCGCATCGCCCCGTCGATCGCCGACATCGCGCTGCTGCGCACCTGGGTCGGGATCGGCAACGGGACCCCCGACCACAGCCCGATCGTCGGGGAGGTGCCCGGTCACCCGGGAGTGTGGCTCGGGTTCTATCCCTACATGGGCTTCACGGCGTCACCGCTCATGGGCCGCATCCTGAGCGACCTCGTGCGCGGGCAGGACGTCGGTCGCGACCTCGCTCCGTTCGCGCCGGACCGCTTCTAGCGCGTCCGCGGATGGTTCGACGCGCAGATCAGGGCGCGGCGACATCGCCGAGCGGCACCGGCTTCACGGGCGCCTGCGGGGCGAAGCCGGAGCGCTCCGAGACCGGCCTGCCGTTCAGCCGCGCCTCCATCTCCATGAGCACGGGCCCGCAGTAGCGGCCCTGGCACTTGCCCATGCCGGCCCGCGTGACGCGCTTGACGGCTCCGGGCGAGGAGACGCCCTCGGTCATGGCGTCCACGAGATCGCCGTGCACGACGCCCTCGCAGCGGCAGACCACGGTGCTCGGCGCGGCGAGCTGATCGGTCAGCACCGGAGCCGCGAAGAGGGCGTTGACCCCCTGCTGGAAGGACAGATGGCGGCGAGCCGCGCGCTGCGTCTTCGCGTCGGGTCCGGGGGCGCGCCCGCCGAGGTCCGCGACGATCGCCGCCGCGGCGAGCGCACCCTGGACCTGGGCGAACTTGGCTCCCCGCACGCCGGCCGAGTCGCCGATCGACCACACCGTGGGAACCGACGTCCGCCCCGACGCGTCGGTCTGCGTGCGCAGCGCGCCGCGCTGCGGATCGTACTCGTGCCGGCATCCCAGGCTCCGCGCCAGATCGTTGCTGGGGAGGAAGCCGTATCCGAGGCACACCGCGTCGACGTCGAAGGTCCGGCGCCGCCCCGCGGCGCGCCCCTGCGCATCCAGGCGCGCGATCGTCGCCTGCCGCACGCCGCGCTGCGGATCACCCTCGAGGGACTCGACGACGGAGCCGGCGAGGACGGGGACACGGCGCCGCGCGAGCGCGGCGAGGTAGCCGACGCCGTCCCGCGTGAGGCCCGGCGCGTTCCACGCCATCCGCAGACCCGCGGCCGTCCGCGCCGGAGACAGGAAGGATGCGGCCTCCACGAGGCCGACGACGTCGACGTCGGCCATGGCGAGTTCCGCGGCGAGCTGGATGTTCAGCGGCCCGTTGCCGGCCACCAGCACCCGGTCACCGGGGGCGACCTGGTAGGAGCGCAGCAGCGTCTGCCCGGCACCCGTGGTCATCACGCCCGGGAGCGTCCAGCCGGGGAGGGGGACACCCCGTTCGTACGCGCCCGTGGCGAGCACGACCCGTCGGGGTCGGATGATCCACCGCTCGGCATCGGAGCGGACGAGCAGGCGATCAGCCTCGAACGCCGCCCACACCGACGCTCCCAGCAGCATCTCGGCGCCGGCCGCCCGCGCGGCCTCGATCAGCTCGCGTCCCGCGGTGTACTGACCGTCCAGGCGGGAGGGGTCCACGGGCAGGGCGGGATCCGGCTGCTTGTAGTACTGGCCGCCGAGCTTCTTGCGCTCGTCGATCACCAGCACGTCCAGTCCGCACGCGGCGAGATCCCTGGCCGCGGCCAGCCCGGCCGGACCCGCGCCGATGACGAGCACGTCGGGCGTCCGCTCCGATTCGGGGCGCGGCGACGTCGCCGCGGTGGGCACCCTGCGCCGGGCCGACTGCGTCTCGACGATCTGCCCGGGGCGCGCGGGGGTGACGCACGCGAGCGTGCCCTCGCAGCCGTCGACGGTGACGGCGCATTCGTGGCACACGCCCATGCCGCACCAGACGCCGCGCAGGTCGCCCCTGTCGTCGCGCCGATTCCCCAGCTCGCCGGCGGCGACCATGGCGGAGGCGATCGTGTCGGATGCGGCGACGGGAACCGCACGCCCTTCGTGACTCAGGGACCCCGATTCGTCCGGTGAACCGATTCCGGGGGACGTCACCCTCATGCGCTCTCCTCGTCGCAGGGTGGCGTAGCACCCTTCCATCCGTTCGCCATACGAACTAATCGTCGCAAGACGAACACTACCGCGTATGCTTGAGCGCGTCGATGCGACGCAGCCGAACACCACCCGTCGGAGGTCTCTTCATGGATTCTGCACCCCTCAGCGCCGCCGAGGTCCGTTCATGACCGAGCTCGCCGGACGCACGATCCTCGTCACCGGCGCCTCCGCCGGCATCGGTCGCGCCGTCGTCGAACGCCTGGCGCCCACCGGCGCCCGCGTCATCGCCCACTACCGGACCCGCGCCGACGGGGCACGCGAGGCCGCCGCGGGTTTCGCCCCCGGCATGGCGCACTTCGTGCACGCCGACCTGTCCTCGCAGACGGGCGCCGCCGAGCTTTGGGAGGCCGCCGTCGCCTGGGGCGGCCGCATCGACGTCGTGGTCCTCAACGCCGCCGTCATGCCGAAGGCCGAGTTCGACGCGCCGGACGATGAGTGGGACGCCGCCCTCGACGAGGCGCTGCAGGTGAACACCCGCAGTCAGCTCGTGCTGCTGCGGCGGGCGGTCGCGCACTTCCTCGAGGCCGGAGGCGGCTCCGTCGTCGGCATGAGCTCCTGGGCCGCCCAGCGCGGCGCCGGCAACGCCAACCTCGCCGCGTACGCGGCATCCAAAGCCGCGACGGCGGCGGCGATCAAAACCGTCGCACGCGCCTACGCGGCGCAGGACGTCCTCGCCTACCTCATCGCCCCCGGGGTCGTCGACACGCAGATGTCCGCGTCCGCGGGCGCCGACCGCGGAGGCCGGGAAGCCTTCCTGCAGACACTCGCCATGCAGGAGATGGTCCCTCCGGCGGAGATCGCCGAACTGGTCGCGCTCCTCGCCGGCGGACGGACGCGGCACCTGAGCGGCGCGACGATCGACGTGAACGGGGCCTCCTACATCCGCTGACTGTGTCACTGGTTCGACATGCGCACACTCATCAGTAAGGTGAGACGATCCTGCAGTGCCGCGACCACTCCTGAGGGAGCACGACATGAACGCCGAAGAGCCACGGCAGCCCTCGGGTGAGTTCGTCCAATCACTCGCTCGGGGACTCGGCGTGATCCGGGCCTTCTCCGACGAGCGGACCATGCTCACCCTCGCCGATGTCGCCCGCATCGCAGGGCTGAGCCGGGCGTCCGCGCGACGCTCGCTGCTGACCCTCGAGGCGCTGGGCTACGTCGGGATGCAGCAGAACAGGTTCTATCTCCGCCCCCGGGTACTCGACCTCGGGTACGCCTTCCTCTCGTCCTCGTCCAGCGTCGACATCACGCAGGACCATCTGCGCAAGCTCTCCGTGCGTCTCGGGGAGTCCTGCTCCGCCTGCGAGTACGACGACGGCGACATCGTGTACGTCGCGCGGGCCGCCGCGGAATCCGTCATGCCCCTGCGCGTCAGCATCGGACGGCGCATCCCCGCCTTCTGCACGTCGACCGGTCGTGTGCTCCTCTCGGCGATGAGCCCCGACGAGCTGGATGACTTCTTCCGCACGTACTCCCGCGAGAAGTTCACGCCGCAGACCGTGACCGACGAGCAGGAGCTGCGCGACCGGATCGCGGAGGTCCGCGAACAGGGGTGGGCGCTGAACAACCAGGAGCTCGACCTGGGCGCCCGCTCGATCGCCGCCCCCGTCGTCGACAGGCGCACCGGCGCCTACATCAGCGCCGTCAACGTCACGGTGTCGACGTCGCGCGTGTCGGTCGATGAGCTGATCGAGAACTGCCTCCCGCCCCTCCTCGAGACGACCGCCCAGATCGGGTCGGACATCGCCCTCATGGGCACGCAGCGTTGATCGCGCCGAGGCCTCAGTCCTCGACGTCCGCGCGCGTGTCGAGAATCCGCGACAGGAACCGACGCGTGCGCTCCTCACGGGGGGTGTCCAGCACCTGAGCAGCCGATCCCGTCTCGACGATGCGCCCCTCGTCCATGAACACGACACGGTCGGCGACCTCGCGCGCGAACTCGATCTCGTGGGTCACGACGATCATGGTCAGCCCCTCCGAGGCGAGACGGCGCATCACCGACAGCACTTCACCCACGGTCTCGGGGTCGAGCGCCGACGTCGGCTCGTCGAACAGCATGACCTTCGGGCGCATCGCCAGCGCGCGGGCTATCGCCGCACGCTGCTGCTGACCGCCCGAGAGCTGCCGCGGGTAGGTCGATTCCTTGCCCTCGAGCCGCACCCACTGCAGCAGCTGCCGGGCGTGGCTCTGCGCGTCGGCACGGGGCGTGCCCAGCACCTGGACCGGTGCCTCGATGATGTTCTCCAGCACCGTCATGTGACCGAACAGGTTGAAGCTCTGGAACACCATGCCGATCTCGGTGCGCTGGCGCGCGAGCTCGGCCGGAGCCCTCTCGACGAGCTGTCCCCTGCTCTCCCGCACCCCGACGATCTCGCCGGCGAGGCTCACGACGCCGGCGTCGGGGCGCTCCAGGTGGTTCACGCAGCGTAGGAGCGTGGACTTCCCGGAGCCCGAGGGGCCGATGATGCAGACGACCTCACCGGGGAACACGTCGAGGTCCACGCCGTGCAGCACCTCGAGCGGGCCGAAGCTCTTGCTGACGGACTCCAGCCGGATGATCGGGTCGACGGTTGTGCTCATGGTCTTGTCGTCTCCTGGGGCGCGATGGTCCTCGGCGTCGAGCGCACGAGCAGCTTCCGGAGCTTCACGAGGTAGGTGTCCGGGACGCTGCGGGTCGCCCCGCGCGCGTAGTGGAGCTCGATGTAGTGCTGACCGATCGAGAGCACCGTCGTCAGGAACAGGTACCAGATGCAGGCGACCACGAGCAGAGGTATCGTCTGGAAGTTGCGGGCGTAGATCACCTGGACGGTGTACAGCAGCTCGCTGATCGCCACGATGCTCACGAGGCTGGTGCCCTTGAGCATGGAGATCACCTGGTTGCCCGTGGGAGGGACGATCACACGCATGGCCTGCGGGAGGACGATGCGGCGCATCGCGCGCCGGCGCGACATCCCGAGTGCGGCGGCCGCTTCGCTCTGCCCCTGGTCGACGGACTGGATGCCGGCGCGGATGATCTCCGACATGTAGGCGCCCTCGTTGAGCCCGAGGCCCAGCATCGCGGCGACCATCGAGGTGATGACGGTGTTCGTGTCCAGCTCCACGAACTGGGGGCCGAAGGGGATTCCGATCGACAGCGTGGGAAGGAAGCTCGCGAGGTTGTACCAGAACAGCAGCTGCACGAGCAGCGGGGTGCCGCGGAACAGCCAGATGTAGCCGTCCGCGGCGACGTTCAGCAGGAGGCTCTGCGAGATCTTCATCAGCGCGAGGATCAGGCCGATGACGCATCCGAGGATCATCGCGACGGCGGTCAGGACGAGCGTCAGGACGACGCCGTCGAGCACCTTCGGGGTGAAAAGGTACTCCCCCACGACGTCCCACCGCATCGCGTCGGCGGTGAGGAACTTCGAGATGATCTCCAGCACGAGCAGCACCACGAAGATGCGCAGCACCCACCCCGCGGCTCGTCCCGCGATCCGGCGTCCACTGCTCGCGCGCACCTGCTTCCTGGTCTCGCGGCCGATCTGGAGCGTCGACGTGAGCGGCCCCCGCGTGGAGGTCGTGTCAGGCGCGTCGTCGCTCATCGAGACTCTCCGTGGCATCGGGACGGCGCGGGCGAAGCGGGAAGGGAAGCAGAGGCGGCTGCACGTGGAGCCCGGTGTCGATGCCGGGCTCGGCGGCCGCCCCGCGGCGAGAAGCCGCCGTGACCGAGGTCTGTTCCGGATCGATCGGCTCGAGCGAGGACCAGCCGGGCTCGAGGGCCAGGTGCGCCCCCGTGACGTGGAGCGACGCGTCGGAGGCGAGGAAGACGACTGCCGACGCGCCGTCGACGCCCGACGCCGAGATCACGTTGACGCGCACGCCGAACGGGCGCATCTCGGTGGCGAGGCTCTGCACCACCTGCGGGAGCGGTCCACGAGATCTCGGGGAGGGACCGTCCCCGCGGCCTGCACAGGGCCGCGGGGACGAGATGGCGATGATCGAACCGCTGCGGCGGGCGACCATCGACGGAATGAACCGGCGGAGTTCGCCGACGCAGGCCGAGCCCGCGCGCACCGCGGGCCACTGTGCTGCGGCGACGTCGGCCGGTGCGGTGCAGTGGACCAGGATGTCGGCGACGACGGCGTCCGACGCGAGGGGGTGGGGGCCCGTCCCGGCGTGTGCACGGATGTCGAAGCGGTCGTCGCCCCCGAAGTGCCGGTCGAGCTCCACGTCGTCGGCGCCGACGACCACCACATGGGCGCCGGCGTCTGCGAGGGCTCGGGCCGCCGCCACACCGAGAACACCGGTCGCTCCGAGGACGATCGCGGTCCGTCCGCCGAGAGCGGAGCTCACCGCGTGCGTGCGTGCGGGCCGTGCGATGGGCATGACGTCGAGGTGCACGGTCGGTCTCAGCCTGCGACGTCGGGGTTGGCGACGGCCTCGTCCACCAGACCGAAGTCGATGTCCCAGAAGCCCATGATCGTCTCGTACGAGCCGTCCTCGATGAGCTTGTTGACGGCAGCGGTGATCGCCTCGGTCATCCCGGAGTCTCGACTGACCGCGATGCCTTCGAGGTTGGGCTGATAGTCCAGCGGCTGGATCTCGAAGCCTTCGGCGCTGCTGTCCTCGCGGAGCAGCCAGGAGAGCTGTCCCTTCGCCGTCATGAACGCGTCGATCCGGTCCGAGGTCACGGCGAGCTGGGCCGCCCCCTGCTGCGGGAACGAGTCGATCGTGGGAGCGTCCTCTCCCGCGTCCTCGCAGAGGGTGACGATCTCCTCGATCTGGATGAGGAAGGCGGATCCGGCCAGGGCACCGACCCGCAGCCCGCACAGGTCCTCGGGCTCGCTGATGCTGAGGCCTGCGCCCTCCTTGGTGATGACACCCGTCGTGCTCTCGTGGACGGCGACGATGTCGACGACGTCCAGGCGCTCCTGCGTGACGATGATGGACGCCCACGACGTGTCGTAGCGCCCGTTCTCGATCCCGGGGATGAAGGTGTCGAATGCGCCGGACACCTCGGGCGCGTACTCGAGGCCCAGCACCCCGGCGACGGCGCGACCCAGGTCCGGCCCCCATCCGGTGATCTCGTCGTCCTCGCCGACGAAGGTGTCGGCGGGGGCGTTGTCGAACTGGATGGCCGTAAGGGTGCCGCGGTCCGCGATCTCCGCGGGCACGAGGGCGGCGAGCTCGTCGTCCTTCGCGATGGTCGCGCCGGCGACCTCGACGCTGCCGCCCGCGCCGGCGTCTGCGGAGTCCCCCTCATCGGAAGATCCTGCACAGCCGGACAGGGCGAGGCCGGCAGCGGTGACGGCTGCGAGGAGGGCGAGCGTGCGGCGGGTGGCGGAGACGGTGTGCATCGAGACTGCTCCTTCGGTTCGAGTGGGGCGCCGTGACCCTCGGGGGGGGTCGGCGTGGCGACGCTCACGGGGAAGTGTTCGTTCTACGCACGAGTGTTCACTATGCGTTCGTTTGTGTCAACCAATCGGCGCAAAGACGCGCGACGACGAACCGGCCTCCACCGCAGATGCGATGGAGGCCGGTTCGGGGCAGCGAACGCGCGGTCAGTCGTTGACCCGCATCTCGTTGTCGAGTTCGTTGATCTTGACGGTGCCGCGGTCCTCGGTCAGGAGGAACACGTCTTCGACCCGGACACCGACGCGACCCGGCCAGAACACGCTGGGCTCGATCGTGAACATCATCCCGGGCTCGAGCGGGGTCTCGTCCTCCTCGGAGATGTACGGGAGCTCGTGGACGTCCTTGCCGATGCAGTGCCCCGTGCGGTGGCGGAACCAGTCGCCGTAGCCCGCGTCCTCGATCACGGCGCGCGTCGCGCGGTGCACGTCGCCGCCCGTCGCGCCGGGGACGGCGGCTTTCCGACCCGCCTCCTGCGCCGCCATCACGATGTCGTAGACGCGCTCGTACTCCTCGTCCGGCTGACCGATGTGGACGGTGCGCCCGAAATCGGAGCAGTAGCCCTCGACGACGGCACCGAAGTCGAAGTTGACCCCCGCCCGGTCAGGCAGGGCCTTGCGCGACAGGCGCTCGCTCGCGTCCCGCTCGATCCCCTTGCCCATCGCCCACACCGCGGTGTCGAACGACGAGGACGGCGACCCGAGCTGTCGGATGCGCAGGTCGATCTCGGAGGCCAGCTCGAGCTCGGTGATGCCCGCCACGACGCGGTCGCTCACCGCGGCCATGACCTGGTCGACCATACGGGCCGCCTGGGTCATCAGCTCGATCTCGTGCGCGTCCTTGATGCGTCGGATGCCGTTGATGATCTCGTCGGCGACCGTGAGATCCGCATCAGGACGGTGCGCGCGCAGCTGCAGCGTGGTCTCGGCCCAGGTGCGTCCGCTCATCGCGATGCGCTCCTTCGCGCCGCTCTCGTGGACGCACGACTCGGCACCGGGCGCTCCCCCGACGGCGACCCGCCGCGGACGCGCCGCGAAGGCGTCGAAGGCGCGACGGAAGACCTCGGCCCCGTCGTCGGACTCGGTCGCCGTGACGATGTCGCCCGCCACGCCGCCCGGGAGGTGGAACTCCTGGTGGTGGCGGGTGAGCACGAACAGCGGTTCCTTGCCCGGGGCGAAGAAGGCGCCCGAGATCCAGTGGTTCGTGTAGCCGATGTTGCCGAAGGAGGGCACGCCCCGCTCGAGCCCCGTGAAGTACTCGAGGTCGGTCTGCGATGCGGGCAGGAACAGCACGTCGATACCGGCCGCGTCGAGCCGCTCGTCGAGGCGGGCGCGGCGGGACTCGTAGTCGATGGCCATGGGATCCTTTCGATGGGAGGGAGACCCCCGCAGGGAGCCTCGTCGCAGGGCGTTCGCCTTGCGTACATATGTTCGCAAAGCTACCAGCCCCGCATACGGGTGACAACCCTCCCGACCCCCTCCGCCGCTCAGCGGAAGGAGTCCACGACGGCACCGCGGTGGTAGTCGAAGATGATGTTCGTCCGCGTCGACGCCACCCGGGGGTGACCCGAGATGTTCTCCACGACGAACCGCCGCAGCGCGGAGGAATCGGCTACGGCGACGTGCACCATGAAGTCGTCCACGCCACCCAGGAAGAACACCTGCACGACTTCCGAGAACCCGCGCGCGTGATCGGCGAAGTCGGTGATGCTGGCCTGGCGCGCGCCGGCTCCGAGCGTGACACCGACGAGCGCCTGGAGGCCGAATCCCAGCTTGGCCTGGTTGACGGTCGCGGTGAAGCCCGAGATCACACCCCGCTGGATGAGCGACTGCACCCGGCCGTGGGCCGTGGACGGGGCGATCCCCACCCGCGAGGCGAGTTCGGCGTTGGTGATCCGCCCGTCCGAGGTGAGCGCCGCGATGAGCTTGCGGTCGATCTCGTCGAGCTCCGTCCGCAGACTGTTCCGGTCCATGGTCCCGATCCTCTCCCTCGTTCGGTAGATCATCGCACAGAGGGCATTCTGGGCGAATGATCTTCGGATTCCGTGCGGTGCGGCATCCATTGCTTCACACTGGCCACATCCACACACACGAGGAGTTCGCATGTTCGTAGGAGTACCCGCAGAGATCAAGGACAACGAGGGCCGGGTTGCCATCACGCCGGCCATCGTCAACGCACTGGCACGGCGCGGTCACGATGTCCTGATCGAGCGCGGGGCCGGCGAGGGATCGCGGATCTCCGATGCGGACTTCGTCGCAGCCGGCGCAGTGATCCTCGACGATGCGGACGACGTGTGGTCGCGGGCGGACCTGCTCCTGAAGGTCAAGGAGCCCATCGCCCGCGAGTACGCACGACTGCGCAAGGGACAGGTGCTGTTCACCTACCTCCACCTGGCGGCATCGGAGCCGTGCACGAGCGCGCTCCTGGACAGCGGCACGACCGCGATCGCCTACGAGACCGTCCAGCTGCCCGATCGGAGCCTGCCCCTCCTCGCGCCGATGAGCGAGGTCGCCGGCAGGCTCTCCATCCAGGTCGGCGCCTACCACCTCATGCGCTCCGCCGGAGGTCGCGGACTGCTCCTGGGCGGCGTGCCGGGCACCCGCAAGGCGAAGGTCCTCGTCATCGGCGGCGGAGTGGCCGGCGAGCACGCGGCGCGCAACGCCGTGGGCCTCGGCGCCGATGTGACGGTGATCGACCTGTCGCTGCCGCGCCTGCGCCAGCTCGAAGCAGGCTTCGGCGGGCTCCTGCAGACCCGCCACTCGTCCTATCTCGAGATCGCGCATCAGGTCCGCGACGCCGATCTGGTGATCGGGTCCGTCCTGGTCCCGGGTGCCGCCGCGCCCAAGCTCGTCACCGACGAGATGGTCGCGTCCATGAAGTCGGGCTCGGTCCTCGTCGACATCGCGATCGATCAGGGCGGATGCTTCGAGGGCTCACGGCCGACGACGTACGAGGATCCGACGTTCGCCGTGCACGATGCCACCTACTATTGCGTCGCGAACATGCCCGGCGCCGTGCCGGAGACCTCGACGACGGCGCTCACGAACGCGACGGCTCCATATGTGCTGGCGCTGGCCGACAAGGGCTGGCGGAACGCCCTGCGCGACGACGCAGCCCTCGCGAAGGGACTCAGCACCCACGACGGACTCGTCACCAACCGCGGCGTCGCCGACGCCCACGGCCTGGAGTTCACCTCCCCCGACGACCTGCTGGCTCGTGCGGCCTGAGCGGCGCCCCCGTCAGTAGTCCTGGACGCCGTAGCGGTCGGGCTCGGGGGCCCTCTGGAAGGCGCGTCCCGTCAGGGATGCCGCCTGGACGCGGACGTAGGTGTGCTTCAGCGTCGGCACCCAGGGCCGCAGACCCAGGCCGTCCGCACGCTCCACTTCGTACGTGGTGTCGAGGGCGGCGGCGCGTCCTCGCAGCACGACGCTCCAGGCGTTCGTGTCGTCGTGGTCGTCGACTTCGAAGAGGACCTGGTCGTTGACCGTCAGCTCGAACAGCTTGCTGCCCTGCGCGGTGCGCAGCAGAACGCTCTCGCCGTCCACGACGTAGTTCACGGGGAAGATGTCGATGACGTCCCCCACGCGGGTCACCAGGCGCCCGAGCTCCTGATCCCGCAGGCGCTCCCAGCATTGGTCGTCGGTCAGGACGGCGACCGGATCGGATGTCTCTTCCATGCCTCCATGGTGGCCCTGTCGCGGTCTCGACGGTAGACCTCGACTCTCCCGACAGCCGAACGGGGGATCCCGGTCCCGACCGGGCTCCCCGACCCCGGTCCGGCCGGGATCCCCCGCCTCGGCGCCTCGGACTCAGGGTCCGGTGCGGATGAGCTTCTTGTTGACGAACTCGTCGGCAGCCAGCAGGCCCATCTCGCGGGACGTGCCGGAGCGCTTCACGCCTCCGAACGGAAGGCCGGGCTCGTCCGCGAGGACGAGGTTGACGTAGACCATGCCGGCGTCGATCTTGTCGGCCACGCGTGCCGCCTGCGCCTCGTCGGTCGTGAACACGTACGAGCCGAGACCGAACGGGGTGTCGTTGGCGATCGCGACGGCCTCGTCTTCGTCGGCGGCGCGGTAGACGACGCCGACGGGCCCGAAGAACTCCTCGCGGTAGGCGTCCATCTCGCTCGTGACGTCTGCGAGCACGGTCGCGGGATAGAACGCGCCGTCGCGCTGTCCGCCCGTGACGAGCCGCGCCCCCTGGGCCACCGCCTCGTCGACCTGCTCGGCGAGGCGCTCGGCAGCGACGAGCGACGACAGGGGCCCGAGCACGGTGTCTTCGGCGAACGGATCGCCGAGCTTCGAGCCCGCCATCGCGGCGGTGAACTTCTCGAGGAACGCGTCGTAGAGGTCGTCGATCACGATGAAGCGCTTCGCGGCGTTGCACGACTGGCCGGTGTTGTCGAGTCGGGCGTCGACGGCGGCCTGCACGGCGGCATCCAGATCATCGGTCGACAGCAGGATGAAGGGGTCGGACCCGCCGAGTTCGAGGGCGACCTTCTTGAGGTTGCGACCCGCGATCTCGGCGACGGCGGCTCCGGCACGCTCGGAGCCCGTCACCGAGACCCCCGCGATGCGGCGGTCGGCGATCACCGTGGCTGCCTGGTCGTTGGTGGCGTAGATGTTCGCGTAGACGCCCTCGAGACCGGCATCCGCGTAGATCTTGGCGATCGCCGCCGACGACTCGGGGCACTGCGGGGCGTGCTTGAGCAAGATCGTGTTGCCGATCACGACGTTGGGGGCGGCGAACCGGGCGACCTGGTAGTACGGGAAGTTCCACGGCATGATGCCCAGCAGCACGCCGAGCGCGGAGCGCCGGATCACGGCGGTGCCGTCGCCGTCGATGTCGATCGGGCTGTCACCGGTGATCTCGTCGGCGTGGTCGGCGTAGTACTCGGTGATGTCGGCCGCGAAATCGACCTCGCCCTCGGCCGCCGACAGCGGCTTGCCCATCTCTCGCACGATGATCGCGGCGAGCTCGTCGCGACGTTCGCGGTGCAGTTCGGCCACGCGACGGATCTTCGCCGCGCGCTCGGCCACCGGGGCGTTGCGCCACGTGCGGTAGGCGGCGTAGGCCGCCGACACGACCGATTCGAGCTCGTCGTCGGTGATCGTCGGGTAGGTGGCCAGGGTCTCGCCCGTTGCCGGGTTGACGACGGAGTAGTCGCTCATGTGTTTTCGCTCCGATCGGGGTGGGTGGTCAGGTCGGTCGTCATCGGCGGGCGCGGCGTGCGCTCTTCGGCGCATCGATGGACAGCGTCTCGCCCTTGAAGAACGCGGGGCGCTTGATCGCCTGCCAGATCATGATGACGATACCGACCACGATGATGAGCATGCCCAGGATGAACACGATGCCCACGCCGCCGATGTTCGATCCGCTGCCGTAGGCCGGGTCCATCGAGTCGATCAGCGTGGTGAAGAACAGCACCGCGAGGATCACTCCGCCGATGAGCGGGAACAGGAACGTGAAGAAGACGTTGCGCATCGAGTCGAACCACTGCTTGCGGAAATACCAGACGCATGCGAACGCCGTGATGCCGTAGTAGAAGCAGATCATCATGCCGAGCGTCAGGATCGTGTCCCACAGGGTGTCTTCGCTGACGATGCGCATCACGACGTAGAACGCCGAGGCGACGACCGCCGAGACGATCGTGGCGTAGCCCGGGGTGAAGAACCGCGGGCTCACCTTCGCGAACGAGGGCGGGAGCGCCCCGTAGTGGCCCATCGCGAGCAGCGTGCGCGCCGGCCCCACGAACGTCGACTGCAGCGACGACGCCGACGAGGTCAGCACGGCGAGCGAGACCAGGAACGCGAGCGGGCCGAGGATCGGGCCCGAGAGGAAGAAGAACGCGTTGCTCTGGATGTCTTCGTTGCCCAGGCCCAGGTCGCCCGTGCCGACGCCGGCGAACATGATCATCGCGACGGCGAGAAGCAGGTAGAGCGACACGATCGTCACGACCGTGAGGGTGGCGGCGCGGCCGGGGGTCTTCTCGGGGTCCTTCGTCTCCTCGTTCATCGTGAGCGTGACGTCCCACCCCCAGAAGATGAAGATCGACAGCGACAGCCCCGCCGCGACGGCGGCGAACGACGACACGGCGAAGGGGTTGAACCAGTTCCAGTCGAACGGCGTGAAGTCGAAGCCGTTGCCGTTCACCGCCTGCGTGATGGCCGCGATCGCGAAGAACAGCAGCACGCCGACCTGGAAGGTGACCAGGAAGTACTGCAGCTTCTGGGTCGTCTGCATGTCGCGGTACGACACGAGCGTCGCCCCGAGCATGAACAGCAGGCACACCACGATGTTGATCCACGTCTCGTAGGCCAGCTCGGCGATCGCGGGGTTGCCGGTGATCTGCGAGATCAGCAGGAAGAGGAAGTCGACCGCGACGCCGGCGAGATTGGACAGCACCAGGATGGTCGCGACGATGAGCCCCCACCCCGCCATCCAGCCCACCCACGGACCGAACGCCCGAGCGGCCCACGTGAACGACGTGCCCGAGTCGGGCATGCGGTTGTTGAGCTCGCGGTAGCCGAACGCCACGAGCAGCATCGGGATGAAGCCGATGAGGATGATCGCGGGGATCTGCGCGCCGACGACGGATGCCGTGGGCCCGATCGCGGCGGTGAACGTGTAGGCCGGCGCGATGCACGAGATGCCGATCACCACCGCGCCGATCAGACCGATCGTGCCGGCGCTCAGGCCTTTGCTCGACAGACCGCCGGACTTCTCGAGGGGATCGGTCAGGGGCTTCTCGGGAGCGCTCACTTCTGACCCTCTTCCTTGCGCGTGCGGGGCACGACGATCATCGGTACGGGGAGCTCGTGCAGCATCTTGGCCGCGGTGGAGCCCAGGAACAAGCGTCGCGGCTGCGCGAGTCTGCTCGAGCCGACGACGGCGAGCTCGCCCGGCTCCCAGCCGAGGTGCGAGACGGCGTCTTCGATGCTGTCGCCCTTGGCCGAGACCACCTCGGCCTCGACACCGTCGGGGAGGGCCGCGGTGGCCTGGGCCAGCACGTCTTCGGAGTGGGCGGCGCCGGCGATGCGGATGACCCCGGTGTCGACGCTCGTGGGGAGGTCGACGGTGACGAGCGACAGCAGCCGAAGCTCGGCGCCGGTCGAGGTGGCCAGTGAAACGGCCTCTTCGAGCAGGGCGTCGGCGCCGGGCCGGGTGCCGATCGCGGCCGTGATGCGCGTCACCCCGACCGCGACCTCGACGCGTCGCGCCCCCTCGGGTGCGAGCACGACGGGCACATCCGACGAGTGCAGCAGCTCGGTCGCGACGGTGCCCAGGCGGTGCCGTCCGCGGATGCCGCCGTTCGCCGCGCCGATGACGATGTGCGTCGCCCGCAGCTCGTCGGCCGCGGACTGCAGCCCCTCGGCGAAGGACTCGCCGTAGACGACGTGCGAGCGCTGGGCGACGGCATCCGGAATCTGCTCGGCGGCCGCGCCGAGCCAATCCGCCGCCTGCGCGCGCAGGTAGCGGTCGTAGTCGGCGTTCGGCGGGGTGATGACGCTGCGGTCGCCCGCGGGGAGGACGACGACGAGGTCGAGGGTGGATCCGGATGCCGCGGCGAGCCGCGCGCCGAGCGCGACCGCATCGGCTCCGGCCTCGGTCGCGGTGTAGCCCACGACGATGTGACCGCTCATGCGCGGGCCTCCTCGATGATGCGGGATGCCACGAGGGACCCCATGCGGATCGCGCCGTCGACGTGCTGGTAGCCGGCGCCCGCCATGTCGCTGCACGCGAAGTGGATGGGTCCGACGGGTGTGCGCAGATCCGCCCCGTAGCGCGAGAGCCCGCCGAGGTCGAAGCTCGCCGCGTAGGCCCCGCGCGTCCACTCCTCCGAGCCCCAGTCGCTCTCGAAGTAGACCACCGGATCCATGGTCTCCGGGCCGTAGTAGTGGGACAGCGACTCGAGGATGCGGGCCTTGCGCTCCTCGGCCGAGACCCGGAACAGGTCGTCGGCGTTGCGGTCCGACACGAACCCGACGAGCGTGCCGCGGGTGTCGCCGTGGTTGGTGTTGTCGTAGGCCTCGTGCGACAGCTCGTAGGGGCTGAATGCGGTCCCCGACAGCCCCTTGTCGCGCCAGAACGGCGTCTCGTAGACGGCATGCACCTTGATGACGAAGCCCATCGAGATGTGCTGGTGCAGCTGCTGCTTGAGTCGGGGAAGGGGCGGGGTGAACTCGATCCAGGGGTAGAGGATCGGTGCGTGGGCGAGGATCACGAAGCGCCCGCGAACGGTCATGCCGGCATCCGTCACGACGGTCACACCCTCGTCGGTCGTGTGGATCTCGTTGACGGGCTGGCCCAGGAAGACGTCGTCGCCGAGGCGCTCCGCGAGCAGGAGCGGGACCTGCTGCAGACCCCCGACGACGCGCTCGTCGAGGATGTAGTCGGCGTCGACGAGGTGCGAGAAGCTGCCCGCGCTCGCCGCCATCAGCAGGGCCTGCAGCGCCGAGAACGCGTACGCGGGCTTGGTGAGCATCGCCCCCGCGATGAACAGGGCGATGTTGTCGCGCGCCTCCTGGTCGGCCGTCTCGTTCTCGAGCCACGCCTCGAACGAGATGCGGTCCAGTGCCTCGGCATCGGGATGCTCCCACGGCGCGTCGGCGTCGACCTCGGCGACCATGGCGTCGAGCTTCTCGATGAGACGCACCATCTCCTTCTCGGTCTCAGCGGGCACCGGGAAGATCTCCCCCGTGAAGCGGGTCACCTCGCCGGCGGCGTTGACGTAGACCGAGTCGCCCTCGCGATAGCGCGGGTACGTCTCGAGTCCCAGCTCCTCGATCGTGGCCTTGAGTGCCTCCTGGTCGGGCGAGACCCACTGGCCGCCGACCTCGAGCATCGCGCCGTCGACGACATCGGTCCACAGGCGCCCGCCGACGCGGTCGCGCGCCTCGAGCACAGCGACCGACAGGCCCGCCTTCTTGAGGTCGTTCGCGGCGGTGAGCCCCGCGGCTCCCGCTCCGATCACGATCACGTCTCGGGTGATCTCGGTCATGTGGGACTCCTTCGTCGTTCCGGCCCCGAGCTGGTCGAGAGGTCCGGGCGGTGGTTCGGACGCTTCGACGGGCTCAGCGACCGGCGGTGCGGTGGCGGTGCTTTCGGGTGGTGCTGTCGGGCGGCGGGTTGCTGTCGGGCGGTGGGTTGTCGGCGGTGCGGTCAGGCGGTGGGGTGCGGTCAGGCGGCTCTGAGCGCCTCGGCGACGACGTCCAGGCCCTCGTGGAGCAGCGCGTCGGGGATCGACAGGGGCGGCAGGAAGCGGATGACGTTGCCGTACGTGCCGCATGTGAGCACGATGACCCCCTGGGCGATGCAGGCCTTGGCGACGGCGGCCGTCAGGGCGGCATCCGGATCACCCGTCTCGGGATCGATGAACTCTGCCGCGATCATCGCACCGTGTCCGCGGATGTCTCCGACACGCGGATCGGCGATCTGGATCTCGGACAGGCGTCCCGTGAGCACCCCCTCGATCTCACGTGCGCGCTCGAGAAGCCCCTCGGTCTCGAACGCGTCGATCGCGGCGAGCGCCGCGGCGCACGCGACGGGGTTGCCGCCGTAGGTGCCACCGAGCCCGCCGGCGTGCGAGGCGTCCATGATCTCGGCCCGGCCGGTCACCGCGGCGAGCGGCAACCCGCCGGCGATGCCCTTGGCGGTGGTGATGAGGTCGGGCACGATTCCGAAGAGGTCGCTGGCGAACATGGCGCCCGTGCGGGCGAAGCCGGTCTGGATCTCGTCGGCGATGAAGACGACGCCGTTGGCTCGGCACCAGTCGAGGACCGCCGGGAGGAAGCCCTCGGCGGGGACGATGAAGCCGCCCTCGCCCTGGATGGGTTCGATGATGACGGCGGCGAGGTTGTCGGCGCCGACCTGTTTCTCGATGATCGAGATGGCCTTCTTCGCCGCCTCGGCGCCGGTGAGGCCGTCGCGATACGGGTAGGACATCGGGGCGCGGTAGATCTCGCTCGCGAACGGGCCGAAGCCGCTCTTGTACGGCATGGCCTTGGCGGTGAGGGCCATGGTCAGGTTGGTGCGGCCGTGGTAGCCGTGGTCGAACGCCACGACGGCCTGCTTCTTCGTGTACTTGCGCGCGATCTTGATCGCGTTCTCGACGGCCTCCGCCCCCGAGTTGAACAGCGCGCTCTTCTTGACATGATCGCCCGGCGTGATGCGGTTGAGCGCCTCGGCGACCTCGACGTAGGACTCGTACGGCGAGATCATGAAGCACGTGTGACTGAACTGGGCGATCTGCGCCTGCACCGCGGCGACCACCTTGGGGTGCGCGTTGCCGATGGTCGTGACGGCGATGCCCGAGCCGAGGTCGATGAGCGAGTTGCCGTCGGCGTCGACGATCACTCCCCCGCCCGCGGCGACGGCGTGCACGGGAGCGGTGTGACCCACGCCCGCGGCGACCGCGGCTGCCTTGCGATCGAGCAGCTGCTGAGAGCGCGGACCCGGGATGCTGGTCACCAGGCGGCGTTCCTGCGGAAGGGTGGGTCCGCCGAGGGGAGTCGTGAGGGTGTCGATCGAGCTCATGCTCGGGAGCGTATGGTCGCGGAGGCGATCGTGGCACCTGCCCTCGTGTACATTCTGGGTACGCCGATGTACGGGTCGTACACAGCGCGGCGGTGAGACGGAGAGCCCAATGGATGCTGCGGCCGAAATGCCCACGCTCGGCACGCTGCTGGCGCGCGGCGACCTGCGCCTGCGGCTCGAGGGCGACGCCGACGCCGCGGCGCGCGACCGTCAGATCCGGTGGGTGCACTCGAGCGACCTCGCCGATCCGACCCCGTTCCTGTCGGAGGGCCTCGTCCTGCTCACGACCGGTACGCAGTTCCAGGATGCCGACTCGTACGGCGACTACGTGCGGCGCCTGTCGGCGCGCGGGGTCGTGGCGCTCGGGTTCGGGACCGAGGTGGTGCGCGACGGCATCCCGCCCGAACTCGCCCTCGCATGCCGCGACGAGGCGATGCCCCTGTTCGAGGTGCCCTACCGCACGCCGTTCATCGCCGTCGCCCGCGCCAACGCCGAGGCCATCGCCGCCGCCGCGTACGCGCGTCGCAGCTGGGCGCTCGCGGCGCAGCGTGCGATCGCCCTCGCCGCCCTGCGGCCCGACGGCCTCGGCGCGACGCTGGCCGAGCTCGCACGGCAGCTCGACACGTGGGTCGGGCTGTTCGACGCCGCCGGCGAGCTCGTGCGCGAGCATCCGGTCTCGGGACTCGACGGCGCGACGGCGGCCTCGCTGCGCGATGAGGTCGGCGGCGTGCTCAGGCGCGGCGCGCGGGCGGGATCGGCGCTGCGCATCGGCGAGACGCCGTTCACCCTTCAGACGCTCGGGCGCGGCGGTCATCTGCGCGGGGTCATCGCGATCGCCGCGGGCGACCTCGACCAGGAGGGGCGCGGCGTCGTCACCGCCGTGATCGCGATGGCCGGCCTCGCCCTCGAGCAGCACCAGGGGCTCGCGCGAGCCCGCGGCGCGCTGCGCGCGGGGATCGTGCAGTCCCTCCTCACCGACGAACCCGCCCTCGCGCGCCGCATCGTGCGCGACCTGTGGGGTCCGCTGCCTCCGGCGCCGGTGCTCGTGGCGGTGACGGATGCCGCATCCGCCCGCGCCGAAGGACTCGCCGAGCTGCTCGAGCTGCGGGTCGACGAGCGGCGGGGCTCGCTGTTCTTCGGACGCGGGGACGACGGACTCGTGCTCATCGTGCCCGCCGACGACCGGCGCGTGCTCGACGAGGCGGTGGAGCGCTTCGGGTCGACGATCGGCGTGTCCACCCCGACCGGCTACGACGGCTTCCGCGCGGCGGTGGACCAGGCGCGGCTCGCCCGCGACCGGGGTGGCGACGGGGTGACCGACTTCGCCGACATCGCACGCTCGGGAGTGCTGTCCGCGCTGTCGTCCGACGCCCACGCCCTCGCGGTCGCCGAGCTCGCCCCGCTCACGACGCACGACGCCGACGAGGGCACCCGTCTCGTCGAGACGCTGCGGGCATGGCTCGACGAGGACTGCTCGCACGAGGCGTCCGCCCGCGCCCTCGGCGTGCACCGGCACACCGTGCGCACGCGGCTCGCCCTCGCCGAGCGCCTGCTCGCCCGCGACCTGACGTCGTTCGCGACCCGCGCCGAGATCTGGGCCGCCCTGCGCGTGCTCGACGCCTGACGGCGCCGGCGACTCGCCCGCGGGAACGCGCCGCCGAGCGCCAGGCCCGCGAGACCGCTCTTGGGCAACGCCGAAACGGGTGAATCGTTGCGTACGCGCGGTCTCGCGCGCTCGTGGCGGGCGCCCTTCCGCCGAGTGAGCTCGATACTCACGAGCGCACCGGCTGCGCGCGCGAGCAACCCGCCCCTTCGTGCGGAGCAAGCTCACTCGGCGACGGCGACGGCGACGGCTACGGCTACGGCTGCGGCTACGGCTACGGCGACGACGGCGAGCGCCGGAGCCGCGCAGACGGTACGGAGCGGGAGGATTCCGCGACGTTCTGCGGCGGACGGATGCGGGCCGGGCGCGGGAGGATGGGCGCATGAGCGGAGTGCGCAACGGAGACGTGTCGTGGTGGTGGCGTCAGCTGGGCGGCACGCCCGATCCGAGGCCGGCCCTGCCGGGCGACATCGACGTCGATGTCGCGATCGTCGGCGCCGGGTACACCGGACTGTGGACCGCCTACTACCTCAAGACCCTGCAGCCCGATCTGCGGGTCGCCGTGCTCGAGCAGCGGTTCGCGGGCTTCGGGGCGTCGGGGCGCAACGGCGGCTGGCTGACGAACTCCGTCACCGGCGGGCGCGAGCGCTACGGTCGCGCCGGCGGCGCCGCGCAGCAGCTCGCCCTCAACGACACCGTCGACGAGGTCATCGCGGTCGCCGCTCGCGAGGGCATCGAGGCCGACATCGTCAAGGGCGGCGAGTTCGAGATCGCCCGCAACCCCGCCCAGCTCGCTCGGCTCCGCACCGCGTTCGAGCACGAGTCATCGTGGCCCCACACCGATGTCGAGATGCTGGATGCCGGGGCCGCGGCATCCGTCATCGGGGTCGCCGGGGTGCTCGGCGGCATCCGCCACCCGCACTGCGCGCGGGTGCACCCCGCCAAACTCGCGTCGGGTCTCGCCGCCGTCGTCGAGCGTCTGGGCGTCACGATCCACGAGTCGACGCGGGTCGAGCGCATCGAGCCGGGCCGGGCGGTCACCGACCACGGCACCGTGAGGGCGACGCACGTCATCCGCGCGACCGAGGGCTTCACCGCGAACCTGCACGGCGAGCACCGCACCTGGCTGCCGATGAACTCGTCGATGATCGTGACGGAGCCGTTGCCGGCATCCGTGTGGGAATCGATCGGATGGGACGGACGCGAGACGCTCGGCGACTTCGCGCACGTCTACATGTACGCCCAGCGCACCGCCGATGACCGCATCGCGTTCGGCGGTCGCGGCGTGCCCTATCGCTACGGCTCGCGCGTCGACACTGACGGGTCGACGCAGGAGCAGACGATCGCCTCGCTCACGCATCTGCTGCATGACTTCTTCCCGGATGCCGCCTCCGCCGGCATCGCGCACGCCTGGGCGGGCGTGTTGGGCGTTCCCCGCGATTGGGCGGCGACCGTCGGCCACGACCGGGCGACGGGTCTCGGTTGGGCCGGCGGCTACGTCGGCACCGGTGTGACCGCGACGAACCTCGCCGGGCGCACCCTCGCCGACCTCGTGCTCCAGCGCGACACCGACCTCACCCGTCTGCCGTGGGTCGACCACCGCGCGAAGCGGTGGGAGCTCGAGCCGCTGCGTTGGCTTGCGGTGAACGCGATCTACGGCGCGTATCGGGCGGCTGATCGGGCCGAGGCATCCGGATCATCGGACCGCACGTCGGTCTTCGCCCAGGCCGCGGGCGTGATCGCCGGGCGCTGACCGCCTGCCCTCGACGGCGAGAACGTGCGGCCTCGCCGAAACGGCACGTTGCCGGCGCGGACGACGCGGAGTCTCGGCGAGACCGTGCGGGCTCGACGACGAGGGCGTGCGGTTTCGCCGCGCGGTGCCGCGGAGACGCAACCGCGCCGCCGACGTCAGCGCGGGGCGTGGGCTTCGAGGAACTCGTAGAGGTCGGTCGTGTCGACACCGGGGAACGAGCCCGTCGGCAGGGTCGCGAGGAGGGTGCGCGGTGTGCGCACGTTCGGCCACGCGTTCTCGCGCCACGCGGATTCGAGATCGGCAGGGGCGCGACGGCAGCACACCTCGACCGAGTGCTTCGACACGCCGCGATTCGGGGTGTCGCGGCCGAGGAACCACTTCGTGTCGTCGAAGCGCACCCCGACGCTCACCGAGTGGGCGCCCTCGCTCGACATCTCGACGCGGGCGGTGCACCAGTAGGTGCCGTTGCCGGTGTCGGTGTACTGGTAGTACGGGTTGAAGTGGTCGTCCTCGTCGAAGACGACGCGGGACGTCCACTTGCGGCAGCACATCTGCCCCTCGATCGCCCCGAGGCGATCGGTGGGGAAGTTCACGTCGTCGTTCTCGTACACCTTCGTGATCGTGCCCGACTCGTGCACCTTGAGGAAGTGGACCGGGATGCCCAGGTGCACGGTCGCGAGATTCGTGAACCGGTGCGCGGCCGTCTCGTACGACACCGAGTAGGCGTCGCGCAGGTCTTCGATCGAGATCGCCCTGTCCTCCTTCGCGCTCGTCAGGAACGGCACCACGTGCGCCTCGGGGATGAGCAGCGCACCGGTGAGGTAGTTCGTCTCGACGCGCTGGCGGAGGAACTCCGCGTAGCTCGTGGGCTCGGTGTGACCCAGGATGCGGCTCGACAGCGCCTGCAGCACCGCGGTGCGCGGATCGCCCTTCGCGGTGAGGCGGCTCGACAGGTACAGCCGGCCGTTCTTCATGTCGGCGACGCTGCGCGTGGTCTGGGGGAGGTCGGGCACGTAGTGGAGCGTGAAGCCGAGGTGCGCTGCGATGTCGGATGCCGTGCGCTGCGTCAACGGCCCGCCCGGGTGGTCGACGGCGGCGAGCAGCGCCCGCGCGTGCTCCTCGAGATCGGCGAAGTAGTTGTTCTGAGTGCGCATGAGACGGCGCAGCGCCACGTTGGCCCGCCTCGCCTCTTCCGGCGTGGCGGCCCGTTCGTCGCGCAGCCGCTCGATCTCGCCCTGCAGCGCCAGCATGGCTGCGAGCGCTTCGGACGGCACGGTCTTGCCGATGCGGAACGGCGCGATACCGAGAGCCAGGAAGGTCTGCCCCCGCATGGCCCGCTCGAGCGAGATCTCGAGCGTCGCGCGCTCGTCCAACGGCTCGGACTCGAGCAGCGCGTCGAGCGTCGAGCCCAGCGTGCGGGCGATCGCCTGCAGCAGCGTGAGCTTGGGCTCGCGGCGTCCGTTCTCGATCATCGACAACTGGCTCGGGACGCGGTCGACCGCCGAGGCGAGCTCCTCGAGCGTCATGCCGCGCTGCGTGCGCAGCTGCCGGATGCGGCGGCCGATCGTCAGGGTGTCCACGGATCCATCGTCCGTGTCTTCGGGCAGCGCGTCACCGGTGAACGTCGTCGTCATGAGCGCATTCTGTCACCGAATGAGAATTCCGGCAAAACTTCACAGCCGATTCGGCCATGAGCACCCCCGAACTTCACTGCATGGTGGACCTAAGACATCCACCCGGGCCCACAGCCCGGCACGCAGAGACAGGACAGGGCCATGACACCGACCGCCACCGGCATCACGCCCCCGACGACGCCGACCACCTCCACCCCAGCACCGGTGATCGAGGTCACCGGTGCGATCCGGCCGCGTTACGACGAGGTCCTGACCACCGAGGCGCTCGCGTTCCTCGCCGAACTGCACCACCGCTTCGCCGCGCGGCGCCACGATCGCCTCGCCGACCGCATGCGCCGCCGGTTCGAGATCGGCAACGGCCACGATCCGCAGTTCCGCGACGACACGCGCCACATCCGCGACGACGCGCAGTGGCGTGTTGCGGGCGCCGGTCCCGGCCTCGAAGACCGCCGCGTCGAGATCACGGGACCCACCGACCCGAAGATGACGATCAACGCCCTGAACTCGGGGGCCAAGGTCTGGCTCGCCGACCAGGAGGACGCCACGAGCCCGACGTGGAAGAACGTCATCGAAGGCCAGCTGTCGCTGCGTGACGCGATCCGCGGCGAGCTGAGCTTCACGAGTCCCGAGGGCAAGACCTATGCCGTCACGGCGACCGAGACCCCGACCATCGTGATGCGCCCCCGCGGGTGGCACCTGACCGAGAACCACATCCGCTACACCGACCGGTCGGGTCGGACGTTGGATGCCTCGGGCTCGCTGGTCGACTTCGGGCTGTACTTCTTCCACAACGCCCAGCGCCTCATCGCGGACGGACGCGGACCCTACTTCTACATCGCCAAGATCGAGTCCAGCGAAGAGGCGAAGCTGTGGGACGACGTCTTCACGTTCAGCGAGCAGTACATCGGCATCCCGCACGGCACGATCCGCGCGACCGTGCTCATCGAAACGCTGCCCGCCGCATTCGAGATGGAGGAGATCCTCTTCGAGATGCGTGACCACATCGCCGGGCTGAACGCCGGCCGCTGGGACTACATCTTCTCGATGATCAAGAACTACCGCGGGCGCGGCGCACGGTTCGTGCTGCCCGACCGCAGCCAGGTCACGATGACGGTGCCGTTCATGCGGGCCTACACCGAACTGCTCGTGCAGACGTGCCACAAGCGCGGTGCCTTCGCGATCGGCGGCATGAGCGCCTTCATCCCGAACCGTCGCGACCCCGAGGTGACGGCGCAGGCGTTCGAGAAGGTCGCCGCCGACAAGAAGCGCGAGGCCGGCGACGGCTTCGACGGCACCTGGGTCGCCCACCCCGACCTGATCCCGGTGGCGCGCGCGGAGTTCGACGCCGTGCTGGGCGACCGGCCGAACCAGGTCGACCGACAGCGCCCCGAGGTGACCGTGACCGCCGACCAGCTCATCGACGTGCACATCGGTCTGCCGATCACGGCGGCGGGCGTGCACGGCAACGTGTCGGTCGCGGTGCGCTACATCGAGGCGTGGCTGCGCGGCCTCGGCGCCGTCGCGATCGACAACCTGATGGAGGATGCCGCGACCGCCGAGATCTCGCGCAGCCAGGTGTGGCAGTGGATCCACCAGGACCGCACGACCGAGGACGGCACGCGCATCACGCGCGAGTACATCGAGGAGCTCCTGACACAGGTGCTCGACGAAGTCACCCGCAGCGACGGCGATCGGTTCGACGACGCCGTCGAGGTGTTCCGCGAGGTGGCGCTGAAGGATGCGTTCCCGACCTTCCTGACACTGACGGCGTACTCGCGCTTCCTCGTGGACTCCGAGTGACGCGCCTCTCCCCCACCGCCCAGACATCGACCAAGGACGAGAAATGACTGCATACACCGATGACATCGAGGCCGTCGAGGCCCTGAAGGACCAGAACGGCACCTCGTGGGATGCCGTCGACCCCGAGTACGTCGCCCGGATGCGGGCGCAGAACCGGTTCCGGACCGGACTCGAGATCGCCCGCTACACCGCCGCCATCATGCGCCGCGACATGGCCGAGTACGACGTCGACTCGTCGCGCTACACCCAGTCGCTCGGCGTCTGGCACGGCTTCATCGGACAGCAGAAGCTGATCTCGATCAAGAAGCACCTGAAGACCACCGACAAGCGCTACCTCTACCTGTCGGGCTGGATGGTCGCCGCCCTCCGGTCGGAGTTCGGCCCTCTGCCCGACCAGTCGATGCACGAGAAGACGTCGGTGCCGGCGCTCATCGCAGAGCTGTACACCTTCCTCCGCCAGGCAGATGCGCGGGAGCTCGACCTGCTGTTCACGAAGCTCGACGCCGCCCGGGAGGCGGGCGACGAGACGGCCGTCGAGTTCATCCGGTCCCAGATCGACAACCACCAGACCCATGTGGTGCCGATCATCGCCGACATCGACGCGGGCTTCGGCAATCCCGAGGCCACCTACTTGCTGGCCAAGAAGATGATCGAGGCGGGCGCGTGCGCCATCCAGATCGAGAACCAGGTCTCGGACGAGAAGCAGTGCGGACACCAGGACGGCAAGGTCACCGTTCCGCACGAGGACTTCATCGCCAAGCTCACCGCCGTGCGGTACGCGTTCCTCGAGCTCGGCATCGACGACGGCATCATCGTCGCCCGCACCGACTCGCTGGGCGCCGGGCTCACGCAGAAGCTCGCCGTCTCGACACGCCCCGGCGACCTCGGCGACCAGTACAACGGCTTCCTCGACGTCGAGGAGGTCGCCGCCGACGACCTGAGCGACGGCGATGTCATCATCCGACGCGAAGGCAGGATGCTGCGGCCGAAGCGACTCCGCAGCAACCTCTACCAGTTCCGCCCCGGCACCGGCGAGGAGCGCGTCGTGCTGGACTGCGTCACCGCTCTGCGAAACGGCGCCGACCTGCTGTGGATCGAGACCGAGAAGCCGCACGTCGCGCAGATCGCCGCCATGGTCGACGAGATCCGCAAGGAGATCCCGAACGCGAAGCTCGTCTACAACAACAGTCCGTCGTTCAACTGGACGCTGAACTTCCGCCAGCAGGTGTTCGATCTGCTCGCGGAGCAGGGTGAGGACGTCTCGGGCTACGAGCGCGCCGACCTGATGAACGTGGACTACGACGACACGGAGCTCGCCCGCCTGGCCGACGAGAAGATCCGCTCGTTCCAGAAGGACGCCGCCGCCCGCGCGGGGATCTTCCACCACCTCATCACGCTGCCGACTTACCACACCGCCGCGCTGTCGACCGATGACCTGGCGAAGGGCTACTTCGGCGACGAGGGCATGCTCGCGTACGTGAAGGGCGTCCAGCGCCGCGAGATCCGCGAGGGGATCGCGACCGTGAAGCACCAGAACATGGCGGGCAGCGACATCGGCGACAACCACAAGGAGTACTTCGCCGGGGATGCCGCCCTGAAGGCCGGGGGCAAGGACAACACGATGAACCAGTTCGGCTGAGAACGCCGGCAGCGATCGGGGCGTACATCGTGCGCGGCACGCCGAGGATCTCGGGGTGTCGCGCACGATGTGCGCCCCGAACTCGTCAGCGGGAGGCCGCGTCCCGCGCTACGCGTCGCGTCCGTTCCAACGGAAGGTGACGCGGCTCGCGATGAGACCGATCACGAGCCAGCCGATGAGCGCGATCGCGATCCACCCGTGGTTCCATTCGCCGCCGGTCTCGAGGGTGGCGTAGTCCGCCGGGAGGAAGACGGACCGCATCCCTCGCGCCATCCACACGAGCGGGAACGCGCTCGCGACGTTCTGCAGCCACTCGGGCAGCAGCCAGAAGAACAGGTAGACGCCCGAGGTGAACTGCAGCAGCAGGGCGATCGGCACGACGACCGCCGTGGCGCTCCGCCCCGACCGCGGAAGAGCCGAGACCGCGATGCCCAGGAGCGCCGAGCCGATGAGGCCCAGGACGTAGATCCACGCGAAGGTCGCCCAGGCCTCGGCGGTGCTCGGGAGCGGCACATCGAACACGAGCGCGGCCACGGCGATGAGGATCGTCGCCTGCAGCGTGCCGGTGGCGAGCACCTGGGCGATCTTGCCCGTGAAGTACGACACCGGCGACAGCGGCGTGCCGCCCAGTCGCTTGAGGGTTCCGTCCGAGCGCTCCATCGCGATGTCGACGGCGAGGTTCTGGAACCCCGAGAGCAGCAGGCCGGCCGCGAGCATGCCCGGCAGGTAGAGCTGGGCGGCGGGCACGGCCGACACCCCCGCACCGCCGGCGATGTCGCCCTCGCCGCCGAAGATCGTGCTGAACAGCGCCAGCATGAACACCGGGAAGAGGAAGGTGAAGAACAGGGTGTCGCCCGAGCGGAAGTACTGGAGGATCTCGAAGCGCGCCCGCCACAGCCCGAGGGTGAGTGCGGTGCGGCGGCGGGGCGGCGATGTCGTGCGCACCCGGGTGGCGGTGGCCGTCATCGCGCGTCCTCGCGCTCGGCCGCCTCGGACTCCTCGATGAGGGCGAGGTAGATGTCTTCCAGGCTCGGCCGCACGATCTCGAGCTGATCGGGGGTGCGGCCCAGCCGGGCCGCGAGCGCGGTGGCGAACGCGAACGGATCGCGCGAGCGCTCCTCGCGCGGCTCTCCGTGCTCGAGCCACCGCACCACGGGCGTGCGCGCCTCGTCGCCGCCGAAGCTCGCGACGGGGCCGATCGCCTGCAGTCGTCCGGCGGCGATCACGGCGACGCGGTCGGCGAGCTGCGCGGCTTCGTCGAGGTAGTGCGTCGTGAGCAGGATCGTCGTCCCCTCGGTCTGGAGTCGGCGGATGAGGTCCCAGAACTCGCGCCGCGCGTGCGGGTCGAAACCCGTGGTCGGCTCATCGAGGAACAGCAGCTCGGGTCGTCCGATGATGCCGAGGGCGACGTCGACGCGTCGCTGCTGGCCTCCGGACAGTCTCGAGATGCGCGTCTTCTGCTGCGATTCGAGACCGACCGCCGCGATCACCTCGTCGACGGACCGGGGGTTCGGGTAGAAGCCGGCGAACTGCGTCAGCTGCTCGCGGACGGTGACCAGCCCCGCCTGCCCGGTGGACTGGAGCACGATGCCCAGCCGCGCCTTCCAGTCGAGACCGCCCGCGCTCGGATCCACTCCCAGCACCTCGACCTCGCCCCCGCTGCGCCGGCGATAGCCCTCCAGGATCTCGACCGTCGTGGACTTGCCGGCGCCGTTCGGGCCGAGCAGGGCGAAGGTCTCGCCGCGGGCGATGTCGAACGAGACCCCGTCGACGACCGCGCGGTCGCCGTAGGTCTTGCGCAGGTCGCGGACACGCACCGCAGAGGATTCCATGGAGATCACTCTGTACGACGAGGGCGACGGGGACCAGCATCGGTATCGGATTCGAGGGAAGTTGTCGATCAGCGCCGGCGGCGTTCGACGTCCTGCACGTAACGTCGCTTCCAACGAAAGGACCCTGCGATGCGTTTTCTCATGCTGGTGATCGCCGACCCGACCCTCGACTCGTCCGAAGAGCCCGTGCTGACGATCGAGGAGTGGGTGGATGAGACCGCCGCCTCGGGCATCAACCTCGACGGCGACCGCCTCGAGCCCGCCGAGAAGGCGAAGACCGTGCGTCGCCGCAACGGCAGCGTCCACGTCACCGACGGCCCCTTCGCCGAGACCCGCGAGGTGATCGCCGGATTCGACATCCTCGAGTGCCGCGACATGGACCACGCGGTCGAGGTCGCGACGCGGCATCCGATGGCCACGCACGGCACGATCGAGCTGCGCGCCCTCTGGCCGCTGGACCTGTGACGTTGATCGGATGCCGCGGCTCGCGCCGCGGCATCCGATTCACCTCGCGGGTCGTCGCGACTACGCTCGGAGCGTGACCCATTCGACAGGCTCAGGGACCGCCGAACGCGCCCCTCTCTCCCGCAAGCTCAGTGCCATCGCCGAGTCCGCGACCCTCAAGGTCGACGCCAAGGCCAAGGCCCTCCAGGCCGCAGGCCGCCCCGTCATCTCGTACGCGGCGGGTGAGCCCGACTTCGCGACACCCTCGTTCATCGTCGAGGCGGCCGCGCAGGCTCTGGCCGACCCCGCGAACTACCGCTACACCCCCGCCGTCGGTCTGCCGGTGCTGCGCGAGGCGATCGCCGCGAAGACGCTGCGCGACTCGGGTCTGGACGTCGACCCGTCGCAGGTCGTAGTGACCAACGGCGGCAAGCAGTCGGTGTACCAGGCGTTCCAGACGGTGGTGAACCCCGGTGACGAGGTGCTGCTGCCGGCGCCGTACTGGACGACGTATCCCGAGGCGATCGCGCTGGCCGACGGCATCCCCGTCGAGGTCTTCGCCGGGGCCGACCAGGACTACAAGGTCACCGTCGAGCAGCTCGAGGCCGCCCGCACCGACAGGACGACCGCGCTCGTCTTCGTGTCGCCGTCGAACCCGACCGGCTCGGTGTACACGCCCGAAGAGACCAAAGCCATCGGCGAGTGGGCGCTCGAGCACGGCATCTGGATCATCTCGGATGAGATCTACCAGAACCTCGTCTACGAGGGCGTGCGGGCGGTGTCGATCGTCGAGGCGGTTCCGGATGCCGCGGCCCAGACGATCCTCGTCAACGGCGTCGCCAAGACCTACGCCATGACCGGCTGGCGTGTGGGCTGGATGGTCGGTCCGAAGGATGCGATCAAGCTCGCCGCGAACCTGCAGTCCCACCTGTCGTCGAACGTGAACAACGTGGCCCAGCGCGCGGCGCTGGCGGCTCTGACGGGCCCCCAGACCGAGGCCGAGGAGTTCCGGCAGGCGTTCGACCGACGTCGCAAGCTCATCGTCTCGGAGCTGTCGAAGATCGCCGGCGTCACCGTGCCCAACCCGCTCGGCGCGTTCTACGTGTACCCCGACGTCAACGGCCTGCTCGGCCGCGAGTGGGGTGGCTCGACGATCTCGACATCGCTCGAACTCGCCGACTACATCCTCGACAAGGCCGAGGTGGCCGTCGTGCCCGGAGAAGCCTTCGGCCCGTCGGGCTACCTGCGCCTGTCGTACGCCCTCGGCGACGACGCGCTGCTCGAGGGCGTGCAGCGCCTGCAGAAGCTCTTCGCCTCGTAGGGGTCAGGCCGTGAGTGTGCCGCGCTGCGCGGCATCCATCTCGGCGGAGTGCAGCTGCAGCAGCGCGATGGCCTCCTGGACGGCTCCGACGCTCGTGTCGATGTCTCCGTAGTGGTGGAGGAACCCGTTCGCGTCGCGGACGGTGACCGAGACCTGAGCGCGCCCGTGCCGCGGCAGTGCCTTCGATCTCGATGAACGCGCAGCCATGTTCCCGCCCCCCTGTGTGTGCTCTGCGAAGATATCCGTCGCCGTGCGGGCCGGCCCCTCAACACGCCGCGCTCACGGGCGCACGGCGAAGGCGCCGGTCGCGATCCGCGAGCCGGCGCCTTCGGTGCGACACTCAGTCCTTGACCTGGAGCACCCGCAGGTCGGCGTCGAGCTCGACGTCGACGTCCTCGTCACCGCCGAGGTCGATCTCGACCTCCCATGCGACACCGGGGTCGTCGTCGCGCTTGACCTCGACGACGGTGCCGCTGCCGACGTGGGCGAGGGCTGCTGCTCCCGCCCGGTCGGCATCTGCGGCCGACAGGGTCGCTTCGGGGCTGGGGTCGTCGTCGCGGCCGTCCTCGCGCACCGACACCACGCCGAACGCGGCATCGAGCCGCACCTCGGCGATGGTGCCGTCGGCGCGTCGCACGTCGACCTCGTAGGCGTGGGTGGAGTCGTCGTCTCGGTCGACGTCGACGACCTCTCCGGGCACCTCGGCGACCGCGGCCTCCGCGGCGCGCACGATGTCGTCGGACGGAACGGCCGACGAGCTCGGCGCCGGCGATGCGGTGCTCAGCGAGCCCACGACGGGGTTCGCCGCGGCGAAGGTGATGTCGTCGTCGGCGACGGCCACGGCGACGGCCGAGCCGCCGATCAGGACGGCCGCGACGGCGGCACCGGTGATCCAGAGCGTCTTCTTGTTCATGATGGTCTCCTCGGATGGGCTGTTGAGACCCACCCTCGCGTTCCGACGCTGAAGCCAGGCTGAAGAAGGCAGGGTCAGGGACGCAGGCGCAGCACGAACCGCGCGCCACCGAGCGGCGAAGCCTCCACCGCGACCGATCCCCCGTGGGCGCGCGCGATCTCGGCAACGATCGCGAGGCCCAGTCCGCTGCCACCGGCATCCCGCGACCGGGCGTCGTCCAGACGCACGAACCGCTCGAAGACGCGTTCGCGCTCACCCTCGGGCACGCCGGTCCCGTCGTCGTCGACCGCGATCCAGGCGCCCTCACCGTCGCGTCCAGACGACAGGGCGATGGCCGACACGGCGTGGCGGGCGGCGTTGTCGACGAGGTTGCGCACCGCCTGCTGCACGAGGCCGGCACCCGCATGGGTGCGCACGGCCTGCACGCCGCGGGAGTCGACCGACACGGATCCGGATGCCGCGAGCCGCCTGCCTTCGGCGAAGAGCACGTCGTCGAGGTCGATCTCGGTACGGGCGGTCCCGAGAGAGCTCTCGTCGGCCCGGGTGAGCACGAGCATGCCCTGCACGAGCCGCTCCAGCCGGGCACCCTCGTCGAGCACCGCGTCGCTGAGCTCGGTCGGCGAGATGCGATCGGGGTGGGATCTCGCCACCTCGGCGTACTGCCGCAGCGACGCGAGCGGCGACTTGAGCTCGTGCGAGGCGTCGGAGACGAACCGCCGCTGCCGCGTCTGGGCGTCGTCGAGTCGGGCGAGCATCGTGTTCATGGTGCGCGCGAGGCGCCCGATCTCGTCGTCGACGGGGGGCTCGTCGACCCGCCGGTGGAGATCGGTCGACGTGATCGCCTCGACCTGACCGCGCATGACGTCCACCGGTCGCAGGGCGCGCCCCGTGGCGACCCACACCGTGACGCCCACCAGAAGCGCCACGATCGGCACCGCCGATGCGAGGAGGATCCCCACCGACGCCAGCGTCTCGTCCGCGGTCGTCGCGCTGCGGCCCGCGACCACGATCTGGTCGTCCTCCTCGGCCGCCACGACGAACGCGCCGTCGAGCCCGGGCAGTGTCACGAGCATCGGCGGCTCCCGATCCGGGCCCGCGATCGCGGCGGCGTCCTCGGCGTCGTCGCTCGCTCCGATGACGGCACCCGAGTCGCGATCGACGACCTGCCAGAACCGGTCGTCGTCGACGTCGGGCAGTGTCTCCCACCCCGAGTCCTTGGCCTGCTCGGCGAACGCGGCGGCATCCTGCGCGGCCGCCGTCTCGAGTTGGCCGTAGAGCGCTCCGCGCAGCGCGATCCAGAAGACCGCGGCGCCGACGGCGAGCGCCAGCGCGACGGCGAGGGTCGCGACGAAGGTGATGCGACGGCGGATGCCGCCCCGCGGCCGGCCGCGCGCGGCATCCGTCATCGTCGCATCACCCACCGACGGCCTCCAGACGGTAGCCGGCACCCCGCACGGTGCGGATCGACTCGACGCCGAAGGGCCGGTCGATCTTCGTGCGCAGGTGCCCGACGTAGACCTCGACGATGTTCGGGTCGCCCTCGAAGGCGAAATCCCACACGGCACCGAGGATCTGCGACTTCGAGACGACGTCGCCGGCGTTGCGCGCGAGGTATTCGAGCACGGCGAACTCGCGGGTGGTGAGCTCGATCGGCGTGGATGCCCGGTGCACCGTGCGTGCGGCCGGGTCGAGCACGAGGTCGCCGACCGTCAGCACGACGGGCCGCGCGGCCCCGCCCCGACGCACGAGTGCGCGGACGCGAGCCACCAGCACCGCGAACGAGAACGGCTTCGTGAGGTAGTCGTCGGCGCCGGTGTCGAGACCCTCGACCTGATCCCACTCGCCATCTTTGGCGGTGAGCATGAGCACCGGCGTCCAGTTCTGCTCGTCGCGCAGCGTGCGGCACACGACATAGCCGTTCATGCCCGGCAGCATGATGTCGAGGAGGATCGCCGCGTACTCGTTCTCGCGGGCGAACCACAGACCGTCCGTGCCGGTGTGGGCGACGTCGACCGCGAAGCCCTCGGCCTCGAGCCCGCGCCGCAGCCCTTCGGCGAGGCGGGGTTCGTCATCGACCACAAGCAGGCGCATGACTCCATCGTGGCCGAGGATTGCTGAATCAGGCCTGAAGCGCCCTCACCGCTGAGCCTCCAGCCGGTCGCCGAGACGGTGGGTGCGCCCCGCAGTCTCGGTGACCAGGTGGAGTCTCAGCGGGGCGGGAGGTCAGAGCTCGACGCCGACCAGCACCGGCTCGGGCTGGAGGATGAGGCCGAACTCGGACTGCACCCGGCCCTGGATGAACCGCGCGAGCTCGGAGAGCTCTTCGGCGGTCGCGCCGCCGCGGTTCGTCAGGGCGAGGGCGTGCTTCGACGACAGCGCGGCCCGCGACGACCGGGCGAGCCGGAATCCCTTGCCCAGCCCCGCGTGCTCGATGAGCCAGGCGGCGCTGATCTTGACGTCGGATTCCTGGGAGGTGGGCGGGGGCACGTAGCCGTCGAACGTCGCGAGGGGGTACACCGTCACCGTGTCGACGACGTCGGGCGCGACCGGCCATCGCGGGCACTCGGGCGGCAGCGTGCGCGCGAAACCTGCCGAGACCACCGCGTTCTGGAAGAAGGATCCCGCGCTCCACGTGTCGTGGTCGCCCTCGTCGAGCACCATGCCCTTGCGAGCTCGGGTCGCCAGCACGTGGTCGCGCACCCAGGCGAGTGAGACGGCGTCGCCTGCGCCGAGACCCAGCGCGGTGCGCAGCTGGTCTCCCGCGAGCGGGCGTTCGCCGTGGCCCGCTTCGGCGAGTTCGAGCGTGACCGAGAGGATCACCGCGACCCGCTCGGGCACCGACCCGTAGTGCTGCTTGAGCGCCGACGTGCGGAACCCCAGCGCGAGATCGGATGCCGGAACCGCGCGCACCTCGCCGTCGACCTCGTCCAGCAGGTCGACCTCGACGAGCGTCTGCACGATCTCCTGGCCGTAGGCGCCGATGTTCTGGATCGGCGCCGCGCCGACCGTGCCCGGAATGCCCGACATGGCCTCGATGCCGGCCAGCCCCGCGGCGACGGCGTAGCCGACGAGGTCGTCCCAGCCGTGGCCTGCCGCGACGCGCAGCCGCACGAACCCGGGTCGGGGCGACGGCATCCGCTCGATGCCCGTCGTGAGCACGCGCACGACGGTGCCGTCGAAGGGCTCGTCACCGGCGAACAGATTCGATCCGCCGCCGACCAGGAGCACCGGCTCGCCCGCGCTCCACAGCTCGCGCACCACGCCGACGAGTTCGTCGGTCGTGCGCGCCTCGACCATGCGGTCCGGGATGCCGCCGGTGCGCAGGGTCGTCAGCTCGGCGAGGGGACGGGGTTCGACGTCGGGCATGGAGGGGTTCTTCAGGCCAGCCGGATGCGGACCTGGGCCTTGCCCAGCACCGTCGTGTCTGCGTGCGACACGGTCAGGTCGATGCGGGCGGTGTCGTCGTCGGCGAGCCCGACCTTCGCCACGATCCGCAGATCGGCGCCGGTCTCGGGATCGACGACGACCGGGCGCGTGAAGCGCACGCCGTAGTCGAGGATGCGGCCCGAATCGCCGAGCCACGGCACGAGTGTCTCGATCGAGAGCCCCATGGTCAGCATGCCGTGGGCGAGCACGCCGGGAAGACCGACGGACGCGGCGACGTCGTCGCGGTAGTGGATGGGGTTGAAGTCACCGGATGCGCCGGCGTAGCGCACGAGCGACTCGCGGGTCAGGTGCACGGTGCGCTCGGCGACGACGTCGCCCACGGTCAGCGCGGTCATGACGGGTCCCCCACCAGCAGCACCGATGTCGCCGTCACGACGTGCACGCCGTCTGCGTCGGTCATGACCGATTCGCTCGTCACCATCGCGTTGGCGCCGAGGGTGCGGATGCCGGTGACCGACAGCTGCGCGGTCAGCTCGTCGCCCGCGACGATGGGGCGCGTGAACGAGAACCTCTGCTCGGCATGGAGCACGTTGGACAGCACGATGCCCGAATCGGGTTCGGCGAGGAGCTGCTGCAGGGTGAGGTCCTGGATCACGGTCGCGAAGGTCGGCGGCGCGACGACGTCGCGGTAGCCGAGCGCCTGGGCGGCGGCGGGATCGAGATGCTGGGGGTCATCGGCGAAGACGGCGCGGGCGAACTCGCGCACCTTCTCACGACCCACGAGGTAGGGCACCGTCGGCGGGAAGGACCGGCCGACGATCTCGGGGTTCACTGGCACGCGCCCATCCTACCGAGGGTGTCGTGCAGAGCCCGGCGATCAGGCCTGCTTGCGCCCGCGGATCGCCTTGAGCGCCATCTGCACCGCGATCACGAGGAGGAAGCCGGCGAAGAGGATGTTCGCGACCTCGGGGCGCAGAAGCGTCGCGAGCCACGCGCCGAGAGCCGTGGTCGTGCACGCGGCGAGGCCGACGATGCCGGCGGCGACGAGGTCGACGTTGTGGCGGCGGATGTTGCCGATCGTCCCCGACAGCGCGGCAGGGATCATCATGAGGAGCGACGTGCCCTTGGCGATGAGGTCGCTCGTGCCGAACAGCAGCATGAGGACCGGCACGACGACGACGCCGCCGCCCACGCCCAGCAGTCCCGCCAGAGTGCCGGTGATGAGGCCGAGCACGACGAGGCCGATCACGGTCAGCACCGACAGCGGAAGCTCGGCATCCCGGGAAGGGACGACGAGGAAGAGGCTGACGATCACGACCACCAGGAACCCGACGAACCCCCACCGCAGCGCGGTGACGGGTACCTTCGGCAGCAGCCACGTGCCGATCTGGGCGCCGATGACGGCACCCGCGGCGAGGATCAGCGCGGGGATCCACGCGACGGAGTCGTTGAGCCCGTACGAGATGACCCCGACGGCGGCCGTCGGCACGATCGCGCCCAGCGACGTGCCCGCAGCCAGACGCTGGCCGAAGCCCAGCACCAGCACGAGCAGCGGCACGATGACCGTGCCGCCGCCGACGCCGAACAGGCCCGACAGGAGTCCGGCACCGAGGCCGATCGACACGCACGTGATGATGTAGCGTGCGCCGCGCGGCCGCGTCTCGGCATCCGTCATCATCGGACGATCCCCAGCGCGAACGGCAGAACCGAGCCGTCGCTGGTGGCATGGTTGAGGAAGAGCAGCGGGATGATGACCGCGATCGCCACGACGATGCCGAGCAGCACGACGCCGAGCACCGCCCACACGACCCACAGCGACGACCGCGAGCCGTCGGTGGCCGCCCCGAAGGCACCGGAACCCTCACCCGCGGAGTCGTCGACAGACTCGGCGAGCTCGGGGGGCAGCTCTTCGATGCCGCCGGTGTCGGACTCGTCGGTCTCGGGGTCGGGCACGGCGACGTGCTCTGTCCACTGCGCGCCGTCCCACCAGCGCAAGGCGCCGCGGCCGTCGTCGTACCAGCCGGGGGGCATCGAGGTCATGCGTCGAGACTACCCGGCGCCCCCGCTCTTACCGGGCGCTGAAGGCCGCGTCGAACGCCGCGGTCGGCGCCGCGAAGGCGTTGGCCTTCACGAAGGCGAGCGCCTCGGGTGCCCCGAGCAGGCGGTCCATGCCGGCATCCTCCCACTCGACCGAGATCGGACCGTCGTAGCCGATCGCATTGAGGGCCCGGAACGACTTCTCCCACGGCACGTCGCCCCGGCCGGTCGAGACGAAGTCCCATCCGCGGTGCAGGTCGGCCCAGGCCAGATGCGAGCCGAGTCGGCCGTTGCGCCCGTTGCCGAGGTTGAGCTTCACGTCCTTGCAGTCGACGTGGTAGATCAGGTCCGCGAACTCGAGGATGAAGTCCACCGGGTCGAGCTCCTGCCACATGAAGTGGGACGGGTCCCAGTTGAGGCCGAACGCGGGTCGGTGGCCGATCGCCTCGAGGGTGCGCACCGTCGTCCAGTAGTCGTAGGCGATCTCACTCGGATGCACCTCGTGGGCGAACCGCACCCCGACCTCGTCGAAGACGTCGAGGATCGGGTTCCAGCGGTCGGCGAAGTCCTGGTAGCCGGCGTCGACGGCCTGCTGAGACACCGGCGGGAACATCGCGACGTACTTCCAGATCGAAGACCCCGTGAACCCGACGACCGTCTTCACCCCGAGCTTCGCGGCGAGACGGGCCGTGTTCTTCATCTCCTCCGCTGCGCGCTGACGCACGCCTTCGGGGTCGCCGTCGCCCCAGACGACATCGGGGAGGATGTCGCGGTGGCGCTGATCGATCGGGTCGTCGCAGACCGCCTGGCCCTTGAGGTGGTTCGAGATCGCCCAGACCTTCAGCCCGTACTTCTCCAGCAGAGCGAGCTTGCCTTCGGCATAGCCGGGTTCATCCCAGCGCCACGGGTCGAGGTGATCGCCCCAGCAGGCGAGCTCGAGTCCGTCGTAGCCCCACTCCGAGGCCACACGGGCCACTTCCTCGAGCGGCAGGTCGGCCCACTGGCCGGTGAACAGGGTGATCGGACGCGTCATCGCGTGTTCCTTTCGTGTGCGTGTCGGTGAGCGGATGCCGCGGCTTCAGGCGAGCGTCGACACCCAGGTGCTGCCGGCGGCCGATGAGCGCTCGACCGCGTCGAGCACCCGCTGAACATGGAGTCCGTCGTCGAACGACGGGCGGGGCTGGGCGCCCTCGTGGATCGCCGTGACGAGATCCCGCACCTGATGCGAGAAGCCGTGCTCGTAGCCGAGCATGTGGCCCGTCGGCCACCAGGGCGCCAGGTACGGGTGGTCGTGCTCGGTCACGAGGATGCGGCGGAATCCCAGCTCGGTCCCGGGATGCGTCGCGTCATAGAACTCCAGTTCGTTGAGCCGCTCCAGATCGAAGGCGAGCGCACCGGTCGATCCCGAGATCTCGATGCGCAGCGCATTCTTGCGGCCCGTGCGGAACCGGGTGGCCTCGAAGGACGCCAGAGCGCCCTGTGCGAGGCGTCCGGTGAAGAGGGCGACGTCGTCGACTGTGACGGCGCCGCGTTCGGCGCCCGCCGTGCCGCTGAGCCCCTGACCCGAGGCGAGCACCGGGCGCTCCGAGACGATGGTCTCGATGATGCCCGAGACGCTCTCGACGTTCTGCCCCGTGATGTACTCCGTGAGGTCCACGGCGTGCGCGCCGATGTCGCCGAGGGCACCGGAACCGGCGTGCTCCTTCTTCATCCGCCATGTCAGCGGGGCGTCGGCATCCATCAGCCAGTCCTGCAGGTACTCGGCCCGCACCTGCCGGATCTCGCCGAGGCGCCCCTGCGCCACGAGGTCGCGAGCGAACGTGGCGGCGGGCACGCGGCGGTAGGTGAAGCCGACCATCGAGCGCACCCCGCGCTCGGCGGCGCGTGCGGCGGCATCGGCCATCGACTCCGCCTCGCCCACGGTGTTGGCGAG
The DNA here is from genome assembly GCA_030407505.1 of Planococcus sp. APC 4015. Classification (GTDB taxonomy): domain Bacteria; phylum Actinomycetota; class Actinomycetes; order Actinomycetales; family Microbacteriaceae; genus Microbacterium. The sequence continues at coordinate 78,624 of JASDDH010000008.1, forward strand.
CGGCTTCTCGCACAGGACGTGCTTGCCCGCCTCGAGCGCGGCGATCGCGATCTCGGCGTGCGTGTCGCCCGGTGTGACGATGTCGACGACGTCGATATCGTCACGAGCGATGACCTCGCGCCAGTCGGTCGCCGCCTGCTCCCAGCCCCACTTGCGGGCGGATGCCTCCACGCCGGCGGCGTCGCGTCCGACGATCACAGCCATCTCGGGCTCGACGGGCAGATCGAAGAAGCGCGGAGCGACGCGCCAGCCCTGCGAGTGCGCGGCACCCATGAAACCGTGGCCGATCATGGCCACACGGAGCGTTCCGGTCACCGTGGACTCCCTTCCCGAGGTAGATCGTGGGGCGCCTGCCGAGTGATCGGCGGACGCCCCACGAGCCGGCGCTGTCTAGTCGAACGACAGGTCGATGAATTCGGCGACGTTCGCCTTCGTCACGACCGGGGCGTCCAGCACGATGCGGTTCGCGACGCTCGGCGTCACGATGTCGCCCATCGTCTTGCCCTGGGCGATGAGTCGGGCAAGCGCCACGCCGTCGGCGGCCTGCGTCGACGGGTAGATGACCGTCGCCTTGAGCACCGAGTCATCAGCCTCGATGGCCTCCATCGCGCTGCGGCTTCCCGCGCCGCCCATCATGAAGAACTCGTCGCGTCCGGCCGACGAGATGGCCGCGAGGACGCCGATGCCCTGGTCGTCGTCGTGGTTCCAGATCGCGTCGATCTGCGGGTTGGCCGAGAGCAGCTGGGATGCCGCAGCCTCGCCACCGGCGACGGTGAAGTCCGCCGCGACGCGGGCCGTGACCTCGAGGTCGCAGTCGGCGAGCGCATCGGCGAAGCCCTGCGAGCGGTCCTGCGTGAGCGGGAGCGAGTCGATGCCGGCGATCTCGGCCACGACGGCGTCGGCGTTGCCGCCGAGCTGCTCGCAGACGTAGGTCCCGGCGCTGACACCCATGCCGTAGTTGTCGCCGAGCACCGTGGTGCGGGCGGCGAAGGGGCTCGAGAACTCCCGGTCGACGTTGATGACCGGGATGCCGGCCTCCATCGCCTCGATCGCGATCTCGGTGAGGGCCGCACCGTCGGTCGGCAGCAGCACGATGGCGTCCACGCCGTCGTTGATGAACGTCTCGACGGCGGCGATCTGGGCGATCGGGTCGTTCGTGCCCTCGGCCACCCTCAGCTCGACGTCGTCGAAGCTCTCTGCGGCGGCGATGGCGCCCGAGTTGATGGCACCGAGCCAGCCGTGGTCGGCCGCGGGGCCCGAGAAGCCGATGACGACCGTGTCGCCCGCTTCGGCGTTCTCTTCGCTGGACGTGCCCTGGTCGACGACGGATTCTTCCTCCGCCCCGCCCCCGGTGCAGCCGGCGAGAAGTCCGATGGCGGCGATGACGGCCGTGCCCGTGAGCACCAGTCGCGTGCGCGCCTTCAGGTGTGAGCGCATTTCTTCCTCCTTGAATGTGATGCAGCTTCTTGCGTCGCGTGGAGCGAGACCCGAGGGGGAAGCTGCCCGCACTCGTGGAGTCCACACTGACGGCTTCACCGTAACAGAAGTGATCTCACAACGGGCATCTTTTGTTTTCCGGTCGTCAGAAGTTTTCCCACGTTGAAAGGCAAGCGATCACTCGGATTTTACGAAGGCGACCAGGTCGCCTGCCGATGTCTGCGCCGCGATCATTGCTCTCGGCATCCGTCGACCGTCGTGTTATGTTCGGTCAGTGATCAAAGTTGACCATGAATCGGCATTACTCTCCGTCCGGGGCGTGACGAAGTCCTTCGCCGGAGTCCGGGCCCTCCGCGGCGTCGATCTCGACGTCATCGCGGGCGAGGTGCACTGCGTCCTCGGCCAGAACGGTGCCGGCAAATCGACGCTCATCAAGACGCTGGCGGGCGTGCACCGGCCGGACGAGGGCGAGATCCGCTGGCTCGGAGAGACGGTGGTCATCCCCGACCCCGAGTCCGCCATCGAGCTGGGCATCGCGACGATGTACCAGGAGCTCGACGTCGTCGACGGGCTCACGATCGCCGAGAACATCTTCCTGGGCCACGAGATCGCGTCGGGCGGATTCACCCGTCGCTCCGAAGCGGCGAAGCAGGCGCGGGCGCTGCTCGGCCGACTGGGTCACGCCAATCTGTCCCCCCACACCGAGGTCGGCACGCTCAGCGCCGCGAACAAGCAGATCGTGAGCATGGCGCGCGCGCTGTCGCACGACATCAAGCTGATCATCATGGACGAGCCCTCGGCCGTCCTGGATTCCGAAGAGGTCAAGAACCTCTTCCATGTCGTGCACGAACTCACCGCCGCCGGCATCGCCGTCGTCTACATCACGCATCGCCTCGAGGAGATCCGGCAGATCGGTGATCGGATCACCGTCCTCAAGGACGGCCGCACCACCGCCACCGGCCTCCCGGTCTCGGACACCCCCACGAACGAGCTGATCCGTCTCATGACCGGACGCGAGGTGGCCAACGTCTTCCCGCCCGCCGTGCCCGTCGCCGCCGACGCGCCACTGGTGCTCGAGGTCGACGGCCTCGCTCTGGCCGGAGTGTTCGAGGACGTGTCGTTCACGGTTCGCGCGGGTGAGATCGTCGGTCTCGCCGGGCTCGTCGGCTCGGGTCGCTCCGAGATCCTCGAGACCGTCTACGGCGCGCGCAAGTCGACCGCGGGGTCCGTGAGCGTCGGCGGAGCGCGCCTGCGACGCGGATCGGTCGTCGCCGCCGTCGGTGCCGGGATCGGGCTCTCGCCCGAGGAGCGCAAGAGTCAGGGGCTCGTCCTGGATGAGCCCATCTTCGTCAACGTCACCCTGTCGTCGATGTCGCGGTTCGCCAAGGCGGGATTCCTCAACGAGCGCGCGGAGCGCAAAGTGGCCCGCGAGCAGATCGAGGCGCTCGAGCTGCGTCCCGCCGATCCCGACCGCGCGGCCATCACCCTGTCCGGCGGCAACCAGCAGAAGATCCTGCTCGCGCGATGGCTGGTCCACGGCACCCGCGTACTGCTGCTGGACGAGCCCACCCGCGGTGTCGACGTGGGCGCGCGGTCCGAGATCTACGCCCTCATCCGCCGCCTCGCGGCCGCCGGCAACGCCGTCGTCATCGTCTCCAGCGAGATCGAAGAAGTGATCGGCCTCGCCGACACCGTCCTGGTCGTCGCCGACGGTCGCGTCCTCACCACACTCCCCGCCTCCCAGATAGACGAGCACGGTGTGCTCGATCTCGTCATGAAAGGAACCGCCGCGTGAGCGAGCAGAACACCTCAGGGGCCGGAGTCGTCCCCCCCTCGACCGAACCGCCTCGCACCACGGCGACGCTCACGGCTGAGTCCGTTCCCGCCTGGCGCCGCATCATGTCGGGATCCGTCGGACGCAACCTCGGGCTCGTCGTCGCCCTGCTCGTGCTCGTCATCGTCGGCGCCGTCTCGGCACCCGACACCTTCCTCAGCGTGAGCAACATCCTGACGATCCTCCGACAGGCGTCGATCATCGGCGTCGTCAGCATCGGCATGACGCTCGTGATCATCGCCGGGGGCATCGACCTGTCGGTGGGCTCGGTGCTGGGTCTCGCGTCGGTGGTCGCAGCGCTCGCGGCCGTGCAGGACCTCGCCGACCAGATGCACTGGATCGTCATGGTCGTCATCGCCCTGGCTGTGGGTGTCGGTGCGGGACTCATCAACGGCGTGGTCATCGCCTACGGCAAGGTCGTCGCCTTCATGGCGACGCTGGCCATGCTCGTCGCCGCCCGCGGTCTGGCAGAGATCTTCGCCGAACGTCGCACGCTGCAGGTCGGCAACCGCGACTTCATCGAGTTCATGAACCTCGACTTCCTCGGCGTCGACATCCTCATCTGGATCTTCGCCCTCGTCGCGGCACTCGGCTGGATCGTGCTCAACCGCACGACCTTCGGGCGCCGCACGGTCGCCATCGGCGGCAACCGCGAGGCGGCCCGCCTCGCGGGCATCAACGTCAAGCGGCACACGATGTGGCTCTACGCGATCTCGGGACTCACCGCCGGCATCGCCGCCGTCATGTACCTCGGAAGAACCACCGCCGGCACGTCTACCCACGGCACGCTGCTCGAGCTCGACGCGATCGCCGCCGTCGTCGTCGGCGGCACGCTGCTCGTCGGCGGCCGCGGCACGATCACCGGCACCGTGTTCGGCGTGCTCATCTTCGCGACACTCACCAACGTCTTCGTCCAGAACAACCTCACCTCGTCGGTGCAGGCCGTCGCCAAGGGCATCATCATCGTCGTGGCGGTCCTCCTGCAGCAGCGCTTCTCCCGTCCCACCGGCAGAGGCTGAAAAGGCCCGCCGGTGCCGCCGCCCTATGATCGAGCGACGGCATCGGGCCGTGGCATCCCGCTGGAAGACCGGTGATCTCGACGCCCGCCGGCCGAGGTCGAGTGAAACATGGTGAGTATGAGTCTTGATTCCTCCAGCGGGATCTCCGGCGTGAGTCAGCTGTTCCAACTGCTGCGCGACGGGGTGCCGCGCACGCGCGCCGAGCTCGCGAAGTCCACCGGTCTCGCCCGTTCGACGATCGCGGCGCGGGTGGACGAGCTCATGCGCATGGGACTGGTCACGCCGCTCGCCGAGACGGTGTCGACGGGCGGGCGACCGCCGTCGCAGTTCGCACTCAACCCGGGTGCGCGGCTCGTGCTCGCCGCCGACATCGGCGCCTCGCACGCGACCCTCGCCGTCACCGACCTCGCCGGCTCGATCCTCGCCCAGCACAGCGAGCCGCTCGATGTGACGCTCGGTCCGGTGGCGGTCCTCACGTGGCTGGTGCAGCACGCGCGTGAACTGCTCGCCCGCGTCGGTCGCGAAGAGAAGGACCTCGCCGCGATCGGCATCGGGGTTCCCGGCCCCGTCGAGCACTCGACCGGCCAGCCCGTCAATCCCCCGATCATGCCCGGCTGGGACCGCTTCGACGTGCCCGGCTGGGTTCGCCAGCACCTCGACGTGCCCGTCCTCGTCGACAACGACGTGAACATCATGGCTCTCGGCGAGCGCGCGCTGGCGTATCCCGCCGTCGAGCACCTCATGTTCGTGAAGGTCGCGACGGGGATCGGCGCAGGCGTGATCTCGAGCGGCACCCTGCAGCGCGGTGCGCAGGGCATCGCCGGCGACATCGGCCACGTGCGCGTGGCGCGCGGCGCGGAGGTCCCGTGCCACTGCGGGAACAAAGGGTGCCTCGAAGCGCTCGCCTCGGGGCCCGCGATCGCCCGAGCCCTGCGGGCGCAGGGGGTGCCGGCCGAGAACGGCGACGACGTCGTCGATCTGGTCAAGCGCGGAAACCTCGACGCCATCCAGGCGGTGCGCCAGGCGGGCCGCGACATCGGCGAGGTGCTCACGACCTGCGTCAGCCTCGTCAACCCGTCGGTCATCGCCATCGGAGGATCGATGGCCCGTGTCGGAGAGCACCTGATCGCGGGCGTGCGCGAAGTCGTCTACACCCGCTCGATCCCGCTGGCGACCGAGCATCTGGCCATCGTGCAGTCGGCGGCGGCTCAGAACGCTGCGGTGCTCGGAGCGAGCATGCTCGCGATCGAGCACGCTCTCTCGCCCGAGTCGCTCAGCGCCCTCGTGTCGGCCTGACGCACTCCCAGCCGACTCGTAATCGGCATGGGTAGCGTCTCGCTCATGGACGCCCCCGGCCTGCTTCTGGACGATTCCGCCGCGATCTCGTATTCGCCCGAGCAGCTGCGCGCCATGCGCGACGAGTTCCAGCGGTTCCTGATGGAGTACCGCTTCGGCCTGCGGGAGGTCGAGACGAAGCTCGAGATCCTCCGCGAGGAGTTCCAGCTCATCCATGACTACAACCCGATCGAACACGTGTCGAGCAGGGTGAAATCGCCCGACAGCATCGTCGAGAAGGTCGGGCGCAAAGAGATCGAGCCGGATTTCGAGAGCATCCGCTCGCACATCACCGATATCGCCGGCGTCCGCGTGACCTGCAGCTTCGTGCGCGACGCGTATCGACTGTTCGACCTTCTGACACAGCAGGATGACATCCGCGTGCGGATCGTGAAGGACTACATCGCCGAGCCCAAGGAGAACGGCTACAAGAGCCTGCACGCGATCGTCGAGGTGCCGGTCTTCCTGTCGACCGGCCGCGTCACCGTGCCGGTCGAAGTGCAGTTCCGCACGATCGCCATGGATTTCTGGGCCAGCCTCGAGCACAAGATCTACTACAAGTACGACAGCAAGGTGCCCGGCCGTCTGACCGATGAGCTCAGAGCCGCGGCCGGCACCGCCTCCGAGCTCGACGCGAAGATGGAGGCGCTGCACCGCGAGCTGCACGGCGGCCCCGTCACGCCGCGGCGGCCGATGCTCGCATGACCCGCGGCGCGGCCACGGGTCTGCGATTGGACCGGCGCACGCGCGCATGACGGATGCCGCGAGCGGCCACACTCGACGGATGGCCATCGTCACCGCACCCTCCGTCGCGAGCGCCCGCACCGGCATCGTCTGGGGGCTTCTCGGCGTGCTCGCGTTCTCGTTCACGCTGCCCTTCACCCGCATCGCGGTCGAGACACTCTCACCGCTGTTCATCGGCGCCGGTCGAGCCGTCATCGCCGCGATCCTCGCCTCGCTCGCCCTCATCCTGACGCGCCAGAAGCTGCCCGAGCGGCGCCAGTGGGGGCGCATCGCGGTCGTCGCCGCCGGCGTCGTCGTCGGGTTCCCGATGCTCACCTCGTTCGCGCTGACGACCTCTTCGGCCGGCCACGGGGCCGTCGTGATCGCCCTGCTGCCCGCGGCGACCGCCGTGATGGCGGTCGTCCGGGGCAAGGAGCGCCCGCCGCTGCCGTTCTGGGTCGCGGCAGCACTCGGCGCCGTCGCCGCCGTCGCGTTCGCGCTCGTCCAGGGAGGTGGCGCGTTCGGCCTGCAGCCCTCCGATCTGCTGCTGTTCGGCGCCGTGCTGGCCGCCGCCATCGGCTACGCCGAGGGAGGGCTTCTGGCCCGCGAACTGGGTGCGTGGCAGACGGTGTCGTGGGCGCTGGTCGTCGCGTCGCCGCTCATGGTCGCGCTCACCGCGTTCTCCATCGCGCAGCAGGCTCCGACCGCGGGCGGTGCGGGATGGGCGTCGTTCGCCTACCTCGCGGTGGTGAGCATGTTCCTCGGCTTCTTCGCCTGGTACCGGGGGCTCGCGATCGGGCCGATGTCGATCGTCAGCCAGACCCAGCTCGTGCAGCCGGTGCTCTCGATCGCCTGGGCGGCGCTGATCCTGCACGAGCACATCACCTGGCAGACGGTGCTCGGCGGCGCCGCGGTGATCCTCTGCGCGGGTCTCGCAGTGCGGATCCGGATGCGGCGGCCCTGAGCAGCGCACTGCGCCTCCCCGCCGAGGCGAGGAGGCGCAGTGCGAGGATGTCGGTCAGTTCAGGACGAAGACGAGCGTCCGTGTGTTGCCTGCGACATCGTGGACGACGAGGGTGTTCTCGCCCTTCACCGCCCCGAACGTGCCGGGCTTGATGAAGTTGACGTCGGACCACGCGTTGTTCGTGAGGTCCTTGACCGTGCCGTTGATCGTGACCTTGTCGATCTTCTGAGCGTCGTAGAGCTTGACGCTCACGAGGTCGTACACCCCGTCGCCGCCGACCGTGTACGCCGAGCCGTCCTTGACGGTGGCCGTGGGCGCGGTCCCGTCGACCGTGACGGCGAAAGTGCCGGTCTGGGAGATGTTGCCCGCGAGGTCCTGCGAGTTGTACTTCACGGTGTAGGCGCCGTCGGGAAGCGAGACCGTCGCCCTGTGCGTGGCGCTCGTGCCGGTGGCCGCGGACTGCGTGGACTTCACGAGCGTCGTGCCCTTGTAGATGTTCGCGACGATGCGCTTCAGGCCTTTCTCGTCGGTCGCATCCACCTGCACCGACAGCGACCGGAACGGGCCCTCGGTCGTGGGCGAGACGAGGCTCGCAGTCGGGCGGGTCGTGTCGGGCACCTCTTCGAGCGTGACGAGGAACGCGGCGCTGAAGAAGTACTGCGGCACCGCCGCGGAATCGACCCAGTACGCACCATCGCGCTCGACGACCGTCATCGGGATGTCGGGGTAGCTGATCGGCGCGCTGCCCGTGGCAGCCGTGACGGATGCCACACGGTAGCCCGCGGGCGCGGTGATGCGCATGCCCAGATCGCCCGGAAGGTGGCGGATCACGCGGTAGCCCGGCGCCTGCGCCTCGTAGCCGCCCGGCAGGCCGGCGTACTCGGAACCGACGAACCACTCGCCGCCCGAGCCGAACTCGATCGAAGTGATCCCGCTCACGGGTGCTCCGTCGGTGGAGCTGACCTTCGCCGCGACACCGAGGGCGGTCATGCCGATCAGACGCTGTTCGCCGTCCGCGTCGATGACGACGTCGAGGGTGCCCTGTGCGCCGTAGTACTCGGTCGTCGCCATGCGCGTGATGTCGGCCGCGCTCGTCGCGCCCGTCGCATCGAAGAAGACCTCGTTGGCGGGATAGTTGGGGTGGCCGAGGTACAGCGTGGCAGCGCCGACCGGCACATCGGTGAACCGGTAGAGGCCGTCGGCATCGGCGCTCTTGTAGTGGCGGGTGCCGTTGACGTCGACCAGCTGCGCGGCGAGGTCGGTGTTGAGGCGGTCTACGTCTCCGCTCGGCGAGGTCCTGGTCGTGTCGAAGAGGCCGTCCGCGTAGCGGTCGTCGAAGCGGGTGACGGTCAGATCGCCGGTGGTGGGGTCGCCGTCTTCCGCCAGTGCGGGCAGCGGTGCCGCGATCATGGCGAGAGTGACGGCGCCCGCGGCAGCCCAGCCGTATCGGTGTGCGAGTCTCATGTCGTTGTTCCCCAGGTTCGGTTCGAGGTTCGATGAGGGCGGATCGCCCACACCGAACTTATGCACCGCCTGGGGGCAGACCGTCAGAGGTTCGCCGATGTTCACCGGGATGCCAGCGGCTCGTCACCGCGGCAGGATTCAGAGGCCGAGCGTGCGGCTCAGGTAGTCGTTGCGGAACTTCGCCTCGGGGTCCCACTGGTCGGCGAGTGCCGCGAAGTCGTCGACTCGGTCGTACTGCGCTCGCACGTCGGCCGCCGGCATCCGGAACCATTTGCCCCAGTGCGGGCGCGCGTCGAACGGTGCGAGAGCGGCCTCGATGTCGGGGAGGAGGGCCGAGACCTCGTCGGGCAGGTTCTTCCACGTGAAGTGGATCGCCATGCTCTCGCGGCGGTACGCGGGGCTCATCCACAGCTCGTCGGCGGCGATCGTGCGCAGCTCGGTCGTGAGGAGGATCTCGTCGATGCGGGCGCCCAGAGGGCGGAGAGCCGACAGTGCCGCGGCCGCGTGCTCGCGGGCGACGAAGTATTCGGACTGGATCTCGTCGCCGTGGCTGGGCACGGCATCGAACCGGAAGTGCGGCAGGCGCTCATGCCAGGGGCCGTACGACCCGTCGGTCGCGGTCGTGTTGTCGGCGACCTGCTCGATGGGCCCCGCGTGGGAGGGGAGAGCGCGGGCCGCGCCGAAGTACGTCTCGCCGACGGCATCCTCGATGCGGCTCTTGACCCAGATCTCCCGCACGGTGTCGGTGTGCCAGTGCAGGAAGACGCTGACGCTGTAGGCGCCCGCCATGACGGCGTCGAGGTTCGCGAGCAGCTCACTCCACGGAAGGCCGACGAAGACGTCCTGCCGCACCTCGAACGTCGGAACGACGTCGAGCTCGAGACGCGTGACGATGCCCAGGGCGCCGAGGTGCACGACCATCCCGGCGAAGTCGGCGGTGTCGCGGTCGACGTGCACGAGGCTGCCGTCGGCGGTCACCAGCTCCATGCCGCGCACCGAGCCCGACAGGTTGAGGTTGCGGTCGCCCGAGCCGTGGGTTCCCACCGCCGTCGCGCCCGCCACCGAGATGTGCGGCAGCGAACCGAGGTTGCGCAGGGCGAGTCCTGCGGCGTGCAGCTGCTGTGCGACGAGGCCGTAGGGGATGCCGCCGGGGACCCACGCCGAGCGGCCGTCGGCGGCGATGTCGACCGGTGCCGCGAGCTTCGCGACGTTCACGAGCACACCCGGCGTGTCGGCGAGGTCGTTGAACGAGTGCCGCGTGCCGAGGGCCCGCACGCGGGACGCGCCCGCGACGAGCTCCTGCAGCGCCTCGACCGTCCCGGGTTCGCGCAGGGCCTGCGCTCCGTACACGTGGGTGCCGGCCCAGCTCACACCGGCGGGCGTGCCGTCTGACGTCATCGTGTCGCTCATTCCTCGAGAGGACCGAGCACCGGCGCTGCGACGAACCGCGCCGACGAAGTCGTCGTGTGGTCGAGCTCGAGCACCAGCAGGTCGTTGTCGCCCGCGCGCGTCACCGGCGCCGGGACATACAGGGTGACCTGGGGTCCTGCTGACGAGTATCGCCCGAGGAGGAAGCCGTTGACGAATGCGTAGCCGTTTTCGAAACCTGTCGTGTCGAGGAAGAGATCGGATGCCGCGCTCAGCGCAAACGTTCCGCGAAGTGCGACGGGCCCGATCTCTGCCGCTGCGGCGGGTGCTCCCCCGGCGCCGATCCCGTCCGGCGCCTGCTCGACGTCGACCGGCGTGACGCGCCAGCCCGTCAGCGGCTCGCCGCCCAGCGACGCGCCGCCGATGAGGCCCTTCGTCTCGCCGATGCGGATGTCGTAGTTGACCCGGCCCTGGTCCTCGACGAGCAGCTCGAGCACCTGCCCCGGCGGGATGACGAGCGACGAGTCGTGCCGGGCGCGGTCGAGCAGCCCGACCGCCACGCCGTCGACACGGACCCAGGCACGGTCACGCACCTCGTCGAACGCGAGTACGGCGGAGCCCTCGAAAAGCGGGAGATCGACCGCATACCGCACCAGCGCACTGTCGTGGCCGAGGTCTTCGAACGTCGGCGGCGTCTCGAAGCCGACTTCGGCGCCCCCGCGCGTCCAGTCGCCGTGCACGGTGAGCTCGACGGTGAGTTCGGGAGCGGCGGCGGCGCGCGCCGGCTGCTCGTCGGGCACGCCGAAGTGTCGCGCGATCACGGCACGGAACGCGTCGTACTTCGCGGTCGGGTTGCCCGCCTCGTCGAGAGGGGCGTCGTAGTCGTACGACGTCGTGATCGGGCGATAGCGGCCCTTGTCGTTCGCGCCGTTGGTGAGACCGAAGTTGGTGCCCCCGTGGAACATGTAGAAGTTGACCGATGCCCCGCTCTCGAGCAGTTCGTCGAGGTCGGCGGCGGCCGCCGCCGGATCGGTCGTGTGGTGGTATCCGCCCCACCAGTCGAACCAGCCGTCCCAGAACTCCATCGACATCAGGGGGCCGGTCGGCTGGAACTCGCGGAGCGTCTGCAGGCGCTCCACGGCACGCGAGCCGAACGAGGCCGTCATGTGCAGGCCCGGCAGGCTGCCGTCGCGCAGCATGGCGGGCTGCGGCTGGTCGACCGTCGTGAGGGGCACGGTGACACCGGCATCCACCGTCATGCGCACGAGCTCGGAGAGGTATTCCTTGTCGGCACCGTAGGCGCCGTACTCGTTCTCGATCTGCACGAGGATGACGTTGCCGCCCCGGTCGATCTGCCGCGGCACGACGATGTCGTACACGTGCGCCAGGTAGCGCCCGACCTCGGCCAGGTAGCCGGGCTCGGAGCGCCGCAGGCCGATCGAGGCATCCCCCGTCAGCCAGACCGGGAGCCCCCCGTTCGCCCACTCGGCGCAGATGTAGGGCCCCGGCCGCACGATGGCGAACATGCCCTCTGCCGCCACGGCGTCGAGGAAGGCCCCGAGATCGTTCGCGCCGGTCGCGTCCCACTCACCGCGTCGCGGCTCATGGGCGTTCCACGCGACGTAGGTCTCGATCGTGTTGAGACCCATCAGACGCGCTTTGCGGATGCGGTCCGCCCACTGGTCGGGATGCACCCGGAAGAAGTGGATCGCCCCCGAGAGGATGCGGAACGGCTCGCCGTCGAGGAGGAAGTCCTTCTCGCCGATGGAGAACGAGGAATGCGTCATCATGGATCAGCCCTTCACGCTGCCGGTCGCCAGGCCCGACTGCCAGTACCGCTGGAGGAACAGGAACGCGATGATCAGGGGCAGGATCGAGACGAACGAGCCCGTGATCACCGTCGAGAACAGCGCCTGCGACCCGCCGCCGGCCGACGCCGCCGCCTGGATCTGCGCGAGACCGACCGTGATCGGGTACAGGTCGGAGCTGTTGAGCATGATGAGCGGCAGGAAGTAGTTGTTCCAGGTCGCCACCAGCGAGAACAGGAACACCGTCACGAGGCCCGGGCCGAGCAGCCGCAGACCCACCTGCGCGAAGATGCGGAACTCGCCCGCGCCGTCGACGCGAGCCGCCTCGATGAGGGTGTCGGGAATCGCATCGGCCGCGTAGACACGCATCAGATACACCCCGAACGGGCTCACGAGCGACGGGATGATGATCGCCCACGGGGTGTTCGTGAGTCCCGCCTGCGAGAACAGCAGATAGGTCGGCAGCGCCAGCGCGGTGAGCGGGATCATGATCGCGCCGAGCGTGGCGCTGAACAGCACCTTCTTGCCCGGGAAGTCGTACTTCGCGAACGCGTAGCCGGCCATCGCGGCGAGCGCCGTGGCGCCGACGGCCGACGTCACCGCGTAGAAGACCGTGTTCAGCAGCCAGCGGCTGAACACCCCGCCGCGGATCGAGAACAGCGTCTGCAGGTTCTCCAGCAGCGAGAAGTCGCCGCCGAACCACATGCCGAACGTCGAGAACAGCGACGAGTTGTCCTTCGTCGACGACACGAACAGCCACCACAGGGGCAGCACGAAGTACAGCACGCACAGCCAGAGCAGGATCGTCAGCAGGATGCTGCGCTTCTTCTCCCGCGAATAGGAGCGGCGTGCGCGACGGGGCCGGGATCCGGCATCCGATGTCAGCAGCGTGCGGGTCTCGGTGACGGTCATGTCAGGTTCCTCTCGCGACGCTCGGCCCGTTCGGTGCTGAGCTGGACGATGTAGGACACCACCGCGATCACGAGGCCGAGGAGGAACGCGATCGCGGCCGCATAGTTGAGCTCCTGGTTGATGAACGCGAGGTTGTAGGCGTAGTAGTTCGGAGTGAAGGCGTTGGTGATGGCATCCGGCGCGATCGCGTTCAGCAGGCTCGGCTCGGCGAACAGCTGGAACGTGCCGATGACCGAGAAGATCACCGTCAGCAGGATCGCCGGGCGGATCGCGGGGATCTTGACGCTCCACGCGAGCCGGAACTGGCCCGCGCCGTCGATCTCGGCCGCTTCGTAGAGCTCGCCGGGGATCGACCGGAGGGCCGCGTACATGATGATCATGTTGTAGCCGATGAACTCCCACGTGACGATGTTCATCATCGATCCGAGGATGCTCTCGGGCGACAGGAAGTCCGGCGTCCCGAGGCCCACGGCGCGGGCGATCTGCGCGATCGGCCCGAAGTCCGGGCCGTACAGGTAGCCCCACATGAGGGTGGCGACGACCGCGGGGACGGCGTAGGGCATGAAGATGAGCAGGCGGATCGCCTTCGACCCGCGGGCCCGGGCCGTGTCGAGCGCGAGTGCGAAGAAGAGCGCGAGCCCCAGCATGATCGGCACCTGGATGAGGAAGAAGAGAGCGACGCGCCCGAGGCTCGCGAGGAACTGCGGATCGGTGAGGGCGCGCGCGTAGTTGGCCAGCCCCGCGAAGACCTCGCCGCCGATGAGCTTGCTCTCGAAGAGGCTGAGGTAGCCGGCGTAGACGAGGGGCACGACCAGCATCGTGACGAACACGATGAAGAACGGCAGGAGGAAGAGATATGCGGCCAGGTACTGCTTGCGTTTGTTGGGGCTCATGCGCCGTTTCGGCGCCGGCGGCGAGGATGCGCGCGCGGCGGCGGGCGCGGTGGTCTGCGACACGATGACTCCTTTGTCCGGGATGCGGGGTGTCCGCCGCAGCGCGCGACGGACACCCCGCAGGGATCACTCGACGGTGAAGCCCTGGGCTTCCGCGTAGCTGACGAGCTGGTCCTGCCAGACGTCCAGCGCGGCGGCGATGTCGCCCTTGTCGGCGATGACGGTGCCCATGGTCTCCTCGTATGTCGAGTAGACGTAGTCCATGAACGGGAGCCACTGGAAGTCGGTGTCGACGGTCTCGGAGATCTCGGCGAACAGCTTGTTGACCTGCTGGCCCCCGTAGAACTCCGACTCCTGGTCCACGAACGCCGGGTCATCGAGCACCGAGTTCTGCGGCGGGTAGAGGAACTGCTCGGTCGCGAGCGACAGGGCCGACTCTTCGTCGTGGTTGATGAACCGCGCGAGCTCGTACGCCGCGATCGGGTTCTCGCTCGAGGCGAGCACCGCGTCGGCCGATCCGCCCCAGTTGCCCGAGACGTTCTCGCCCTCGGCCCACTGCGGCAGCGGAGCAGCACGCCAGAGGCCTGACGTCCCCTCGGCCGTGCCCTGCAGGAACACCGGCGCCCAGGCGGCCGTCAGCCACCCGGCGTACTTTCCGCTCGCGAGACCCTGGTACCACTGATCGTTGAAGTCGACGTCGGTCGAGATCAGGTCGGCCTGGATGAGGTCGGTCCAGTAGGTCGCGACCTCCTTCGCCTCGGCGTTGTTCACGTCGATCGACACGGTCTCTTCACCGTCGTACCCGAAGGGCTTGATGCCGGCCTGCCAGAAGAAGCCGATCATCTGCCCGGCCTGCGTGGCGCCGAGGTTCGAGATGTACGAGCCCGTGGCGTCCTTCACCGTCTTGGCCGCCGTGGCGTACTCCTCCCACGTCGCCGGCGACTCGGTGATGCCGGCCTCGGCGAGGATGTCCTCCCGGTAGAGGTTCCCCATGGGCCCGACATCCTGCGGGATCGCCCACACCTCGTCGCCGGGTGAGACCTGGTTCCACGCCCAGCCGACGAAGTCCTCCTCCAGGTCTCCGCCGCCGTAGGGCGTCAGATCGAGCAGCGAACCCGGCAGGACGAACGACGGGATGTACTGGTACTCGACCTGCGCGACGTCGGGCGCGCCTTCGCCGGCCTCGATCGCGCTGCGGAGCTTCTGGTAGTGCGGGAGCCCCTGCCCGACGTTCTCCACCGTGACGCTGATCTCGGGGTACTTCTCCTCGAAGAGCGCGACCTGGTTCTCGATGTCGGGCACCCACGTCCAGAAGGTCAGCTCGGTCGGCGTCGACATCGCCTCGTCGAACTGCTCCTGCGTGATGGCGTCGCCGGCGCTTCCGCCGTCGGTGGTCCCGGGTGCGCAGCCGGCGAGGACCAGTGCCGCGGCGATGCCTGCGGAGCCCAGCGCCAGTGCTGTTCTTGGTGCTTTCCTCATGTCCTGTTCCTTCTTCTCATGAAGACCGGTGACGCGTCGTCCCGGTCGCCTCACCCCTCGACGAGGGTCAGTACAGACCATGCGTCGAGGGGAAGCTCTGCGCCGGCGGCATGCGCGGCGTCGGTCGTGGGGTCGGTCGCCGGGCGCGACAGCGTGATCGCCGACCGGTCCCCGCTCCAGTTGAAGACGAACCACGCGCGTCCGCCGCCGGGCAGCGCACCCGACGAGATCCGGATGCCGGGGTGGTCGACCTGCGCGAATCCGGCGGCCAGCGGGCTGGGCACCAGCCAGCGCGCGAGGTCGGCGGCGAGTGTCGGCGACGGCACCGTGCCGACGACCGTGACGCGGCCGCGGCCGTGCGGGTTCGTCGTGACGGTCGCGAAGTCCCCGAAGCGCGGATGCACGTAGCGCACGAGCACCTCGGCGTCGCCCGGGATCAGTCCGTCGGCCCAGCGGGTGGCGGCGGCATCCGTGGTCGTGATCTCCGACGCGACGGGCACCGGCGCGTGCAGATTCGAGAACTCCTCGTAGTGCACTCCGGCGGCCTCGCGCAGACGGTCGGGGGCGACGGCCACGCGGGCCCGCGCCTCTTCGTCGGCGTACCCCGTGCGGATGCCGATCACGAGGTGCCCGCCGGCGGCGGCGTAGTCGCGGAGCAGGTCGAGGTCGTCGTCGGTGGCGACGTAGACAGCGGGGGCGACGAGCACGGGGAAGCGCGCGGCGAGCGCCTCGGCGCCGAGCTCGCGGGCCTGAGCGGTGTGCAGGATGCGGGCCTGCGCGCCGGCATCGATCACCCCGCCGTGGAACGCGTCGAAGATCTGGGTGTAGGCGGCGCGGTCGGGCAGCCCGTCGGGGGTGGCCAGCGGCGGGGCGAACTCGAACGCGAAGCGGCTGTCTGTCGACCACAGGATCGCTACGTCGGCGTCGGGTTCGTAGCCGTCGAGGGCTCCGCCGATCGCGGCGAGGTCGGCGCCGAGCCCGGAGAGCTCCTCGTACACGCGACCGGGCACGAGGCTGTGCGGCAGCACACCGCCCCAGTAGGTCTCGGTGCCGTACGGCAGCGAGTGCCAGTGCCAGTACTCGATCATCGACGCACCGCGCGAGATGAGGGCGAACGCAGCCTGCGCGAGCTGACCGGGATACGGCGGCAGGTTCAGCTCGGGACCCCCGATCGACTGCGCGTCGGTCTCGGTCACGAGGAACCGCGACTGGTTCGACGAGTAGAGCCGGTCGGCCTGGCGGTAGAGCCCGGCGACGCCCGAGGTCGTCCACGGGGTCGCCGCGTCGAGCTTCTTGGTGGCGTCGAGGTGGTCCTGCATGGCGTAGTAGGGGTTGCCCGCGGTGACGTCGAGGTTCGCCATGAGCGCCTCGTCGTCCAGCGCGGGACGCGGATACGCGATGCAGGTCGTCACGAACTGACCGGGCCGGGCGTACTCGCGCACGATGCCCGCCTGCCACGAGATGAACTCGGTCGTGAGGTCGGCCTGATAGCGGCGCCACGCGAGGTCGTACTGGGGCAGGCTGTTGCCGTCGGGGGTCCACAGGTCGGACCAGTCGCTCAGTCGGTGCGACCAGTACGTCAGGCCCCACTCGCGGTTGAGCGTCTCGACGTCGCCGTACTGCGCCTTGAGCCGGCGGACGAAGCGCTGGAACGTGCCGTGGTTGTGGAAGAGCAGCATGCCCGGCTCGTTGTCGACCTGGTAGCCGATGACCGACGGGTGGTCCGCGTAGCGGGCGATCACCGCACGGATGATGCGCTCGGCGTGGAAGCGGAACGCGGGGTGGGAGTAGTCGACTTCCTGGCGCGCACCCCACGGGTGGCGCTCGCCCGTGCGGGTCTCGGCGGCGATCTCGGGGTAGGCGCTCTGCAGCCACGGCGGCACCGCGTAGGTCGGGGTGCCGAGGATCACCGAGATGCCGCGTTCGTGGGCGCCGTCGAGCACGGGCTGGAGCCACTCGAGGTCGAACTCGCCGTCGCGGGGCTCCCACGTGGACCAGACCGATTCACCGACACGGATGACGGTGAAGCCCGCCTCCTTCATGAGGTCGAGGTCGGTGATGGTGCGGTCTTCGCGGTGGTACTCGGCGTAGTACGCCGCTCCGAAGAGGATGCCGCTCGGTACCTGATACGTGGGCGTAGCCATGGCTGCGTTGAACTCCGTCGTCTCGCTGCGTCCGCCGTCTTCGGCGGTTGCCACGAAACCTACGCCGGTCTGTTACCGGTAACAAGACTCGTTACGCATTCGTTACGGTCGACTTTTTACCGGTAACATCCCGCGGCTGTGCGGCGAGGGCGCGGGCGCGGACGCCCGGAGGATCAGCGCGGAGCGGTCGTGGTGGACTGCCGGACGACGAGCTCCACCGGGATCCGGGCCGGCGGCGCAGCAGGGGTGCCCTCGATGAGCCGCAGGAGGCGCGAGAACGCCGAACGCCCCTGCATGTCGAAGTCTCCGTGCACGGTGGTGAGCGGCGGCTGGTAGAACGCCGACTCGGGGATGTCGTCGAACCCGGTGACGCTGATGTCCTCGGGAACGCGGATGCCCTGCTGGCTCAGCGCGCGCAGCGCCCCGAGTGCCATCTGGTCGTTGGACACCACCAGCGCCGTCACTCCCAGTTCGGGCGGAAGCTCGGCGGCGCACCGGTAGCCCGAAGCCGCCGACCAGTCGCCGTACGACGCCCCCAGCGACGTCAGACCGTGCGCCTCGAGGGCGCGTTCGTACGAGAGCTTGCGGTTGCGTGCGGCGACCCAGCCCCGAGGTCCGGCGATATGGAAGAACCGGCGGTGCCCGAGCGAGACCAGATGGTCGACGGCGACGTGCAGCCCCCGGTAGTTCGAGGTGTCGGGATGATCGCGCAGCGCTTCATCGCCCTCGACTTCGATCACGGTCGGGATGCGGTGCGGCGTGGCGCGCAGCGCCCCGGTCATGGCATCGGTCGACGTGAAGATCAGCAGACCGGCGATGTCCTGCCGCGTGATCAGGGTGAGCGCGTCGTTCACCGCTGCCGGATCGTCGCCGTCGAGCGAGACGATGTCCAGAAGGTAGCCCGCTTCGCGCGCGCCGGCGCCGGCACCCTGCAGGATCTTGCTCGGGCCGACCTCGCCGACCTCGTGCGCGAGGACCCCGACGCGGTGCGAGCGGTTCGTCGCGAGGTGACGGGCGGTGAGGTTCGGACGGTACTCGAGCGTCTCGAGCGCCTGCACGACGCGCTCCCGCGTCTCGGGTCGGATGCCCTCGAGCCCGCGCAGATGTCGACTCACCGTCTGGTGCGACACGCCGGCCAGTCGGGCGACGTCGTAGATCGTCGGCGATTTCGCGACTGCCGGGGGTGGTGCCGCGGTGGCGGATTCGGGGTCGTTCCCCACAGCCCCTCGCCCCCTTCGCGACCGCGCCGCCGTGACGTGGTCGATGTGAGGACTCTACCGGTGACGCCGCCTGCCGGCGCGAGCGTCAGGGTATGCGGTGCTCGTGGATCTCCGACGACGACGTGGCCCCGTTCAGCTCGAGATAGAGCTGCCTTTCGGTGATCGAGACGGTCATCGTGTTGCGCCTCTCCAGCGCCGGCACGGCGGCCTCGATAAACCCCGGATCGAAGCTGTGCAGCACGAGCTCCGCAGACCGGTGGATCTTCTTGCCCGCCCACGGCGCCATGATCTTCGCCGGGTCGCGGTGCGTGTAGACCAGCGTGCGCTGCGCGAGCTTGCTGCCGTGGTGCAGGCGCGCGGCATCCGGAGCACCCACCTCGATCCACGCCGTGATGGTGCCCGTCGCGTCGCGCACGAGCACCGCGGGCTCGTCGGTGTTCGAGATGCCCTCGCTGAACGCGATGCCCTCTTCGAACTCGAGGCAGTACGCCAGAACGCGGGTCAGCATGTAGGCGTCGGTCTCAGACGGATGCCGCGCCACCCGCAATGCGAGTTCGTCGTACACACCGCGGTCCACGTCCGCCAGCTGCACCGCGAACGTGTGGATCATCGCGCCGATAGCCATAGCGCGCGAGCCTACGGCATCCCCGCCTGCCCGCCGAGCCCTGAGCGGTCAGGGGCGTCTGTCGAGGACGGCGACGACGGGGCGATGATCGCTCCCCGAGTCGTCGAACTCGGTCAGGACGCGCGTTCCCCGCACGGTCCACGCCGAACCGACGAGCACGTGATCGATCGGCGCGGCGAGCCAGGTGGGCGCTGTCGCCGGCCACGTTCCCACCGCGGCCGCGCCCGCTTCGGTCGCCGCATCGCGGCATCCGCCGACGAGTGCACCGCCCTCCCCCAGCCCCCACAGGTGATCGACGGTCGCGTTGAGGTCGCCGGCGACGATCACGTCGGGCGAGTCGCACTGCTGCGCCACCCAGTCCTGCCCGGCACGCCAGCGGTCCATCGCCCACGGCAGCGGCGGGAAGGGATGAGCGGCGACGAAGACGGGGCCTTCGCCCGATACCGGACGCCACACGGCACTGGGGAGCGCGGGCGTCGAGCCCGCCTCGGGGTCGATGCGGTACTCGCCGAACTCCTCGGTGACGAGCATCGAGGTCGGTATCGGGGACGAGCCGGTCAGACCGAACGCGGTGGATGCCGACATCCGGCGCCCTTCGGCTGCCAGAAGGCGCGCGACTTCGGCCACGGCCTGCTCGCCGGTCTCGGGCAGGCTCACGATGTCGGCGTCGACCTCGAGGATGAGGCGCGCCACGGCCTCGGGGGCGGCCGCGCCACCTTGGGTGTTCCAGGCCACGACGGTGAGATCTCCCCCGCCGGGGAGGGCGCCGCCGGAGCCCCGAGCGATCAGGATGCCGGCATTGGCTGCGCACGCGACGCCCAGGACCACGGCGAGACCGGCGGCGATCCCCCGCGTGCGTCGGCCGACCGCTATCGCGGCGAAGACCACGGCAGCGACGCCCAGACCCAGTGCGACTGCGGCCCGGAAGGCTATGAGCTGCGTGACGACGAGTGCCATCTGCGCCCCGAAGGCCTGGGGCCACACGAACACGATCGTGACGAGGGCGCCGAGGACGAGGGTCAGGACGAAGGCGAGGGCGCGGGGCTTCCGAGTCGGCATCCCCCACAGTCAACAGCATCTCGACTGGATGCGCGTTCCGCCCCGGCGACCGGCGGGCGGTCCCGGCTCAGTCGTGCAGCACGGCCTCGTCGAACCGGGCGTAGCCGGGATAGTCGAGCAGGTCGTACAGCTCGTCCTTCGTCTGCATGCCGCTCATCGCACTGCTCTGCGAACCCTCGTGGAGGATCGCACGCAGGCCCGCTGCGGCGGCGCCCATCGCCGCGCGCAGAAGTGTCATCGGATACACCGCGAGCTGATAGCCGAGATCCCGCGCCTCGTCCTGTGTGAGCGGTTCACGGCCGCCGAACTCGTTGAGGTTGAGCATGAGCGGCACATCGATCGCGGCACGGAACCGCGCATACTCCTCCGGTGTGCGCAGCGCCTCGGGGAACACCGCGTCCGCTCCGGCCGCGACGAACGCGCGGGCTCGCTCTATCGCCGCATCCAGCCCGACGGAGGCGCGCGCGTCCGTGCGCGCGATGATGACGAAGTCCTTGCGCCTGCGGCCGGCCACCGCCGCGCGTATGCGCCGCACCGCGATGTCGGCGTCCACGACCTCGACACCGGCCGAGTGCCCGCAGCGCTTCGGATTGATCTGATCCTCGATGTGACACCCCGCGACGCCGGCGTCCTCGAGGGACTGGATCGTGCGCGCCGCGTTCGCGGGTTCGCCGAAGCCGGTGTCGGCGTCGACGACGGTGGGGATGCCGACCACGCGGGCGATCTGGTGGGCTCTGGCCGCGACTTCGGTCAGCGTCGTCAGACCGATGTCGGGCAGTCCCAGGTCGGCGGCGACCATGTGACCCGACACATAGACGCCGGGAGCTCCGGACTGTTCGATGAGACGGGCGCTGAGGGGGTTGAACGCACCCGGCAGCACGGTCAGACCCCCACCGTCGAGAGCGCGCCGGAGCGATCGGCGCTTGGCCTTGTCGGTGACGTTCGATGCGAGCACGGCATCCTCATTTCTCATACTGTGCGAATCAGAGTTCGTGCGCTGATAATCTGATCGCATGGCTTCTCCCGATGCGACCCTTCCCGCCGGCCGGGTCGCCGGCGCGGAAAGCGGTCGTCGCCTGCTTTCCGTCCTGCTGTGCTTCACCGCCGACCGCCCCCTGTGGACCGTGCCGGGACTGGCCGGCGACCTCGGCATGAGCTCGTCGATGGTCTACCGCTACATCGCCCTCCTGCGCGAGGTCGGGCTCGTCGATTCCGCGGGCGGCGGCGAATACCGCATCACCGACCGCGCCGTCTCGCTGGCGGGTGCGGCGAAGGCGGCCGGCCGGCCGCTCGCCGAAGCCGCTGCCGCCGTGCTGCTGCGGCTGCGCGACGAGATCGACGAGACGGTGCTCGTGGCCCGACGTGGCGGGTGGCGGGTGTTCACCGTCGACCGTGTCGAATCGCGCAAGCCCGTGCGCCTGCAGTTCGAGCCCGGCCAGGCGATGACGCTGCACACCGGCTCGCTCGCCCGGGTGCTGCTGGCCGCGATGCCTGCGGCCGAGCGGGATGCCTACATCTCGCAGCTCGATCCCTCGGTGCGCACCAACGGCCATCTCACGCCCGACTCGCTCGATGCGGTGCAGCGCGACGGGTGGACCGAGAGCTTCGAAGAGGTCGATGAGGGGATCTGGGGTGTCGCGGCGCCGATCAGGGTCGGTACCGAGACGCTGGGCGCACTCGGCTGCGCTGCCCCGATCTACCGCAACGACGCCAAGAAGCGCGCCCTGATCCGCGACCTGATCGTCGAGGGCGCCGCCGACATCTCGCGGGAGCTCGCGAGTCGTCACTGACCCGGGCGCGGGTCGACGCCGGTGATGTCTTCGACGAACGCGGCAACCAGGTCGGTCATCTCGGCCTCGTACCCGTGGTACCAGTGGTCCGATGCGTCGATGCGCGCCGACGACACGTCGGGCGCGATCCGCTCGGCGATCTCCGTCCACAGTCCGTCGCGCGACTCGGTGCCGCCCCACCCGAAGAGGACGGGCGACGGCAGGGCGTTCACCCGTTCGATCCAGAACTCAGACCCGGGGGTCGCGCTGCGTTCGAGCAGCGATCGCGCACTGATGGCCCAGTACCACGACGGCAACGCGATCAGCTCGTCCGGACGCCCGGCGGCAACGAGAGCCTGCGCCTTCTCGAGGGCTTCATCGAGCGCGCCGGGCTCGGGGTACCACCAGTCCAGTGCGACCTTGTTGTCGGTCAGCGGCGACAGCAGGATGCGGCCGACGATGTCGTCGCCGGCAGGGGTGTGGACGCCGGCGTAGTAGCCCCCCGAGGAGTGCCCCGACATCACGATGCGCGTGAAGCCCTCGGCGCGGAGGAACTCGACCGCCGCACGGATGTCGACCTCGCCGTCGGCGAGTGACTCGTACATCCCGCCGGCGACGGGCACATCGTCGCGGTCGGTGTTGTAGGCGAGCGCGTGACAGCGCATGTTGAACGCGAAGTGCGCCACTCCCCGCAGCGCATCGGGCAGCCAGCGGGCTTGGATGTCGAGCATCGTCGCCCCCTTGCCGTGGATGTGCAGCAGCACGACGTCGGACGCGGCGGGCCGCTCGGCCGCGTACAGCAGGCCGTCGAGGCTCCAGCCGTCGGCCGTGCTGAAGGTGACGGCCTCGACGCTGCGGCGGCGGGTGATCTCGGTCATGGGACTCCTCAGTGCAGGACGGTGCCGCCGTCGACGACGACGGTCTGGCCGGTGATCGCCCGCGCGGCCGGTGACGACAGGAAGCGCACCGTCTCGACGACGTCGGCGACGGTCAGGTCGATCGGCAGTGCGCGCGTCGAACGGAACGCCGCGCGCTGCTCGTCCGTCCACACCGCGGCGTTGCGTTCGGTCGTGATCAAGCCCGGGGCCACGGCGTTGACCCGCACTCCATCGGGTCCGAGGGCGAGCGCGAGCGATCGCGTCATGCCGATGACGCCCGCCTTGGCCGCGGCGTAGTGGATCATCTGCGGGTGACCTTTGAGGGCGATGGCAGACGTGAGGTTCACGACCGCCCCACGACGCGCGCGGAGTGCGTCGCGGCATCCCCACACGACGAAGTACCCCGAATCGAGGTTCACCCTCATCGAGGACGACCAGGCCTCGGGGCTGAGATCGTCGAGGGACATGGTCGGCCACACGCCGACGGCGTTGACCAGCACGTCGACCCCGCCGATCCCCGTCAGGATCCCGGTCACCGCAGGATCCGACACGTCGGCGATGTGAGCAGTGCCGCCGACCGACGCCGCGACGTCGGTCGCGGCATCCGACCGGTCCACGACGTGGACGGCGAAGCCGTCGGCGGCGTACGAGACGGCGAGCGCGCGGCCGATCTCTCCGGCCCCGCCGGCGATCACGACGGTCCCGGTCACGCGTGTGCTCCCAGGATGGCGCGGGCGGCGTCGGCGGTGACGACCTCGCCGATCTTCGCCTGGATGTCGAACAGGTTGGCCTCATGCGGCCCCGGCAGACGGTCGCCGACGGCATCCGCGACGACGATGGGGATGAACCCGGACTGCATGCAGTCGGTCGCCGTCGCCCGGATGCAGCCGCTCGTCGTCAGTCCCACGATCACGACGGTGTCGGCGCGCAGCGCCGCGAGGGTCGCGGCGAGCGAGGTGCCCGCGAATGCGCTGGGATACTGCTTGACGATCTCGATGTCGCCGTCCCCCGGAGCGAGCCCCTCGATGTAGCCGTCGAACGGGCTGTCGGGCGCGAACCACTTCAGCGCGGGCACTTTGCGCACGAACACGCCGCCGTCCCGCCCGTTCGCCTCGTGCAGGACTCGCGTGATGATCACGGGCACGCCCGCGGCGTCTGCGGCGGCGCGCATGGCGCGCATGCCCGCGACCGCCTCTTCGACACCCGCGTAGAGCGGGCACGCCGGATCGGTGTACGCCTCGCAGGGATCGACGATGAGGAGCACGGGATGTGCTCCGGGGGTCAGCCTGCCCTGCAGGCCGGCATCGGCGTAGTCCGTCGCGTCATCGCTCATGCAGTCGCCTCGTCGAAGGCATCCACCTGCACGAAGGCCTTCGACGCGAGCACCGGGGCGATGGCCCGGGTCACGACCGCCTGGTGGGCGGGATGCGCGCCGTACGCGCGCCAGGCGTCCTGGCTGGCGAAGGTGAGGCGGAACAGCAGGTCGCCGTTGCCCTCCTTCAGACCGAGGTCGGTGCCGACCTCGACCCGCTCGAGTCCGTCGATCTGCCCGACCAGGCCGAGCAGTCCGTCGGCGATGGCTCGTCGGTCATCGACCGTCGCGGTGTCGGTCAGGGTGAGCAGTCCGATGTGCATGACCATGTCATGTCCTCCTTGGTGGGGTTGTCAGTGCTCGGAGAAGAGGGAGCCGAAGCCCTCGAGACGGTCGTCGATGCCGTTCGTCCGATACGCGGCCCACACCGTCGCGGTGTTGATCGCGATGACGGGCTTGCCGAGTTCGATCTCCATCTCGGCGGCGACCTTGGATGCGGCGAGATTCGTGCCCGCCTGCAGCAGCACATCGACGTCGGGGGCGTCGACGGCCCGGAACGCGGCCTTGATCTCGTCGGGGGTCACGTCGCCGATCGAGGTCGCGGTCTCGCACTTGAGGCCGTGCACGTCGTGCACCTGGTAGCCGATCTGCTCGAAGAAGTCGCGCACCTGGGCGTCGCCGACCGGCTGGTAGGGGGTGATGACTCCGATCTTCTTGGCGCCGTACACGTCGAGCGCCATCTTGCAGGCCATCGCACCCGTCGTGACATCGAGTCCGTTCGAGAGCTCCCCCATCCAGCGGGCGAACTCCTCGGCACCGTCCTTGCCGCCCCAGAATGTCTCGGCGCTCATGCCCATCACGAGCGAGTCGACCTCGGCGGTGACGACGTCGCGCACGGCCCGGCCGATCTCGGTGCGCAGGTTCTCGAGGAACGAGACGAAGGACGCGTCGTCGTCGAGGACGGGCTGCGGGATGTAGATGCGCCCCGTGTGCCACGAGACGCCGTCCACCCGCATCCAGTTGAATTCGGCCTCGACCACGGTGTTCGTCGAGGGGAGGATGAGCCCGAACTGGGCTCGGGGCGAAGTGATGCTGGTCATGGTGCTCCTCGGGTCAGGCGGGGGTCGGGGCGAGGGAGAGCGCGATCCCCACCCCCGCGAGGGTGAGACGGCGCAGGCTGGGCAGCGCGGCGTCCGTCGTGGTGACGACCAGCGGCACGTCGGGGATCGCCCGGTGGATCTCCTGCAGCACCTCGGCGTCGGTCACGTCGACGACGCCGAAGAAGTCGGCGCCCGCCTCGACGTAGGCGCGACCGCGATCGATGATCTCGGCGTTGTCGCTCGCGCCCGCCGCCGACATCGTCGCGATCAGCAGGACGTCCCGTCGCAGGGCGTGCGCCGCGGCGATCGCGGCGACGACCTCTGCGGGAGTCGACAGGCGATCGCTGACGTCGAGCGCTGCCAGGTGCGCACGCTCGGCGACGGTGATCGCCGTACGAGCCTCGGCCGGATCGTCGAGCTGGGCGATCACGGGCGCATCCGAGGTCTGCACGAGGTCGGCGAGTTCATCCGAGTCCCAGGGCACGCGGCCCGCGGGCAGGTAGGCCACCGCCGAATCGCCGTGTCCGAGCGGAGCCGCGAGCAGCGTGCGCTCACGGATCGCGTCCGACAGCGTCTGGCCGGCCGGCGTGGGAGCCGCGCCGCGCACGGGGCTGAGCCCGCGCCGCATCCGCCGGCGCGACGTCTCGAACGACGCGATCATCGACGTGCCCCGCAGGTAGGCGCGTGCCCGTTCGGGGTCAGCGGCGATCTCAGCCATCTCGTTCTTGCGGTCGGCGCGCTCGCGCTCATCGCGCTGGCGCATCTCCTCGTAGTTGCGCTGCGTGTTGCGCTGCACATCGACGGCGGCCGCGTCGTAGCGGACCCGCGCGTAGGTCTCGACGGCCCGCCGGGGGTCGCCGCCGTCGAGAGCGAAGGCGATGGCCTCGACGGCGGCGTGCGCGTCGTGGATGCCGCTGTTCATGCCCATGCCGCCGAGCGGGTTGTTGATGTGCGCCGCATCGCCGGCCAGGAACACCCGGCCCAGGCCGAACGTCGCCGCGAGCCGCTGGTGCACACGGTAGATCGTGCTGTGGGCGACGGGGTACGGCTCGTCGAGCGCGACGACCCCCTGCAGCCGCTGCTCGATGCGATCCGGATGCTGCGCCTGCTCGTCGGACTCGCTCTCGTCGATCGGGAAAAGCACGCGCCAGTGCTGGGGCGTGCGCAGCAGCACTCCCCAGTCGTCGGGGTCGTAGACGTAGCTCACGTAGGCGAGGTCGTCGAAGTCCTCGAGGAAGTCGTGGGTCGTGGATGCCACCAGGAACCGCTCGGGGTAGGTGACGCCTTCGAACGCGATGCCCAGCGACTGGCGCACCGCCGAGCCCGCGCCGTCGGCGGCGATCACCCAGTCGGCGCGGTAGCTCGCTTCGCGGCCGTCTCCGGGCAGGAAGACGTACGCGCAGTCGCGGCCGATCTCGACGCGCTCGATCGGGGCGCCGAACCGCAAGGTGACGTGCGGCATGGCCTCGAGGTGGCGGCGGATGATGCGGGTGAGCGTGCCCTGCTCGTTCTGGATGCGGAACGGGAACTCGGTGTCACCGGCCAGCAGCGCCATGTCGAGGTGGGCGATGAGCTCCCGGTTGTGCCCGCGGTACTGGAATCCCGGTGCCTTGAGCCCGGTCTCCATGAGCTCCTCGACGATGCCGAGCTCGCTGAGGATCTCGAGGCTCGGCGGGTGGAAGGTCGAAGCCCGCGATTCGGTCGCGAGATCGTCTCCGCCCTCGAGCACGGTGACGGGGTATCCCTTGCGGGCGAGGCTGAGGGCCGCGGTCATGCCGACGGGGCCCATGCCGACCACCACGATCGTGGGCTGCTGGTCAACGGTCATCTCGGTGATGCCTTTCGGTGTTGCTGTGCGTGTATGCGGGGCGCGAGGCGCCGGGGGTGCGCTCGGTCACGATGTCGGCGAACCCGCCGAGCGGCTGGCCCGCGACGGTCAGCTGCCCACCGTCGACGGGCAGCACATGACCGGTGATCATCGACGCGTCGGACGACAGCAGGAAGGAGATCGCGCGGGCGACTTCATCCGGGTCGCCGAGCGAGCGCTGGGGAACGGGGGCGGTGAGAGCGGCCTCGCCGTGCTTGGCGCGGAGGAACTCGGTGATCGGCGTGGCGATCAGGCCCGGAGCGACCGCGTTGACACGGATGCCGTAGGGGCCGAGCTCGGTCGCGAGAGCGTGGGTGAGCGCCATGATCGCGCCCTTGGACGCGTGATAGTGAGCGCCGAGACCGTTGACGTAGCCGAACCCGGCGGTCGACGAGACCGTGACGATCGATCCGCCGCGCCCCGCGTCGATCAGCCCGCGGGCGACGCTGCGGGCCGTGATCACCGTGCCGAGCACGTTGATGTCGAGCGTCTTCTTCCAGACGTCGATCGTCGATTCGGCGAAGGGCTCCTTCACCGAGATGCCGGCGCAGGTGACGACTCCGTCGACCCCGTCGGCGACGACGTCGTCGACGGCGATCTCGAGGGCGGAGGCGTCGGACGCGTCAACGACCGCCCATGTGCCGCGCACGTCTGCGTCCAGGGCGTGCCACCAGCTCGCGGTCGACAGGTCATCGCTGCTGCGGTCGAGCACCGAGATCCGGGTGCCGTTGGCGGCGAGGTGCTGCGCGGTCGCCGCGCCGATGCCCGACGCGCCTCCGGTGATGAGGACGTGACTCACAGCGCTCCTGACATGCGGGTGTCGATCGAGGGGACGGGATGCCCGCCCACGGGAGGGACGGCGACCGAGACCTGTCCGCCTTCGACGGGCAGGATGTGCCCGGTGGTGAACGAGGCGGCGGGTGAGAGCAGCCACTCGACCGCGGCTGCGAGCTCGTCGGGCTCGGCCAGTCGGCCTGCGGGGGCACGGGCGGCGAGACGCGCTTCGCCGAGGTCGTCGCGCTGACCGGCGCTCATCGGCGTGCGCACGAGTCCGGGGGCGACGCAGTTGACCCGGATGCCGTGGCGCGCGAGGTCGCCGGCCATCGAGCGGGTGAGCCCGACGACGGCCGATTTCGAGGCGTGGTAGGCGGCGCCGAGTCCGGCGACGTAGCCGATGCCCGCGGTCGAGGCGAGGGTGACGATGCTGCCGGGACGCCCCTCGGCGACCAGCAGCCGTGCGACGGCCTGGGCCGCGGCGAGTGTGCCGCACAGGTTCACGGCCATCGTGCGGGCGAAGCCCGTCGGCGTCGCGTCCAGGACGCTGTCGCGATCGGCGACGCCGGCGCAGGTGGCGAGGCCGTCGACCGCGGCGACTCGCGACGCCGCGTCGATCGCAGCGCCGACGGCGTCGGCATCCGTCACGTCCACGATGTCCCATCGGCCGCGTGCACTCTCGGGGAGTGCTTCCCACCACGGGCACGTCTCGCTCGCCACGCGGTCCAGGACCGAGACGCGCGAACCGTGGCCCGTCAGGCGGTGCGCCAGGGCTTCTCCGATCCCCGACGCACCACCCGTGATGACGATGTGTGTCACGGAGCCACGTCGATGGACGAATCGGTCACGTACGCGCCGTCCTCGTAGTGGCCGATCGTGGCGCTGAACGAGAGCTGACCCGACTCGCTGCCCGCGTGCACGCCGCAGATGCCGGTGGACTCGGGGAGCTCGAGGAGCGCCTGCTGCACGGCTGCCGGGTCGTTCGATCCGGCGGCTTCGATCGCGTCGAAGAGCAGGTTGGCGCCGTCGTAGGCGATGGCGGCGTACTCGGTCGGTGCCGAGCCCCACTCCTCCTCGTAGGCCGTGGACCAGTCGAACAGCGCGCCCTCGGTCGCCGCGGACGGCACACACTGGTTGCGGTTGTAGATCGTGTCGAAGCCCTCGTAGTTGAGCTGCTCGTACGTTCCCGGCTGGAGACCGGCGACGAAGCTCGGAAGCTTCACCCCGGCGGTGGCCAGCGCGTTCGCGGCGACGATGTAGTCGGCCTGCTGACCGTAGACGAAGAGCATCTCGGCGTCGGACTCGCGCAGCGTGTTGGCCTGGGTCGAGAGGTCGACGTCGCCGGTCTGGAAGATCTCTTCGTCGACGACTTCGAAGCCGAACTCCTCGGCGGCCTCGTGGACGACCTCCGACGCACCCGTTCCGAGCTCACCGCTCTCGCGCAGCAGTGCCACCTTGGTGACGCCGAGGTCTTCGGCGGCGAACTGCGTCGCCGCCGTGGTGGTGATGCCGTCGTGCGACGTCATCCCGAACGCCCAGTCGCTGGCGGCGGCGAGCTTGGCGTTGGTGCCGCCCATGATGACGGGGATGCCGGCGCGGTCGACCTGCGTCATCACGGCGAAGCCCTGCGTGCTCACCGGGAATCCGATGACGGCGACGGGACTCTCGCTCGTGATGCGGTTGAACGCGTTGAGGGCGGTGGCGTCGTCGGCGCCGGTGTCCTCCTGCACGATGCGCACGGTGGCACCGTTGATGCCGCCGGCCTCGTTGATCTCGGCGACGGCCATCTCGATGCCGTGCGACATCGGCTCGCCGAGCACGGCCGAGCCGCCCGTGGTGGGCAGCGCCACACCCACGACGATCTCGCCGGCGGGGGTGTCGCCACCCGAGCCGCCGTCTGCTCCTGCGCTGCACGCCGAGAGCGCGAGCGCCCCGATGGCGACGGCGGCGAATGCCACCGGCTTCATGGACTTACGTGTCATTGCTGTTCCTCACTCGATGTGGTCTTGGTCGGGGTGTTCGGGTGTCGGGCCGTGCAGACGATGTGCCTGCTACGACCCCAGGTAGGCCTTGCGGACCTCGGGCTCGTCGCCGAGCGTCGATGCGGGTCCTTCGGCGACGATGCGTCCCGTCTCGAGGACGTAGCCGCGGTCGGACGACGCGAGTGCGAGCCGGGCGTTCTGCTCGACGAGCAGAACCGACAGGCCGTGCTCGCGGCTGTACCGGCTGATGAGGTGCACCACTTCGATCGCGAGCTTGGGCGACAGGCCGAGCGACGGCTCATCGAGCAGCAGCAGGCGCGGCTTCGAGATGATCGCCCTTCCCATGGCGAGCATCTGCTGCTCGCCGCCTGAGAGCGTCCACGCCAGGCTGTCGCGCCGCTCCCCGAGGCGCGGGAAGATCTCGAGCACCTCGGCGATCGCCGCTTTGAGGTCGCTCCCCCGCAGGCCGCTCGCGGCCGAGGCCACGTCGAGGTTCTCCACCACCGTCAGTCCGGCGAAGACGCGGCGCCCTTCGGGCACGAGCGCGAGACCGTTGCGGGCCAGCCAGTCGGTGCGCTTCCCGACGATCGACCGGCCTTCGAACCGGATGCCGCCCGAGGTCGGCTTCACGAGGCCGACGATGCCCTTCAGCGTCGTGGACTTCCCTGCACCGTTCGCGCCGATGAGGGTGACGACCTCACCGGGGGCGATGTGCAGGGTGAGGCCCCGCACCGCCGCCGCTGCGCCGTAGCTGAGCACGAGATCTTCGATCTCGAGGATGCTGGTCATACGATCTCCTCACTTCCGAGGTACGCGCGCAGCACGTCGGGGTGCTCGCGCACCTCGGCGGGGGTGCCCTCGGCGATGATCCGGCCGTTGTCGAGCACGGTCACCTGGGCGGCGACCGAGGCGACGAACTCCATGTTGTGCTCGACCACGAGGATCGACAGGTCGGTGTCGTCGCCGAGCGAGGACACGAGTTCGGCGAGGCGCTTCGTCTCGCTGTCGTTCATGCCCGCGGCGGGTTCGTCCAGCAGCAGCAGGCTGGGCTGCAGGGCGAGGGCGCGGGCGATCTCGACCAGGCGACGATGCCCGTAGGGCAGTGTGCCGGCCTCGCGGTCCGCGTCTTCCGCCACGCCCACACGTCGCAGCAGAGCCATCGCCTCGCCGCGCATGCGGGCCTCGGCGCGGCGGTAGCGCGGCATCAGTGCGACGGCCGAGAGCACACCGTATCCGCGGGTGTGATGCATCGCGACCATGACGTTCTCGATGACGGTCATGTCGTCGAACAGGCGGAGCGTCTGGAACGTGCGGGCGATGCCTCGACGGGCGGCGGCCGCCGAATTCCGTCCCTGCACGGGCCGCCCGTCGACGGTGATGGAGCCTTCGTCCCAGCGGTCGACGGCCGACACGCAGTTGATGAGCGTCGACTTGCCCGAGCCGTTGGGTCCGATGAGCGCGCGGGTCTGCCCGCGTTCCACGGTGAGATCGACCCCCGCCAGGGCGGTCACTCCGCCGAAGCGACGGACGAGGCCCTCGATGGTCAGTGCCGCGGTCATGATGCGACCTCTTCCTGGGTGTTCTTCGACGACGCCCTGCGGCGCAGGAGGCGGACGATGCGACTCACGCCCCCACGGACGACGCCCCAGATGCCGCCGGGGACGAAGGCGACCATGACCAGCAGCAGCAGGCCGTAGATCAGCAGGTAGTACTCCTGGACACCGCGCAGGACCTCGGGCAGGAACGTGAGGGCGAAAGCGCCGATCACCGCGCCCCACGGGCTCTTGGCTCCGCCGACGACGACCATCGCGAGCATCGAGACCGACAGCGCGAGGTCGTAGGTGCCGGGGCTGATGTAGGTGACGAAGCCCGCATTGAGGGCGCCCGCGAGTCCCGCGAAGGCGGCGCCGATACCGAAGGCGAGCACCTTCACCCTGCTCAGCGAGACCCCCATCGCGGCGGCGGCGATGTCGCTGTCGCGCACGGCCTGCATGGCCCTCCCGTACGAGGACACCCGCACCATCTGCACGAAGTAGATGGCGAGGACCATGATGACGCCGATGAAGATCGCCCAGTCCGAGACCGTGACCAGCTCGAAACCGCCGATGATCGGCGCCACGATGTCACGCACGCCCAGAGCACCGCCCGACAGCCACGACCAGTTCACGAGGATCAGGGCGACGACCTGGCCGAAGCCGAGGGTCGCGAGCGCCAGGTAGTGGCCCTTCAATCGCAATGCCGGAATGCCGATCGCCAAGCCGAAGATCACGCTGATCACCACCGCCAGCACGATGGCCAGACCGAGGTCGAGAGAAAGCCGGGTGACCAGCAGTCCGGTCGCGTAGCCGCCGATCGCATAGAACGCCGCCTGGCCGAGCGAGACCTGACCGCTCAGGCCGAACGTGACGTAGAGGCCGACCGCCGCGATCGCCATGATCTCGGCGTTCACCGTGACCTGCAGCCAGTAGTTGTTGTCGATGCCGAGGGCGAGCGCGATGACGAGCACCAGCATCGCCGGCCACACGAGCCACGACAAAGCCGACTGCCACCGATTCGCGCCGGACGTCGCGGGGGGTAGCGCCGAACGGGTCTGGGGAAGGACGCTCACAGCTTCTCACCGACTTTCGCTCCGAAGATGCCTTGGGGCCGCACGAGCAGGAAGCCGATCATCAGCGCGAAGGCGATGAGATCCTTGCTGTCCGAGCCGATGAAGCTTCCGGCGAGGTTCTCGACGATCCCGAGGCCGAAGGCCGCGATGGCGGCCCCCGTGAGGTTGCCGAACCCGCCGATGACGCAGGCCGCGAAGGCCTTGAGCGCGATCAGCATGCCGACGTGCACCGTGACGGAGAACATCGGTGCGACCAGCACGCCGGCGGCTCCTGACAGCGCGGTGCTGATGATGAAGGCGATGATGACGATCCGGCTGGTGCGCACGCCCATCAGTTGTGCGGTGTCGGCATCCACCGCGGTCGCCTGCATCTGCCGACCGAGCCTGGTCTTGGTCAGCAGCAGGTTGAGACCCACGATCAGCACGATCGAGATGCCGATGAGGAACAGCGACACGGTGGACACGCGGGCGCCGAGGATGTCGAGCGAGATGTTGGGCACGAGCGAGCCGAGCGTGCGGGGGTCCGGACCCCAGATCAGGTGCGCGGCCTGCTGGAGGACGATGCCCACGGCCACGGTCGAGATGATCATCGACGCATGCGGCTTGTTGCGCAGCGGCCGGTAGGTCACCTGCTCCATGCCGACGCCGACGAGGGCCGCCGCTCCGATGCCCAGCAGGGCTGCGGCCAGCAGGGGCACGCCGGCGACCGCCGCGGCCGACGAGGCCACGAACGCGCCGAGCATGACGAACTCCGCCTGCGCGAAGTTCAGCACCCCCGCCACGCGGTAGGTCAGCAGGAAGGCGACCGCGAGCAGCGCGTAGATGCCCCCGATGGCCAGTCCGCTGACGAGCGATTGGATGATCATGCGGGGATGCCCTCCTCGAGCGTCTCGACGAGAACGTCGTACAGATGGGGCTGACGGGTCGCGAGCGGATCGAGGTGATACCCCTGAACCTTGCTGTGCGAATCCATCAGGTCGAGGTCGAGGAAGAGATCCTCCTCGAAGCCCGTGCGCGACGCGAAAGCGGTCGGGTACCGCATGACGGCGACGGGCTGGCCGGGGATGAAGCGATCGGCCACCACCACCTGACTGCCGTAGCCGGCGGGGTTGTCGGTACGGGCGACCGACACCAGGTGCACGCGATTCTCTTCGGTACGTTCCGTCGCGGCCTGCGTCGCGGCTTCGAGGCGGTCCCAGCTGACCGGATGCGCGATGATCTCCGCGCCGCGCAGGGCCAGGATGCGTGCCACCTCGGGCAGCCACACTTCGTTGCCGATCATCAGCCCGATGCGACCGACGGGCGTCTGAGCGACGACGAACTCGTCTCCGGCTGTCGCCCACGACCGCTCGTCTCGGCTCAGGTGCGCCTTGCGGTACGACGCGGCGATGCCACCCGAGCCGTCGATCAGATAGGCCGTGGAGTAGAAGCGGCCGGCCTCCTCCTCGACCACGTTGACGACGACCCAGACCCCGTGCTCGCCCGCGGCCGCACGGAGGGCGTCGAGGGCCTGAGACCCGAGAGCCGCGGCGGCGGGCGGATCGGCCGCGATCGAACCCGGGGCGTGGATGAACAGTTCGGGGAAGACACCGAGCTGCGCACCGCGTCGGGCGGCGTACGAGACCTGCGCCACGGCACGGGTCAGGGTCCACGACGTCGCGTGGTACCACGATGTCTGAAGCGTGGCGACACGCACGAGCCGCTCGGCGACGCCGTCGGGCACCGGCCCGTACATCGCCGCGCCCGCGTGGTCGGCGATGTCGCGACGCAGTTCGGCGTACAGGTCGGGACGACGGAACGCGGTCAGGTCGCCGATGTCGTGCAGCTGCTTGGGATGGCTCGTGGCGGGGGTGATGTCGGCCCACACCATCCCCTCCTCGGTCTCGCCTGCGTTGGCGACGATGTCGCCGAGCGGCGAGATGACCTGCGAGCCGCCCGTCCAGGGATGCCCGTCGGCAGGGCCGCCGACGGTGTTCGCCGCAACGTGCCAGACGTGGTTCTCGATCGCCCGCAGCGGCTCGTGGACCCGCATCTCATCCGGTCCGCGGGAGTTCAACGAGTTGAGCAGCACCTGCGCGCCCTTGAGGGCCAGGATGCGGGGCACCTCGGGCACGATGCCGTCGGCGCACAGCAGCAGCCCGACACGGCCGATCGCGGTGTCGACGACCTCGAGCTCCTTCGTGCCGGGTGTGAACAGCGTGTATTCGTAGTCCCAGAAGACCGTCTTGTGGTGGACGTGCACGATCTCGCCGTCGGCGTCGATCAGCACAGACGCGATGTGCACGTCGGGTGCGGTCTCGCCGCGGAGGTCCACGCCGACGGCGATCATGATCCCGAGGTCACGAGCAGCCTGACGGATGCCGGTCACGAAAGCCCCGTCGATCGACTCGCTCTTGTCGAAGCACTCCGCGCGGTCTGCGTAATCGCGGACGCGGTTGGAGTTCTCGGGCGTGACGAGCACGTCGACTCCCGCGTCCGCGGCCTCTCGCATGAATCCGACGACGCGGGCGAGGTTCGCCTCGACGTCGGAGCCCGAGAAGAACTGCGCGGCTGCCGCGCGCACCACTCCGGCTTCGGTGGATGAATTCGGGTTCATTCGTTCCATTTTCATAATGTAGAAGAAGTATTTCTTCTATGTGAGATTGCGGCCACGATACGAAAGCCGGAACCGGTGTGTCAAGCTAGTAGAGCAGAGTCGCATGGGCATCGAAACATTCTCGAAATGTGCCCCTCGGCTGCCTTTATGGCGCTGGTCAGAGGCTAGTTCCACGAGGTTCTTCGCTCTTCCTCGAATGCCCGGCGGAGGGAAATCGCCGTCAAACCCCGCTTGCACGGGCGCGAGCGTCCATCAACTCTTAACACGGTCGAAACACGTCGAATAGCAGGCTCGCGCCCCCGTGAATCCGCGTGATCACGGGAGATCCCGCCACCATCGGAGTGTGTTCTCATATAGTGCAAAGAGTCATCGCAGAAGACGGGAGCATCATGGCGGGTAGGACCCTCATCGACAAGGTCTGGGCTCGTCACGTCGTGCGATCCGGCGACACTGCGACACCCGACCTGCTCTACGTCGACCTGCATCTCGTCCACGAGGTGTCCAGCGCCCAGGCCTTCGACGGTCTCCGCGTCGCGGGGATGCCGGTGCGCCGGCCCGACCTCACGATCGCGACAGAGGATCACAACACCCCCACCATCGCCATCGACCGCCCCATCGCCGACCCGACGAGTCGCCTGCAGATCGAGACGCTTCGGCGCAATTGCGCGGAGTTCGGCATCCGCCTGCACTCACTCGGCGACCGGGAACAGGGCATCGTCCACGTCGTCGGCCCGCAACTCGGGCTCACCATGCCCGGACTCGTGATCGCGTGCGGAGACTCGCACACGTCCACGCACGGCGCCTTCGGCGCGCTCGGCATCGGGATCGGTACGAGCGAGGTCGAGCACGTCCTGGCGACGCAGACCCTCAGCCTCCCGCGATTCCGCACGATGGCGATCACGATCGACGGCGCACTCGCGCCCGGGGTCACGGCCAAGGACATCATCCTCACCGTCATCACCCGCATCGGTGCCACAGGCGGACAGGGCTTCATCATCGAGTACCGGGGCTCGGCGATCGAATCACTGTCGATGGACGGACGCATGACGGTGTGCAACATGTCGGCCGAGGCGGGCGCGCGTGCCGGCGTCATCGCCCCCGACGAGACCACATTCGACTACCTCCGCGGACGACCGCATGCACCCACCGGTGCGGATTGGGATGCCGCGCTCGACGAGTGGCGTCAGCTGCGCAGCGATCCCGACGCCGTGTTCGACCGCGAAGTCGTGATCGATGCGACCGACATCGCGCCGTTCGTGACGTGGGGCACCAACCCGGGGCAGGGCGTGGCGGTCTCGGGGGTGGTGCCCGACCCCGAGTCGTTCGCTGAAGAGGACGAGCGCATCGCCGCGCGGCGATCGCTGGACTACATGGATCTCGCGCCGGGCACGGCGATGCGCGACGTGCCCGTAGACGTCGTCTTCGTCGGATCATGCACGAACGCCCGCCTCGACGACCTGCGCGCCGCGGCCGATGTCGTGCGCGGACGCACGATGGCCGACGGCATCCGCATGATCGTGGTCCCGGGCTCCGCTCGCGTGCGCATCGAGGCCGAAGCCGAGGGCCTCGCGGACGTCTTCCGCCGCTTCGGCGCAGAGTGGCGGTTCGCCGGCTGCTCGATGTGCCTCGGCATGAACCCGGACCAGCTGCACGCGGGCGAGCGCTGCGCGTCGACGTCGAACCGCAACTTCGAAGGACGCCAGGGCGCGGGGGCGAAGACCCACCTCGTCTCGCCGGCGGTCGCGGCGGCCACCGCCGTCGTCGGGCGACTCGCGCAACCGAGCGACCTCGAGCCGCTCCCCCGGTGAACCGGGCTCAGCCCGTCCGCTGGGTCACGCGCAGCCACACGAAGCCGTGCGCGCCGAGCGTCAGGCCCTCGGTGAGATCGACGAGCCCGCCCGCGACGAGGTCTTCGGCCATCGGATCGAAGCCCGACAGCGTGAGGGCGTCGACCGGGACGGGGTGATCGCCCACGTTCGCGAGCACCAGCACGTGCACGCCGTGCCTACCGGGGCGAACGTAGGCGACGACCGAGTCGAGGTGCGCATCGAACGGCCAGAGCTCGTTGCCGGCGAACTCGGGGGTCGAGCCGCGCACGACGATGAGCTCATCGAATCGGCGGAAGACCCGGCCGGCCACGGTCGACACATCGGTGCGATCGTCGTACGCCGCGGGCCGTCGTGCACGGTGCACCCACCTGCTGTCGCCCGCCTCCGCGGGATTCTCGGCGTAGGAGTAGTCGTTGAGCTGGGCCACTTCGTCGCCGAGATACAGCAGCGGGATGCCGCCGGTCGACATCGCGATCGCGTGCGCGAGGATCACGCGGTCCTCTCCCCCGGCGTCACCCGCCTCGATGCCCGCCAGCGACGCGGTCGTGCCTGTCACGCGGGCATCCCCCGTCTTGGGGTTCTCCTGGAACGGCACGCCCCGGGCGAACGTGCCCTCGACGCGACCGACGTAGAAGTCGTTGAGGAACCGTCGGTGGAGGTAGCCGTCGATGCCGAGCTCGGCGGCATCCTCATCGGCGAAGGTCCACCCGATGTCGTCGTGGCTGCGCACGTAGTTGACCCACGACGTGCCGCCGGGCAGCGCGTGACGCCGCTCGAGCGCCTGCTGCAGCAGGCGACCATCGCGGGTGGCGAGGGCATCCCAGGTGAGTGCCATCTGCAGGGGGTTGTACGACAGCTGGCACTCGCCGGGTGAGATGTACTCGGCGACTTCGTCGGGGTGCACGATCGCCTCGGACTTGAACAGCAGGCTGGGCGCCGCCATGCGCAGCACGGCGTTGAAGGCCTGCAGGAGCAGGTGCGCCTCGGGCAGGGACTCGCAGGCTGTGCCCAGTCGCTTCCAGATGAAGGCGACCGCATCCATCCGCAGGATCTCGATGCCCTGGTTCGCGAGAAAGAGCATCTCTCCCGCCATCGCCTGGAACACCGCCGGATTGGCGTAGTTGAGGTCCCATTGGAAGTGGTAGAACGTCGCCCACACCCAGCGCCCGTCGGGCAGCTGCACGAACGATCCGGCGTGGTCGTCGGGGAAGATCTCCCGGGTGGTGCGCTCGTAGGCATCGGGCATCGTGCGGTCGGGGAAGATCAGGTAGAAGTCCTCGTACTCGGGCACGCCGGCGACCGCCTTCTGGGCCCACTCGTGCTCGTTGCTGGTGTGGTTGAAGATGAAGTCGACCACGAGCGAGATGCCGGCGACCCGCAGCTCTGCGGCGAGGTCGGCGAGCTCCTCCATCGTCCCCAGCGCCGGGTCGACGCTGCGATAGCTCGACACCGCGTACCCGCCGTCGCTGTTGCCCTCGGGACTCTCGAACAGCGGCATGAGGTGCAGATACGTCAGCCCGAGTTCGCGGAAGTAGGGGATCTGCGCCCGGATGCCGGCGAGACTGCCGCCGTAGCGGTCGACGTAGCAGACGCCCCCGAGCATGCGCTGCGACTCGAACCAGGTCGGCGTGGCCTCGCGAAGCCTGTCCAGCGTCTTGAGTTCGATCGACCGCGTCGCCCACGACCGCTCGGCGAGCGCGAGCAGGTCTCGCAGGCTCTCGTACGCATGCGGATGCTCGCCGTAGAGGCGCCGGAAGAGGTCGTGCAGCCTCGGCAGATGGGTCTCGACACGGACGACGAACTCGTCATCGACTCGGTCGTCCTTCAGTCCGCCGACGATCCTCGCGATGTCGACCGCAGCATCTTCGCTCAGCCTGGGCATGCGTTCCACTCTGGTGCACGCCGGCGCGACTCGTCCAGAACGGGCGCTCGGCGCGCCGAGACGTCAGCGATCTGCACGATGATGGGTCGGTGCTGCTCGCGTTCGCCGGACTGGGGCTACTCGCCGTCGGCGGGGTCGCCGTGCTGGTCGGCGTGCTCCCGCCCGACTCCGTCGCCGCGATCGCGGGCGAGGTGTGGCCGATCCTGGCCTTCGTCGTCGCGATCACGATCGTGGCCGAGCTCGCGGCGAAGGCGGGCCTGTTCGACGTCGCCGCATCGCTGCTCGCGAGCGTCGCCCGCGGGCGGACCCTCCTGCTGTGGCTGCTGGTCGTCGTCCTCGCCGTCGTTGTGACGACGTTCCTCTCCCTCGACACGACCGCCGTGCTCCTCACGCCGGTGGTGATCGGGCTGGCGCGGTCGCATCGACTCGATCCCCTCCCGTTCGTCTTCACCACCGTCTGGCTCGCCAACACGGCATCCCTCGTGCTGCCCGTGTCGAACCTCACCAACCTGCTCGCCGTCGCGCGGATCGACGACGGAAGCGTCGCAGCCTTCGTCAGCCTCCTCGGCCCATCGGCTGCGGTCGCGATCATCGTCTCGACGCTCCTGCTCTTCCTCCTCCACCGCCGCCGATTGCGCGGGCGTCACACCGAGGCGCCAGCACCGAGCATCAGCGATCCCGTGCAGCTGAGGATCACCGCAGTGGTCGTGGTGGCGCTCCTCCCCCTGCTGGCGAGCGGGATGCCGCCCTGGGTGCCCGCTTCGGGTGCGGCGGCACTGCTCCTGGCCCTCTTCGCGTGGCGATCGCCGCGCGCCGTCCGACCGTCGCTCGCGCCGTGGCCTCTGCTGATCTTCGCGTGCGGGCTGTTCATGGCGGTCGCTGCGCTCGAGGCGGCGGGGTCGCGCGCTGTTCTGACCGCGTTCGCCGGCACCGGCGGAACCCTGCCCGATCTGCTGCGTCTCGCCGGCTCGGGCGTGCTCGCATCGAACATCGGCAACAATCTGCCCGCGTTCCTCGCGCTTCAGCCTCTCGGAGACACGCCGGAACGCCTGGCCGCCCTTCTGATCGGAGTGAACGCCGGACCGCTCATCACGCCGTGGGCATCGCTGGCGACGCTGCTCTGGTACTCGAGGATCTCAGCCGCCGGCGTCGAGTTCTCCTGGCGACGGTTCGTGGCGTTCGGGCTCGTCGCGGTTCCCGTGACCGTCACCTGCGCGGTTCTTCCGCTCGCCCTGCGATGACTGCGTGGATGAAGGCGAACCTGACCATATGCTGTGAGCCATGAACCTCTTCACAACCGTCATGGACACACCTGAGTACACCGCCGCCAACACCGTGTGGATCATCCTCGGCCTGGCCTGGTACATCCTCCTCGTCGTCGCCCTCTGGAAGGTCTTCACGAAGGCCGGCTACCCCGGATGGCTCGCCATCATCCCGATCGTGAACACCTTCGTGCTCGTGAAGATCGCCGGCTACTCCGCATGGATGGGGCTGCTGTACCTCATCCCGATCGTGAACATCGTGTTCCACATCATCGTCTCCCTGCGCATCGGCAAGGGATTCGGCCAGAGCACCGTCTTCTCGGTGTTCCTGCTCTGGCTGTTCTCCGCGATCGGCTTCCTGATCCTCGGCTTCGGTTCGGCCACCTACGACAAGGCGCGCGTCACGACCTGAGACGTCGTCGACGAGGTGCCCCCGGTCCTGCACCGGGGGCATCTTCGCGTGAACCAGGACCGCCCGCTCGGAGTCGTAACCGGGTTGCGTTCCGGACGCAGAAAGCCCCGGCGGAACCTGACTTCCTGCTCGACCTCCGATAGGCCGCCAGAGCGTTCGGAGGCATCACTTTGGCAGGGCCTCGATTTGCCCGTCAGGGGCGTATTCCTGCACGTCAGGAGGAGCTAGAACACTCCGCCCACCGCATCAACGGATGTCGCGGTACGTGCTGAGTACACGCGTCTCGTGACGCCGCCGGGACCTGGGTCGCCTGTGCTCCGACCCACAACCGCTATCGTCCGTCGGCGCTTCGGCCGGAGGAGGTTTCTGGGTGCGCCATTGTTGTTTGGCAGCTCCGAGCCAACGGGATCATCGACCTGCGGAACAATAGCGTGACGCGCGGAGGAACGGAGCCGGATGCTTGTGCCCGCACGTCGCCTGTCGTCAGCCAAACGATGGTTTTGAGGTCATTCTTCGACTTTCGAATCGTGTTTGCAGTGGGGCGGATGCAGCGGGAGACCACCGGCTCCAAAGCCTCCCCGCTACAGCCACACCCAGGCACTCGTGGAGTTTTCTCGTGAGTTCATGCCACCATCAGCGAGGTGGCGTCGTCGCGATCGCCTAATGAACTTGACCAACATGAGCCAGACCGATGTCTGACGTAGCGCGGCGGAGGAAGTTGTCGATGAGTGACGAAAGCCTTCTTCAAGAGGGGGCCGCGCCCCAGATGCTAGCCACAGGCGCGGTCTGGAGCGAAGGCCCTCTATGGGTCCCCAGCACCAAGACTGTGCGGTGGAGCGACATCCCAAATGATCGCATCCTGCAGTGGGACAGCGTGACCGGTGCGGTGTCCGTGTATCGCGACAAGGTCGAGTACACAAACGGGCGCGTTCTCGACTCAGATGGCACCGTGGTGCAGTGCTCTCACGGCAGGCGGCGCTTGGAACGGGAGTTTCCGGACGGGTCGATCGAAGAGATCGTTTCCCGTTGGGACGGCAGGCGGCTGAACTCGCCCAATGATGTCGCACTCGCACTCGACGGTTCGTACTGGTTCACCGATCCCGACTACGGCATCAGCCAACCCCGCGAAGGGCATCCTGGCGAGCTCGAGTACGGCGCTCGATGGGTTTTCCGGTGGTCGGTTGAGGACGGCCTTCGTCCCGTCATCACGGACATGATCCAGCCGAACGGCATCGCCTTCTCTCCGAGCGGTGAGACTGTGTACGTCACCGATACAGCCGTTGGAGAAGACGATTCGGGTCACTGGATCCGCGCATACGACGTGGCGGATCACGGCCTGAACGCGCAGGGGGGGAGTCTCTTCGCAACGATCCACAACGGCCTCCCAGACGGTATCGCTGTTGATGAGAGGGGCCGCGTATGGTCATCGGCAGGTGACGGGGTGCACGTGTTCTCCCCG
This sequence comes from Planococcus sp. APC 4015, assembly GCA_030407505.1. Classification (GTDB taxonomy): domain Bacteria; phylum Actinomycetota; class Actinomycetes; order Actinomycetales; family Microbacteriaceae; genus Microbacterium. The sequence continues at coordinate 120,638 of JASDDH010000008.1, forward strand.
GGCGGGTCCGAAGTGCTCTTCGTGCCGGTGCCCGAGGTGGTGGCAAACGTCTGTTTCGGCGGCGAAGACGGAACCGACCTGTTCATTGCCGCGACGACGAGTTTGTATCGTCTCAGGACATTGACTCGAGCGCATCTAGCCGAGTAGATCCGCACCGGCCCGCGTATCGGGCGTGGGGGAGAGCCGGCTCGGCTTGCATCCTCCGCGAGCGAGCATAGCTACGCTGCGGAGTTCAGTCCTTCACCGATCCTGCTGCCAGTCCGCTGGTGATGTACTTCTGGAACACGACGAATACAACGATGAGTGGGATGGCGACGATCGTAGACGCCGCCATGAGAGGGCCCCATTGCGTGCCGTACAGGCCGATGAAGGAGTTGAGCGTGACCGTCACTGGCTGCATTTCACGCTCCGTCGTGAGCGTGAGCCCAAACACGAACTCTCCCCACGCCATCACGAAGGCGAACACCGCCACAGTAATCAAGCCGGGCTGGATAAGAGGGAGGACGATGCGAAAAAAGGCCTGGAATCTCGTCGCACCGTCGACTGCGGCGGCCTCTTCGAGTTCCTTCGGAATCGTGAGATAGAACGGCCGCAGTACGATCACCGCAAAGGGCAACGTGCCTACCGTGTTGGCGAGGATCAGGCCGGGATAGGTGTTCACCAGCCCCCACTGTGAGAACAAGGCGAACATCGGCAGCGCGATGTTGATCGCCGGCAACAGCTGCGCCACGAGGAAGGGTAGAAGCAGCAGCCCTGTCCACCGTAGGCGGAGGCGCGCCATCGCGTAGGCGGCAGGCGCCGCCAAGGCAAGCGTCAGTACGGTGGCTCCGACACTGATGATGAGGCTGTTTCCGAGCGCACGCATCATGAGCGGGTTGTCGAAGACGGCGACGGAATAGTTGCTGAAATCGGCTGGGATCGGGATCCACGTCGGCGGGCTAGTGAACAGCTGGTCAGGCGACTTCAGCGAGGTCGATACGAGCCAGTAGAGCGGAAACAGGAATGCTCCGACGACGAGCACGGCGATTGCGGTCAGGTGCCACTTTGGGCGCCCTGAGCGCGATGCGCGACGAGATTGTCGTCGATCGGATGTGACAAGCGTCTCTGTCATTGTGACGGATCGCGTCGAGGTACTCACAGCGTGGTGTCCTCTCTCCTGCGAAGCCAGAGGTAGACCACCGACAGCAGCAACGGGATGATCAGCAGGATGTTCGCAGCCGCGGCACCATCACCGAAGCGGAAGTACTCGAACGACAGTTTGTAGACCTCGATCGACAAAACATTCGTGGCACCTGCGGGTCCGCCAGCCGTCATGACATAGATGAGGTCGAAGACCTTGAACGTGTGCACGAACCCGAGCAGTAGGGCAATGATGATGACGGGCCTCATCATGGGCACCGTGATTTTCCAGAACCGCTGCCACGCCGAGGCGCCGTCGAGACTCGCCGCCTCGTAAAGCTGAGCAGGAACACCCTGCAGGCCGGCATAGAGAAGCATCATGTGAAATGGGATGCCGATCCAGATGTTGGCGATGATGACGGCGACGAGGGCGGTGTTCGGGTTCACCAGCCACGGTTCGGACGTCGGAAGGCCGATGAGCCCGAGGAAGGCGTTGAAGAGCCCGTAGCTGCCACTGAATATCCATCGCCAGAGGCTCGCCGAGACGACAGCGGGAAGTACCCACACGACGAGCATGAGAGCTCGGAGCACTCCCGACAGCGGGAATCCCCTGTTGAAGAACAGTGCGAACATGAAGCCGATCGAGTGCTGGAACACCAACGACCCGACCGTGAATACCAGAGTGATGATCAGCGACGGCAGGAATGCCGGCGACGTGAGGAACTGGACGTAGTTCTCCAGTCCGACCGCCGCCGCGCCGCCCGTGAGGAAGTTGCCCGCGTTTACATCGAACAGGCTCAGATTGAACGTGTAGACGAGCGGATAGATCATAAACAGCGCAAGGAAGATCACAGCTGGTAAGGCGAAGCTGTACCTTCCGAGAACATCAAGCAGACCGGGGCCGCGGCGGCGCACGCCCCGGGCGGCCGGCCCGAAGCCGGCCACCCGCGGGTCTGTGCGTGTATCCAGGGTCATTGCGGCAGCAGCGGAGCGATCGCGTCGGCCGCGGTCGCAAGAGCCGCTTCGGAGTCCGCGGCTCCAGTCATCCGGGACTGGAGGGCGATGACAATCTGGTCGGCGATCTCGGCGTACGCGGGCCCGTAAGCGCGCGGGCGGGCGACCTGCAGCTGATCGGTGAACGTCCCGATGAGCTCGTCGTCAGGGAATGGGTCGACGTCGTTGCGGGTCGGCAGGCTACCGCCCGCGACATTCATCTTCGTCACGTTTTCCGGCTCCTGAAGGAACTCCAGCACATTCCATGCCGCATCCTCGTTGGGGCCGGCCATGATCATGTAGTTCTCACCGCCAGTCACCGATGCCTCTTCTGATCCGGCTGGCAGGAGCGCCACGCCATAGTCGAGGTCAGGCGCTTCCGCCGCGAGGAACGGCAACTGCCATGGTCCGTTGATCATCATCGCAGCGCGACCCTGACCGAATTCCGCGGCGACGGTCGCCTGATCCCAGTTGAGCGCCTCCCGCGAAACGCTGCCCGCGTCCATCAATCCAGCCCAGTAGTCCAGCGATGCCACGGCGTCGTCGGAGGTCAGATCGAACAGGTCCCCGCCGCTCTGCCATAGAGCCGGAAGGAATTGGAAAACCGCCTGCTGGTTGTTGATTGCGGAGTATGCGAACCCATAGCGCTCGGGGGTGGTGAGTTCCGCGGCGACCTCCTCCATCTCATCCCACGTTGTGGGCGGCTCGAGACCGGCCTCCTCGAGGATCGCCGTGTTGTAGAAGAGCGCAAGGCAATTGGCCGAGATGGGCAGCCCGTACACGCTGTCCTCGTACGTCGCCGAGGCGATGAGTCCCTCAGGGTACTCAGCCAGCTGTCCCCATTCCGCGAGCTTCTCGTCGAGGTTGGCGGCGATGCCGAGCTCTGCGAACTGCTGGTGGTCGGGACTGTTGATGACGACGACATCAGGGAGGGAACCCGCGCCAGCCGACTGCAGCAGGCTCTGCTTGAGGTCCGCGTACGCGATGAATTCGCGTTCGATGGTGACGTCGGGATTCGCCTCCTGATACTCGGCCAGTAGCTCCTCTAGAGCTATAGCCGGTGCACCCTCGGGCGGGTAGTAGTCCCACCACGTTATGGTCACAGGGCCCGAATCGGGTTCAGCTGATGGTGCCGCAGTGCCGCCCGGGGCGCAGGCGACGAGGCCGCCGAGCGCGACGATAGTCGCGGCGGTGATCGCCGACGCCCGTAAGACGTGACGTCGCGTAGATGGAGACATGTGCGTTACTTCCTTCATCGTTGACGGAATCGGACTTGTACTATTCATCGGGTGTTGCTGTCGAGGTGCTCGTCGAGCCACGTGCGCGAGACACCAAGACCGTCGGCGAGTGACGCGTCGGACTCTTCGTCGATACACAGCCAGCCGTCGAACTCCACGTCCGCGAGGGCAGCCAGAATGCCATCGAGATCGAGGTCGCCGCGGCCGACGAGACGCCACTCGCCATCCGCGTAGTCCTTCAGGTGGACGTTGTCGATGATGGGCGCGAACTCGCGAATGAAAGCGGGGATGTCTTGCACCCCACTCTTGGCGAGGTGCGCGGTGTCGACGGTCAGGCCAATGGATCCAGGCGTCGCGGCACTCCAGAACTCGATGACATCTTGCGGGAGCATCACTGGCTGATCGAAGTGGTGGTGTAGCGACAGGGCGATTCCGGATTGTTGGGCGCGTTCACCGTGAACAGACAACTGCCGGGCGAGTCCTGCTCGTTGGTCAGCTGTGACGCCCTCACGAGACCGGTTGTGGCAGAACACCAGGAGCTTCGAGCCGACGGCCGCGGCGAAATCGATGACGCGAGTGAGGCGGTCGTCGTCTAGCTCATCGAAGTAGACGAGGCCTTCCGAAGCTCCTGGGCCGCCGGCAGTACGGGCGAGGAAGTCATTCGGATTGTCGACCCACGGTATGAACTGCCCAGTCTTCAGCTGGAGCGCGTCGTATCCTGCGGGACCGAATTCGCGCAGTAGTACGTCGAACTCGTGGGTCGCGACCGGCTTCGAGAAGGCGATCCGCATCAGAGCAGCCCTTCTGAGAACGCCACGAGCTCGCCCGACTCGGCGGATCGGTAGGCGCCTTCGAGGAGAGACAGCGTGCGCAGATTGTCGGAGCCCGAATTTCTTGGCTGAGCGTCGGTGTCGATAGCCGTCAAGAGATCGTCGAGCCCGCGAAACGCGGATTCGGGCTTGTTTTCTCCTGCCCAGGGGTTGACGATCCTCTCCACTCCGTCGGCGGTGTGGACTTCGATGTGTTCGTAATCGAAGAGCAGCGTTCCGGTTTCGCCGATGACGATCGACTCGATCCGGTCCACGCGGCTTGAGAAGCTCTGCGTGTAGTTCACCCCGACGTCTCCGAACCGGACGTGGATCGAGGCATCCGTCTCTCCCGCAGCCGACAGAGCGCTTGAGCGATGCGTGGTGGCGACGAGCCAGTCGGCCTCGCGGTCGAGGATGAATCGAAAGCCGTCGAACCAGTGAACGCCCATGACCGAGAGGGCGTGGTGCTTTTGATCGGCCCGCCAACCGACCACTTCGCGCCACATGAGCTCGCGATGATCTACCGATACGACGCGGCCGATGCGGCCCGCTCGAATTGCCGCTCGGGCCTGCCCGAATGCGTAGTGGTATCGGAAATTCTGGTCTACCGCGAGCAAAACGCCGGCCGACTCGGCAGTCTCCACAATCTCTATCGCCTCGGCCACCCCGTCAGCGAGGGGCTTCTCGACGAATAGATGCTTACCGGATGCTGCGAGTTCAGAGACGGCCTCAAGGCGCACGTGACTCGGCGTTGATACGACAGCGACGTCGAACTCCGCCTCACGGACGGCCTCCGAGATCGAGGCGAACGTCGTCCTTACGCCAAACGTGTCAGCGACCCATTGCCGCCGTTCCGGCGATGGATCAACTGCAGCGACGATCTCGATTCGGTCGGGATGGGCGAGATAGCCTCGGAAGTGCATCTCGCTGACACCTCCGCAGCCGACGATTGCGACCTGGTGCCGAGACGTCGTCGTCATTCGCCGACGACCTCTCGCGACGCTGTGTCGAAGCAAATCAACAGTTCGCATGTGTCCTCGCCGATGTTCTCCGCGTTGTGCACGGAGCCCATCGGGATCGAGATGGTATCGCCAGGCGCCATCTCGACGTACTCGTCGCCCACACGGTGACGAATGAGCCCCTTAAGTACATGGAGCACCTCGTCGCAGTTGGGGTGGTGATGCACGGGATTGCTCTGCCCAGGCAGGATGAAGCACTTGCCAATCGTGAGGGTGTCAGAGTTGCCTTGAGCGCCGGAGACCATCCACTCGAGACGACCCCACGGCTGCGGCTCGACTCGGACGTCGGCAGAGGCTGTGCGCCCGCCCCTGCGGGTCTCGTGGTTCGACTCGGCCATTGATGATCTCCTCGTGGTTTGCGCCCTCGCATCGTTCTCGACATCGGCGCTGATGTGCTCGTGATGCCATGATGCGGTGTCTGGGACGATTACCAGAGGGCCAATTTGGCTCCGGTGGCCCACCACGAAGTACTGACTAGCCGACGTCGGAGTCGTGAAGCGAGTTCCAGCAATCGGCCAGAAGTTCAATTCCGCGCCGAGTGTGCGCGGGTGAATTGGCGTACGAGATGCGGAGGTGGTCATCGAGCCCGTCGTGCACGCTGAACGTCGAGCCGGGAAGAACACGCACTCCGAACCGTTCAGCCCGGTGCGCGAATGATGTCGCGCACATCTCAGGTAGCCGCACCCAGAGCGATCCACCACCAAGAGGTACCTCGGACGTCCAAGTGGGCAGGAGCTCCTGAATCGCATCGAGTACCAGACGCCGGGACTCCGTCAGTGATCGCAGTCGCTCGTCGCGCGCACGTTCTATCTGGGGTAGAAGTCGGCTTGCGAGGAGCTGCGCGATGAGCGACGTCCCGAGGTCCTGTCCGCCTTTCACGGCGGCGAGTTCGGCGATCGCCTCCGGACGACCCCGGAGCCACCCGACTCGCAACCCTCCCCAGAAGGATTTGCTCATCGATCCAACTGTCATGACCAGATCGCTGCCGGCCGCAAGCGGGAGGGGCCGGCGATCGCCGTCGATGATGGTGTCAGCCAGCGTCGCGTCGTCGATAACCGGCGTCGCGAAGCGATTCGCGATAGTCGCGACGCGGTTTCGACGGTAAACGTCCAGCACGGATCCGGTCGGATTGTGCACCGTGGATTGGAGAACGATGAGCACAGGCCGCTCGCGGGCCACCACAGCCGCGAGCTCATCAGTATCGATACCCTCTGGCCCACTTGACACGCTAACTAGACGTGCTCCTAGTGACCGAAGCGACTCGATCGCTCCACGAAAAGATGGCTCTTCTACAACGACAGTGGCCCCCGGGTTGGCGACGCTCGATGCGCCGAGCCGAAGTGCTTGCTGAGCGCCCGAGGTGATCAGGATGTTGTCCCGTGACGTCGGAAGCCCGAGCGCGGAGTAGTAGTCGGCGACCGAGTCACGCAGCTCGTCCAAACCGCTCGGCAGATACCCGTGCGAAGCGACGAGTTCACGAGCGCGTGAGCTGTCGAGCAGGTCGAAGTGGTCAGCGACCATCGCAAGCCCGGGTAGGGCGGCGCTGCGCAGATCCACAACGTCGAGGTCCTCACCCTCGGTGAAGGAGCGCAACCGGTCATCGCCTCGCACAGTGCGTGACCGATGGGTTGTCGAGACATAGGTACCGTCCCCTTGGCGACTTGTCAGCACACCCTCGCCGCGGAGTAAGTCGAACGATTTCGTCACCGTGTTGCGGCTCACCCCGAGGGCGACGCCGAGACTGCGCTCAGAGGGGAATTTCGTGCCCGACGACAACGCCCCTGTTGCAACGAGCCTGCGCAGGTTTTCAGCGAGCTGGTGGTGCAACGCACTCTCTCCGGTCCCCCAGTCACCGAGCAGCCGGGCTAGGCGATTGGCGCCGACCGTCGCCAATCTGAATGAATTGGCACTCGAGTAGCTCGTGGGCATGTGGCCATTATGGGTACGGTCGCAACGGCGCGGTCAAGACCTGATTCGGAGTGACCCATGAGTTCCCCCACTGTCCTCCTGCTCGGTGCGATGGACACCAAGGGCGCCGAGTATGGATTCGTCCGCGACCGCCTCCAGGATTCCGGGGTGGACACGCTGATCGTCGATTTCGGTGTGCAAGGCGAGGCTCAGATCGCCGTGGACGTCGACAGCGGCGCGGTGGCAAAGGCAGGGGGTTCTGACCTGAATGACCTCGTCGCGGCTTCCGATCGCGGCGCTGCCATGACTGTGATGTCACGGGGAGCGACGGCCATCGTGCGCGGTCTCGTCGAGTCAGGGCAGGTGCAGGGCGCGCTCGCTCTCGGCGGGACCGGCGGGACATCCGTTGCGGCAGCCGCCTTCCGCAACCTTCCCCTAGGATTCCCCCGCCTCATCGTGTCGACCGCCGCCTCGGGGAACACCGAACAGTACATCGGCGAGACCGACCTCATTCTTGCGCCGAGCGTCGTCGACGTCGCGGGGCTGAATCGGATCTCGATGCGAATCTTCTCCAACGCCGCTGCGGCGATGGCCGGAATGGTGCGTGCCCCCGCGCTTCCGGAGCGCGAGTCGCGGCCGCTTGTCGCAGCAAGCATGTTCGGTGTCACGACCCCGTCGGTAACGCGAGCGCGAGCGCGCCTTGAAGAGTTGGGTTACGAGGTGCTCGTCTTCCACATGACGGGCGCAGGTGGTCGAGCGATGGAGTCTCTCATCCGACAGGGATACATTGACGGGGTCCTCGACATAACGACGACCGAGCTACCTGACAACCTTGTCGGCGGCGTCTTCTCCGCCGGACCCGACCGCCTCACCGCCGCCGCCGAGACCGGCACGCCGCAGGTCGTGTCAACGGGCGCACTCGACATGGTGAACTTCGGATCACGCGAGACCGTGCCGCAGCGCTTCAGCCAGCGCAACCTGTACATTCACAATTCAAGTGTCACGCTCATGCGAACGACGACCGAGGAATCTGAAGCGATCGGTGCCGAGCTCGCCCGCAAGGTCGCGGCATCAACCGGCCCCACTGTCGTCGTCCTCCCTCTTGGTGGCGTGTCAGCGATCGCTGTCCCCGGTGGACCGTTTTACGACTCCGCCGCTGACGCCGCCCTGTTCGGCGCCATCCGCACGGGGCTCGAAGGGTCCGCGGTCGAACTCGTCGAATCGCAGCTCGACATCAACGACCCCGAGCTTGCTGTCTTCTTCGCCGATCGCTTGCATGCGCTGATAGGCCCCCGCTCGACACGCTCCTCAACCACGCCTCTCGGAAAGTAGGCCTACATGCCATTCGTCGCACGCGCAGAGATCCTTGCCCGCCTGAACGAGAAAGTCGCTGCCCGGCGACCCATCGTGGGCGCCGGGGCGGGGACGGGTCTATCCGCGAAGTGCGAGGAAGACGGCGGTGCCGATCTCATCGTGATCTACAACTCCGGCCGCTACCGCATGGCCGGCCGCGGATCGCTCAGCGGGCTCATGGCATACGGCAATGCGAATGATCTCGTCGTAGAAATGGGGCGGGAAGTACTGCCGATCCCCCGCCACGTCCCCGTACTCGCCGGTGTCAACGGCACCGACCCGTTCTACGACCCGCCACGCTTCCTGCGATCGCTGCGCGACCAGGGCTTCTCCGGTATCCAGAACTTCCCAACCGTGGGTTTGATCGACGGGCAGTTTCGCGCGAACCTCGAAGAGACCGGCATGAGTTACGACCTGGAAGTGGAGCTGGTGGCTCATGCACGTGAGGCGGACCTCCTCACGACCCCATACGTCTTCTCATCGGAGGACGCCATCGCTATGACATCAGCAGGCGCCGACGTGGTCGTATGCCACATGGGCCTGACGACAGGAGGCAGCATTGGCGCGGGAACCTCCCGCACTCTCGAGGATTGCGTCGAGAGTGCGACCGAGTGGGCCGCTGCAGCTCGCTCTGTCCGCGAAGACGTCATCGTTCTCGTCCACGGCGGCCCCGTCTCCAGCCCCAGCGACGCGCAGTACGTATTGCGCGAAGCCGACGGCCTCCACGGCTTCTACGGGGCGTCCTCCATGGAGCGTCTTCCTACTGAAGTCGCGATCACGGCGGCGGTACGCGAGTTCGCGAACATCACCTTCGAAGCCAAGCCGTGACCTCGGCACGGCTTGGAGTTGATTGAGCTGCGCCCCGCGACACAGCCGAGATACGCGATCTCGACATCTGCAGTGGTTCGAATCCTGGGATGCACGGTCTGCGCGAGACGAGCGCACCGTTCGACATCATCAGGCCGCACGTCCCGCGCGCCCCTCGTGCTCCACCCCAAAAGGTGGAGTCCTCGTTCAGATCGCGCGTCTCCTCGGGCGGTGCCGGGCAACGGGTGTGGCGAGCGTCCGTCATGTCCGCGCTACAGCAGGCGGCGCGTGACCTCACGATTACTCAGCGTTTAGTCTTAACCGCTGTCGGCAGGATTCTGATGGCTCACGGGTTGCAGTTGGTCTCAGTTGATAGAAGCCGCGCGGTACAGAATGACCGGCCCGCAACCGGCACAAACCACAATCTGAGTCGCATCAACGCGGGTAGTGCATACGGAAGATACCGCTGATCAGGTATTTATTATGTAGCGGGAGCGGGGCTTGAACCCGCGACCTCACGATTATGAGTCGTGCGCTCTCACCAACTGAGCTACCCCGCCGCGAAGCATCCGTGTGAAATGAGATGGATACTACGAGCCCCGAGACAGGATTGAACTGTCGACCCCTTCCTTACCATGGAAGTGCTCTACCACTGAGCTATCGGGGCGTGCTGCCCTCGTGCGGGCAACTACAAGAGGATATCAGAGCCTCGGCATCCCGCTGAATCGAGATCAGCCGCCAGCGTGCTCACGCAGCCACGGGATCGGATCGATCGCCGTTGTGCCGTTCAGCAGGAGCTCGAAGTGGGTGTGCGCACCGAACGAGCGGCCGGTGTTGCCGGTCTTGCCGAGCACGGTTCCGACGGTGACCTGCTGACCCTCGGTGACCGCGATCGACCCGGTGATCATGTGGGCGTAGTGGCTCGAGATGAGCTGGCCGTCGATGACGTGGTCGATGATGACGTGCACGCCGTAGCCGCCGCCCGAGTTCGTCGCGACGCGCACGGTGCCGTCGGCGATCGCCTGGATCGGCGCTCCGGCTCCGGGGACGAAGTCGACGCCCTGGTGCATCGCGCCCGACCGCATGCCGAAGCCGTACGTGATCGGAACACCCACCGCGAACGGCCACTGGATGGCCGAGTTCGGGTCGTTGACGAAGAAGCTCGAGACGTTCTTGATGCCCGACGCGTAGGCGAGCTCCTGCATCGTGACCGTCGAGTAGCTCTCGGTCTTCGAGATGTCGGCGTTCTGCACGCTCGAGGGGGCGACGTACGCCTGGATCTCGTCATCGGGTGCGGCGTCGTCCTCGACGGCGAGACTCACCGATGCCGACGAGATGTCGGTCGAACCGGCGACCGCGACGGCCTCTGCGGGGGTGGTGAGTCCGACGGTGAGCAGTCCCACGATTCCCATGACGCCGACCGAGAACGAGGCACCGGCGACGCGCTTGAGCATGACACCACGACGGCGGCGGGCTCCGCGGCCGATCGTGTGCGGAACGCTTTCGGCGGCGGCGGGCTCGGCGGCATCCGCCATCACGGGGTTCTCGCCGGTGAAAGCGAACAACCGCGCGGCGGCTTCGAATTCGTCGAGATCGGATGCCTCGGCCACCGGCTCATCGAGAACCACCGGCTCTTCGACGACGGCGGGCTCGGGCGCGATCAGCTCGACGGGCTCGGCAGGCGTCTGCACGTCGGCGGGCGCTTCAGCCGGCATGCGCGCAGCGCGCGTGCCGCGACGGGTGAGTCCGGCGGGAGCCTCGGCGACCGCAGAGGCATCGACGACGATCGCGGGAAGGACAGCTTCGACGAAAGTCGCGGCCGCGGCCTGGCGGCGGAGCTCCGCGCGCGATGCCCCGGGGGTCTCCTGCTGCGCCTGGACAGGCGTGGAGGAGGCGCGGCTCGAGCGTCGCGTGAGGGCGGGCTCGGCCTGGGGGCGGTCGGACTGCAAGGGCGCGGGGGACTTTCGGATCGTGCCATCCGGAAGGGGGGTTACGGACGGCAGCACTGGCAACGGGCTGCGTGATCCCATTCGCCGTTCGGGCGGCGAAGGTAACGATCGGGTAAACACTACCCCGGGGCGCCTGAGAATGCCATGTGCGGGGCCCGGCTTCGGGCGCGTCAGTCGCGCGCGGCCTCGAGCAGCGAGTCGAAGAGCCCCGGGCCGGCCGCGACGAACAGGCGGCGACCGAACCCGTCGACGTCGTCGAATCCGCCGACGACGCCCCCTGCCTCCGTGACGAGCAGCGCCCCGGCGGCGTGATCCCACGGCTGCAGTCCGCGCTCGAAGTATCCGTCGAACCGCCCACTCGCGACGAAGGCGAAGTCCAGTGACGCGGCCCCGATGCGGCGCACGTCGCGGGCCATCGGCATCACGCGGGCGACGCGCGCGATGTCACCCGCGTGCGTCGCGGAGTCGTAGCCGAACCCGGTGCCCAGGAGCGCCCCGGCCGCAGTCGGCTCGGCGACGGCGAGCCGCGTGCCGTCGAGCCAGGCGCCCTCGCCGACGGCGGCGCGGAAAAGCTCGCCCGATGCGGGATTGAACACGGCGGCGGCCTCGGCATCCCACTCGCCGACGACCGGTTCTCCGGTGACGACGGCGATGCTCACCGCGTACGCGGGAATCCCGTAGGCGTAGTTGACGGTTCCGTCGATCGGGTCCACGACCCACGTCACGCCGGTGGTTCCGCGTTCGGCGCCCGACTCCTCGCCGAGAAAGCCGTCACCCGGGCGCGCCTCGGCGATGCGGCGGCGGATGAGGTCCTCCACGTCGCGATCGGCCTCGGTGACGATGTCGGCGAGCGCCGACTTCGTCGCCGCGATCGCCACACCCTGCGTGCGACGGACGCGGGCGAGTTCACCGGCCTCACGGGCGATCTCGACGGCGAGGGTCTGCAGCCCGGCGGCGGTTTCCATGCCCCCACGGTATCGCCGACTAGCGTGGAGCAATGGCCGCTGCCGTCCGCTCCCCCACTCACGACGTCGTCATCGTCGGCGGGGGTCACAACGCCCTCGTCGCGGCCGCCTACCTCGGTCGTGCCGGCCGCACCGTCGCGGTACTCGAGAGGCTCGATCACGTCGGCGGGGCCGCGGTCTCGGAGCGCCCCTGGCCGGGCGTCGACGCCCGACTCTCGCGCTACTCGTACCTGGTGAGCCTGCTCCCGCGGCAGATCATCGACGATCTGGGCCTGTCGATCCAGCTCTCGCGCCGCCGCTACTCGTCGTACACTCCGCTTCCCGACGACCCGACGCGGGGCATCCTCGTCGATACACGGGATGCCGCGGCCACCGCAGCCTCCTTCCTGCGCGCCACGGGCGACGACGCCGAGGCGGACCGCTTCGACGCCTTCTACCGCCGCCTGGAGCCCGTCGCCCGCCGTGTCTTCCCCACCGTCGTCGAGCCGCTCCGACGGCGAGAAGACGTGCGCCGCCTGGTCGGCGACGACGAGCTGTGGGCCGACCTCTTCGAGAGCCCGCTCGGCGTCGTCCTGCGCCGGTCGCTGCGGTCCGACATCGCGCGGGGCATCGCGCTGACCGACGGACTCATCGGCACGTTCGCCGGCGCGGACGACGCCGACCTGCGGCAGAACCGCTGCTTTTTCTACCACGTGATCGGCGGCGGCACGGGCGACTGGGATGTGCCCGTCGGGGGCATGGGCAGCGTCAGCGGCGAGCTCGAGCGCGCCGCGCGCGCGGCCGGTGCCGACATCCGCACACGAGCCGAAGTCGTCGCCGTGTCTCCGGCGGGCGACGTGTCGCTCGCCGACGGCTCGACGGTCAGCGGGCGCCTCGTGCTCAGCGGCGTCGGTCCGCTCGTGCTCGACCGACTGCTGGCCGCGGGCGGCGCCGCATCCGGCGCACCGATCGCGACCGAGCATCCCGAAGGCGCGCAGGTGAAGGTCAACATGCTGCTGCGCCGGCTCCCGTTCCTGCGTGATGACAGCGTCTCGCCCGAAGCGGCCTTCGCCGGAACCTTCCACATCAACGAGACGATGTCGCAGCTCGAGGCGGCGCACGCACGGGCGCAGGGCGGCGGCATCCCGCATCCCCTGCCCGCCGAGATCTACTGCCACTCGCTGACCGATCCGTCGATCCTCGGGCCCGAGCTTCAGGCGTCGGGCGCGCAGACACTCACGCTCTTCGGGCTTCATGTGCCCCATCGCATCGTCGAGGGCGCAGATCGGGATGCCGCGCGCGCCGAGCTCCTCGCGGCGGCGCAGCACTCCCTCGACTCCGTGCTCGCCGAACCCATCGCCGACATCGTCTACCGCGCCCCCGACGGCACCCCCTGCATCGAGGCGCGCACGACGGCCGACCTCGAGGAGTCGCTCGGGATGACGGGCGGCGACATCTTCCACGGATCACTGTCGTGGCCGTGGGCCGAAGACGATGAGCCGCTCGACACCCCCGCAGAACGCTGGGGCGTGGCCACTCCGCATCCGTCGGTCTTGATCTGCGGTTCGGGAGCGCGTCGCGGCGGCGCGGTCAGCGGGATCGGCGGGCACAACGCGGCGATGGCCGCGATCGAGCTGCTCGCGCTCTAGGGGCGCGGAGGCAGCGGGGGCGGGGGCGGAAAGCCCGCGTAGCCCGGCTGCGCGGGCGCGGGCTCGCCGACCACGTGGGCACCCGGCGATGGCCGTCCCGTGTAGAACGCGCCCCAGTCGGGGGATCCGTCGGCCATGACGGGGAGCGGAATCGCCGTCTCGGCGTACGTCGGCCACGGCGCGAGACCCGCGGGCGCATCGGCGACGGGCGCGGTCTTGGGCGCGGACAGCACGTTCATCAGCGGAACCAGCGTCGTGCCGACCGCCGCGAGGATCGCCGCAGCGGTGACGAATCGCCAGTAGAGATCGGGGAAGGACACGTACTCCCAGATGATCAGCGGAACGATCAGCAGCACGGCGAGGGCGATCACGAGCACGACGGTGACGATCGACACGACCTGCGTGAAGGTCGTCTCGTGGCGCTGCGACGCCTTCATGAAGAGCCGCACGTGCAGCAGGACGAGCTGCACGATCAAGACGATCACGAGATAGAGGATGAAGCGGGCCAGGCCCACGCGGAGGGCGTCTCGGCCCTCCGGCATCCAGATCATGACCGCGCCGATGAGGAGGAGGGCGACCCAGCCGACGACGCTCGCGAGCGCGAACCAGGCCGGGCGACGCGGCGCGAGGTGGGCTTCGAGGATCGACACCCCCGCGAATGCCACGAGCAGCAGGATCGTGAGGAACGCCCTGCCGACGATGCCGTCCTGCGAGCCGACGAAAACCCATGCGACGCAGACGAGCGCTGCGGCGATCAGTGCCCCGATCGCCACCCAGATCGTCGAGCGGATCAGCGGCGACGGACCGGACGTCGGCGCCGGTCCGACGGATCGACCGGGAACAGTCATGGCGCTCCTCGTCCCGCCGGGCACGGTGGCCGGCGTGCTCCCATCCTGGCACGCGGCGCCCGACGGGCCGCGGGACGCGATGCCCGCGCAGGTCGTCGCACGTCCCGAGAACGACGAAGGCCCCCGCATCGCGGGGGCCTTGGTCGATCGGTGGCGAGTGAGGGATTCGAACCCCCGAAGTCGATGACAGCTGAGTTACAATCAGATCCCTTTGGCCGCTTGGGTAACTCGCCAGACGCACCTGCCCGGCTTCAGCAGTCGACCAGAGGCGCGATCCACAATCTTACTCTGTGACCGACGGTGCGAAAAATCGAGCCCGGTCACGTTCCGAGGGCGTCGAGATCCATCGCCTTGAGCGCTGACGGGAGCCGCAGGAGCGCCCCCTCGAACCGGCATGTGGCCGCAGCGGCATCCATCGCCTGGTCGAGCACCGCACCCCACTCGTCACGCGTCGACGGCACGGTCGACATCATGCCCGCGATCGTCGCCGCGAAGGCCGCGTCGCCCGCGCCCATCGTGTCGACGATGCGGCCGGGCAGGTCGGCGATGGGCGCCGTGACCGTGTCGCCGGCGGCGTCGATCGCCGCTCCCCCGGCGCCGTACGTCGCGAGAACGGCTGCTGCTCCGAGGTCGATGAGCCGGGTGCGCAGCGTGTCGAGCGGTTCGCTGTAGAGCATCGTCGCGTCGTCCTCGCCGACCTTGACGAGAGATGCCCCGGCTGCCGCCCGCTCGAAGCCCTGCACGAACGCATCGCCGTCGTGCAGCATGCCCGTGCGCGGGTTGGGGTCGATGGCGAGGGGCCTTCCCGCGACGGCATCCAGCATCTCGTCGGTCTGCTCGGCATCGTCGAACCGGAAGCAGCTGACGACGACGATCGGGGCGTCGGCGAAGGCCGCGCGCTGGGCGTCGCCGAAGCGGATCCGTCGCTCCCACGCCGCCGTGTTGAAGGCGTAGGTCGGCTCGCCACCGGCCGAGCGTTCGCTCACCGCGCGCGCGGTGCCGTGCGGGCCCTCGGTCGCCAGAAGCTCGACGCCGAAGTCGGCGAGGTACTGACGGATGCGGCCGCCCGCGTCGTCGTCGCCCACCATCGCGACGAGCGTCGTCGGAACGCCGAGTCGCGACAGACCGACGGCGACGTTGAGCGCGGCCCCGCCGACGAACTCGCGCACACCGGTGCCGTCGCGCAGCTCGTCGATGAGCGCGTCGCCGATGACGACCGCCCGGCCGCTCATCGGCGCGACCCCGCAGTCTCGAGCACACGCGAGACGAAAGCCTCGGTGCGCGTGCGGGTGCCGTCGATGCGGCGATCCACACTCGCGCGGATCTCGTTCGGCGCGAGGGGGGCCGCCAGCCGCACGTTCTCGTGGCACGAGAGATCGGCGCAGATGTAGGTGCCGATGCTGTCTCCGTGCTCCCCGGCATCCCCCGCCTTTCGTGCACTGAAGAGCGCCACCTGATCAGCCGGCTGCATCGTGTGGCAGAGGTTGCACATCGACGCCCGCGCGTGCGACGACCCGTCGGCGGCGCGCAGCACCACTCCGCGGGGCTCGCCGTCGATCTCGGCGACGATGTAGCCGCGACCGCGGGTGCGGGGATCGCGCCACGCGTAGAAGTCCATGTGGTCCCAGTCGGCGAGCACCACGTCGGCCGGAACGGTGAGCAGCCGGGCATCGTCGGGCGATGCGTTGATCATCGCCGATCGGATGTCGTCTTCGGTCAGAGGGCGCATGCCACCTCCTAGGGATCGAGGGCCAGTCTACGAACGACGGATGCCGTTTGGCACGCTCCGCATCGCCGCCGGCCCCGTTGCGGCCCGCGAGTAGACTCTCCGCATGGCTGATTCCTCATTCGACATCGTGAGCAAGGTCGACCACCAGGAGGCGGAGAACGCCCTCAATCAGGCGCGCAAGGAGATCGAGCAGCGCTACGACTTCAAGGGCACAGGCGCCTCGGTCGAGTGGAGCGGCGAGTCCGTGCTGATCAAGGCGAACACCGAAGAGCGGGCCAAGGCCGTGCTCGACGTCTTCCAGTCGAAGCTCATCAAGCGCGGCATCTCGCTCAAGAGCCTCGAGTCGGGCGATCCTTTCGCCAGCGGCAAGGAGTTCCGCATCGTCTCGACCCTCAAGGACGGCATCTCGTCCGAGAACGCGAAGAAGATCTCCAAGATCATCCGCGACGAAGGACCCAAGGGCGTCAAGTCGCAGATCCAGGGCGACGAGCTGCGCGTGCAGTCCAAGAGCCGCGACGACCTGCAGGAAGTGCAGCGGCTGCTCAAGGCCGCCGACCTCGACGTCGACCTGCAGTACGTCAACTACCGCTGACGATTCCGCGGGTTTCCGCACCCCGGGAAAATCCGAACCTCAGGAATCCCCAAAGACTCGGCGAATCGTGTGTCCCCCATCCGGCGGACAGGGTAATTTCATACATGGGAACGAACAGAGGCGCTGGGGATCTTGGCGGATCTGCCTCACGTTCGGCCCGAGAGTTCCTGGGGGAACTCGGGGAAGACGGAATCCTGGGAGATTCCGAATCGGGATTCTGGGAGATCTCGAAAAAGTGGAGTCCTGGGGAGGATTCCGCTGGGGAGTACTGGGGACTGGGGGGTCACTGAACTTCTCCGCGAAAGCGGGCGGATGTTCCGGGTGGATCAGTTGGCGCTGATCCACCCGGAACATTCCAAAACACCGCTGTGATGACCGCGCCTCCGCTGGGGATGGCGCGGTTCTTCGTTTCAGCGGCGCGCGAGCATCGCGGTGGTCCACCGCTCGAGCCGCGCGTAGGCATCGATGCGAGCCTCTCGGCGAGACAGGAAGACGTCGTGCAGCGCACCGTCGATGCGCTCGATGGTCACCGATGAGCCGAGCTTCAGCGCCGCTCGAGCGATGTCGTCGACGATCAGCACCGAGTCGGCGCGGGTGAGGTCTTCGCTCCATCTGGTCGGCAGCGCGGTGTGCGCCGACAGGAGGACGCAGACGGGCATGTCGAGCCCGAGACCTGCCGCCACCAGCGCGTGCCCGGCCATGACGGCGTGCATCCACCCCACATGCACCGGCATGGTGCGGTCGGGACGCCAGGCGAGTTCGATCGACACCGGATCATCGGCGTCGGCCACCTCTGCCTGCGCCCGCGAGTAGAACCCGAGGTCGGTCTGCGGCCACAGATCGAACGGGCGCAGCTTCGAATGGATGCCGAGCACCGGTGTGATGGCCGCGCGCGTCGCGGCGCTCAGCTGGAACTCGAGCCACGGGCTGTTGAGGATCACGGCAGACACCGATTGCGGATGCCGCGCCGCCCACAGGCTCAGTGTGAGCCCGCCGGTCGAATGGCCGAGCAGCACCAGCCGGCGCTCTCCCCCGCCGTCCGACGCGCGTCCCATCGCTTCCAGCGCGGCCCCGATGTCGGCGTCGTATTCCCTGAGGTCGGTGATGTATCCCGGAGTCTGGCCGTCGCGCAGGCTGCGGCCGTACTTGCGCAGGTCGAGCGCGTAGAAGCGCGCGCCCCGGTCGGCCCAGAATCGGGCCAGACGGGTCTGGAAGAAGTAGTCCGACCAGCCGTGCACGTAGAGCACGTCGATGTCGGCGAACGGCCGGTGGTCTCCGAAGATCCCACCCAGAAGTCCGTGGTCGGGCAGCAACCGCACGACCGTCGCGAACAGGTCGCCTTCGTCGTCCGCGCCGATGGGCAGCGTCTTCTGCTCGAACGGCTCTCCCAGGACGTCCGGGACCCAGTCGTGCTGCATCCGGTCAGCCTACTCAGACCGACCGGATGCAACCCCTCGGTCAGGGGACGACGGGTTCGCCCGGGCCGACGAAGACCTCCCACGTGTTCGGAGCGGTGTTCACGGCGATCCACGCGTTCACGTCGGCGATCAGCTGGTCCCGGTCCTTGGACAACGGCATCCACCACCCCTGCTGGGACGGATGCGCATGCCATCGCATGGCACCGCCGACCGCGGGCGGGACGGAGAAGACGTTGTAGCGCACGATGACGAACTCCTTCCCGAGATTTCGCAGCTCCTGCAGCAGGTTGTAGGCGACCGTTCCGGCGGTGTCGGACTGACCGACCTGATCGATGGGGATCGCGTCGACGCGGCGCTGGATGTCGGCCCTGACCTCCGACGGCAGAGCGGCCGTCGGATCGATCGCCACACGCCGATCGGTCGCCTGAAAGTGATAGAAGGTCCAGCCGCGCTCACTGAGCAGATTCCACTGCCCCTCGCTGATGATGTCGTCGCCGACCTCGAGGACCACCGGCTCCTGCGTCGGCTCCGGCGTCGGGGTCGGAGTGGGTGTCGGCGTCGGAGTGGGTGTCGACGTCTCCGTCGGCGTGGGTGTCGGGGTAGGCGTCGCCGTCGGGGTGCTCGTCCGGGTCGGCGTCGGGGTCGGTGTGGCGAGCGTGTCGGTCGTCGAGCCGAGTCCGATCGCCATGCTCACCGAGCCGACGGCGATCACACCGACCACCACGACGGCGGAGGCGACGGCGACGATGCGCGACGGGTTCCGTCGCGGTGGCAGCCCATCGGCGCCGTGGACGATCCGCGCGCGGAGCGCGGCGGACTCGTCAGGGGTCAGGTCGGTCATGCGAGTTCCCAGCTCTCGATCTCTCCGCGCAGGCGGCGCTTCGCGCGCGCCAACCGCGACTTGACGGTCCCTTCGGGAATGCCGAGCGTCTGCGCGGTCTCCTTCTCGGGGAACCCTTCGAGCACCGACAGCACGACCACGTCGCGCTCCGCCGACGGCAGTCGCTTCAGGGCGGCGAACACGCCGCTCTCGTCGTGCGCCACGATGTCGCCGGTCGCCTCGTCATCGCGGGGCACCCGCGCGAGCACCCGGCGATAACGCCGGGCGGAACGCTCGACGTTGCGGGCGGCGTACGACGTCGCCGTGAGCAGCCAGGGCAGGGGCGAGCCGTCGACGAGCCGCACCGACGCGCGCTTGCGCCAGAGCTCGAAGAAGGCCACCGCCACAGCATCCTGCGCGTCTTCACGATCGCCGATCACACCGTAGGCATGCCGGAACAGCCGTTGGTGGTGCCGATCGAAGAACCGCCCGAGGGCGGCACTGTCACCGGCCAGGACGAGGTCCCAATCGGCGGCATCAGAAGGGTTCATACCTGGATATGTCCGCTCGCCGCCGATCGGTTCTCGATCCGTCGACTATTCGCCGCGCGAGACCCGGACCATCTCGTCGCGGGGCACGACCTTGATGCGGGCGCGCTCGCTAGGCGCCCCGAGTGCGATCTCGTGCTCGTCGAGTCGGTGCCAGCCGTCGAGGTCGGTCCACTTCACGTCGCGCTCGGCCAGCAGGGCCGGGATCGCCTCGTCGGAGGGGTCCTCGGGCGTCCACCACGAGCCCTGGTCGTTGATGAGGTGACGCACGGTCTCCATCGCGTCGGACTTCGTGTGGCCGATGAGTCCGACGGGCCCGCGCTTGATCCACCCCGTCGCGTACACGCCCGGAACCCGTTCGTTGGAGTCCTTGTGCAGCACCTGACCCTCGTGATTCGGGATGACGCCGTGGCGCTTGTCGAACGGCACACCCGGCAGCGGCGATCCGAAGTAGCCGACCGCGCGGTAGATCGCCTGGATCGGCACCTCGCGAATCTCACCGGTGCCCTCCACGCCGCCCTGTCCGTCCGGACGCGTGCGCTCGTACACGAGCGCGGCCACCCGGCCCTCGGCATCCTTCTTCACTTCGAGGGGCTTGGCGTAGAAGTGCAGATGCAGTCGGCGCGACGCCTCGCCCCCCGCGTTGTTGACGCCGGGGCGCTTGCGCCAGGACTGCAGCACCCTGTCGATGACCATGACCTGTTTGTTGCTCGCGATCGCTGCTCGCGCCGCGTCGTCGTAGTCGAAGTCCTCGTCGTAGACCACCATGTCGACGTCGCGCAGCTCGCCGAGCTCGCGCAGTTCGAGGGGGGTGAACTTCACCTGCGCCGGGCCTCGGCGGCCGAACACGTGCACGTCGGTGACCGGCGATGCCTTGAGGCCTTCGTAGACGTTCTCGGGGATCTCGGTGGGCAACAGGTCTTCGGCGTGCTTGACGAGCATGCGCGTGACGTCGAGCGCGACGTTGCCGTTGCCGATGACGGCGAGCGACTCGGCCTCGAGCGGCCACTCGCGCGGCACATCGGGATGCCCGTCGAACCAGCTCACGAAGTCGGCCGCTCCGTACGAGCCCTCGGCGTCGATGCCGGGGATGTCCAGCGAGGTGTCGCGGATCGCGCCGGTCGAGAAGATGACGGCGTGATAGTGCTTCTTCAGATCGTCCAGCGTGATGTCTTCACCGAAGCGGACGTTGCCGAACAGACGGATGTCGCCCCGGTCGAGCACTTCGCGCAACGCGGTGATGATGCCCTTGATGCGCGGGTGGTCGGGAGCGACGCCGTAGCGGACGAGGCCGTACGGAGCCGGCAGCTGTTCGAACAGGTCGATCGAGACGTCGAACTTTCGCTCGGCCTTGAGCAGGATGTCGGCGGCGTAGATGCCCGCAGGGCCGGCGCCGACGATGGCGAGTCGGAGCTTGGTCATGGGAGTCCTCTCGTCGGCTTCTCGCTGGCTGAGCCTGTCGAAGCGTCGTCCGGCCCTTCGATGAGCTCAGGGGCCGATGGTGGGTCAGGGGCCGGTGGTGGTCTAACTGGAGCGGTCGGCGACGGCCTTCGCGAAGCGGGTGAGCGCCTCGCGGACCGCTCCGTCGGGGAGCGGCGCGAGCGCCTCGATGGCCTCGGCCGACCATGCGTTCGCGAGAGCGAGTGTGGCCTGGGTCGCCTCATGCTCGCGCAGCTGCGCGAGCGGGCCGTCGAGGATCGTCGGGTCGGCGCCGTCGGCGATGCGCGCCACGCCGTCGTCGATCGAACGGGTGAGGGAGACGGATGCTGCATCCGTGCGCTGTCCGAGGAGGAGGTACGGCATCGTCGGCACGCCGGCGCGCAGATCGGTGCCGGGAACCTTGCCGGTCTCACCCGCATCGGCCGACAGGTCGATCACGTCGTCGAGCAGCTGGAACGCGACGCCCGCCTTCTCTCCGAACACGACCATCGCCTGCTCGAACTCTTCGGGACCGTTCGAGAAGATGACGCCCGCCTGCGCGGCGGCGGCGATGAGGGATCCGGTCTTGTCGGACAGCACCTTCAGGTAGTAGTCGACGGGGTCGTCGCCTTCCTGGGGCCCGACGGTCTCGTGCATCTGACCGAGCACGAGGCGCTCGAACGTGTCGGCCTGGAGCTGGATGGCCTTCTCGCCGTGCCGCGCCATGATCTGGCTCGCTCGGGAGAACAGCAGGTCGCCGGTGAGGATAGCGACGTTGTTGCCCCACACCTCGTGGGCGCTGGGCACTCCGCGGCGCTTGTCTGCGGCATCCATCACGTCGTCGTGATAGAGCGAACCGAGGTGCGTGAGCTCGAGCGCCGCGGCTGCTTCGACCACTCCCTGCGTCGTGCCCTCGCCCAGCTGGGCGGTCAGCAGCGCCAGCATCGGGCGCAGTCGCTTGCCGCCTGCTTCGTAGAGATAGCGCACGGAGGCGTCGACGACGGCGTCAGTCACGCGCAGTTCGAGATCGAGCGTCTCGTCCACGCGCTCCAGGCCCTTTTCGACCTCTTTGAGCAGGCGTCGCGAACGAGGGCCTGCGAAGATGCGGTCGGTGAGGCCCAGCTTGCCCGCCATGCGCGAGCCCGACGCTGAGGGAATCACAGGGTCAAGCCTACCGGCCTGTGGTCAGGCGGGCTTGACCGCCCGATGCAGAGCGACGATCCCGAGGGACAGATTGCGGTAGGCGACGTCCGCCCAGCCGGCATCACGGATCCAGGCCGACAGCGACCGCTGGTCGGGCCAGTCGCGGATCGACTCGTTCAGGTAGTCGTACGCCTCGGCGTTCGAGCTCATCGTGCGGGCCACGACCGGCAGGATCCTCGAGTTGTAGAAGCCGTAAAGACCCGCGAACGCCCGCGACGGCGGATGCGAGAACTCGCACACCACGAGGCGTCCACCCGGCTTGGTCACCCGCAGAAGCTCGGCCAAGGCCTTCTTCGGCTCGTTGACGTTGCGCAGCCCGAACGACATCGTCACGGTGTCGAACTCGTCGTCGTCGAACGGAAGATCGGTCGCGTCGGCCTGACGGAACTCGAGATTCGGGATGCCGCCGTGCCGCGCGCGGCCCTCGGCGATCATGCCGGGCGAGAAGTCCGCCGCGACGACGTGTGCGCCGCTGCGGGCGAACGAGACGCTCGACGCGCCCGTCCCCGCGGCGAGATCGAGGATGCGCTGCCCCGCACGGGGCGCCACGGCCCGCGTGGTGGCGACCCGCCAGAGGCGGTCGTTGCCCAGGCTCAGCACGTCGTTGGTGAGGTCGTAGCGCTTGGCGACCTGGTCGAACATTCCGCTCACCTTGGCCGGGTCCTTCTGCAGGTCGGCGCGGTTCGGCTCGTTCTCGCTCACCCGTCGAGTGTAGGCCGGGTCACGAGAGCTGAAGGCCTGCCAGGCGCGCGAGCCAGGCATCCGCCGTCGCATCGTCGAACGGAGCGACGGAAGCCGTCACGCGCCTCTCGAGCTCGTCGGTGACCGCCTCGAGGTGATCGACGATGTCGAGCGGGTAGCCGTACGCGGCCCGATGGTCGTCCCATTCGTCGCGGTCATCCACCCACACTCCGCGCTCCCCGACCGAGCGGATGACGTCGAGGTCCATGTCGATGCCGGTGGGCTCGTGGTCCTGCCACTTGGCGTCCCACGCGATGTCGATGTAGATGCGGGTCTTCGCGGGCGGCACCTGGTTCACCGTCATCACGTAGTCGCCCGTGGGCGGCAGCAGCGTCACGTTGGGAGCCGTCGTGAGCAGGTCGCGGCCGGGGCGCGAGCTGCGCCATCCCGTCGGCTGACCGAACCAGTCGCCCCATTCGTCGGATCCGAGGTAGACGCACTCGTGCACCCAGTGCGGCGAGTCGTCCCACTTGCGCCAGCGGAAGACGAGGCGGGTGCCGACGACGGGGCGGACGGGCGGGGTGCTCATGGGCCGAGTCTATGGTCGCCCCGCGGCGCCACCGCCGCACCGCGGTCCTAGGCTGGAGACGTGATCGACCCTCCCCGCCCACCGCGTCTGGTGGTCGACACCCGGGAGATCGACCGGGTCGACGATCTCATCCCGTACGCCGATCCTCATGACCCGCTCGTGTGGCTGCGGCGCGGCGACGGCATCATCGGCCTCGGCGACGTCGGCGGATTCGAGCGCGGACCGCACGAGGCCGATTCGCCGCAGTCCTCCCCCGCAGACGCCTGGCGGGCGATCGCCGCCGAAGCCGATGTCACCGACCCCGTCGCGCTGCCCGGTACCGGGCTCGTGGCCTTCGGGACGCTGGTGTTCGACAGGCGCTCCGAGGCGTCGAGCCGCCTCGTGATCCCCCAGGTGGTGGTGGGTCGGCGCGGATCCCGGTCGTGGATCACGACCATCCGTCGCGCGGATGCGCTGCATCCTGTCGCCGACCCCGCTCCCGTCGCCTACGGGCCGCACTGGTCTGCGACGCTCGGCCCCGGCACTCTCGACCGCGCCGGGTATCAGGCGGCGGTGCGCGAAGCCCTCGAGGCGATCGCCTCGGGCGACGTGCAGAAGGTCGTACTCGCGCGAGACCTGCTCGGCACGGTGCCCGCGGGGGCGGATCTGCGGCGCCTCGTGCGAGCCCTCGCCTCGGACTACCCCGACACGTGGGCGTACGCCGTTGACGGCATGATCGGCGCGAGCCCCGAGACCCTCGTCACCGTCTCGGACGGCCGCATGACCGCGCGCGTGCTCGCGGGCACGACTCCCCGCGGTGCCGACGCCGCCGAAGACGCCGCCGCTGTGGCGGCACTCACCCGCAGCGCGAAGGACCTCGCCGAGCACCGCTTCGCCGTGCGGAGCGTGCTCGACACCCTGTCGCCCCACACCGGCGACCTGCGCGCCGACGCCGAGCCCTTCACACTCGAGCTGCCGAACCTGTGGCACCTCGCAACCGACGTCGCGGGCGTGATCGCCGACCATGCCTCCGCACTCGACCTCGTCGCGGCGCTGCACCCGACGGCAGCGGTGGCAGGAACGCCGACGGATGCCGCGCTCGACGTCATCCGCCGCATCGAGCCCTTCGACCGGGGGCGCTACGCCGGTCCCGTCGGGTGGGTCGACGGGCGCGGCGACGGCGAATGGGCGATCGCCCTGCGCTGCGCCCAGATCGGCACGGCGCCCGACCGACGCTTCTCGCCGCGCGGCGAGATGATCCACGTCACCGCCTACGCCGGCGCCGGCATCGTGGCAGGCAGCGATCCCGAGACCGAGCTCCTCGAGACCCGGGTGAAGTTCCGCCCGATCGTCGACGCCCTCGCCTGACCCCGGCGTCCTCCCGCCCCCGGCTCCGCGCCTTGCGGTCACCCC
>JASDDH010000009.1:0-12937 GCA_030407505.1 Planococcus sp. APC 4015
CCGGCAACAACCCCTTCGCTTCCGCGCAGGGCATGGGGCAGCGTCCCGCCGGCCCGCGTCCGGGCAACAACCCCTTCGCGTCGGCGCAGGGCATGGGGCAGCGCCCCAGCCCGACTCCCGGCAACATCCCGCGTCCGCAGGCTCCGCGCCCCGGCGCCCCCCGTCCCGGCGCTCCGCGTCCGGGTGGCGCGGGTCGTCCCGGCGGCGGCGGTCGTCCCGGCGCTCCGTTCCAGCAGCGTCCCGGCGGTCCCGGCCGTCCCGGCGGTGCCGGCGGCGGCTTCCAGCGTCCCGGCGGCGCGCCCGGTGGAGCACCCGCGGGTGGCTTCGCGGGTCGTCCCGGTGGTGGCGGCGGCCGTGGCCGTGGTCCCGGCGGTGGCACCGCGGGTGCCTTCGGCAAGGGCGGCGGCAAGTCGAAGCAGCGCAAGTCGCGTCGTGCGAAGCGGCAGGAGTTCGAGATGCGGTCGGCGCCGGTCGTCGGCGGCGTCAACGTCTCCCGCGGCAACGGCGAGATCATCCGCATGCGCCGCGGCGCGTCGATCTCCGACTTCGCCGACAAGATCGAGAACATCACCGGCTACACGGTGCAGCCCGGCACGCTCGTGACGATCCTCTTCAACCTCGGCGAGATGGCGACCGCCACCGAGTCGCTGGACGAGGCGACGTTCGAGGTGCTCGGCGCCGAGCTCGGCTACAAGATCCAGATGGTCTCGCCCGAGGACGAAGACAAGGAGCTCCTCGAGAGCTTCGGTCTCGACCTCGATCAGGAGCTCGAGGACGAGAACGAGGATGACCTCGAGATCCGTCCGCCGGTGGTGACCGTCATGGGTCACGTCGACCACGGTAAGACGAGGCTCCTCGACGCGATCCGTCAGACCAACGTCGTCGCCGGCGAAGCCGGTGGCATCACCCAGCACATCGGTGCGTACCAGGTCTGGACCGAGCACGAGGGCATCGAGCGCGCGATCACCTTCATCGACACCCCGGGTCACGAGGCGTTCACCGCCATGCGCGCCCGTGGTGCGCAGGTGACCGACATCGCGATCCTCGTGGTCGCCGCCGACGACGGCATCATGCCGCAGACCGTCGAGGCGCTCAACCACGCCCAGGCTGCCGGCGTTCCGATCGTGGTCGCCGTCAACAAGGTCGACAAGCCCGACGCCAACCCGGCCAAGGTGCGACAGCAGCTCACCGAGTACGGACTCGTCGCCGAGGAGTACGGCGGAGACGTGCAGTTCGTCGACGTGTCGGCCCGTGCGGGCACGAACATCCAGGCGCTGCTGGACGCGGTGCTCCTGACGGCGGATGCCGGTCTCGACCTCACGGCGAACCCGAACAAGGCCGCCCGTGGTGTCGCGATCGAGGCCAAGCTCGACAAGGGTCGCGGATCGGTGGCCACCGTGCTCATCCAGTCCGGAACGCTCCGTGTCGGCGACGCCATCGTGGCGGGCACGGCCTACGGCCGCGTGCGTGCGATGTCGGACGAGAACGGCGACGCCGTGCTCGAGGCCTACCCGTCGCGTCCCGTGCAGGTGCAGGGTCTGAACTCGGTGCCCCGCGCCGGTGACACGTTCATCGTCACCGAAGAGGACCGCCTCGCCCGTCAGATCGCCGAGAAGCGTGAAGCCGCAGAGCGCAACGCCGCTCTGGCCAAGGCCCGCAAGCGCATCTCGCTCGAGGACTTCACGCGTGCTCTCGAAGAGGGCAAGGTCGAATCGCTCAACCTCATCATCAAGGGCGACGTGTCGGGTGCCGTCGAGGCGCTCGAGGAGTCGCTCCTCAAGATCGAGGTCGACGACTCGGTGCAGCTGCGCATCATCCACCGCGGTGTGGGTGCGGTCACCGAGTCCGACATCAACCTGGCGACGATCGACAACGCGATCGTCATCGGCTTCAACGTCCGGCCCGACCCGAAGGCGCGCGAGCGCGCCTCGCGCGAAGGTGTCGACGTTCGGTTCTACTCGGTCATCTACAACGCGATCGACGACGTCGAACAGTCCCTCAAGGGTCTGCTCAAGCCGGAGTACGAAGAGATCCAGTCGGGTGTCGCCGAGATCCGCGAGGTGTTCCGCTCCTCGAAGGTCGGCAACATCGCCGGTGTCATCGTGCGATCGGGAACGATCACGCGAAACGCCAAGGCGCGCGTCATCCGCGACGGCGTCGTGCTGGCCGATGGCCTGGCCATCGAGTCGCTGCGTCGCTTCAAGGACGACGTCACCGAGGTGCGTACGGACTTCGAGGCCGGTATCGGTCTCGGCAAGTTCAACGACATCCAGATCGGTGACGAGATCGAGACCACCGAGCTCATCGAGAAGCCTCGCGGCTGATCGACCACACGGCGAGGGGCGCCCTGCATCCGAAAGGGGCGGGGCGCCCTTCACCTGTCGAAAGGAACTGTCATGG
This sequence comes from Planococcus sp. APC 4015, assembly GCA_030407505.1. GTDB lineage: Bacteria > Actinomycetota > Actinomycetes > Actinomycetales > Microbacteriaceae > Microbacterium. The sequence continues at coordinate 2,401 of JASDDH010000009.1, forward strand.
CCAATGAACGTCAGGCCCGCGTCGCCGACCGCATCCGCGTGATCCTCGCCGAACGTCTCGACAAGGGGCTCCGCGACCCGCGCCTCGGGTTCGTCACGATCACCGACGTACGGGTGACGGGCGACCTGCAGCACGCGTCGGTGTTCTACACCGTGCTCGGCACACCCGAGGAGCGCGAGGCATCGGGTGAGGCGCTGAAGTCGGCCACCGGCCTGCTGCGCTCCGAGATCGGCAAGCACCTCAACACGCGGCTGACGCCGTCGCTCGAGTTCATCGCCGACGCGATCCCCGAGAACGCCGGCCACATCGCCGACCTCCTGCGCGAAGCGCGCGAGCGCGACGCCGCGGTGGCGGGTCTCGCCTCGACGGCGACCTATGCCGGAGACGAGGACCCCTACGTCAAGCCGCGCGAGTTCGACGCGGACGACGACGAGGATGACGACATCGCGGATGACGAGGTCAAGGCGTAGCAGCCGGTCAGCGGGGGAGTGAGAGCATCCCCGCCGACGCCTCCGCGAGCCCGTCGACGATGAGCGAATCGATCGCTCGGTCGCGCTGGACGGCATCCGGCCACTCGGGGATCACGTCGTCCAGTGCGACCTCATGGGTCGCGGCATCCCGGAGCACCCGCAGGATCGCGCCGCGCGCCTGACGGTCGCTGCCCTCGTAGCGCGCCTGCTTGCGCCGGTCGTCTCCGGTGTCGGGATACCCCGCTGCGCGCCACGCGCACACGTCGGCCAGCGGGCATCGCTCGCACCTCGGTGCACGAGCCGTGCAGACCAGCGCTCCGAGCTCCATCGCGGCGGCGTTCACGACCGCCGCCTCGTCGTCGGCGGACGGCAGGATCGCCTCCATCGCGGCGAGGTCTCGCTTGGCCGCGGCCCCCGGCTGCGAGCGTCCGTCGACGGCGCGCGCGAGAACCCGACGGGTGTTCGTGTCGACGACCGGATGCCGGTCTCCGTAGGCGAAGACCGCAACGGCCCGCGCCGTGTAGTCGCCGATGCCGGTGAGGGCGAGCAGGTCGGCCACGTCTCGCGGCACGATGCCGTCGTGGCGGTCGCGGATCTCGACCGCCGCGCGGTGCAGCCACAGAGCCCGGCGCGGGTACCCCAGGTTCGCCCACGCCCGCACGGCCTCGGCGGGAGGATCCGCCGCGAGCGCGGCCGGCGTCGGCCACCGTGCGAGCCAGGCGTCCAGCAGCGGGATGACCCGGTTCACCGGCGTCTGCTGCAGCATGAACTCGCTGACCAGCACGCCCCAGGCGCCGAACTCCGGATGCCGCCACGGCAGGTCGCGCGCGTTCTGCCGGAACCACGCCGTCAGCGGCGTCGCGAGGTCGGGCATGCGGTTCAGCCTAGGCGCGCCGCCTCCGGGCCGCCGATTCCGAGGAGATTCCGGATGCCTGGGGCCGATCTGCGGCGACATCTCCTCGGCATCGTGGATCTCCTCGGAATCGGCGCCCACTCCTCCCCGAAGGCTCGCGCGCGGCCTTCATCCACGGCTGCGGCAGCGCGACCCAGGGCGCGGTGGGAGGCGCGGCACAGTCGACGGATGCCGTCCCTCTCCCCGCTGATCGCGACACTCTCAGCCCTGGACGGTGTCGCGCGCGTCCGTACCGTCTGCGATCGCGGAGCGTCGCCGTACACGATCCGCGCCGCCGTCGCGCGCGGAGTGCTGACGCGCCCGCGCAAGGGGTGGGTGGCGCTGGCGACCGCCGACCCCGCCCTCGTGGCGGCGGCCGAGGCGGGGGTGGTCCTCTCATGCGCAACCGAGGCGAAGCGACTCGGTCTGTGGGTGCTCGACGCGGCCGCACCGCATGTGGCGGCGCCCGCGCATTCGGGAGTCGTGCGGACGACGAGATCGATCGTGCACTGGGCGGCTCCGGTGGTGCCGCGGCATCCGGATTCTCTTGTCGACCCGATCGAGAACGTGCTCGCGCTCGTCGCGACCTGTCTGCCGTTCGAGGATGCTCTCGCGGTCTGGGAGTCCGCGCTCCGCAAGGGGCTCGTCGACCTCGCCTCGATGCGTCGACTGCCTCTCGGCCCGGCCGCACGCCGTCTCTCCGAGGAAGCCATGCCGTGGTCCGACTCGGGGCTCGAGAGCTTCGTCGTGCCGAGGCTGCGGTGGATGAGGCTGCCGATCGTCCCGCAGGCGTGGATCGCCGGTCATCGGGTCGACTTCCTCATCGGCGAACGGCTGGTTCTGCAGATCGACGGCGGGCATCACGTCGGCGCTCAGCGCGAGCAGGATGTCGCCCACGATGCGCAGCTCATGCTCCTGGGCTACCGCGTGATCCGGGTCGGCTACTTCCAGGTCGTCGAGCGCTGGCATGAGGTGCAGGAAGTCCTCATGCGCGCCGTCGCGCAGGGGCTTCATCGTGCCGACTGAGCAGGATCCGAGGAGATTCCGGATGCCGAGGGCCGATCTGCGGCGAATCTCCTCGGGATCGTGGATCCCCTCGGCATCGGCGCCCGCCGCACCGGCGCGGCGCGCCGCCGTAGGCTGGAGACATGCGGTTGCCGAACACCCCCGTCACCTCACTGTGGCGCGATCTCCGCGATGAGCTGCGGCGCGACTACCCCGCCGGGCGCATCATCCTGGCGATCGACGGCATGGACGGCGCGGGCAAGACCACCTTCGCCGACGGCTTCGCGCAGGTGCTCGCCGAGGACGGAGCGGCGGTGTTCCGAGCGAGCATCGACGGGTTCCACCGCCCTCGGGCGGAGCGGTACGAGCGCGGTCGCGACAGCCCCGAAGGGTTCTACCGGGACTCCTACGACTACGCGACGTTCCGACGCGTGCTCATCGACCCGTTCCGAGCGGGCGGCGCAATGGGCTTCCAGCTCGAGGCGTTCGACGTCGCCCGCGACGAGCCCGTCGAATCGGCGTGGGTCACGGCTCCCCGCGATGCCGTGCTCGTCATCGACGGCATCTTCCTGAACCGTCCCGAGCTGCGCAAGATCTGGCACTGGTCGGCGTGGCTCGATGTGCCGATCGACGTCGCCTACGAGCGCATGGCGGCGCGGGACGGAAGCGACCCCGACTTCCTCGCCCCCGCGAACGCCCGCTACCGGCTCGGGCAGGAGCTCTACGCCCGCGAGGCGCAGCCGCGGGCTGCGGCATCCGTCATCGTGGACAACACCGAGCTCGCCGCGCCGCGCCGCGTGTATCAGGACTTCTGCTGATGGTGCGCTCCGGGGTGCTGCTCGTCGACAAGCCGGGCGGAATGACGAGCCACGACGTCGTCGCCCGCGCTCGCAAGGCGCTGGGCACGCGCAAGATCGGGCACGCGGGGACGCTGGATCCGATGGCGACCGGGCTCCTCGTGCTGGGGGTCGAAGGCGCGACGCGGCTGCTGACGTTCATCGTGGGCCTCGACAAGACCTACGAGGCGACGATCCGGCTCGGAGCCGCGACCGACACCGACGACGCCGACGGCGAGATTGTGATGACGACGGATGCCGCGGCCGTCACCGACGACGCGATCGCCGAGCACATCGCCCCGCTGACCGGACTCATCTCGCAGGTGCCCAGCACCGTGTCGGCGATCAAGGTCGACGGGCGCCGCGCCTACGACCTGGCACGTGCGGGGGAGGACGTGGTGCTGAAGTCACGGGAGGTGACGGTGTCGCGATTCGACGTCGTCGCCACCAGGCGCGGCCCTTCGGCAGGCTCAGGGACCGGGGTGGGCTCAGGGGTCGGGGACGCGGCCGTCGTCGACCTCGACGTCGTGGTCGACTGCTCGAGCGGAACCTACATCCGCGCCCTCGCGCGCGATCTCGGCTCGGCTCTCGGCGTCGGCGGGCACCTGACCGCCCTGCGGCGCACCCGCATCGGGCCGTTCGACGTGAACGACGCGGTCGGCGTCGACGACATCTCCGAGCCGGGACTGTTCGACCCCGCAGACATCGCGACGGCGGTGCTCGGCCGACTCGACGTCACCGACGACGAGGCGGTCGACCTGCGTCACGGCAAGCGTCTCGCCGGCGCGGCCGCGCGGCTCCCGGCATCCCGCACCGCCGCGGCGGTGACGCCGAACGGTGCGCTCGTCGGGATCGTCGAGAAGCGCGGCGCCGACGTCAAGAGCGCCATGAACATGCCCTACCAGGCGCGCGCATGATCCTGTGGTTCACGATCGTTCAGGTCGCGGTCGCGGCGTCGGCCGGGGTGCTGTGCGTCGTGCTCGGTCTCGCGGGACGCCGCCCGAGCGACTTGTCGGTCGGGTCGCTCGCGCTGATCGAGGTGCTCCTCCTCGCGCAGATCGTCGTCGCGATCATCGCCCCGCTCGTGGGCAACCCGCCGACCGGCTATCTGCTGGAGTACTGGGTGTACCTGGTGTCGGCGGCGCTGCTGCCTCCCGCGGCGGTGTTCTGGGCACTGCTCGAGCGCAGTCGGTGGAGCACCGTGATCATGGGGATCGCGGCGCTGTCTGTCGCGGTCATGCTGTGGCGCATGCACGCCATCTGGACGATCCAGGTGGCCTGAGCGGCGGGGCCCGCGGCATCCGGCCTACTATTGACGGGTCATGTCGTCGCCCGCCCGCCCCCGCATGACCGGCATCGGCCGTGTGCTCGTGATCGTCTACGCGATCATGGCGCTCGCCGCGACCGGTCGCTCATTCGTCCAGATCGTCCGCGACTTCGACGAGGCCCCGCTGGCGTACTCGCTGTCGGCGCTCGCCGCCGTCGTCTACATCCTCGCGACGCTCGCGCTCGTCTTCGCGGGCTCCCGCGGGTGGTACCGCGCGGCGTGGATCGCCATCGTGTTCGAACTCGTCGGCGTGCTCGTCGTGGGCACCCTGACCTTCGTGCTGCCCGAGCTGTTCGACCACCAGACCGTGTGGTCGTGGTTCGGTCGCGGCTATCTCTTCATCCCCCTGGTGCTGCCGTTCTTCGGGCTCTGGTGGCTCGCGACCCACCGGCCGGGCGTGCGGGTGGCGCAGTCCGCGTCGGTGCTGTCGTGATCGTCTTCCGGGACCCCGCCGAGGTTCCCTCCGGCTTCGGCCCGTCGGTGGTGGCGATCGGAAAGTTCGACGGCGTGCACTCGGGACATCGCGCGGTGATCGATCGGGCGCGCGTGGATGCCGCGACCGGCGACGCGCGCATCGTCGCGGTCACCTTCGACCGCAATCCGCTGGCGCTGCTCCGGCCCGAGATCTGCCCTGATGCGCTCATCGGCGTGAACCAGAAGCTCCGTCTGCTCGCCGACACCGGCATCGACGCGACGCTCCTCCTCACGTTCGACCGGGCGCTCGCGGACCTCACGCCGCGGGAATTCGTCCAGCACGTCCTCGTCGACGCGCTCGACGTGCGGGTCGTGCTCGTCGGGGGCGACTTCCGATTCGGGCGCGGAGGATCAGGCGACCCCGATGCTCTGCGCGCCTTCGGTTCGGAGTTCGGGTTCGAGGTCGAGGTCGTCGAGGACGTCAGGGCGATCGAGGGCGGTCGCCGCGTCTCGTCGACCTGGGTGCGCGAGCTGCTCGACGCCGGCGACGTCGCGACCGCGGCGCGCCTGCTCGGACGGCCCCCCGCCGTCTGGGGCGAGGTCGTGCACGGACTCAAGCGGGGACGCGAGCTCGGCTACCCGACTGCGAACCTGTCGCCCGAGCTCGAGGGCTTCATCCCCGCCGACGGCGTCTACGCCGGCTGGCTCGTGGACGAGGGGTCGACCGACGGGCTGCGCCCCGGCATCCGCTATGCGGCCGCGATCAGCGTCGGAACCAATCCCACGTTCGGCGACGTTCCGGTGCGTCAGGTCGAGGCGTACGTCCTGGACGAGACAGACCTCGACCTGTATGGTCATCGCGTCGAGGTGCAGTTCACCCACCGCGTACGCGGGATGGTCGCATTCGAGGGCATCGACGCCCTCATCGTGCAGATGGGCGACGACGTCGAGAAGGTGCGGAAGGCGCTGACATGACTCGTGACGATCCGGCGCCCCGCAGCGTCCTGTCGACGCTGCGGCGCGTGATCGTGGCCGTGATCGTCGTGTCGTTCGCACTGGCGGCCATCGGCGGCATCGTCGTGCTTCTCAGCGGCTCGCTGGACGAGACCGCCGGGCGGGTGCTGGGCACCACGGCCGTCATCGGCGCGTTCAGCGTCGCCGTGCTGTGCTGCGCCGCCCTGGCGGGACGACGTCTGCAGACCTTCGGGATGCTCGGCGCCGCGGTGTCGGTGCTCGCGGCGATCCTGTCCATCTGGGCGATCTGGTCGGGCGGGTACCTCGGCGACGGGTTCTACCAGTCGCTGTCGACCGCGATCGCCGCCACCGCCGCCTTCTCGCTGGCCTCCCTTCTTCTGCTGCTGGCCGATCGCCGTCAGACCGCCGTGCGCGTGGGGCTCACCATCACCCTGGCGCTGTTCGCCGTCGTTCTCGCGATGGTCGTCTACCTGATCTGGTGGTCCGACACCGTCGACGACGAGGTCTTCCCCCGCGCTCTCGGCATCGCCGGGATCCTGGCGGCACTGGGCGCGGTCGTCGTCCCGGTCATCTCGCTGCTGCTCCGCGACCGCCCCGCCGTCGCCGGGCTGCCTCCGGCATCCGTCGCCCGTCTCGAGGCCGAGGCCGCCCGTCGCGGGGTGACGCTCGAGCGACTCGTCGATGAACTGCTCGACGGAGCCGCACCGGGGTAAGATCGTCTTTTGCCTTCTCGGCGTCGAGGAGCGCGTCCGCCGGATTCCAGACACAGGAGAGCCATGAGCCGAACCGATCTGCAGACGCTCCCCGAGCGCGCCGCCGAACTGCTCGGCGGCGAGCCCGACGACACCACGCTCCGCCGGTACCTGCACGGCATGCCCGGCGTCGACGCCATCGGCCTCGAGCAGCGCGCCGCGTCGCTGGGCACGCGGTCGATCAAGACCTCGTCCAAGGCGTGGGCGCTCGACAAGATCATCGAGCTCATCGACCTCACCACCCTCGAGGGCGCCGACACCCCGGGCAAGGTGCGCTCGCTGGTCGCGAAGGCGCTGAATCCGGATGCCGGAGACCCCACCTGTCCGCGCGTCGCGGCCGTCTGCGTCTACGGCGACATGGTGCCGTACGCCGTCGACGCGCTGGGCGAGTCGCACGGCGACCCCGATGACGGCGGAGTGAGCGTCGCGGCGGTCGCGACCGCCTTCCCGAGCGGTCGGGCGTCGCTGGCGATCAAGCTCGCCGACACCGCCGACGCCGTCGCCGAGGGCGCCGACGAGATCGACATGGTCATCGACCGCGGCGCGTTCCTCGCCGGCCGCTACGGCCTCGTGTTCGACCAGATCGCCCAGGTCAAGCAGGCCTGCCGCCGGGAGGACGGCTCGTTCGCGTCGCTCAAGGTCATCCTCGAGACCGGTGAGCTCAACACGTACGACAACATCAAGCGCGCCTCGTGGCTCGCGATCCTCGCCGGCGGCGACTTCATCAAGACCTCGACGGGCAAGGTGCAGCCCGCCGCGACGCTTCCGACGACCCTCCTGATGCTCGAGGTCGTCCGCGACTGGCATCGGGCGACGGGCGAGAAGATCGGCGTGAAGCCCGCGGGCGGCATCCGCACCTCGAAGGACGCCATCAAGTACCTCGTGACCGTCGCCGAGACGGTGGGGGAGGAATGGCTTCAGCCGCACCTGTTCCGATACGGCGCGTCGAGCCTTCTCAACGACGTGCTGCTGCAGCGTCAGAAGCTCGCCAGCGGGCACTACTCCGGCACCGACTACGTCACGATCGACTAGCGCTTCGACAGGCTCAGCAACCAGGAGAATGATGACCTTCCTCGAATACGCCCCGGCGCCCGAGTCCCGCAGCGTGCTTCACCTGCGCGAGTCCTACGGCCTCTTCATCGACGGCGACTTCCGCGCCGGGTCCGGTGACACCTTCGCCACGATCTCGCCCGCCGACGAGTCGCACATCGCCACGATCGCCTCGGCGAGCGAGGCAGACGTCGACACCGCCGTCGCCGCCGCCCGCCGTGCCTACGACAAGACGTGGTCGCGCATGAGCGGCCGCGACCGCGGCAAGTACCTCTTCCGCATCGCCCGACTCGTGCAGGAGCGCGCCCGCGAGCTCGCCGTCGCCGAGAGTCTCGACAACGGCAAGCCGATCAAGGAGAGCCGAGACGTCGACGTGCCGCTCGTGGCGGCGTGGTTCTTCTACTACGCCGGATGGGCCGACAAGCTCGATCACGCCGGCCTCGGCGCCGATCCGAAGTCACTCGGCGTCGCCGCGCAGATCATCCCGTGGAACTTCCCGCTGCTCATGCTCGCGTGGAAGATCGCGCCCGCGCTCGCCGCCGGCAACACCGTCGTGATCAAGCCCGCCGAGACGACGCCGCTGTCGGCGCTGATCTTCGCCGAGATCCTGCAGCAGGCCGATCTGCCGCCGGGCGTGGTCAACATCGTGACGGGCGCCGGCGCCACCGGAGCCGCGCTCGTGCGGCATCCGGATGTGAACAAGATCGCGTTCACCGGGTCGACGGGCGTGGGCCGCGAGATCGCCAAGGCGGTCGCCGGCACCGACAAGAAGCTGACGCTCGAGCTCGGCGGCAAGGCGGCGAACATCGTGTTCGACGACGCACCGCTCGATCAGGCGATCGAGGGCATCGTCAACGGCATCTTCTTCAACCAGGGCCACGTGTGCTGCGCGGGCAGCCGTCTCCTCGTGCAGGAGTCGATCCACGACGACGTCGTCGATCGCCTGAAGACCCGGCTGTCGACGCTGCGTCTCGGCGACCCGCTCGACAAGAACACCGACATCGGTGCGATCAACTCGCGCGAGCAGCTCGACCGCATCCGCGAGCTGAGCGCGATCGGAGAGGCCGAGGGCGCGGAGCGCTGGAGCGCGCCGTGCGTCATCCCCGACAACGGCTTCTGGTTCGCACCGACGATCTTCACGAACGTGCAGGCCTCGCACCGCATCGCGCGCGACGAGATCTTCGGCCCGGTGCTGTCGGTGCTGACGTTCCGCACCCCCGCCGAGGCGATCGAGAAGGCGAACAACACGCCCTATGGTCTGTCGGCCGGCATCTGGAGCGACAAGGGCTCCCGCATCCTGGCCGTCGCCGACCGCCTGCGCGCCGGTGTGATCTGGGCCAACACGTTCAACCGATTCGACCCGGCGAGCCCGTTCGGCGGGTACAAGGAGTCCGGCTACGGCCGCGAAGGCGGCCGCCACGGACTCCTCGCCTACCTGAAGGGAGCGTCGGCGTGAGCAAGCGACTGACCGTGCCGAAGACGTACAAGCTCTACATCGGCGGAAAGTTCCCGCGCAGCGAGTCGGGCCGCACGTACGAAGTGCTGTCCAAGAAGGGCGAGTTCCTCGCGAACGCGTCGCTCGCGTCGCGCAAAGACGCCCGGGATGCCGTGACCGCCGCCCGCGGCGCCGTGAAGGGCTGGGCAGGCGCCACCGCCTACAACCGCGGACAGGTGCTCTACCGCGTCGCCGAGCTCCTCGAGGGCCGCCGCGCGCAGTTCGTCGACGAGATCGTCGCGCAGACGGGCGCATCGGTGAACGCCGCCAACGCCGAGGTCGACGAGGCGATCGACCGCTGGGTCTGGTACGCCGGGTGGTGCGACAAGTTCGGCCAGGTCGCCGGGAACGGCAACCCGGTCGCCGGCCCGTACTTCAACATCTCGGTTCCCGAGCCGACCGGCGTCGTCGGGATCATCGCCCCGCAGGACACCGCGCTGCTCGGGCTGGTGTCGGCCGTCGCGCCGGCTCTCGTCACGGGCAACACCGTCGTCGTGGTCGCCTCCGAGCGCTTCCCGCTCTCAGCGGTCAGTCTCGCCGAGGTGCTCGCGACGTCCGACGTGCCGGGCGGCGTCGTCAATGTGCTCACGGGCTCGCCCGCCGAGATGGCGCCCTGGATCGCGTCGCACCCCGACGTGCACGGGCTCGATCTCGTCGGCGCCGGAGACCTCGACTGGATCGATCTGCAGATCGCCGCCGCCGAGACGCTGACCCGCGTGCTCCCGCCCGAGAACGGTCCGGATGCCGCATCCCCGTCGCTCGCGCGCATCGCGGCGTTCACCGAGACCAAAACCATCTGGCACACCAAGAGCCTGGTCTAGCCGGCTCGCGGCATCCCGGTCCCGGGATGCCGCGAGCACTCGGCGGCTGCGCCCCGGCGCCTGCGTGCCTGGCCGCGGGCGTTCCCGCGCGCCTGGCTGCACCCATTGGCAGACGAACTTCGGTCAACCGCGCCAAGTTCGGACTCGGTTCGGCGTGTCGGTCCGAAGTTCGTGCGGTTGACCGAAGTTCGTGAGGGCGCGCGGTGCCGCAGGACCGGGCCGCCGGCATCCGTGTTCCGTCGACCGGCAGGCATCCGGCATCCACGCACCCGCCGTCATGCGCGCCTTGCTGCGGCCATCGGCGGACCAACTTCGGTCAACCGCGCCAAGTTCGGATTCGCTTCGGCGTGTCGGTCCGAAGTTCGTGCGGTTGACCGAAGTTCGTGAGGGTGCGCGGTGCCGCAGGACCGGGCCCCCCGGCATCCGTGTTCCGTCGACCGGCAGGTATCCGGCATCCACGCACCCGCCCGTCATGCGCGCCGTTGGGCCCATCGGCGGAC
>JASDDH010000009.1:12947-137357 GCA_030407505.1 Planococcus sp. APC 4015
TCGGTCCGAAGTTCGTGCGGTTGACCGAAGTTCGTGAGGGCTGAGCTGGGTGAGTCGACGCGGGGGCGGCGGGGCGGGGGAGCCGCGGCATCCGTCAGTGCAGGTGCAGGCCGCCCCAGTGGCCGGGCTCGGCGAGCTCGCCGTAGCGCACGTCGATGCGGTCGGCCGAGACCGAGGCGACGCACGCGAGGAGCGACAGCGTCGGGTAGCCGTGGGGCCGGTTGTCGCGGATGATCGCCTCGTCGTCGGTGCTCTCGAGCGTCGTCGTGCGCTCGAGTACGCCGATCCAGGTCTCCCACCAGTCCTCGCCGCCGCCGGTCTCGGCGGCGCGGAAGTCCTCGAGCCACCGGGCGATGCGCGGGGTGGAGGAGTCGTCGACGTCGTCGTGCGCGATCATGTGCGTGCCCGGCGCGAGCGTCACCGCGGTGAGCTGTTCACCGTCCCACGTGTGCACGCGGGCGCCGGCGGCATCCACTTCGACGAGATTGAAACCGTGCGTCGACGGGATGCCGGAGGGGGAGGTGCCGGCCACCGAGTCGAGCGCGAGCCCGCCCCGCGAGACGAGCTCGGACTCGGGCCGGCCCTCGACGTCGGCGCGGTTGAGCAGCACCGCGAGGCGGCGGGCATCGGGATCGGCGGCGAGCCAGGCTCCGCCGGCGCGGGCGTCGCGCACGCCCACGACGCCGTCGTGGGGCTCGGGCCACCAGCGCCCGAGGGGATTCCACGGCCGCGCCGGGTCCTCATCGCGGATGGCGAGCAGCCGGGTGGGCTCACCACGATCTGCCGGCACGCGGATCACGACGGTGCACATGTGGCCTCCTGCTCAACCGGTCGTGCCAGTATCGGATGGTGTTCATCGTGGTGGGAGTCACGGGCGGGATCGCCGCCTACAAGACCGTGCACCTCGTGCGCCTGCTCGTTAAAGAAGGCCACGACGTGCACGTCGTCCCGACGGCGGATGCCCTGCGGTTCGTGGGTCTGCCCACCTGGGAGTCGATCAGCCGCAACCCCGTGACGACGTCCGTCCACGATGACGTCGCCCGCGTGCGGCACGTCTCGCTCGGCCGCTCGGCCGACCTCGTGATCGTGGCGCCCGCGACGGCGAACAGCCTCGCGAAGATGGCCGCCGGACTCGCCGATGATCTTCTCGGAACGACCCTACTCGCCACCACGGCCCCGGTGGTCGTGGCCCCGGCGATGCACACCGAGATGTGGCGGCACGCGGCGACGACGCACAACATCGAACTGCTGCGTGCGCGCGGCGTCGCCGTCGTCGGCCCCGACGACGGCGCGCTGACCGGCGGCGACACCGGCCCCGGACGCATGAGCGAGCCCGAGGTCATCGTCGCGGCCGCCCTGCACCTGGTCGGCCGTCGACGCGACCTCGAAGGGCTGCGCGTCGTCGTCAGTGCCGGTGGCACGCGCGAGCCCATCGATCCGGTTCGATTCATCGGCAATCGCTCCAGCGGCAAGCAGGGGCTCGCGATCGCGAAGGCCGCTGCCGACCGCGGCGCCGAGGTCGTGCTCGTCGCCGCCCACGTCGACGACGCGGTGCTGGCGGCGGCATCCGGTCACGCGCGGCTCGAGGTCGTGCGCGTCGGGACCGCGGCAGAACTCGCGGTGGCGATGACGGATGCCGCGTCCGCTGCCGACGTCCTCGTCATGGCGGCGGCTGTCGCCGACTACCGGGTCGCGCGGGTGTCGTCGCGCAAGCTCTCGAAAGACGGCACGGGCGCGGGGATCACCCTCGATCTTGTCGAGAACGATGACATCCTCGCGGGGCTCGTCAGCGCCCGGGCGCTTGGGCAGACCGTGGTCGGCTTCGCAGCCGAGACACCGTCCGACGGCGAGACGGTGATCGACCGGGGGCGGCGCAAGGCCGCGCGCAAGGGCGCGGACCTGCTCGCCGTGAACGAAGTGGGGTGGAGCGCCGGATTCGAGACCGACGAGAACGCACTCACCCTGCTGAGCGCGACGGGCGAGGTCATCGCGACGGTCGAAGGGTCCAAGCGCGAGGTCGCCGACGCACTGTGGGACGCGGTCCTCCGCTCGCGCACATCCCGGCCTGCTGCCTGAAGACGCGCGGGTGAACAGAAGGTAACGAAAGGGTAACGGCTCGCTGTAGGGTGGTGCCAGCCCGTCGAGGACGACGGGAATGACGCGGACGACCCGAAGGACGACCCGATGCCCGACGCCCCCGCGCACGGTCGTGATCGGATGCAGGCGCTCGCCGTCGTGTGCGTGCTCACACTCGTCAGCGTGCTCGTCGCCTTCCTCGGGGTGACGCCCGCCCGGGTGGGAGCCACCGAGCTGCTGGGCGACGAGCGCACGCCGGGAGACGCGGCGTTCATCGCGAGTCATCGGGGAGGGGGAGCGACGGCGCCGGAGAACACACTGCCGGCGATATCGGCCGCCCTCGCCGATGGATTCGACTACGTCGAGGTCGACATCGCTCTCACCGCCGACCGGCATCCGGTGCTGATGCATGATGCGACCGTCGATCGCACGACCGACGGGCACGGCCGTGTCGCCGCTCTGACCCTCGCCGAGGTGCGCACCCTCGACGCGGGCGCGTGGTTCGACCGCTCGTACGTCGGCACGCAGGTGCCGACATATGCCGAGTTCCTCGATCTGCTCGCGGCGACGTCGCAGCGTGCCATCGTCGAGTTGAAGGGCGACTGGGATGCCGCCTCGGTCGCCGCCGTCGTCGCCGAGACGTCGGCGCGAGACCTCGAGCGCCGCGTCGCGCTGTCGAGCTTCGATGCGCGCACGCTCGCTCTCGCGACCGCGGCATCCGAGGTCGTGCCGCGTCTGCTGATCCTCAAGCACATCCCCGACGACGTCGTGAGGGCCGCGGCCGACGCCGGGGCGCGCGGCATCGTCGTCAGTCGCAAGGCGGTCCTCGCGACGCCCGCCATCGTCGACGAGGCGCACGCCGCGGGGCTCCGTGTCGTGGTGTACACACTCAACAAGGACTCGCAGTGGGACGAGGTCACCGCCCTCGGGGTGGATGGGATCGTCACCGATGATCCCGGCACGCTGTCGCAGTGGCAGCAGGCTGTCGCCGACGACGGATAGGGTCGGGACGTCCCACCCCAGGAGGTCCCATGTCGTCCCGTTCCCGTCGCGCCGCGAGCACGCTGCTCGCGCTCGGCGTCGTCGCCCTCATGACCGCGGCCTGCGCCCCCGAGCCCGCGCCGAGCGCGTCCGGTTCCGTGAGCGCCTCGCCGACCGCGTCCCCGTCGTCCTCGCCGTCCACGACGCCGGCTCCCGATGAGAGCTTCGGGTTCCCGGCATCCTGTGACGATCTCTACTCGCCCGAGATGCGGGCGACGCTCGAGGCCGACGTGCCGCCACTGAACGACGCGGGCACGACGATGGTCTCGACCGAGAACGCCGAGGCGCTCGAGGCGCTCGGCGCGGCGACGCAGACGATCCGCTGCAGCTGGGGTCCGCCCTCCGAGCGCGGGCTCGCCACGAACGTCACCGCCGTCACCGCGGAGCAGCGCGAGTCGCTCGCGACCGCGTTCGCGCAGAACGGCTTCTCGACCGAAGACGTCGACGGCGGCACGCTGCACCGCATCGCGCAGGAGGTGATCACGCTCGACGATGAACTCGTCACCAAGGGCGAGATCCACTACCTGCGCGACGGCGTGTGGGTCTCGACCCGGTGGATCAACGTCGAGCCCGAGGGGTACACCGAAGACATCATCGCGTCGCTCTGGGGATGACGGCCCGCTGACGCGCTAGACTGTCCGCGGGATCCCTCATCCGATGTCGCAGCTCGCTGAAGCGAGTGCCCGCGGCCGGAGGCGGAGACATCCCGCCCCGTGGCAGTGACGGCTCGCCTGCCGCCCGCGGGAACCCGCAGACTCGCCGGTCTCATGCCGGTACTGCCGGAGCATCCGGCACAGATCCTCAGGAGGAGCATGCCGCCCACGGCATCGACCACCGGCCGACCGTCGCAGCGTCGTCGCAAGCCCGTCTCGCAGGCGCGCCGTGACGATGAGGCGCCGATCATCCCGATCCTCGCGCGCAAGGTGCGCGAGGTCGAGGCGAAGTCGCAGCGCGGCAAGCTCGGCCCCACCAACCGCGTCAAGTTCCAGGTGATCGCGTTCCTGGTGCGCGAAGAGCGCGCGCGTGTGAAGGCGGACACCGAGATCACGGATGCCGCGCGCGCCGAGCTGCTCAAGCGGCTCGACGGCGTCGCGACGATCCTCGCCAAGACCGCCGCCCGCGACACGTCGCTCATCCAGCTGCTCGAAGCCGATCAGGCGGCGTCGCCGGTGGCCAAGCGCATGCGACGCGACTGGCTGCTCGAATCCGGCGCCGATCTCGCCGCCGACGAGCTCATCATCACCGATGTCGCACGAGCCGCCACCAACGTCGTGCCGGCCGCGCTCGCGGAGCGCCAGGTCGTGCCGCCGCAGGTCGAGGCGCGCCGCGAGGCCAATCCGTTCCTGGCTCCCGATCTCACCGGCCGCACGCCGAAGGAATCGGTGCGCCGCCGTCTGGACGGCTGGGAGCTCATGGGCCCGCTCTACAAGGCGTTCGAGACCGGCGCCGGCGGCGGCGCCGCCACGATGGACCTGCCGCCCGTGCCCGAGTTCGACCGGCTGTCGCCCAAGGGCCTCGAGATCATGGTGCACCAGTCGCGCTTCCTCGAGTCGGTGCGCGAAGGCCACCGCACGTTCCTGCTCGCCGACGAGCCGGGCCTGGGCAAGACCGCCGAGTCGGTGCTGGCGGCATCCGTCGCCGATGCCTACCCGCTCCTGGTGGTCGTGCCCAACGTCGTCAAGATGAACTGGGCACGCGAAGTCGAGCGGTGGACGCCGCAGCGTCGCGCGACCGTCATCTCGGGCGACGGCGCCGACATCGACGCGTTCGCCGACGTCTTCATCGTCAACTACGAGATCCTCGATCGACACCTGTCGTGGCTGGGATCCCTCGGGCTCAAGGGCATGGTCGTCGACGAGGCGCACTTCATCAAGAACCTGTCCTCGCAGCGCTCGCAGAACGTGCTGGCGCTCGCGACCCGCATCCGGGAACAGGTGCGCGAGCCCCTGCTGCTCGCGCTCACCGGCACCCCGCTCATCAACGACATCGAGGACTTCGACGCGATCTGGCGGTTCCTCGGCTGGACGAACGGCGAGAAGCCCGGTCCGCTCCTGATGGAGAAGCTCGACGACACGGGTCTCACCCCCGCCGACAAGTCGTTCTATCCCGAGGCGCGCGAGGCGGTCATCTCGATGGGCATCGTCAGGCGTCGCAAGAAGGATGTCGCCGCCGACCTTCCCGACAAGCTCATCGCCGATCTGCCGGTCGAGCTCGACGACGACTTCGGTCGCTCCATCCGCGCCGCCGAGCGCGAGCTCGGGGAACGCCTGGCGGCGAAGTACCGTCGCATCATCGACGCGCGGGGGGATCGGGGCCTCGCGGCCGGAGAGATCGACGCCGACATCGTGCGACTCGTCGCCCACAACGAGCTCGAGGAGTCCAAGGCCGCAGGCTCGGGCTCGGAGAACGTCTTCACGATGGTGCGCAGGATCGGTCAGGCCAAGGCGCTGCTGGCGGCGGACTACGCCGTTCAGCTGCAGCGCTCGGTCGGCAAGGTCGTGTTCTTCGCCAAGCACATCGACGTCATGGACAAGGCGGAGGCGCATTTCGCCGCCGCCGGCCTCAAGACCGTCTCGCTGCGCGGCGACCAGACCACCACGGCGCGCCAGCAGGCCATCGACGACTTCAACAACGACCCCGAGGTCGGGATCGCGGTCTGCTCGCTCACCGCTGCCGGTGTCGGCGTGAACATGCAGGCGTCCTCCAACGTCGTGCTCGCCGAGCTGTCGTGGACGGCGGCCGAGCAGACGCAGGCGATCGACCGCGTGCACCGCATCGGCCAGGACGAGCCGGTCACCGCGTGGCGCATCATCGCCGCGCACACGATCGACACGAAGATCGCCGAGCTCATCGACTCGAAGCAGGGGCTCGCGGCGCGCGCGCTCGACGGCGAGGCCGTCGACCCGCAGTCCAGCGACTCCGTGCAGCTCTCGGCGCTGATGCATCTGCTGAATCAGGCGCTCGGCGGGGAGTAGTCGCTGCACCGCTAGGGTCGAGGGCATGTCCCTCGACCCGGCGGTGCTGCTCGCGGGGCCGCGGGGGCGCGGGCTCTGCCTGGCGTATGCGTTCGCGTGTGCGGACCCCGAGTCGTCCGCACAGCTCGGGTGGGCGATCCGCGGGCGCGAGGGCCACGGCACCTCGGCGTTGAGCTGCGTCGGCGATCCGCCGCCCCAGCCCTACGTACCGCCCGTCGTGACCGACGAGGAAGCGGCCTCCGTCCTCGAGGCGGTCACGCTCGCCGACCCGTCGACGGCATCGCTGCGCGACGCTCTGGCCGACTCCGTCGACCACGCGATGTACTGGCAGCCCCCGGGCGGCAGTGACCTGCTGGCGGCCGAATCGGTGATGCGGGCTCCGCTCGCCCGCATCGCCGCCGTCATCTGCGCGTCACCGCACGCGCAGTGGTGGGCGACCGGCGTCCCGCACGACGACCAGTGGGTCGTGTCGTGGGACGGAGAAGGGGGTTCCCCGGACGATCCGCGCGCGGTGCTGACGCGATGGCGCGATGCAGTCGCCGCCGACGAGTCGCGCCTGGCCGCCGAGCACCGGGCCGATCCGCGGGACTGGTCCGGAGAGTGGTGGTCCAAGCCGCCTTCGGACCTCGTGCACTCGACCCGGAGCCTCGCAGGCGACGGTCCCGCCGGGCTGTGGTTCGTCGAGGACTCGTCCGGATGGACCTCCGCTGTCGCGACGCCGGTGCTCGCGGCATCCGCCCACGTCTTCGAAGTCGACGGACCACACGCCTGGGCGGACCTGTGCCGACGGCATCCGCTCGATGTGACGGCCTCGCGTCGGCACGACTGGTTCCGCGCCACGGGGCGCGACGGCGAGTGGACGCAGCCGGATTGGTCGTCGGTGGCCGAGGAGTTCGACGGCGTGCACGTCACCGTTTCCGGATACCTGTCCGCCGCGACGCGAGCGATCGACGTCGGCGACGGGCGTGCAAGCGTCCTCGCGGGCTGGGCGCCGGATGAGACCTTCTGGTTCGACAGGACTCTCAGCGGCGGCGCCGCGCAGGTGTGGCGGGCCGAGGACTCGGCGACGGGGCGGCGGTGGATGCGGGACTGACCGCGTGTGGCAGGGGTGCGCTCCGCGGCGATAGGGTCGGGAGCGGCACCGTCGCCGTCCGAGCACCCGACAGCAAGGAACCACAGCATGAAGATCGGAATCCTCACCAGCGGCGGCGACTGCCCCGGGCTGAACGCCGTCATCCGCGGCGTCGTGCTCAAGGGCACGACGAACTACGACATCGAGTTCGTCGGCATCCGCGACGGATGGCGCGGCGTCGTCGACGCCGACTTCTTCCCGCTGACCCGGCACGAGGTGAAGGGTCTGTCGAAGGTCGGCGGCACCATCCTCGGCACCTCGCGCACGAATCCCTACGAGGGTCCGCGCGGCGGCGCCGAGAACATCGCCAAGACCCTCTACGGGCACCGCATCGACGGCATCATCGCGATCGGCGGCGAGGGCACGCTCGCGGCCGCCAACCGCCTCGCGGGCGACGGCATCAACGTCGTCGGGGTCCCCAAGACGATCGACAACGACCTGCGCGCGACCGACTACTCCTTCGGCTTCGACACGGCCGTCAACATCGCGACCGACGCGATGGACCGCCTGCGCACGACCGGCGATTCGCACCAGCGCTGCATGGTCGCCGAGGTCATGGGGCGCCATGTCGGCTGGATCGCCCTGCACGCCGGCATCGCGGCGGGCGCCCACGTCATCTGCATCCCCGAGGTGCCGCTGTCGCTCGACGACATCATCGATCAGGTCACCCGCGCGCACGATCGCGGCCGCGCGCCGCTGGTGGTCGTGTCCGAGGGCTTCAAACTCAAGGGCATGGACGAGGCCTTCAGCGACAAGGGTCTCGACGCCTTCAACCGGCCGCGCCTGGGCGGGATCAGCGAAATCCTCGCCCCCGAGATCGAGCGCATCACGGGCATCGAGACACGGGCGACGGTGCTCGGCCACATCCAGCGCGGAGGCTCGCCCTCCGGCTTCGACCGCGTGCTCGCGACGCGCCTCGGCCTGCACGCCGCCGACGCGATCGCCGACGAGGCGTGGGGCCAGATGGTCTCGCTCAAGGGCACCGACATCGTTCGGGTGCCGTTCGCCGACGCCCTGGGCGAGCTGAACACGGTTCCGCTCTACCGATACGAAGAGGCCGCCGCCCTGTTCGGCTGAGTCCCTGTTCGGCTGAGTCGTTCGCTCTCGCCGGATGCCGCAGGCACCGGCATCCGGTCGCGGGGCCGGGTCTCACGATCGGCGACGTGACTCGGTCTGCACCCGCCACTGGTGAGACCGGCGACAGGGCGGGTCTCACGAAGTGCGGTCCGCGCACGGCGGGGGCCGCCGTTCGTGAGACCCAGAGGCGTCATCGACGACTCGGTGTCCATCCGCCCGCGAGCAGGGCGGTCGTCACCTTGTCGACGGCGACCCCCGGGTCGGGTCGCAGGTGATGGGCGAGGATCCGGACGTGCTGCCACCCCGCCGCACGGATGGCGTCCCAGCGATCGGCGTCCCTGCGGAACTGCGCGACGTGCTCTGCGTGCACACGCCCGTCGTACTCCACGGCCACCCGGTATCGCGGATACGCGAGGTCCAGGCGTGCGATGAGCGTCCCGCCGGGGGAGCGGAGCTCGTGGTTGAGCAGCGGCTCGGGCAATGCCGCTCGAAGGATCGCCAGGCGCAGGCGGGTCTCCTCGGAAGACTCACTCCCTCGGCGTGCAGCATCGGCGGCCGTGCGCAGTCGTGAGCGAACCGAGCCTGAACTCCCGGCCGCCGCTGTGCGAAGATCCTCGATCGTCACGAGACCGGTGCGCCGATGCAGGAGGAAGTCTGCGGCGGCGACAAGATCGTCGACTTCCCAGAGCTCGCCGGCGTGGACCCAGGCGCGGGCGGGCGCTTCGACCCTGACGCCCTCGATGAGCCTCGTACTGTGCGTCAGCGCTCCGAGCCGGTGACCGACCCATTCCCGGCGCCGCGGCTGGGACGCGGGCCGGTGGGCCGATACGTGGAGCGACGGCGCGTACGGCGCGCGTGGCATCGGGCATCCGAACAGGATCAGGGCCGTCTCGTGGCTGAAGAACTGCGCGGGAAGGAGTGCCGGCGCGGTCTCGCGCACCCGTCGGCGGATGTCGTCGCGATGCGGGTGCGCACGCCGTGGGTCGGTGTTGCGATGTCGCTCGCGCGCAGACGTGATCGCGTCACCCCTGCGTGCAGTGCGGCGCCGACGCGGAATGCGCCGCCCAAGGAGTCCGGCAGGGGTGATGGTCGCGGCATCCGTCCATTTCGCCACGTGTCCGCGCCCCAGGGCGGTCCGTTGGAGCGCGACATGATGATGCCCGCCTCGGCACGGGCCTGGGGAGGAGGCGAGGCCCGTGTCCGACCGGCGGCGTGTCTCAGGAAGTGAGGCGCACAGGCGCGTCGGGTCGCCATTCGTGAGACCCATGCGGGCCGCGGGTCGCACGGGTTGCGGAATGGTGCACGCATCGGCAGCCATTCGTGAGACCCGTGGGACGAATACGGAAGCCGGATGCCGGGGGCACCGGCATCCGGAACTCAGTCCGCGACGCCGAGAACGTCGAGTATCCAGGCCAGTTCGAACGCGCGCTCGCGCCAGGAGTTGTAGCGACCAGAGACGCCTCCGTGCCCCGCGACCATCTCGCACTTCAGCAGCGCGTCGGCGCCGACCTCGCGCAGGCGCGCGACCCACTTCGCCGGTTCGACGTACATCACGCGGGTGTCGTTGAGCGAGGTCACCGCGAGGATCCGCGGGTACTCGACGTCGCGCACGTTCTCGTACGGCGAGTACGACTTCATGTACGCGTACACGTCGGCGTTGTGCAGGGGATCGCCCCACTCGTCCCATTCGATGACGGTCAGGGGCAGCGAAGGGTCGAGGATCGTCGTCAGCGCGTCGACGAACGGGACCTCGGCGACGATCCCCGCGAACAGCTCGGGCGCGAGGTTCGCCACGGCGCCCATCAGCAGCCCGCCCGCCGAACCACCCTCGGCGACCATGCGGTCGGGGGTGGTGTATCCCTGCTCGACGAGATGCCGTGCGCAGTCGACGAAGTCGGTGAAGGTGTTCCGCTTGCTGAGCAGCTTTCCGTCCTCGTACCACTGCCGGCCCATCTCGCCGCCGCCCCGCACGTGGGCGACCGCGAAGATCACGCCGCGGTCCAGCTCCGACAGGCGCGGCACCGAGAAGCCGGGCTCGATCGAGTGCTCGTACGAGCCGTAGCCGTACAGGTGCAGCGGCCGCGGGGCGGTGCCGGCCTCGCCGAACGAGCGCTTCCAGACGAGGGAGACCGGAATCTGCGTGCCGTCCTGCGCGGTGGCCCAGACCCTCGCCTGCGCATAGTCCGCAGCGTCGTAGCCGCCCAGCACGGGCTGCTGCTTGCGCACATGGCGCTCGCCGGTGGCGATGTCGTACTCGATGACGGTGCCCGGGGTCACGAACGAGCCGTAGCCCAGTCGCAGCACCGGCGGCGCCCACTCGGGGTTGCCGCTCGCGCCGACCGCGTACAGCGGCTCGTCGAAGGCGATCTCGTCGACCTCGTCCGTCGCGTAGTCCAGCAGGCCGAGCCGGGGGAGGCCGCCGCGGCGATAGCCGAGCACGGCCCAGTCGCGGAAGGTCGACAGACCGAGCAGGCGCTCACCGGCACGGTGCGGCACCACGACGGCGCGCTCACCGGCGGGGTCGGATGCCGCGACGCGGACGAGCTCGAAATCGAGGGCGTCCTTGTTGTGCAGGATGAACAGCACGTCCTCGCCGTCGACGACGGCGTGATCGCTGTCGTACTCGACACCCTCTTCGCGCGGCCAGACGACGCGCGGCTCGCCACGCAGGTCGTCGGCGTCCAGCATCCATTCTTCTGAGGTGATCGACGAGCCGAGCCCGATCACGAGGTAGCGGTCGCTGCGGGTGAACCCCGCCCCGACCCAGTAGCGCTCGTCGGGCTCGTGGAACAGCTTCTCGTCTGCGTCGACGGCGGTGCCGAGCTCGTGGAGCCAGACGGTATCGGGGCGCCATGCGTCGTCGACCGTCGTGTAGACGATGAACCGCCCGTCAGGCGAGAACGAGGCGCCGGCGAAGGTGCCCTCGATCTCGTCGGGCAGCTGCTCCCCGGTGGTCAGGTCGCGGACGCGGATCGTGTACCGCTCGTCGCCTTCGACGTCGACGCCGTACAGCATGCGCGTGCCGTCGTTCGAGATCTCGAAGCTGCCGAGCGAGAAGAACTCGTGACCCTCGGCCTCGACGTTCCCGTCGAGCAGGATCTGCTCGCCCGGAACGGCCGCCTCGGGGGAGAGCACGGGCGGGGTCCAGTCCTCGGGTGATGCCAGTGGTGCGCGGCACTGGATGCCGTACTGCTGGCCTTCGAGCGTTCGGCCGTAGTACCACCACGCGCCGCGCCGCGTCGGCACCGAGAGGTCGGTCTCGAGCGTGCGGCCCTTGATCTCGCCGAACAGGCGCTCGCGCAACCCCGCGAGGTGCTCGGTGCGCTGCTGCGTGTAGGCGTTCTCGGCCTCCAGGTGCGCGATGACGTCGGCGTCGTCCTTGGAGCGGAGCCACTCGTAGCGGTCTTCGACGTCATCGCCGTGATGCGACCTGACGACGGGGCGCGGGACGGCGACGGGGGCGGACGGAGCGGATGCGGAGTCGTGGGCGGTCACGGTTCAACGCTAGTCGCCTGCGCGTGGACCCCGCCGAGTTGACCGCGGGCGGGGGCGGTGTAAGGATTCTTTCTGGCCGGTTGCCGGTTGCTGAACTCCCGGTGAACTCTTCGTTCGTCACGCCGATCACGTCGGCACCACATTTCCTGCACTCCTGACGGAAAGCGAACGGTGGAAGCCGCAACCCTGATCATCGTGCTGGTCATCGCACTGGCGCTGTTCTTCGACTTCACGAACGGCTTCCACGACACCGCGAACGCGATGGCGACTCCCATCGCGACGGGCGCCCTGAAGCCCCGCACGGCGGTGCTTCTGGCTGCCGTCCTCAATCTCGTGGGCGCGTTCCTGTCCACCGAGGTCGCCAAGACCATCTCGGGCGGCATGATCCGAGAAGACGAGATCTCGGCATCCGTGTTCCCGGCGATCATCTTCGCCGGTCTCATCGGTGCGATCACGTGGAACATGCTCACGTGGCTGCTCGGACTCCCGTCGTCGTCGTCGCACGCGCTGTTCGGGGGGTTGATCGGGGCGACGCTCGTCGGCGTGAGCGCCGCGGCGATCGACTTCGGCGTCGTGCTGAGCAAGGTGATCCTGCCCGCGGTCATCGCGCCGGTGACCGCCTGCATCATCGCGTTCACCGTGACCAAGATCGCCTACGCGATCACACGCCGCTACGACACCAAGCCCGACGGGCGCGACGGGTTCCGCTGGGGTCAGATCTTCACGTCCTCGCTCGTGGCGCTCGCGCACGGCACCAACGACGCGCAGAAGACGATGGGCATCATCACGCTCGCGCTCATCACGGTGGGGTGGCAGTCCTCGGCGAACGCCGACCCGCAGCTGTGGGTCATCGTGGCGTGCGCGGTGACGATCGCCCTCGGCACGTACATGGGCGGGTGGCGCATCATCCGGACTCTCGGCAAGGGGCTCACCGACGTCAAGCCCGCGCAGGGGTTCGCCGCCGAGGCGTCGACGGCGTCGACGATCCTCGCCTCGAGCGCGCTGGGCTTCGCCCTGTCGACCACGCAGGTCGCCTCGGGTTCGGTGATCGGCTCGGGGCTGGGCCGACGGGGCTCGACCGTGCGGTGGCGCACCGTGGGCCGCATCATGGTGGGCTGGCTGCTGACGCTGCCGGCCTCGGGCCTCGTGGGCGGAGCAGCGGCGCTGATCGTCGTGTGGCTCGGCACCTGGGGCGTGCTGATCGACGCGGTCATCGCGGTCGTGATCATCTTCGCGCTGTTCCGTCGCTCGCGCCGTGACGCGGTGACGGCGAACAACGCGATGAGCGAGGTCGCCGATTCGGGCGCAGCCGTGAAGGTCACCCGCAAGCCGCCGCCCACCCGCCGTCAGCGCGCGCGCTCGTCCGACAAGGAGCAGGGCCGATGATCGTCATCAACTGGCTCGCCTTCGTGCAGGTCTTCGCCGCTGCTCTCGTCGGCGCCGTCACGATCGTGACGTTCTACGCTCTGGGTCTGCGGATGCTGGTGCGTGCAGGGCGCGCCCCAGTGGTCGCGCCGGCGGAGTTCACCGATGCCATCACGGTGATCACCGAGAAGGAGGCCCGACGGGCCGAGAAGGCCGCGGCAAAGGCGGCCAAGAAGAGTCCGCTGACGGACGGCCAGAAGTCGCTCGCCCTCGCCGGGGCGTACGGATGCTTCGCGGTCGCCGCGGCCGCCGTGCTCACCGGGCTTCTGCTGATCCTGTTCAACCACTGAGTCTCCCCTCGACCCGGTGAGGTCGGTGCCCGGTCGTAGGGTGGTCGACATGGTTCCGACGCCCGCACCCGATGACGACGTCCGCGCCGCGGGCGCGGCGGCATCCGTGCAATTCGGTCAGTATCGATCCGCACGCCGAACGCTGCTGCACCTGAGCGACACGCACCTGCTGGCCGGAAACCCGCCCCTCAACGGACGCATCGACACGGCAGCCAACCTGCAGCGCACGCTCGAAGCCGTCGAGCGCATGCAGCTGCGGCCCGACGCGATCGTGTTCACCGGCGACCTCACCGACCTCGGCGAAGCCGATGCCTACCGCGCGCTGCGCGCCGCCGTCGAGCCGGTCGCCGAGAGGCTCGGGGCGCCGATCGTGTGGGTCGCCGGCAACCACGACGAGCGCCCGGCGATGCGGCAGGCGCTGCTGGATGCGCCGCCGACCGAAGACCCGGTCACGGGGGTGTGGGATCTCGACGGACTGCGTGTCATCGCGTTGGACTCCACCGTCCCGGGGTGGCATCACGGCGACCTCGACGAGGAGCAGCTGCGCTGGCTGGGCGGCATCCTGGCTCAGCCTGCTCCGCTGGGCACGATCCTGGCGCTGCACCACCCCCCGCTCCCGTCGCACGTGCCGCTGTTCGACATCCTCGAACTGCGCGACCAGGGGCGCTTGGCCGACGTCATCGCCGGCACGGACGTGCGCGCGATCCTGGCCGGGCATCTGCACTACTCCACGAGCGGCACCTTCGCGGGCGTCCCCGTCAGCGTCGCCTCGGCCACGTGCTACACGATGAACCTGACGCGTCCGGCGGCGTCCGTGAACGGAATGGATGCCGCGCAGTCGTTCCATCTCGTGCACGTCTACGACGACACGGTCACCCATTCGGTGGTGCCGGTGGTCGAGGCTCCGACGGGCGATTACTTCTCGCCCGAGTGGGTCGCCGAGATGGCCGCGCGCACACCCGAGGAGCGCCTCGAGCTCTTCTCCCGCAAGTCGGTCGCCTGATCCTCGCCTCGGCGTACACCGGCGTGCGACTCGCTGTCCGTGCCGTACACGCGGCGCAGACCTGCTCGCGAGTAGCCTCGGAGGCACCCCTTTCCACGACGACGTGACCCACGAGGACGCATTCATGACTGTTGACGAGGCACCGCGCACGCGCACCGAGACCGATTCGCTCGGCTCCCTCGAGATCCCGGCCGACGCCTATTGGGGCATCCACACCGCCCGCGCGCTGGAGAACTTCCCGATCTCGATGCGGCCGATCTCGGTCTACAAAGACCTCGTGGTCGCGCTCGCGATGGTGAAGCAGGCGTCGGCTCGCGCGAACCGCGACATCGGCGACCTCGAGCACGACAAGGCCGATCTGATCGACCGGGCGGCTCAGCTCGTCATCGACGGGCAGTTCCACGATCAGTTCGTCGTGGGGGTCATCCAGGGCGGTGCCGGCACATCCACGAACATGAACGCGAACGAGGTCATCACCAACATCGCGCTCGAGCTCGCCGGCCGAGAGAAGGGCGACTACGCGTTCCTGTCGCCCATAGACCACACGAACCGCAGCCAATCGACCAACGACGTGTACCCGACCTCGGTGAAGGTGGGCCTCGGGCTCGATCTGCGCACGCTCCTGGACGAACTCGACCTGCTGCGCCGGTCGTTCCTCGCGAAGGCGGTCGAGTTCCACGACATCCTGAAAGTCGGCAGGACGCAGCTGCAGGATGCGGTGCCCATGACTCTCGGGCAGGAGTTCCACGGTTTCGCCACGACTCTCGGTGAGGACTACAGCCGCCTGAAGGAGAACGCGTTCCTCCTGTGCGAGATCAACATGGGCGCGACGGCGATCGGCACCGGCATCACGGCGCATGCCGGGTACAGCCAGGCGGTGCTGCACCACCTGCGCGAGATCTCGGGACTCGATCTCGAGCTCGCCACCGACCTCGTCGAGTCCACGAGCGACACCGGGGCGTTCATGTCGTTCTCGTCGTCCCTCAAGCGCAACGCGATCAAACTCTCCAAGATCTGCAACGATCTGCGGCTGCTGTCATCCGGGCCGCAGGCGGGCTTCGGCGAGATCAACCTGCCGGCGCGCCAGGCGGGGTCCAGCATCATGCCCGGCAAGGTCAACCCCGTCATCCCCGAGGTCGTGAACCAGGTCGCGTTCGCCGTGGTCGGGGCCGACATGACGGTGACGATGGCGGTCGAGGGCGGGCAGCTGCAGCTCAACGCCTTCGAGCCGGTGATCGCGCATTCGATCTTCCAGTCGATCACGTGGATGCGGCGGGGGATGCGGACGCTGCGCGTGAACTGCGTCGACGGCATCACCGCCAACCGTGAGCGCCTCGGCGCGATGGTCGGATCCTCGGTCGGCGTCGTGACGGCGCTCACTCCGTTCATCGGGTACGCGGCGTCGGCGGCGCTGGCGAAGGCCGCCCTGCTCACCGGTCGGAACGTCGCCGATCTGGTCGTGGAGGCCGGGCTGATGTCTGCCGACGAGGTGGCGAAGCAGCTGTCGCCCGCGCGCCTGTCGGGCCTCGAGGCCGTCACCGCGGCGATCCCCGTCCAGCAGGCTGCCGAAGACGTCATCTCCATCGACGAGCGCTGAGGCTCTCGCGTCGCTCGAGGCGCGCAGAGGGACGGATGCCGCCGCGCCGGGCCGCCGGATCCGGGCCGCCGTGCGCCGCATCGGTACGCTGGTCGACGACGCGCATCGTCGACACCGCACGACGTCGGCATTCGCGCGTCGACACCATTCCACAGAGGGGGACTCTTCATGACCGATCCGAACACGCCTCCGGGCGCCACGCCGCCGCCGTCCGAGCCGGTCGGCGCCACGCCGCCGGCCGCGCCCGCGTACGACGCACCGCCGCCCGCGGCACCGGCCTACTCCTCGGCTCCGCCGGCGGAATACGGATCGCCCGCAGCCGGTGAGCCCGGCAAGACGATGGGCATCGTCGCGCTCATCGCGGTGTTCTTCATCTCGATCCTCGGCCTGGTGCTCGGCTACGTCGCGCGCTCGCAGAGCAAGAAGGCGGGCATCCCGAACACGCCTGCCAAGATCGCCATCATCCTCGGATGGATCTTCATCGTCCTTCAGATCATCGGCGCGATCATCGCGATCGTGCTCTTCGCGACGCTGGCGGCGTCGGGCACCGACCTGCTGTGCGAGGGCATGCCCCCGGGCGTGTACGAGCTCACCGACGGCGGCACGATCACCTGCGAGTGATCACCGTCTGAAGGGCGGTCCGCTTCGGCGGGCCGCCCTTCGTCGTTCCTGACGCGTCCGACACGACGGCGAAGCGAGCTCAGTCGGTGATGCGGCAGTGCGTCGTCAGCTCTCCGATGCCGTCGATCCCGACGGTCACGGTCGAGCGGTCGCGCAGGAACACCTGCGGGTCTCGGCTGTATCCGGCGCCCCCGGGGCTGCCGGTCGAGATCAGAGTGCCCGGGAGCAGCGTCGCCGACTTCGACAGGTGCGAGATGAGCGTGGCGACCGGACGCACCATCTGGCCGGTCGAGGCGTCCTGCAGGACGCGCCCGTCGAGGACCGTCCAGATGTGCAGGTCCTGGGGATCGGGCACCTCGTCGGCGGTCACCACGAACGGGCCGGTGGGGGTGAAGCCGTCGAACGACTTGCACCGCGACCACTGCGCCTCGGAGTACTGGATGTCGCGGGCGGTGATGTCGTTGACGACCGTGTAGCCCCACACATGCGCGAGCGCCTCGTCGGGCGGGACATCCTTGGCGGGCCGCCCGATGATCACGCCGAGCTCGGACTCGTAGTCCACCGACTCGCTCAGCGACCGCGGCCACGTGGTGGTGGCGTCGTGGGCCGACAGCGAGTTCGGCCACAGGACGAACACCGTGGGGGTCGAATCCGTCTTCAGGCCGAGTTCGCTCGAGTGCGCGGCGTAGTTGAGGCCGATCGCGAGGATCACCGGGGGAGCGAGGACCGCCGAGGCGAAGGGCATCCCCGACAGCGGATGCCGCGCCTCGGCGTCGGCGGCTGCATCGCGCACGCGCGCGAGAAGCTCGTCGCCGCCGGCGATCAGCTCCTCCAGCACGCGCGGGGCTCCGTCGAAGAGGTCGGCGACGATGATCGCATGCTCACCCTCGACCACCACCAGGCGGGGGTCGGACGACCCGTTCGGGATCACATGGGCGAAGCGCATCCCACCAAACTACCGGGCGATGCATGCGCCGCAGGCGGCCATATGCTGTCGGCATGACGATGGATCCCGACGCCGGGCGGCCCCGCCCGTCGTTGACGCCGCCCGCCTTCCCCTCGCCGCTGGCACAGCCTCCGGCCGGCGCGCCGTCGGCGATCCCGGCCGTCGGCACGATTCCGGCCGAGGTGCCCGTGCCGGCGCGCAAGGGTCGCTCGGCGCCGATCTGGGCCGTCGGCATCCTCGTGGTCGTCCTCATCGGACTCGTGGCCTACTTCCTCAACGCCATCGGGCCGGTCGCGTCGCTGGTGGGCATGGTGCTCGCCCTCGTGCCGCTGGCCGCCGTTCTGGTGGCGGTGCGCCTCGTCGACCGCTGGGAACCCGAGCCGCGCGGACTCGTGATCTTCGCCGTCGCCTGGGGTGCGGTCGCCGCGGTCGGCATAGCGCTCGGAGTCGACCTCGCCCTGTCGGTCGCCTTCGGGGCGGACTCGCTGTTCGATTCGAGCTTCGTCTCGGGCGTCATCCAGGCGCCCGTCGTCGAAGAGGTCGCCAAGGGTCTCGGCGTCTTCCTCCTCTTCGTCTCTGCGCGCCGGGCATTCGACGGGCCGGTCGACGGCGTCGTGTACGGCGCGCTGATCGGCGCGGGGTTCGCGTTCACCGAGAACATCCAGTACTTCGCGATCAGCTTCATCGAGGGCGGCGCCGCCGACACATCGGTCACGTTCTTCGTGCGCGGCATCCTCTCGCCGTTCGCCCACGTCATGTTCACGAGCGTCACGGGCTTCGCGCTGGGACTGGCCGCCCGGCGAGGGGCGTCGGCGGGTGCGGCCTTCGGCCCCTGGCTCGTGGGTCTCACCGGAGCCGTCGCTCTGCACGCCCTGTGGAACGGGTCGGCGGTGCTCGGGGACTTCTTCGCGCTGTACTGGACCCTGCAGGTGCCGCTGTTCGCGGTGTTCATCCTCGGGGTGCTGGCGCTCCGACGCGAAGAGGCGCGGCTGACGCGTGCGCGCCTGGGCGACTACGCTGACGCGGGCTGGTTCACGGCCCAGGAGGCCGACATGCTCGCCACGCCCGCCGGACGCAAGGCGGCGCTCGCGTGGGCGGGCACGCTGCGAGGCGATCGCCGGGACACCATGAAGGGCTTCATCACGGATGCCACGGCACTGGCGGCCGCGCGGCAGCGGGCGATCACGGGACGAGACCCCCACGCCGCCGATGACGAGAAGCTGCTGCTGACTCGCACCGCGGCTGCACGCACCGCCCTGTTCGCGCCGTAGGCCGCGGCCCCTTGACAGCGACGGGTGCTCCTGGTCATGCTGATGGCAGACAAACTCAGCGCTCGGTTGTTCGCAGGCATCGCCGCGACAGCGGGCGCTGAGTTCTTTCCGGCGCAGGAGACACGCGCTCCCGTTTGACCCTCTCCGTCGCGTCGGGTTGGATGGATGCATGACCAACGACCGCACCAAGCCCGAGTTCGACGCCCCCGCGGGCCCCGCTCCGACCGACCTCGTCGTCCGCGACCTCATCGTCGGCGACGGCGACGAGGCCAAGCCCGGCGACACCGTCACCGTCCACTACGCCGGTGTCGAGTATGAGTCCGGCGAAGAGTTCGACTCCTCCTGGGGTCGTGGCGAGAGCATCCAGTTCCCGCTCCGCGGCCTCATCCAGGGCTGGCAGGACGGCATCCCCGGCATGAAGGTCGGCGGACGCCGCGAGCTCGTCATCCCCCCGCACCTGGCCTACGGCCCGGCGGGCGGGCACTTCCTCGGCGGGAAGACCCTCATCTTCATCATCGACCTCATCAAGGTCGGCTGACAGACCTCGATCCGCGAGGGGCGGGTGCCGCGGCATCCGCCCCTCGTGTTTCCCGGAGATTTCTTTTTCATTCATGGGAATAGAAATCTCGAACCCGTACGTTGGGGTGAGGGAGCCGCGCTGCCGGCACCCCTTTCACGAAAGAAGTCACACATGAGCACGAACACCCTCGACATCCCCGGCTACAAGGCCGGCACCTGGGTCCTGGACCCGTCGCACAGCGAGGTCGCCTTCAGCGTCCGCCACATGATGATCTCGAAGGTCCGTGGCGGCTTCGGCATCAAGAGCGCCACGCTCACCGCCCCCGAGAACCCGCTCGAGGCCAGCCTCACCGCGTCGGTCGACGCCGCGTCGCTCTCGACCAAGGACGAGGGTCGCGACCAGCACCTCCGCTCCGCCGACTTCTTCGACGTCGAGACCTACCCGACGATCGAGTTCGCCTCGACCGGTGTGCGCGTCGAAGACGGCGACTTCCTCGTCGACGGCGACCTCACGATCCGCGACATCACCAAGCCCGTCACCTTCGAGGTCGACTTCGGCGGCTTCGGCTCGGACCCGTGGGGCAACTACAAGGCGGGCGCGACGGCCAAGACGGTCATCAACCGCGAAGACTTCGGCCTCACGTGGAACGCCGCCCTCGAGTCCGGTGGCGTGCTCGTCGGCAAGGACGTCACGATCACGCTCGACCTGCAGGGCGCCCACCAGGCGTGAATCTCTTCGAGGGGGCGGGTGCTGCGGCATCCGCCCCTTCGTCGTCCCGCCGGCGACCGATCCGCAGGCGATCCTGCGCGAGCAGGATGCCGGCGAAGACGATCAGCGCGCCGACAGGCTCGTTCCAGTGCAGGGCCTCGCCGAGGATCAGGATGCCGAGGGCGACTCCCACGACCGGGGTGATGTACGTGACGGTGGATGCCCGCGTCGGGCCCCACGCGCGGAGCGTGTTCTGGTTCCAGATGTAGGCGATGCCGGTGCCCAGGCACCCGAGCAGCACGACGCTGCCGACGATCCACAGATCGAGCGTCACCGGCGTGAGCACGAGCACCGGCGTGAGCACCGCCATGATGACGGCGGCGATGCCGATGTTGAGGAACGAGAACACCAGGGCGCTCATGCCTGACGCCGAGACGAACCGGCGCATGTAGGCGAGGCTGAAGCCGTAGCAGGCCGTCGCGCCGAGGATCGCGAACTGCGCGACGAGGCTCTGATCGAAGTCGAGGCCCTGCCACGGTGCGATGATCACCATGACCCCGCCGATGCCGACGAGGATGCCGGCGATCTGCACCGGCTTGAGCTTCTCGACGCGGAACACCGCCCACGCCATGACCGCCGTCATGATGGGCGTGGTGGCGTTGTAGATGCTGGCGAGCCCGCTCGTCACGTGCTGCTGCGCCCACGAGAACAGCAGGAACGGCACCACGCAGAATGAGATCGCCAGCACGGTCATGTGCACCCAGATCATGGGGCGACGGGGGAGCGGATCGCGGCGCAGCGCGACGAAGAGCGCGAGCGTGAGGCCGCCGAGGATGAGGCGCGACCAGGCGACCTGTGCGGGCGAGATGCCCGTCAGGGCGACCTTCATGAACAGGAAGCTGGATCCCCACACGACGCCGCACAGCACGAACTGCACCGCGATCGACGTGTTCGATCCGGTGGCGCGGTCTGCGGAGGGGGGAGCTGATGTCACCTGCCGACACTAGCCCCGGGCGGCGACACCGAGCGGGGGCAGCGGAAGCCGCGTCCGAAATCCGCCGAAGAGTGGCCGGGAGTGCGCGGTGCGACCGTGATTCCCG
This sequence comes from Planococcus sp. APC 4015, assembly GCA_030407505.1. Classification (GTDB taxonomy): domain Bacteria; phylum Actinomycetota; class Actinomycetes; order Actinomycetales; family Microbacteriaceae; genus Microbacterium. Next base: position 34,225 of record JASDDH010000009.1, read on the forward strand.
CATCCGCCGACGGCTGGTAGACTCTGGAGGTTGCCGTTTGATCGGCCGCGGATAAAGAGAGCTCGCACAACAGGTGCCGGGCGCCGCGCAATGACCAGGAAGGGGATCCCATCTATGCCACTCGAATTCGAAGCCAAGAAGGCGATCATCGAAGAGTACGCAACGCACCCCGGTGACACCGGATCCCCCGAGGTGCAGGTTGCGATGCTGACACAGCGCATCAAGGACCTCACCGAGCACCTGAAGGAGCACAAGCACGACCACCACTCGCGTCGTGGCCTGTTCCTGATGGTCGGTCAGCGTCGTCGCCTCCTGGGTTACCTCCAGGACGTCGACATCAACCGCTACCGTTCGCTCATCGAGCGCCTCGGCCTGCGTCGCTGAGCACACCGCGTTCAATCGCTTCTTCCGAAGGCCTCCCCACGGTGTGGGGAGGCCTTCGTCGTTCCCGGATGCCGCGCGCGACCGTGCGCCAAGCAGGGGCCCTCGCCGAGACCGAGTCGTGTGCGCCCCGGTCTCGACGAGGACCCCTGCCTCGGCGGTGATGCGCGGCTACGAGCTCGCGCGGGCTGCCACCAGATCGGCGTGATGGATCGCGGCCACGTCGGGGTGGGCGCGCAGACGCGACTTGAGGGCGTTCTCGCCGAAGAGCGAGTGGATCGGGTTCGTCGGGTCCTGCGTGACGCCGCGAGCCTCGGCGGCGAGCTCATCCGGCAGCTCGATGAGCGGGAGCCGGGCGTCGAGAGCGGGGTTGAAGAAGAACGGCACCGAGATGCGATGGTCGGGCGCCTTCGGCGAGATGACCCTGTGGTTGGTCGCGATCAGATATCCCTGGGTCGCGTACTCGAGCATCTCGCCGATGTTGACGACGAACGCGCCCGGGACGGTGGGGGCATCGACCCATTCGCCGTCGCGCTGCACCTGGAGCCCGCCCTTGCCGGGTTCGACCCACAGCAGCGTGAGAACGCCGGAGTCCTTGTGCGCGCCGACCCCCTGCTGCGGGGTGGGGTCGCTCTTGCCCGGATACTTCACGATCTTCAGCAGCGTCGAGGGCTCGCCGAAGTGCTGGTCGAAGTAGCCCTCATCGGCACCGAGGGCGAGCGCCCAGGCCCGGAGCAGTCGGCGCGAGATGCCGATCAGGTGGTCCTGCCACTCGTCTGTGACCTCACGGAGCTCAGGCTGGGCGTCGGGCCACAGGTTCGGGCCGGTGAGTCGCGAGAAGTCGGGGGCCTCGGGGTCGTCGACCGCATCGCGCTCCGGGCCGATGTCGATCTGCTCCCGCCAGTCGACCTTGCCCTGGGTGCGCTCGCCGCCGACGCGCGTGTAGCCGCGGAAGTGCGGGCTCTTGACGTTCTCGATGGCGAGCTTGTCGGCCTCGGGGAGGGCGAAGAAGTCGATCGCCGCCTGGTGCAGGCGCGATTCGAGCTCACGCGGGATGCCCGTTCCCGTGAGGTAGAAGAAACCCACCTCGTGCGTCGCGGCGCGGAGGTCGTCGCGGAAGCGCGCGGCGGCCTCGGGCCCGTTGTCGAGCTCCGAGAGGTCCAGGACGGGCAGGTTCAAGTCGGCCATCCCACGAGGCTAGGCGCCGCCGCCGGCATCCGCTCGATTGTTTCAATCGGTTACCGGCTCCATGCCGGCACTCGTCACGGACCGGTCGCCCGAGCATCCGCTTCGCTCGCTATGGTCATGCCATGGGGACTCCACGGCTGCTCGCGGCCCGGTGGGCGGCCATCGCGCTGGCAGCGGTCTGGCTGCTCGTAGGCGGGGCGCCCGCTCTCGCCGCGGGCGCGGAGAGGTCGTCGGCTGCGGCCGCCGATGCCGCACCGACCTGCGACGAGATGATCTCACCCGAGCGCGCGACGGACCTCGCGGCGTCGGGTTACGTCGAGACCGGGAATCCCGCCTCCACGTTCCCCTCCGGCGGCGTGCAGTGCTGGTGGTACGTCCCGGGGGCCGAGCGGGCGCAGTACGTCGCGTACGGCTTCGCGCCGGTCACCGCCGAGCAGTTCGCCTCCTACGCGACCGGCCTCGTCGGAGCGGGGACCTTCGCGGCCGAGGTCGGCTCCGACGGTTCGACGGTGTACCGGTCGCTGGGGCGCTCGGACGTCCCGCTGTCGGCCTTCGTCCATCCGTCCTGGCGGGTCCACGAGACGGACGGCTTCGCCTTCTTCGTCGTCGACGCCGACGCCGAGGCGCGCCCGGGCTCCGTCGGCACCGCCTCGTGGGCCGATGCGTTCGCCGAGGAGGTGGAAGGACTCGTCCTCGCGTCGTCCGTGGAGGAACCGGTCGAGGCTGCCGAGCCGGAATCGTCGCCCGTCGATCCGGCGCGGGCGGACGATGACGGCGGCGACGTGTTCGGGGTGGATACGCCCTCCGTGCTGCGCGGGCTCCGGACCGTGTCCGAGACCGGCTTCGGTCTCGCGGCCCTCGGCAGCTGCGCGGCGCTCGCCCTCGTGCTCACCGCCTTGGTCGGCATCCCGGGGCGATTCATCGACAATGCGCTCAACGCGCGGTTCTCCTCGTGGCAGATCTTCGCCCGTCGTTCGACGAGGCCGGTCACGCGCCTGTTCGCGGGGGCGTCCCGGTCGCTGCGGACCGTGCCCCGACAGGTCGTGATCGGCGCCGGCCTTCTCGCCGCGAGCCTGCTGGCGGCTCTCGTGGACCCGCGCTTCGGTGTCAACGAGGGGTCGCTGCGTCTCGTGCTCACCCTCCTGGCCGCGCTTCTGATCGAGAACGTCGCCGGCCTCGCGCTGGTCGCGGGATGGCTCGCCCGACGCGGCGCGCGCGCGAGGCTGGAACTCCGCGCAGGTTCGCTGCTCGTGGTTCTGGTGTCGGCGCTCGTCAGCCGATTGGCCGGATTCGAGCCGGGATTCGTGTTCGGGCTCGTGCTGTCGCTGCTCGTCGTGCACGGAGCGGTCGCGGGGCTCACGAGGGACAGGGCCCTGGCGGAGACGGCGTGGCTCGTCGTGCTCGGCATCGGATCCTGGCTCGCCTACAGCGGGCTCGTCTCGCTCGGACTCGACGGCGCAGGGTTCCTCGGTCTGTTCGCCGTCGAGCTCTTCGGCGGGCTCACCGTCGGTGCGCTCTTCGCCCTCGTGATCGTGCTCCTTCCGCTGCGCGGACAGATCGGAGGAGACCTGTGGCGGGTCGCTCCGGGCCTGTGGACCGTGCTGTTCGCATTCGCCGCATTCACGACGGCGGTCATCCTCCTCCCGCTCCCGGCGTCGTGGGGGGAGGTCGGCGTGCCCGTCCTGACGTGGGTGCTCGCGCTCGTCGGCTATGCCGTGTGCGCGGCCGTCGTCTGGGCGGTGCTCGTGTGGACGCCGGACCCGTGGCTCACCGGCAGGGAGCGCGAGACCGTCGGCGACCGCGTCGTGTGAGCGGGCCCCCGGTGGACGGGGTCAGCCGTTCTGGCGAGGGTCGGGCCGCGGAGCGCGGATCCGCTCCTCTTCGCGCGGACGACGCGACCCGGTCGGGTCGCTGCGGCGACCTTCGCGGCCCGCGAGTGTCGGATCGGCGAAGAGCCATGCCGGCCTCGGCTCCACCAGCGGCCGGAAGACGCGGCGCACCGGCTTCGTCGCGAGTCCCAGGGCGATGAGCACCGAGGCGACGATGACGATCGGAAGCCACAGCCAGGTCGGCTCGGCGTTGCGCAGCAGACCGTTCTCGCGGAACGGGTACAGCACGAACGAGTGCAGCAGGTAGACGTACATCGTGTACTGCCCGAAGTGCGTCCAGAAGTGGCGCCCGCGGGGCAGCACGGCGAAGAACGCCGCGCAGAGCACGAGCGCGACCGCCATCAGGGCCAGACGCACGCCGCCCGCCCACCACTCGGTGCCGCCGATGGACGAATAGTTCTCGTCGTAGAACAGCCATGCGCGCAGATCCATCTCGCGCCAGCCGTCCACGAAGAACCAGGCGATGAAGCCCGCGACCGCGAAGGCGAGGACGGATGCCGCCACCGACCACCACCGGCGACGCAGGAGATCGAAGCGGGCGACGATGTCGTGCTCGTTGAGCCACCAGCCCAGGGCGAAGAAGGGGAGCAGGCCGAGGGTGCGCGACAGCGAGAGGGTCGAGTCGATGTTCGGCAGGTATCCGGCGCCGATCGAGATCACGACGGTCCACAGCAGCGGCCACCGCAGCAGTGCAAGATAGGGGAGCACGAGCCGGAAGGTCCCCAACGCGAGCAGGAACCACAGCGTCCACGACGGCTGGGTGAGGTTGGGATTGGCCTGACCCTCGACGAGGAACTTCGTCAGGGTCCACAGCGCCTCGAAGATCACGTAGGGCACGAGGATGTCGGTCACCACCCGCGCCATCTGCCTGCGACTGGGGGAGTCGGACTTGGAGAAGTACCCCGAGATGATCGCGAACGCCGGCATGTGGAAGGCGTAGACGAGCAGGTACAGCCCGAGCGCGATGTCGGAATCGTAGGTGAGTCGTTGCACGGCGTGACCGAGGACCACGAGCACGATGCACGCGAAGCGGGCGTTGTCCCAGAACGGCACGCGGCGCTTCGCGCGCGGCGCGCCGATCGATCCCGTCGTGGGGGAGCCGGGTGACGCGGCCCCGGCCGCGCTCGCTGAATCGGTCATGAGGCGTTGCCACCTTATCCTGGGGTCGATCAGGGAATAGATTCTGCGTGACCGCGTTGCACGAGATACATTCAATTGCATAGAACCGCCCGGCGGAGAACCCGCGGGCGAAGAGCGGAGACATCGTGAACGACACCACACCGTGGCAGGGGATGCAGTTCGGCATCTTCTCGGTGAGCGACATCACCGAAGACCCCACGACCGGCCGCACGCCCAGCGAGGCCGAGAAGATCCAGGCGGCCGTCACGATCGCCAAGCACGCCGAAGAGGTGGGGCTCGACGTCTACGCCCTCGGCGAGCACCACAACCCGCCGTTCTGGTCGTCGAGCCCGACCACGACGCTCGCCTACATCGCCGCCCAGACCGAGAGGCTCATCCTCTCGACGGCGACCACGCTCATCACCACGAACGACCCGGTGAAGATCGCCGAGGACTACGCGATGCTGCAGCACCTCGCCGGCGGTCGCGTCGACCTCACACTCGGTCGCGGCAACACCGGTCCCGTCTACCCCTGGTTCGGCAAGGACATCCGTCAGGGTCTGCCGCTCGCGATCGAGAGCTACAACCTCCTGCATCGCCTGTGGCGCGAGGATGTCGTGGACTGGGAGGGCAAGTTCCGCACACCGCTGCAGGGCTTCACCTCGACCCCTCGTCCCCTCGACGGCGTCGCGCCGTTCGTATGGCACGGTTCGATCCGCACACCCGAGATCGCCGAGCAGGCGGCCTACTACGGCGACGGGTTCTTCGCGAACAACATCTTCTGGCCCGCTGAGCACTACCAGCGCCTCATCACGCTGTACCGCCAGCGCTACGCGCACTACGGTCACGGCACGCCCGAGCAGGCGATCGTGGGACTGGGTGGACAGGTGTTCCTGGCCGCGAACTCGCAGGATGCCGTGAAGCAGTTCCGTCCCTACTTCGACAACGCGCCCGTCTACGGCCACGGCCCGAGTCTCGAGGACTTCAGCCAGATGACGCCGCTCACCGTCGGCTCGCCGCAGCAGGTCATCGACCGTTACGCAGGTATGCGCGAGCTCTACGGCGATTACCAGCGCCAGCTGTTCCTCATGGATCACGCCGGACTCCCGCTGAAGACCGTGCTCGAGCAGCTCGACATCCTCGGCGGCGAGGTGGTCCCGGTCCTGCGGCGCGAGCTGCAGAAGAACCGTCCGGCAGAGGTTCCGGATGCCCCGACGCACGCCCAGCGCGTCGCGGCGGCGTTCGGCGACGAGGCGCCGCGCCAGGCGGTGCCGGGGGCGAACCGCGGCGACAACCTCGTCGGTGCGAGCCCGTACCGGGACGCCCCGGCGAAGGCCGGCGCGTCGTTCGGTCCGGGGGCGTCACGATGACCTCCGCCTCTCGTCGCATCGCCGTGATCTCGGCGGGGCTCTCGAACCCGTCGTCGACGCGCATGCTCGCCGACCGGCTCGCGGTGGCGACGGCATCCGCCCTCGCCGAGCGCGACATCGAGGCCGTCTTCGACACGTTCGAGCTGCGCGACCATGCGCACGAGGTCGTCGACAACCTGCTGACGGGGTTCGCCCCGCCCGCCCTGGAGTCGATGATCAACACCGTCGTGTCGGCCGACGCGATCATCGCGGTGACGCCGATCTTCTCGACGAGCTACTCGGGGCTGTTCAAGTCGTTCATCGACGTGCTCGACCCCGATGCGCTCACCGGCAAGCCCGTGCTGCTGGGAGCCAACGCCGGAACCGCGCGTCATTCGCTCGCGATCGATTACGCGATCAGGCCGCTGTTCACGTACCTCCACGCCGAGCCCGTCTCGACAGGAGTGTTCGCCGCGTCCAGCGACTGGGGCACACAGGCCGACGGCGTCGCGCCCCTCGGCGCGCGCGTCGACCGCGGAGCGCGTGAGCTGGCCGAGGCCGTCGCCCGTCGCACGCCGGCCGTGTCGTCGGACCCGTTCGATCCGGCCAACTACCTCGGCGAGGGCCGCTCGTTCGGCCACCTGCTCGGCGGTCTGGCCGGCGAGTAGCCCGCGGGCCTGCGCGTTCGCGAGGGCCCGGTCATTCCCGAGGGCCGTGGCCCACCGCCTCGACCTCGGCAATGACCAGGTCCTCGCGAACGCGCGCGAGGTGTCCTGATACCGTCGGAGGACGGAGTCGATCAGGCCCCCGCAACGGGAAGAGGCCGCATGGCGCTTCAGCATCCGCTCACCCTCGGCGTCGTCGGCGCTTCGCTCAAGCCGAACGAACGGCGGGTGCCGCTGCATCCCGGGCATCTCGAGCGCATCCCCGACGAGCTGCGCCCGCACGTTCTGCTCGAGACCGGCTACGGGCATCGTTTCGGCGTCTCCGATGACGACCTGCTCCCGTTCGTGGGCGGCCTGCGCGACCGCGCCGATCTCTTCGCCCAGTCCGACGTGCTGCTGCTGCCGAAGCCCCAGCACGCCGATCTGCGCGACATGCGCGACGGCCAGGTGCTGTGGGGCTGGCCGCACCTCGTGCAGGACGAGGTCATGACGCAGCTCGCGCTGGACAAGCAGCTCACGACGATCGCGTTCGAGGCCATGAACCACTGGGGGAGCGACGGCACGTTCGGCCTGCACGTCTTCCACAAGAACAACGAGATCGCGGGCTACTGCTCGGTGCTGCACGCGCTGCAGCTGTGCGGGTCGACCGGCGACTACGGGCGCCGGCTCACCGCGGTCGTGATCGGCTTCGGCGCCACCGCGCGAGGCGCCGTGACGGCGCTGCGCGCGCACGGGGTGCACGACATCCGCGTTCTCACGAACCGGGCCGCGGCCTCGGTCGCCGCCCCGATCCACGCGACCCAGATCATCCAGTTCGATCACGACGGCCCCTATGTGAGCGAAGTGATCACCGACGACGGCCGGGTTCCGCTCGCGCCGTTCCTCGCCGAGAGCGACATCGTCGTGAACTGCACGCTGCAGGATCCCAACCGCCCGCTGCTGTATCTCAAGACCGACGACCTCGCCGCGTTCCGCCCGGGCAGCCTCATCGTCGACGTGTCGTGCGACGAGGGGATGGGCTTCGAATGGGCCACCCCCACGGGCTTCGACGACCCGATGTTCACGGTCGGCGGCAACATCAACTACTACGCGGTCGACCACAGCCCGTCCTACCTGTGGAACTCGGCCAGCTGGGAGATCAGCGAGGCGCTCCTCGGATTCCTCCCGACCGTGCTCGCCGGCCCCGACGCCTGGGCGGGCGACGAGACCATCGCGCGGGCGATCGAAGTCGCAGACGGCGAGGTGCGCAACCCGGCGATCCTCGAGTTCCAGCACCGCGCGGCCGAGAAGCCGTACGTCGTGAAGCGCTAGAGGCGGATGTCGGCGGGAGCGCCGAGCTCCTCCCACCCGTCGGGGCGTGCCGCCGCGACCGGCGTCACGTCGGCCGCCACGAGCGGACCGAGGTCGAGCCCGGCGAGCGCGGCGATGTCGGCGATCGGCACCTGGAACGTGCGGTAGGCGCCGAGCGGCTCGGCAGTGGCCGTCGAGCGCTCGATCAGCTCGGTCTGGTCGAGCACGAACCCCGCCGCCGCGAGGGCGGGTGCGCCGGCGGCATCCGTCGTCGCCCACGCGGCGATCTTCCAGAAGCGCCGCGGGATCCGGATGCCGCGGTACGGCGGGTCCGCCGGGTCGAGCACCGGGGCGGTGAACACCGAGACGCGTGCGTCCTGTGCCTCGGCATAGGCGAGCACGTGGTCTTCGAGACCGAGCCAGAGGTCCTTCGACTGGTTGAACACGGCTGCCTGAGGCGCCGCGTTGGGGTAGAAGAACGTCGCCTCGGTCGCCTGCCGAGCCTCGGCCACCGTGCCCCAGCCCGGATCACGGCGGCGTACGAGGTGGCCCCGGTCGAGGTCGTTGCGGCTGTAGACGTCGGCGCCGGCCTGCTCGTCGGCGTCGATGCGCGGATCGAGCTCCCAGTCGCCGGTGCGTGGCAGGTCCTGCAGGCTCTTCCCGTCGATGTTGACGGCCGTCACGAGCGCGAGCCGTCGCTCCGGGTCGAGCACGACGGAGAACCGCGGGTAGGCGAGGTAGCGCACGTCGCGGTCGTCGGACGCCGTCGGCAAAGGGACGTCGACCGGGAGGAAGGCGGGGTCGTAGCCCGGAGAATCAGCCATGTCCTCATCCTCTCCCGGCGCAGCGCACGGTGCGAGTCGCGCCCGGCGTCGCGAGACGGCGGCGACGATCGCGTCGACGCCGATTCCCAGACCGATCGCCACGACGATCGAGACCACCACCGCCACGAGTGGGCCACCCGGCAGGAAGATCCCCACGACCGCACCCACGATCGCCTGGTACGTGCTCCAGCCGACGGCGGCGACTCCGACCGCGAGCAGGTAGCGGGGCGCAGGCACACGGGATGCTCCGGCGACGAGGTTGACGGCGAGGCGGGCGAACGGGATGAACCGTGCGGTGAACACGACCACGGCGGTGCTGCGACTCAGCCTCGCCTGCGCCCAGGAGAAGGCCCGCTGCACGCGAGGCAGCCGCATCCAGCTCCAGCGGTCGATCCCGACGGTGCGCCCGACCAGGTAGCAGCACGCGTCGCCCACGAAGGCGGCGAGCGCGCCGACGGCGACCACGGCGATCAGCGGAGGTGTGCCGGTCGCCGCCGCCAGCGCGCCGAAGGCGGAGACGGCCGCCTCGCCGGGCACGACCACGAGGAACGCATCGGCGAAGACGACGGCGAAGAGCAGCGCGAGAGCCCACGGACTCGCGGCGAGGTGCAGGAGCCACTCGTCGACCATCACGTCTCGTGGGTACCAGCGCGGGGTGAACGCCGGCCCAACGGCGGACGACCGGTGACGCGCCGTCGATCATCGGGTGAACAGTGCGCGATCACGGCCGATGCGCGGCATCCCGAGCACATCGCACCCCCACCCTGGAGGCATGAGAGTCGCCGTGCTCGCCGAGTCCTTCCTCCCGCACATGAACGGCGTGACGGGATCCGTCCTGCACGTGTTGCGCCATCTGCAGGCGGAGGGCCATGAGACCCTCGTCATCGCCCCGAAGGCGGGTGACTTCACCGCCGACCTGCACGGGGCCCGCACAGCGCTGCTGCGGTCGATGCCGCTGCCCTCCTACCCCGAGGTGCGCGTCGTGTTCGCGCGCGCCGCCCGGCTCGCGGCCGTGCTGCGGGAATTCCGACCCGATGTCATCCATCTCGCATCGCCCTTCGTGCTGGGCTGGCAGGGCCTCGCCGCCGCTGATCTGCTGCGCGTGCCGACCGTCGCGGTCTACCAGACCGACATCGTCGCCTACGCCCAGAAGTACGGGCTGCCGCAGGCGACCACGCTCGTGGGCGCGCACGTCGCGCGGCTCCATCGCCGCGCGACGCTCACCCTGGCCCCGTCGACGGCGTCGATGCGGCAGCTCGAGGAGCTCGGGGTCGATCGGCTCCGACGCTGGGGTCGCGGGGTCGACGTCGAGCGGTTCGCCCCCGAGCGTCGGAGCGACGCCTGGCGCGCCGCGGTCGCTCCGGGCGAGGTCATCGTCGGGTTCGTGGGGCGACTGGCCCCCGAGAAGCAGGTGGCCGATCTCGCGGTACTCCAGACGATCCCCGGTGTGCGGCTCGTGCTGGTCGGCGACGGCCCGTCACGGCCGGCGCTGGAGGCGCTGCTGCCGGACGCGCACTTCGCCGGGCACCTGTCGGGTGCGGCCCTGGCCGAGGCGGTCGCGGGTTTCGACGTGTTCGTGCACCCCGGCGAGAGCGAGACGTTCGGGCAGACGATCCAGGAAGCCCTCGCAAGCGGCGTGCCGGTCGTCGCGACGGGCACGGGAGGACCGGTCGACCTCGTGCGGTCCAGCGTCGACGGATGGCTGTACCGTCCGGGCGACCTCGGTGACCTGCGCGGCCGCGTCGCCGACCTGGTCGGCGATCAGGCCAAACGGCGGGCCTTCGCGCTCGCCGCCCGTGAGGGGGTGCGGCACCGCACGTGGCACGCCGTCTGCCGCGACCTCGTCGGGCACTACGAGACGGCGCGGATGCTGCGGCCGATCGACGACGCACTCGTCGTGCGCGGTACGACCCGGCCGTCGGCACCGGCCCTGCCCGCGCCGGAAGCCCCCCGCTGGCGTCGATACGTCGCGCTGGGCGACTCGCTCACCGAAGGGCTGTGCGACTCGTCCCGTATGCCGGCGGGGGAATACCGCGGCTGGGCGGATCGCCTCGCCCGCCTCCTCGCGCACACGACGCCGCTGGGCGACCTGCGCTACGCGAACCTCGCGGTGCGAAGCCGCCGCGTGCGAGACCTCACCCGCGAGCAGCTGCCGCGAGCCCTGGCGCTGCGCCCCGATCTCGTGTCGATCCTGATGGGCGCGAACGACCTGGTCGGTCACGGAGCGGATCCCGTGCGCCTCGCCGCCGAGCTCGAGAACGCCGTGAAGGCGCTGCGGGATGCCGGTGCCGACGTGCTGCTCGTGACGCCGTTCCTGCCGCGGCGGTTCTCGGCGCGTCTGTTCGCGCGCCGGTTCTCGGTCTTCGCGGCCGAGCTGCGCGTCATCGCCCAGCGGCACGGCGCGACCCTCCTCGACCTCGAGGCGCTGCCCGCGATCGGAGACCTGGCGATGTGGGGCGAAGACCGCGTGCACCTGCGCTCGCGCGGGCACCGATTCCTCGCGTATCGGGCCGCCGACGCGCTCGGCGTGCCCGACGCCGAGACCCTCGGCGACCTCGACGCCGCGCTGCACGCCGATGACGACCCGCCGGCGGGCCGGGGCTGGGTCACCCGCCACGCCCTGCCGTGGCTGTGGCGCCGAGCGCAGGGCCGCACCGCGGGCGACGGCGTGCTCGCCAAGCACGACGACTACGTCGTGATCCGGCGAGGCGACGGCATCCGCTCGCCTGAACGCGCGCGCTGAGTCAGCGGGTCCAGCGGTACTCGGACTCGGGACGCCCCGGGGTGCCGTAGCGCGGCGAGCGCTGCACACGGCCGTCGTCGGCGAGATGCTCGAGATAGCGCCGCGCGGCGACCCGCGACATCCCGAGCGATGCCGCCGTCTCCTGCGCCGACAGGGGGCCGCGCTCGCGCACGGCCGCGGTGACGCGCTCGAGGGTGTCGGGCGCGAGACCCTTCGGCAGAGGCACGGGCGACGCGGGGCGCAGCGCCCCGAAGAGCGCATCGATCTCGTTCTGCGTCGCGGCGCCTTCGGTGCGATCGGCGCGTTCGCGGTAGTCGCGGTACTGCTCCAGGCGCTCGCGCAGCACCGCGAACGGGAACGGCTTGACCAGGTACTGCGCGACGCCGAGGCTCACCATCTGGCGCACGACGTCGGCGTCGCGCACGCCCGTGATCGCGATCACATCGACGGATGCCGCCGCCGCGCGCACGTGCCGCAGCACATCGAGCCCCGTGCCGTCGGGCATCGTCATGTCCAGCAGCACGAGGTCGACGGCGCCCGCGGTCGTGGGATCGAGCAGTGCCGACACCGCCGCCCGGGCTCCGGTGCATTCCCCGACCACCTCGAAGCCGTCCAGGCGCTCGATGTACGAGCGGTGCAGCTCGAGCGTGAGTGCGTCGTCGTCGACGAGCAGGACGCCGATCACGGTCGCCTCCGGGGGAGCACGATCTCGAACGCGGTCGGGTCGTCGCGCATCTCGATCGAGCCCCGCGAGCCGTCGACGATGGACCGCACCAGGGCGAGCCCGACCCCTCGGCCGTCGGCGCCCGCGGGCTTGGTCGAGAACCCGTGCTCGAACACCCGCTCGCGCAGGGCCGCGGGCACGCCCTCGCCGCTGTCCGAAACCGCGATCCGCAGGTCGGCGCCGGCCGAGGTGAACGCGACGCGCACCCAGCGGGGCGGCTCGCCCGCCGCGGCCGCGTCGAGGGCGTTGTCGATGAGGTTGCCGACGACCGACACCGCGTCGACGGGGGAGAGGATGCTGCGCGGGGCAGCCGGGTCGATGTCGGCGCTCCACTCGATGCCGCGCTCGCGCGCCTGGGCGGCCTTGCCGAGCAGGAGGGCCCCGACGGTGGGGTCGCCGTCGCGCCGCGCGGCCACCTGGTCCACGAGCGCCTGGCTCTGCCGGGACGTCTCGGTGAGGATCTCGATCGCCTCGGGGGTGCGGCCGAGCTCGAGCAGCGACACGGCCGTGTGCATGCGGTTGCCGTGCTCATGGGTCTGCGCGCGCAGGGCTTCGCCGAGCGTGCGGATCGACTCGTACGAGGCGACGGCGTCGCGGATGCTGCCCGCCGGCAGGTCGCCCGCCACGCGGCGGGTGGTGCGCCGGGCGAGCAGGGCGCCGGCGACGCCCGCGGCGAGGATGGCCAGGGCGATCGCGACCACGGCCGGCAGACGCGGCACGAGCTCGTTCGCGATGCTGCCCAGAGTCACTCCGACCGATACCCACCCGACGACCTCTCCGTCGTCGAGCACGGGGACGATCGTGCGCACGGACGGCCCGAGCGTGCCCCCGTACTCCTCGGTGAGCGCGGCCGCGGATGACGGGATCGTCCCGATGTAGGTCTTGCCGATCTCGGCGGGGTCGCGGTGGCTGACACGCGTGCCGTCGGGGGTCATGATCGTCACGAAGTCGACGCCCGCCGAGGCCATCACGTCGACCGCGACCGGCTGCAGCAGGTCCGTCGCGTCATCCGTCCCCAGCGCGTCGGCCACCTGGGGCACCGCGGCCAGCGAGCCGGCGACGGCCGCGGTGACCTCCTCCGCCTCGGAGCGCTCCGATCGCTGGGCGTCGAGCACGAGCACGGCGGCGAGCACCGCGACGAGCACGACGGCGGCCGCGACGACGATCAGGAAGACACGGGATGCCGCACTCCCACCGCGAGCAGCATCGCTCATCCGTCCTCCTCGTTCGGGTGCCGGCGGCATCCGCGACCAATACGACCACAAATCGCCGCGCGGAGCCACGCGGCGCACTCTGATGTCACGGCCATCGACGGCCGGCATCCGGACGACGACCGTCCGCTGACTGGAGGCGACGATGGCTCTCTCAACCCGCACGACATCCTTCAAGCTCCCCGGCTACAACTGGCGCCGCGGAAAGCAGGCCTGGGACAAGCACACGTGGCTGTACGTCGCGGTGATCCTCGCCGTCGTCCTCGGCGCGGCGGTCGGGCTCATCTGGCCGACGTTCGCCGAGGGGCTGGAGCCCATCGGCAAGGCGTTCGTCAACCTCATCAAGATGATGATCGCGCCGATCATCTTCTGCACGATCGTGGTCGGCGTCGGATCGATCGCGAAGGCGGCGACCGTCGGCAAGATCGGCGGGCTGGCGCTGCTCTACTTCATGATCATGACCACGTTCGCCCTGTTCATCGGGCTGGTCGTCGGCAACATCATCCACCCCGGTGAGGGACTCGACATGTCGAGCTCCACGTACGACACGACCAATGTCGAGGCCAAGACCACGACCGAGTTCATCATGGGCATCATCCCGACGACGTTCTTCTCGGCCTTCACCGGCGAGAGCGTGCTGCAGGTGCTGTTCATCGCACTGCTGGTCGGATTCGCACTGCAGGGTCTCGGAAAGCGCGGCGAGCCGATCATGTTCGCCGTCAAGCAGCTGCAGGTGCTCGTGTTCCGCATCCTCGGGATGATCCTGTGGCTCGCCCCGATCGGCGCCTTCGGCGCGATCGCCGCGGTCGTCGGCAAGACCGGGTTCTCGGCCATCATCAGCCTCGGCGTCTTGATGATCGCCTTCTACATCACGTGCGCACTGTTCATCTTCGCGATCCTCGGAACCCTGCTCTACGCCGTCGCGCGCATCAACATCCTGAGCCTGATGAAGTACCTCGGACGCGAGTACCTGCTGATCGTCGGCACGTCGTCGTCCGAGTCCGCGCTCCCGCGCCTCATCGCCAAGATGGAGCACCTGGGCGTCTCGAAGCCCGTCGTGGGCATCACCGTGCCGACGGGTTACTCGTTCAACCTGGACGGGACCGCGATCTACCTCACGATGGCGTCGCTGTTCATCGCGGCCGGCATGGGCACGCCGATGTCGATCCCCGAGCAGATCGGCCTGCTGGTGTTCATGGTCGTCGCCTCCAAGGGCGCCGCAGGCGTCACCGGTGCCGGGCTGGCGACGCTCGCGGGCGGACTGCAGGCGTTCCGCCCCGACCTCGTCAACGGGGTCGGCGTGATCGTCGGCATCGACCGCTTCATGTCCGAGGGTCGTGCGGTCACCAACTTCACCGGCAACGCCGTGGCCACGGTGCTGATCGGCACGTGGGTGAAGGAGTTCGACAAGGAGCAGGCGCGGGCGGTCCTCGCGGGCACGCGTCCGTTCGACGAGTCGACCATGACCGGCGACGGTCACGACGGCATGTCGACGAGCACGGATGCCGTCGGCACGGTGGGTCTCGAGGAGGCCGCGGTCGCCGAGGCCGAGGCCAAGGAGCAGCGCGCCCGCGACCGGGACGCCGCGATCCTCAACCGCTGAGACGCACGCCGAAGGGCCCGACCTCACGGTCGGGCCCTTCGGCGTGCGGAGGAGTGTTCAGCCGGTCTTGCGGCGGAACTCGCGCTTGGTGGCGGCCCCGTGCGTGCCGTGCACGGCGGAGTCGCCGTCCAGGTGGGCTTCCCCGTCGCGGTGGTGCGCGTTCTTCTTGTCGAGCGCCTCCTTGAACTTGCGCTTCATCTCGTCAGAGGCGGCGGACTTGTCTTCGGTACTCATGCCCCCACTTTCGCACGGGGCGGCCCGGGGCGCCAGCAATAGGGCTCGGGGGGAGGCCACTGGTAGGCTTGTGCGGGTTGCCTCCGGGCATCCGCTCACAAGTACATGAGCTCAGGGAGCAGGCCGGCAGGATGCTGGTCCCCTGTGGTGGTCTCCCCGTCGCCGATCTCGCCATCTGCGACGGGTGGACCTCCACTGGTGGCCAGCGCAAGCGCATCATCCGTTCGTGCTGAAATCTGCCTGTTCCTGCTCCTTCGCGAAACCTCGCGCGCCACACGGGCACGCGAGGAAAAACAAAGAAGGAGAGACCTCTTGGAAGGTCCTGAAATCACCGCCGCTGAAGCCGTTCTCGACAACGGCCGTTTCGGCACCCGCACTGTCCGCTTCGAAACCGGTCGTCTCGCGCAGCAGGCTCAGGGAGCCGTCGCCGCGTACCTCGACGAGGAGACGATGCTCCTCTCGGCCACCAGCGCCGGCAAGCACCCGCGTGAAGGATTCGACTTCTTCCCGCTGACGGTCGACGTCGAAGAGCGCTCGTACGCCGCAGGCAAGATCCCCGGCTCGTTCTTCCGCCGCGAGGGTCGCCCCTCGACCGAGGCCATCCTCGTGTGCCGCCTCATCGACCGCCCGCTGCGCCCGTCGTTCGTCGACGGCCTCCGCAACGAGGTGCAGATCGTGATCACCGTCATGTCGATCGCCCCGGGCGAGTTCTACGACGCGCTCGCGATCAACGCGGCATCGCTGTCGACCCAGATCTCGGGTCTGCCGTTCTCCGGCCCCATCGCCGGTGTGCGCCTCGCGCTCATCCCGGGTCACGGTGACACCGCCGACCAGTGGATCGCGTTCCCGACCGTCACCCAGCTCGAAGAGGCCGTGTTCGACCTCATCGTGGCCGGTCGCGTCATCACCGATGCCTCGGGCAACGACGACGTCGCGATCATGATGGTCGAAGCCGAAGCCACCGAAGGCTCGTGGAACCTCATCAAGGGCGGCGCCACCAAGCCCAACGAGCAGGTCGTCGCCGAGGGTCTCGAAGCGGCCAAGCCGTTCATCAAGCAGCTCGTCGACGCGCAGAACGTCGTCGCGAGCACCGCCGCGAAGCCCGTCAAGGACTTCCCGGTGTTCCTGCCCTACAGCCAGGAGACCTACGACTTCGTCGCGCACCGCGCATACGACGCGCTCGTGCCGGTCTACCAGATCGCAGACAAGCAGGACCGCCAGGACGCCGACGACGAGATCAAGGCCGGCGTCAAGGCGGAACTCCTCGCCGCCGTCGAGTCGGGTGAGCTGCCCGCCGTCGCGACGCTCGAGTTCTCGGCCGCCTACAAGTCCGTCACCAAGACGATCGTGCGCGGTCGCATCCTGGCGGAGGGCGTCCGCATGGACGGCCGCGGGCTTGCCGACATCCGTCCGCTCGACGCCGAGGTGCAGGTCATCCCGCGCGTCCACGGTTCGGCGATCTTCCAGCGCGGCGAGACCCAGATCCTGGGTGTCACCACGCTGAACATGCTCAAGATGGAGCAGCAGATCGACTCGCTGTCGCCCGTCACGCACAAGCGCTACATGCACCACTACAACTTCCCGCCGTATTCGACCGGTGAGACCGGTCGCGTGGGCAGCCCCAAGCGTCGCGAGATCGGGCACGGCTTCCTGGCCGAGCGCGCGCTCGTGCCGGTGCTGCCGAGCCGCGAGGAGTTCCCGTACGCGATCCGCCAGGTGTCCGAGGCTCTCGGTTCCAACGGCTCGACGTCGATGGGCTCGGTCTGCGCCTCGACACTGTCGCTCCTCAACGCCGGTGTGCCGCTGCGCGCAGCGGTCGCGGGCATCGCGATGGGCCTGGTCACCGACGAGGTCGACGGCCAGACGCGCTACGCCGCGCTGACCGACATCCTCGGTGCCGAAGACGCGCTGGGCGACATGGACTTCAAGGTCGCCGGTACGAGCGAGTTCGTCACGGCGATCCAGCTCGACACCAAGCTCGACGGCATCCCGACGTCGGTGCTCACCGCAGCGCTCCAGCAGGCACGCGAGGCACGCCTCACGATCCTGAACGTCCTCAACGAGGCGATCGACGGACCCGACGAGATGGCGCCCACGGCTCCGCGCGTGATCAGCGTGCAGATCCCGGTCGACAAGATCGGCGAGCTCATCGGACCCAAGGGCAAGACGATCAACGCGATCCAGGACGAGACCGGCGCCCAGATCTCGATCGAGGAGGACGGCACCGTCTACATCGGCGCGACCGACGGCCCCTCGGCCGAGGCCGCCCGTGCCCAGGTCAACGCGATCGCGAACCCGACGAACCCCGAGGTGGGCGAGCAGTTCCTCGGAACCGTCGTCAAGATCGCGACGTTCGGCGCGTTCGTCTCGCTGCTTCCGGGCAAGGACGGACTCCTGCACGTCAGCGAGGTCCGCAAGCTCGCCGGTGGCAAGCGTGTCGAGAACGTCGAAGACGTGCTCGGCGTCGGCCAGAAGATCCTCGTGAAGATCACGAAGATCGATGACCGCGGCAAGCTCTCGCTCGAGCCCGTCGTCGAAGAGGCTGCTGACCAGCAGGGCTCCGCGGCGGCCAGCGAGGGTCCCGGAGACGCTCCCGTCGAAGGCTGATCCAGCCCGTCGATTCGCGGATGCCCGTCCCCTTGTGGGGCGGGCATCCGTCATTCCGGCAGATCCGGGTCGTGCTGGCGCCAGCGGCCCGTGATGAAAGCGTTATGCAATGTTTACCGACAGGATGCCTGTCCTCACAGTCGCGTCGGTGGTCTGGCTTACCCTGTGAGTACGTGCCGGGGGGCGCGTGCGAAAAGCATCACGAGGATCCTCACCGGATCCGCGTGAGGGGGTGAAGCATGAGCGTATTCGGCGTAGGCGCGGCCATCGCGTCCGGCGGAGCACGGGGCACCGTGCCGTTCGTGCATCCGTCCGCCCCGATCCCCGTCCAGGGCCCGCCGCTCGGGCAGGGCGTGCGCGTCGCTCTGGGCGAATCCGGCATGAGCGTCTTCCCGCTGATCCTCGGCGGTGCCGAGTTCGGCTGGAACGTCGACCTCGAATCGAGCCACGAGATCCTCGACGCCTACGTCGAGCTGGGCGGCAATGTCGTGCACACCGCCGACCGCTTCGCCGGCGGACGCAGCGAGCACATCATCGGCCAGTGGATGCACTCGCGCGGACTCCGCGATGACATCGTGATGGCCGTCCGCGTGGGCGGGCACCCCGACAACCCGGGGCTCGGGCCGGTGAGCCTCGTGCGTGCGGTCGAAGCCTCGCTCATCCGGCTGCGCACCGACCACATCGACGTGCTCTACCTCGACGCCACCGCAGACAGCACGACGGCACTCGAAGACACCCTCGCCACCGCCGAGTGGCTCGTCGAATCCGGCAAGGTGCGGGCGCTCGGCGCCATCGGCTACACGGCCGCGCAACTCGTCGAGGCGCGGATCTTCTCGTCGGCGGGCTTCCCGCGCATCACGGTGCTCGACGTCCCGTTCAACGTGGTGCGCCGGCACGAGTTCGACAACGACCTGCGCCTCGTCGCCGGTGCGCAGAGCATGGCCGTAACTCCGTCGCACGCGCTCGAGCACGGCTTCCTGGCCGGTCGGCAGCGCACCCGGTCGCGGGGCACCCTCTCGGTGCGCGGAGCGCAGATCGCCGCCAATCTCAACCGTCGAGGCAGTCGCACGCTGCGGGCTCTGGACTCCGTCGGCTCCGAGCTCGGCGTGCCCGATGCGGCGGTCGCCGTGGCCTGGCTGCTGTCGCAGCGCCTCGTCACCGCGCCCATCGTCAACGCCTACGCACCCGAGCACGTCGAGGAGCTCGTTCAGGGCGTCGGAGTCCGGCTGAGCCGCGCCCAGCTCGCCGACATCGCTCGCGCGGCCGAGTGAGCGGGCGCCCCGTCGGGGCGTCGGAGCCGTGACGTAGGGTGGAAGAGCGCCTCCCGGTGGGGCGCCGACATCCCCCGACGAAGTGAGCAGCGTGACGCACTACATCTACCTCGTGCGGCACGGCGAGCATCAGGATGCCGAGCACGGACTCACCGACGGGCCCCTGTCACCCCGCGGGCGCCGGCAGGCAGCGCTCCTGGCCGATCGGCTGTCGGGCGTCCCGTTCGACGCCGTGTGGCACTCGCCGCTCATGCGCGCGTCCGAGACCGCCAGCGCCGTCGCCGAGCGCATGCCGTCCCTGTCGCCGCAGCCGTCGGCGCTGCTGTTCGACTGCGTGCCGACGGGCATGACCGACGAGACTCCCGGCGTGTTCGAGCCGTTCTTCGGCAGCGTGACCGAGGCCGAGGTGGACGCCGGCCGGGCGCAGATGGCCGATGCCATGGCGGAGTTCCTGCAGCGCAAGAGCGGTGACGTCCACGAGCTGCTGATCACCCACAACTTCGTGATCAGCTGGTTCGTCCGAGAGGTCCTCGAGACTCCGGACTGGAAGTGGATGACCCTCAACCAGGCGAACTGCGGCCTCACCGTGCTCGCGCAGCGACAGGGTCGGCCCTGGACCCTGCTGGCGCACAACGACCTCGCTCATCTCCCGTTCGAACTGCGCACGGGGCTACCCGAGACGATCCCGGTCTAACCGAGCGCCGGCATCCGTCGTCGCGGTCAGAGCAGCTTCGAGTACCACCTCGTCGCGTTCGGGTTGTCGTTGTACGGCTCGATCCCGGTGAATCCGGTGGCGGCGTACAGCGCGGCCGCGGCGGTGAGGGAGTGGTGCGTGTCGAGCACGAGCTCCTGCGCGCCGAGCTCGCGGGCGTTGCGCTCCAGCTCGGAGATCAGCAGCCGGCCCCAGCCGCGGCCCCGGGTCTCGGGACGCAGGTAGAGGTGCTTGACCTCGTAGCGTCGGCCGGCAGGTCCGTCGGGAATGAGACGGATGCCGCCGCAGCCGACCGCGGATCCGTCGTCGTCATCGACGAACAGGAACACCCCCGCGGGCGGTTCGAAGAGTGCGGGATCGGGGAAGCGCACCGTGTAGACGACGTTCTGGTGGGCGAAGCCGATCTCGCGCGACGAGAAGTACTCGGCGAGCAGCTCGTGTGCGTCGGCGGCGTCGGCAGGGGTTTCACGGACTCGGACCACCCGACCAGCGTAGGGCGATCGGCGGGTGGGTCGTGCCCCGTGCCTAGGATGGACGCATGACGACTCGCGTGGCCATCGTCGGCGGCACCGGAAAGCTCGGCGGCATCATCCGCAGCGTCGTCGAGGCCGAAGACGGCTTCGACGTGGTCGCCGTCCTCTCGTCGGGATCCGACTTCTCGGCCCTCGACGGTGCCGATCTCGTGATCGACGCCTCGACCCCGGCGGTCTCGATCGAGGTCGTGCGAGCGGCCGCGCAGCGCGGCATCAACGTGCTCGTCGGCACGTCGGGGTGGTCGGCCGAGCGCATCGCCCAGATGCGACCGATCGTGGATGCCGCCGGCACCGGTGCCGTCTTCATCCCCAACTTCTCGCTCGGATCCGTGCTCGGGTCAGCCCTGGCCGCGGCCGCGGCTCCGTTCTTCCCCTCGATCGAGATCGTCGAGGCCCACCGCGAGAGCAAGGTCGATTCGCCCAGCGGAACGGCGGTGCGAACCGCCGAGCTCATCGCGACCGCCCGGGCAGAGGTGGGCCCGGTCGAGTCGCCGCACGTCGACCAGCGTGCACGCGGTCAGCAGGTCGCGAGCGTGCCGATCCACTCGCTGAGGCGACCCGGGGTCATCGCGCGGCAGGAGACCATCCTCGCCGGGGCGGGGGAGTCGCTCACGATCGTGCACGACACCATCGAACCCGCGCTGGCGTACGGCCCCGGCATCCGTCTCGCACTCACCGCGGCACGCGACGCCTCGGGTGTCGTCGTGGGGCTGGATTCGTTCCTGGACATCGGACTCCGGGTGCACGGCGGGCGGACGAGCCGCCCCGTGGACGAGGGCGCGGTGCCCGGCCAGGTCGCCCGCACCACCGGAGCGTGAACGCCCGCATCGGCGTCGCCGTCATGGCGGTGCTGCTCGCCGTCTACATCGTCCTCGTCGGGCAGCGCGCCTACCTGCTGCTGATCAGCGGCGACACGGTCGGCATCGCGATGGGTGTGGCCCTCGTCGTGCTCCCGCTCATCGCGGTGTGGGCCCTCGCCCGCGAGCTGTGGTTCGGCGTGCGCGCCGAGCATCTCGGCACCCGCCTCGAACGCGAGGACGCGCTGCCCCGAGACGAGGTCTCGGTGCGCCCGAGCGGACGGGTGCTGCGCGGAGACGGAGAGGCGGTGTTCCCCACGTATCGGGCTGATGTCGAGGCCCACCCCGACGATTGGGCGGCGTGGTACCGACTCGGTCTCGCCTACGACGCGGCGGGCGACCGACGCCGCGCCCGCGAGGCGATCCGCCGCGCGATCCGTCTCGAATCGGCATCCCGCCGATAGTCAGTCCGCGGCGGGAACGGCCGCTGCGACGGCATCCTGCACCGTCTTGTGACGGAATTCGAACCCGGATGCCGTCAGCACCTCCGGAACGATGTGCGCGTCGACCGTGAGCAGCGCCTCGGTGGCGTCGGACCCGAGTGCGAGCTTCATCCCCCACACCGGTGCGCGCACGAGGAACGGGCGATTCATCCGCACAGCGAGGGCGAAGCCGAGGTCGTTCGCCGTGGCCCTCGTCGGTCCCGTGAGGTTGACCGGGCCGGTCAGGCGCTCGTCGATCACGTGGCGGATCGCCCGCACCTCGTCCTCGAGCGAGATCCACGGCCACACCTGGCTGCCGCGTCCGATGGGTCCGCTGACGCCGAGTCTGGTGAGCAGCAGCAGAGGCTTCAGTACGCCGTCGCGGTGCACGATCGGGGCTGTGCGCAGGGTGGCGACCCGCGCGGCGTCGCCGGCCGCATACGCGGCGGACTCCCATTCGCCGCAGAGATCGGCCAGGAACGAGTCCCCCCGCGGCGATTGCTCGGTCAGCACCTCACCCGGCGCGGAGCCGTACCAGCCGACCGCCGACGACGACACGAACTGCGGAGCGTCGGACCCGAGTTCGCGCACCGCGCGCGCGAGGGCACGGGTCGGCATGATGCGCGACCACAGCAGCGTGCTCTTGTAGCGGCGAGTCCACGGGAACTTGCCGATGGTCGCCCCGTTGAGACCGACGACGGCGTCAGCGCCCTCGAGCACGCGCGGATCGAGCGGAACGGCATCCGTCAGCCATTCGACTTCGTCGGGGGCCTGCGCCGTGTGCCGGACGAGCCGCACGACCTCCACGCCGTCGGAGCGCAGACTCGCGATGAGCGCCTCGCCGATCAGCCCCGAGGCGCCGGCGACGATGACCTTGCGGGACTCAGGCAAGCGTGGCCTCGAGCGTGATCTCGATGCCCGCGAGCGCCTGCGAGACCGGGCAGCCGACCTTGGCGCCCTGCGCGATGCGCTCGAACTCCTCGGCGTCGAGACCGGGCACGACCGCGTTGACGTTCAGGTGGCTTCCGGTGATCCCGGTGCCGGGCTGGAAGGTGACGGATGCCGTCGTGTCGATCGACTCGGGCGGGGTGCCGTTCTCGGCGAGGGCGTGCGAGAGGGCCATGCTGAAGCATGACGAGTGCGCCGCGGCGATGAGCTCTTCGGGTGTCGTGACCGACGCCGAGCCCTCGCTCCGGGCCTTCCAGTTGATGTCGAACGGGCCGAGCCCGGAGGAGACGAACGAGACGTCGCCCGATCCCTCGAACAGGCTGCCCTTCCAGGCGGTGCTGGCTTCGCTCGTGACGGTCATGGGGGCCTCCTGATCGACGCGCGCCCGCGCTCGGACGCCTCGCGGTCAGCCTAACCGCGCACGCCGCGTGAGCGCGATGGGTTGACAGCGGGTCAGGCGGTGGTGGGCCGGGCGCGACCCAGGATGCCCGCGCGCTGGAGCAGCAGGTACATCATGCAGCCGAGGCACACGCCGAAGGCTGCGTTGAGGAACGCCGCGACGAACGCGACAGCCGCGGCGACGACGACCGCGCCCGCAACGCCCACGATGTGGAGCACGATCCCGATCGTGACGACGAACAGCCCCACGCCCTGGGCGAAGCGGGGCGGGCGCGGATCTTCGAGATCCACGGCGGGGGTGAGCCGGGGCTGCACGACCCTGCGGAACAGCACGCCCCAGGGAGCGGTGCGCGGCCAGACGACGGCCCACAGGAAGAGCAGCGCGACGACGAGGAGGAGAAGGAAGGCGGGATCCGTCAGGCGGAACCACACCAGCGACGCCTCGAGGGAGGAAGTCTGGTCGGGAAGCGGCTGGTAGGCGAACCACCCGAATGCCGTCGTGCGCAGCGGCGACACGACCAGGCCGACGAAGACGACCGCGAGGAGGAGGAGCGAGGTGATCCCCGCGGCGAACCGGGGGCCGCGGGGGTCGATGCCGCGCGGACGCGTCTCAGACATCGGCTGTCGCGCCGGTCAGCCGGTGCAGTTCGAGTTCGATGACGTCGCGGTTGGCGGCGCCCCCGAACCGCGTCTGGATCACGCCGTCGCCGTCGAGGATCAGCGTCGTGGGCGTCTGCATGACGTGGAAGTGCTTGGCGATGTCCGGGCGGTGGGTCAGGTCGACGTCGAGGTGCAGGACGCCGTCGTGCGAGTCTGCGATCGCGGAGAGGGTGCGGTGCGCACCGGGGCAGCGGGCGCAGGTCTCGGTGCTGAACTGCAGCAGGGTGGCGACCTCGCCGAGCGACTCGGCTCCGAGGCGGAGGGGCTCGACCACCTCATGAGCGATGTGCCGCTGCGGTCGCGACTGCTTCCAGCGCAGGTAGACCCCGATGCCGATCGTCACCGCGAGCAGCGCGGTGATGATGAAAAGGGCGTCGACGAGGGTCATAGCCCCCCACGATAACTCTTTTCTCTTGAATGGATCCGGAATGTCGCGAAGTGACGATCCGACCGGCCACCCGGCTACGCGGGTATCGTGGCAGCCGTGACGACGGACATCCCGACTCCTTACGAAGACCTGCTGCGTGACGTGCTCGCTCACGGCACGCACAAGGACGACCGCACCGGTACCGGGACGACGAGCTCGTTCGGGCGCCAGATCCGCTTCGACCTCTCCCGGGGATTCCCTCTGGTGACGACCAAGCGCGTGCACTTCAAGTCGATCGCCTACGAGCTGCTGTGGTTCCTGCGCGGCGAGTCGAACGTGGGCTGGCTGAAGGACAACGGCGTCACGATCTGGGACGAATGGGCGGATGCCGCGGGTGAACTCGGCCCCGTCTACGGAGTGCAGTGGCGCTCCTGGCCCGCACCCGGTGGCGAGAGCATCGACCAGATCTCGCAGGTCATCGAGCAGATCCGCACGAACCCCGATTCGCGTCGACTGATCGTGTCGGCGTGGAACCCCGCCGACATCCCCGACATGGCCCTCGCCCCCTGTCACGCGCTGTTCCAGTTCTACGTGGCCGACGGCAAGCTCTCGTGCCAGCTGTACCAGCGCAGCGCCGACCTCTTCCTCGGCGTCCCGTTCAACATCGCGTCCTACGCGCTGCTCACCCTGATGGTCGCCCAGCAGACCGGCCTCGAGCCCGGCGATTTCGTCTGGACCGGCGGCGACTGCCACATCTACGACAACCACCTCGATCAGGTGCGCGAACAGCTGACCCGCGACCCGTACCCGTACCCGAGCCTGCGCTTCGCGCGCAAGCCGGAATCGATCTTCGACTACGCCTACGAGGACTTCGTCGTCGAGGACTACCGGCACCACCCCGCGATCCGCGCCGCGGTCGCCGTATGACCTCAGCGGTCGGCCTGGTCTGGGCCGAGGCGCACGGCGGCGTCATCGGCGCCGACGGCGGCATGCCCTGGCACGTGCCCGAAGACCTCGCGCACTTCAAGGCGGTCACGATGGGCGCTCCCGTCGTCATGGGCCGACGCACCTGGGAGTCCTTCCCCGCGCGCTTCCGGCCACTCCCGGGGCGACGGAACATCGTGGTGACGCGCAATGCCGGGTGGTCTGACGAGGGCGCCGAGCGCGCCGGATCGCTCGACGACGCGCTCGACCTCGCCGCCGGAGGGCGGGTCTGGGTGATCGGCGGGGGAGCGCTGTTCGCCGAGGCGATCGACCGCGCCGACCTGCTCGAGGTCACCGAACTCGACCTCGCTGTCGACGGCGACACCCACGCGCCGCGCCGGGAGGGATGGACCACAGCCGAGGCGAGCCCCTGGCAGACATCGCGCACGGGCATCCGCCATCGTTTCCTCCGCCTCGTCCGGCCGGATCCCCGATGACCACCGCGCTGATCACCGGTGCGAGCTCGGGCATCGGCGCCGAGTACGCGCGACAGCTGGCCGCTCGCGGCGCCGACCTCGTGCTCGTCGCCCGCGATCGCGATGCGCTCGAGGCGCTCGCGGTGAACCTGCGTCGGACGCACGGAGTCTCGGTCGACGTGCTCGTGGCCGACCTTCTCGCGCCGCGCCAGCGCGAGAGGGTGCAGGAGCGGCTGGCCGACGCATCCCGCCCCGTGCAGGTGCTGGTCAACAACGCCGGCCACGGGTTGTCCTTCGCCTTCGAGCGCAACTCCGTCGACGACGAAGTACGCCACCTCGATCTGCACGTCGAGGTGCCGATGCGACTCACCCACGCCGCCCTCGGGCCGATGCTCGCGCGGGGGAGCGGCCGCATCATCAACGTCGCCTCGGTCGCGGCGTTCATCCCGCGCGGCACGTATGGAGCCGCCAAGGGCTGGGTCGTGAGCTTCAGCGGGTGGGCGAACGCCCGCTACGCGCCCCGGGGAGTCACCGTCACCGCGGTCTGCCCCGGCTTCACGCACACGAACTTCCACGAACGCGCCGGCCTGCCCCCGGGACAGGAGGGCGTCCCCTCGTGGCTGTGGCTCGACGCCCCGGCCGTCGTCGCCGAATCGCTGCGCGACGCCGCCCGCGGCCGGTCGGTCTCGATCCCGTCGCTGAGGTACAAGGCGCTCGTGGCCCTGGCCCGCTTCGCGCCCGCGTCCCTGGTCGCCCGACTGGCCGAGCGCGGCCGCTGATCCGTCCGCTCCGCGGAATCGACCCATACGCACGGCGCCGCGAGTGCGGTGCCCGTCTCACCGTCCTCGATCGCGGCGTCGTCGGCGCGGGGTGGCGCGGCTCCGACACCCCGTAGACGCCGGGGCCTCCATCGTGCTCGCGCGCGGACGGCCGGGACCCACCCCGGGCTCGGTGGTGGTCGAGTCGTCGGATGGGGTGTGACAGGAGGAGAGAGGGACCGTCCTCAGCCCGGTTTCTGC
The DNA here is from genome assembly GCA_030407505.1 of Planococcus sp. APC 4015. GTDB lineage: Bacteria > Actinomycetota > Actinomycetes > Actinomycetales > Microbacteriaceae > Microbacterium. The sequence goes on from JASDDH010000009.1 coordinate 60,640, forward strand.
GCCCTTCATCCTGCAACTGTCCCTCCCCAGGTTCGTTGTCGACCCTGTTCTCCCCGAACGGTGGTCCGGGCCGGGGCCGGGCATCGCCCGTGGCCGACCCTGAACGGCATGCGCACTTCCCAGATGACCGACCTCATGCACCGGCACGGGGGTGTCGTGCGCACCCGCGCACTCGTCGCTGCCGGCGCCCATCACCGCGACATCACCCGGGCGATCCGCGGCGAGGCCGTGCTGCGCGTCCGCGAAGGTGTGTACGCGCTGCCGTCCACGGACCCGCACGTGATGACGGCGGCCAGTCACGGCGGAGAGCTCGCATGCGTTTCGGCGCTGCGCGCGCTCGGAGTGTGGGTGCTCGATCCACCGGGACGCCCGCACGTGTGGCTGGGCACGAAGGGACGCGTACACGCCCACGGCGGATGCCGCTGCATCGACCACCATGACGCGGGGCACGCCACCTTCGGTGTGACCGGTCTCTCGCTGGCGCTCGTCCAGGCATCCAGATGCGCCGGCGAGGAGTGCTTCTTCGTCGCTTACGAGTCGGCGTGGAACAAGGGTCTGATCGACAGAGCCGAGCGTGACTGGATACGCCGAAGCGTCCCGGCCCGGTACAAGCGACTGGTGGACCTCGCCCGTGCGGACGCCGACAGCGGTCTCGAGTCGCTGCTGCGCCTGCGGCTGAGTCGACTCGGCATCGCCCTCGACTGCCAAGTGTCGATCGCCGGAGTCGGACGCGTGGACTTCGTCGCCGCCGGGCGTCTCATCATCGAGGTGGACGGCGAGCAGAACCACGGAAGCGCCTCGCACCGGCATAAGGACTTGGTTCGGGATGCCGCGGCCGCCGCGCTCGGCTACGCGACGCTCCGGTTCGACTATGCCCTCGTCGTGCACGATTGGCCCACCGTCGAGCGGGCGGTCCTGGCGCGGCTGCAGGCTCTTCGCGGTGCAGTCGTCGGGTGAGGTGTGAATGGTGTCCACTCAGAAGGACGATTCCCGGGTTCCCGGCGGCCGAGCTCCTGCAACTCGACCTCCGGCTCGAAGGGAACAGAACTCCTTATCCCGATAGCCTGAGAGCATGACGCATTCGGGCAACCCTTTCGGACAGGTTCTCGTCGCGCTCGTCACTCCCATGACGGCCGACGGCGAAGTCGACTGGCCCGCGGTCGAGAAGCACATGGACGACGTCATCAGCGCCGGCGCCGACGGAATCGTCGTCACCGGCACCACCGGCGAGACCAGCACCCTCACCGACGGTGAGAAGGTGCGTCTGGTCGAGGTCGGCAAAGACGTCGCCGCAGGCCGCGCGAAGATCATCACGGGCGGCGGATCGAACGAGACCGCCCACGCGATCGAGCTCTACAAGGTCAGCGAGAAGGCCGGCGCCGACGGCATCATGATCGTCACGCCCTACTACAACAAGCCGACGCAAGCGGGCATCCTCACCCACTTCCGGCTCGTCGCCGACGCGACCGATCTGCCGGTCATCCTCTACGACATCCCGGGCCGCACGGGCGTGCCCATCAAGTACGAGACGATCCTGCGTCTGGCCAAGCACCCCAACATCCTCGCGATCAAGGACGCCAAGGGCGACTTCAGCGAGGTGAGCCGCGTGCTCAACCAGACCGACCTGATGTACTTCTCGGGCGACGACGCGAATGTGCTGCCGCATCTCGCGATCGGCGCTGCAGGACTCATCGGCGTGACGGCGAACGTGGCCGCCCAGCCGTACCGTGCGATCGTGGATGCCGTCAACGCCGGCGACCTCGCCAAGGCGACCGCCGCGCACAGGCAGCTCGAGCCGCTCGTGCGCGCCGTGATGACCCACGTCCCCGGAACGGTCGCGGCCAAGTACATCCTGCACGGGCTCGGTCGCATCGGAAGCCCGCGCGTGCGACTGCCGCTGGTCGGACCCGAAGAGTGGGAGGCCGCGATGATCGAAGACGAGCTCGCCCTCGTGCGCGGCGTCCCCGGTGCCGATTTCTCCAACTTCCGCCCCGACCGCAACGCCGCCGCCGGCGGAGCGTTGCCGAAGGTCTCGGGCACGACGCGATAAGGACGCCGCAGGACGCGGCGAGGAACCGGATGCCACGGCATCCCGAGGAGGCCACTGATGCCCATTGATCTGTACGACCCGCCCGCTCTCGAGAAGGGCACCCTCCGGGTGACGCCGATCGGCGGACTCGGCGAGATCGGCCGCAACATGACGGTCTTCGAGTACGAGGGCAAGCTGCTGATCGTCGACTGCGGCGTGCTGTTCCCCGAAGAGCACCAGCCAGGCGTCGACCTGATCCTGCCGGACTTCGAGCCGATCAAGAATCGGCTGGACGACGTCGTGGGCGTCGTGCTCACGCACGGCCACGAAGACCACATCGGCGCCGTGCCGTATCTGCTGCGGCTCAAGCGCGACATCCCGCTGCTCGGCTCGGGTCTGACGCTCGCGCTCACCGAGGCGAAGCTCAAGGAGCACCGCATCAAGCCCTACACCCTGACGGTGAAGGAAGGGCAGACCGAGCAGCTCGGCCCGTTCGAGCTCGAGTTCGTCGCGGTGAACCACTCGATCCCCGATGCCCTCGCCGTCGCGATCCGCACTCCGGCCGGACTCGTGCTCGCCACCGGCGACTTCAAGATGGACCAGCTGCCGCTCGACGGGCGCCTCACCGACCTGCGCGCGTTCTCGCGCCTGGGTGAGGAAGGCGTCGACCTGTTCCTGGTCGATTCGACCAACGCCGAGGTCCCGGGCTTCACGCCTCTCGAGCGCGAGATCGGACCGGTCCTGGACCAGGTCATCGGCAAGGCTCCGCGGCGGGTGATCGTCGCGAGCTTCTCGAGCCACGTGCACCGAGTGCAGCAGGTGCTGGATGCCGCGGCGGCCCACGGGCGTCGCGTCGCCCTGCTCGGGCGCAGCATGGTGCGCAACATGACGATCGCCGAGGACCTCGGCTATCTCACCGTGCCCGAGGGAGTCTTCATCGACTACAAGAAGGCCCGCGACCTGCCCGATGACAAGATCGTCTACATGTCGACCGGCTCGCAGGGCGAGCCCATGGCGGTGCTCAGCCGCATGGCGAACAACGACCACGAGATCGAGCCCGGTCCGGGCGACACCGTGATCCTCGCCTCCAGCCTCATCCCCGGCAACGAGACCGCGATCTACCGCGTCATCGACGGGCTCACGAAGCTCGGCGCCAACGTCGTGCACAAGGGCAATGCCAAGGTGCACGTGTCGGGTCACGCGGCAGCGGGCGAGCTGCTCTACTGCTACAACATCCTCAAGCCCCGCAACGTGCTGCCGATCCACGGCGAGTACCGGCACCTCATGGCGAACGCGAAGCTCGCTCAGGACACCGGCGTCGAAGCGGAGCGCACCATCCTGGGCGAGAACGGCACGGTCATCGACCTGCGCGACGGCGACGCACGCGTGGTGGGCCAGCTCGACCTCGGCTTCGTCTACGTCGACGGTTCGACCGTGGGCGAGATCACGGATGCCGATCTCAAGGATCGGCGCATCCTCGGCGAGGAGGGCTTCATCTCGGTCATCGTCGTGGTCGACGCCTCGACCGGCAAGGTCATCTCGGGTCCCGACATCCACGCCCGCGGTTTCGCCGAGGACGACTCCGTCTTCGACAGCGTCAAGCCCAAGATCGCGGCCGCGCTCGCCGAGGCGGCGAAAGCGGGAGTGCGCGACCAGCATGCGCTGGCGCAGGTCGTACGCCGCACGATCGGGCGGTGGGTCAACCAGTCGCTGCGCCGTCGCCCGATGATCATCCCGCTGGTCATCGAGGCGTGAGGCGGCGCCGGGCATCCGACGTCGCCGGGAGGCAGGACGGCAGTAAGATCTCGACGTGCCCAGCGCCATCAGCTATCGCGCCGCCGTTCCGGCGGACGGTGCCTTCCTCGCCGACATGGTGGTGGAGGCCGCCAACTGGCGGCGAGGCGGAGTCCGCCCCCGCCACGAGGTGATGGCCGGCGCCGAGCACAGCCGCTTCGTGTCGGGCTGGATGCGACCCGGCGACGCCGGCTTCGTGGCGCTGGATCCCCAGGGGCACCCGATCGGAGCCGCCTGGTACCGGATGCTGCCGCGCTCGGATCCCGGCTTCGCCTACGTCGGCACGGGGGTTCCCGAGCTCATCATCGGTGTGCGGCCGATCTGGCGTGCTCACGGCGTCGGGCGTGAGCTCCTTCACCGCCTGTGCGACCAGGCCCGCGCGCAGGGCTTCGCGCGACTGAGCCTGAGCGTCGAGCGAGACAACTTCGCCCGGACGCTCTACCGGTCCGAGGGCTTCGCGGTCACCCAGAGCGGCATCGGACGCGACACGATGGTCAAGCGCCTGCGCTGACTCGCACCGCCCGGTCGCTGCCCCGCGCCCCGCGGCGCTGGCGCTGGTGCTGACCCGCACCCCGCGGTCGCCGACCCGCACCCCGCGACGCTGGCGCTGGCCCGCACCCGCGGTCGCTGGCCCGCACCCGCGGTCGCTGAGCCTGTCGAAGCGCGCCCGAGTCGCTCCCGAGAAATGTCGGGGCCGGGTCGTACCGTGGGGGAATGGCCAGGAGCTCCAGTCCGACCAAGAACGGTCGTGCGCCCGCGGGCGCACCGTCGTCGCGCGCCAAGAAGCCCGAACCGGCCCCCAAGAAGTACGTCGGCGACGCCGACAAGCCGCCGGTGGCGGTGCGCGCATGGCTGGGGCTCGCCCACGCGACGGGCGGCCTGTTCCGGGCGTTCGGCCCCGAGACCCTCGAGAAGGATCAGCGCCGCGACGGGTTCCCGTTCCTCCTCGTGCTGCTGGCGGTCGTCGGCGCCGTCAACGAGTGGTTCTTCATCGGCAACGACGTCGCCGCGACGATCAGCGCATACTCGGTCGGCGGACTCCTCGGCCGCGAGGCGTTCGTGCTGCCCTTCCTGCTCCTCGTCCTCGCGGGCTGGATGTTCCGGCATCCCTCCTCGGTGCACGACAACGGCCGCATCGGCATCGGCTTCGGCATGCTCGTGTGGACGATCGCCGGCTTCTGCCACGTCGCGGGCGGGCGTCCCGAGCCCCGCGAGGGCCTCCCCGCCCTCAGCGAGGCCGGCGGATTGTTCGGCTGGATGATCGGCGAGCCGCTCGCGATGCTCCTCACCGACGTGGGCGCGTACATCGTGCTGTCCGTCGTCGCGATCCTCAGCATCCTCATCGTCACCAAGACCCCTCCCAACCGCATCGGACGCCGCCTCGGCGACCTGTACGCGTGGATGTTCGACGCCGAGCCGCGCGCAGACAAGACCGCTCGCGAAGCCTCGGTCGACAGCGATGACGACGCCGACCCGTCCCTGCCCTGGTGGCGCCGCAACAAGACGGGGCGCGAGAAGGATCCCGACGAAGGAATCGGTTCGCAGGACCTCACCGAGCTGCTCAACCCCGGGGCGTCCCAGGGCGGATTCGAGCAGGCGATCGTGCCCGTCGCGCCCCCCGCGCCACTGGTCACGCCCGATTCGCTCACCGAAGTGCTCGACCCGGCCGTCCTCTCAGGCGCGACGAAGGCGACCAAGCGCTCCGGCACGTCGCTGCGCGACGACTCCGACCACGACCCCCTCGACGACGGCGTGCTGCCGGGGCTCGACGGCATCGGGACGGATGCCGCCCACGGCGCCCCGCGCGTGAACTACCGCCTCCCCTCGGTCGAGGCCCTCGCCGCAGGCACACCGCACAAGGCGCGTTCCGAGGCGAACGACATCGTCGTCGCGGCGATCACGAGCGTCTTCCAGCAGTTCCAGCTGGACGCCCGTGTGACCGGCTTCTCCCGCGGGCCGACAGTGACGCAGTACGAGGTCGAAGTCGGCCCCGGAGTCAAGGTCGAGCGCATCACGGCGCTCACCAACAACATCGCCTACGCCGTCGCGTCGAACGAGGTGCGCATCCTCGCGCCGATCCCGGGCAAGAGCGCCATCGGCGTCGAGATCCCGAACACCGATCGCGAGATCGTCACGCTCGGCGACGTCCTGCGCTCCAACGCGGCGACGCAGCAGACGCACCCCATGACGATCGGCGTCGGCAAGGACGTCGGCGGCGGCTACGTCGTCGCGAACCTCGCCAAGATGCCCCACCTGCTCGTGGCCGGCTCCACGGGCTCGGGCAAGTCGAGCTTCGTGAACTCCATGATCACGAGCCTCCTGATGCGCGCCAAGCCCGCTGACGTGCGCATGGTGCTGATCGACCCCAAGCGCGTCGAGCTGACGTCGTACGCCGGCGTGCCGCACCTCATCACCCCCATCATCACGAACCCGAAGAAGGCCGCCGAGGCGCTCCAGTGGGTCGTGAAAGAGATGGACATGCGATACGACGACCTCGCGTCGTTCGGCTTCCGTCACATCGACGACTTCAACAAGGCCGTAGTCGAGGGCACTGTGGTCGTGCCGCCGGGCAGCGAGCGCGTCCTCAAGCCGTACCCCTATCTCCTCGTCGTCGTCGACGAGCTCGCCGACCTCATGATGGTCGCCCCGCGCGACGTCGAGGACTCGATCGTGCGCATCACGCAGCTGGCGCGGGCCAGCGGCATCCACCTCGTGCTCGCCACCCAGCGTCCGTCCGTCGACGTCGTGACCGGACTCATCAAGGCCAACGTGCCCTCGCGCCTGGCCTTCGCCGTCACGAGCGTGACCGACTCCCGCGTGATCCTCGATCAGCCCGGCGCCGACCGTCTGATCGGTCAGGGCGACGCGCTCTTCCTCCCGATGGGGGCGTCGAAGTCGATCCGCGTCCAGGGCGCGTGGGTGAGCGAAGAAGAGATCGAGAAGGTCGTCAAACACGTCACGGCCCAGGCTCGACCCGAGTATCGCGAGGTGGCGGTGGCGGTCGAGAAGAAAGAGGTCGACGCCGACATCGGCGATGACCTCGAGCTGCTTCTGGCCGCGACCGAGCTCATCGTGTCGACGCAGTTCGGGTCGACGTCGATGCTGCAGCGCAAACTGCGCGTCGGGTTCGCCAAGGCCGGCAGGCTCATGGACCTCCTGGAGTCTCGCGAGATCGTCGGCCCGTCCGAGGGGTCGAAGGCGCGCGACGTGCTCGTCACCAACGAGCAGCTCCCGGGCGTGCTCGCCCGCCTGCGCGGCGACGACGCTCCCGCCGGCGACGCGTACGGTCCCGACGCGGTCGATTCGCAGTTCGACGGGCTGCCCGTCGTCGAGGCCGAGAGCGACGGCGACGAAGACGCCTGGGGCCTCACGGGACGCGACTGATCCGCCCCGATAGGCTCGGGCGCATGGCGATCCACCGGCAGCTGCCCAACGCGATCACGATCGTGCGCATCCTGTGCGCGCCGGTCTTCCTCTGGCTCCTGCTCGCCGACGGAGGCACCGACGGCCCGTTGCGCTGGTGTGCCGCCGCGCTGTTCATCGTCGCGATCGCGACGGACGGCATCGACGGCTACCTCGCCCGCAGATACGAGATCGTCAGCGATCTCGGCAAGCTCCTCGATCCGATCGCCGACAAGGTGCTCACGGGCCTCGCGTTCATCGGCCTGTCGATCCTGGGCGAACTGCCGTGGTGGATCACGATCGTCGTCCTCGTCCGTGAGATCGGCATCACCGTCTACCGATTCATGGTCGTGAGCGACCACGTGCTCGCCGCTGCGTGGATGGGCAAGCTGAAGACGGTCGCACAGTCGGTCGCACTGTCGCTCGCGCTGCTGCCCCTGTGGACGCTCGTGGGGGAGTGGATCTTCTGGGTCAACGGCATCACCATGGCGATCGCGGTCGTGCTCACGATCGCAAGCGGGATCGACTACGTCGTGACCGAGCTGCGATCGTCCCGGAAGAAGCGCGCATGACGGATGCCGCGGTGCTCCTCGACGCGCTGGGGAACCGCGGCTGGACGATCGCCGTCGCCGAGTCGCTCACCGGTGGCATGGTCGTCTCCGCGCTCGTCGACGTGCCCGGGGCATCCGCCTCGGTGCGCGGTGGAGTCGTCGCCTATGCGACCGCGGTCAAGGCCGAGGTGCTCGGCGTGGACACGGACCTCCTGGCGACCGCGGGAGCCGTGGATCCGGAGGTGGCCCGGCAGATGGCCGAAGGCGTGAGGCGGGTCCTGGGGGCGGATGTCGGCGTCGCGACGACCGGAGTAGCCGGGCCCGAGCCGCAGGATGGCAAGGCCGTCGGGACGGTGTGCATCGCGGTGGTGACACCGGAATCCACGACGTCCGGCGAACGGGTCTTCTCCGGCGACAGGGCGAGCATCCGCGCGCAGGCCTCAGCTGCCGCCCTGTCCGCCTGTCTGCAGCAGCTGTGATGCACGTCACCGCCCCTCTTCGTCGGATCGGGAACAACCCGTGTTTCGGGTCCGTTACATTCGGCGATTCCCACCCATTCCCCAGCCCGCGGGATTAGATTGACGTCGATCGGTGTTGTACCGTTGTCCACCCGGACATCGGGAGGAATCGTGAGAGGAGGGGGCCGAAAATGATCCTTGTTCGCCAAGAGATCGGCGAAGTCCTACGTGACTTCCGTCAGCAGAAGGGCCGCACCCTCCGTCAGGTCGCGAGCCGCGCCAGTGTCGCGCTCGGGTACCTCAGCGAGGTCGAGCGTGGTCAGAAAGAGGCGTCGAGTGAGATCCTGGCGTCCGTCGCCGAGGCACTCGACGTTCCCATCTCGATCATCATGCGCGAGGTCGGCGATCGCATCTCCGTCCTCGAGGGACTCCAGACCTTCCCCGACGTCGTCCCCGACGACCTCATGGCCGAGGTCGGTCCCGAGCTCTCGCTGCGCTGACGCGTCAGCGACACGACGATGCGACGCAGTGAGTTCTCGCGCGCCGTGGCGGACGAGTTCGGCCCACGTGCGCCGTCGATCGTCTCTGATCTGACGCTTCGCGAGTTCGGCGACCGCACGGCGATTGAAGCCATCGACGCCGGCGTCCCCCCGCGCGACGTGTGGATGGCGCTGTGCATCGAGATGGACGTCCCGCTCGAGCGACGCCACGGTGCGGGCCGGCTCGAGCCCAAGCGCTGAGCACCCCGCTCGCGACAGACCGCTCCGCGGCGTGTCGTCTCGAAGATCTATTCGAAATCTGCGTAGGCTCCTGCACAGCAGGTATCGAGGACGCTTTCATCCACAGATGCAGAGGCGCGACGACCGATGTCGGAGCCCCTCCGTAGCTTGGGAAACGTCGAACGACACCTCACGCCTTGTCGCAGTATCCGCCCCGCCCGGGTCGGAACGCGACAGCCTACAGGCGACGGAACGCGAACATAAGGAGCACGACATGCCCTCAACAGTCGACCGCGAGAAGGCCCTCGAATCGGCCCTCGCCCAGATCGATCGCCAGTTCGGAAAGGGCTCGGTCATGCGTCTCGGCAGCGACGAGCGCGCACCGGTGGCCGTCATCCCCACAGGCTCCATCGCCCTCGACGTCGCCCTCGGCATCGGCGGGCTCCCGCGTGGCCGCATCATCGAGATCTACGGTCCCGAGTCGTCGGGTAAGACGACGCTGACCCTTCACGCGATCGCCAACGCGCAACGCGCCGGCGGCATCGCCGCGTTCATCGACGCCGAGCACGCACTCGACCCCGATTACGCGCAGAAGCTCGGCGTCGACATCGACGCGCTCCTCGTCTCGCAGCCCGACACGGGTGAGCAGGCCCTCGAGATCGCCGACATGCTCGTGCGCTCCGGCGCGGTCGACCTCGTCGTGATCGACTCCGTCGCGGCCCTCGTGCCGAAGGCCGAGATCGAAGGAGAGATGGGAGACTCTCACGTCGGCCTCCAGGCGCGCCTCATGTCGCAGGCCCTTCGCAAGCTCACCGGTGGGCTCAGCCAGACCAACACCACCATGATCTTCATCAACCAGCTGCGCGAGAAGATCGGCGTGTTCTTCGGCTCGCCCGAGACCACCGCCGGCGGCAAGGCGCTCAAGTTCTACGCCTCGGTCCGTCTCGACATCCGTCGCATCGAGACCATGAAGGACGGCACCGAGGCGGTCGGCAACCGCACGCGCGTCAAGGTCGTCAAGAACAAGATGGCGCCGCCGTTCAAGCAGGCCGAGTTCGACATCCTCTACGGCACCGGCATCTCGCGCGAGGGCAGCCTCATCGACTTCGGCGTGGAGCACGCGATCGTCAAGAAGTCCGGTGCGTGGTACACCTACGAGGGTGAGCAGCTGGGTCAGGGCAAGGAGAACGCCCGCAACTTCCTGATCAAGAACCCCGACATCGCGGCAGAGATCGAATCGAAGATCATGGTGAAGCTCGGCATCGGTCAGCCGAAGGTCGTCGAGGCGCCCGCGTCCGACGAGCTGGCAGCTCGACGCCCGGCGTGATCATGGGCTCCGAGAACGGGGGCGAGCGCGACGCGCTCGCCCCCGTCATCCCCCTCTTCGGCGGTCCACCGCCTCACCAGCCGGTCATCGAAGAGGCACCGGAACCCGCACAGGGTGAGCGCGCGGCTCCGGACTGGAACTCCACGTGGGCCGGAGCACCTTCTCGCACCCGCACCGTGACCGAGAGCGGTGATGAGGGTGACGATCCATCGGCGCTCCGAGAAGCAGCCGAGAGCTCGCTGCTGCGAAAGCTCCGCAGCAGGTCGCTGTCCATCCGCGAGGCGAGAACGGTCCTCACGCAGAGCGATCTGCCTGCCGATCAGGTCGACGACGTCATCGACGCGTTCGTGCGTCTGGGCTACCTCGACGATGCCGCTCTCGCCGAGCAGCTCATGCACGCCGCGGTCGACCGCAAGGGGCAGGGTCGTCAGGTGATCGCCCAGACGCTGGCGAAGCGCGGCATCCCTCGCGACGTGGCCGACGCCGCGATCGACGAACTGCCCGACGACGACGCCGACCGTGCGCTCGAGTTCGCGCGAACCAAGGCGCGCTCTCTCAGCAGCGTCGACCACGACACCGCGCTCCGCCGCCTCATGGGTCAGCTCGCGCGCCGCGGGTATCCCGGATCCGTCGCGATGAACGCGGCGAAGCTGGCGCTGTCCGAAGCGGGTTCGACGCGGTCGGGCGTCCGCTTCCGCTGAAACGCGAGCCGACGATCGTGACCGTCGATCGTGACCCGACGACCGCGACCCGACGCTGGCGACCCGACGATCGTGACCGACGCTCGCGGGCGCCGTTCGGATGCCGGGCGGCGGACGATCGCCGCCGCCCGCCGCTCAGCCCCGGATCGTAGAATGGGCCCATCATGACGACCCCCTCCAGCTCGCCGACGATCATCGCGCCCTCCGACGCCGCACGAGACGCCTCCGGACGCGCGCGTACGTACGAGGTCCGCACGTTCGGCTGTCAGATGAACGTCCACGACTCCGAACGGCTCTCGGGTTCGCTCGAGAGCGCGGGTTACGTGCGTGCCGATGTCGGGGCGGAGGCCGACGTCGTGGTCATCAACACGTGTGCGGTGCGCGACAACGCGTCGGGCAAGCTCTACGGCACGCTGGGCAACCTCAAGTCGCGCAAGGACAAGCGTGATGGCATGCAGATCGCGGTCGGGGGCTGTCTCGCGCAGATGGACAAGCAGGCCGTCCTCGACAAAGCGCCGTGGGTCGACGTCGTCTTCGGCACACACAACATGGGTTCCCTTGCGGGCATGCTGGAGCGGGCACGCCACAACGGCGAGGCCGAACTCGAGATCCTCGAAGCACTCGACGTGTTCCCCTCGACACTTCCCACCAAGCGCGACAGCCTGCACAGCGGCTGGGTGTCGATCTCGGTGGGCTGCAACAACACCTGCACGTTCTGCATCGTCCCGAGCCTGCGCGGCAAGGAGAAGGACCGCCGCCCCGGCGACATCCTCAGCGAGATCCGCCTGCTCGTCGACGACGGTGCCATGGAAGTCACCCTGCTCGGCCAGAACGTGAACTCCTACGGCGTCGAGTTCGGCGATCGCCAGGCGTTCGGAAAGCTCCTCCGCGCCGCCGGCGAGATCGACGGGCTCGAACGCATCCGCTTCACCAGCCCTCATCCGGCCGCGTTCACCGACGACGTCATCGACGCGATGGCCGAGACCCCTTCGGTCATGCCGCAGCTTCACATGCCGCTCCAGTCCGGCAGCGACCGCATCCTCAAGGCGATGCGCCGCTCGTACCGGAGCGACCGCTTCCTGGGCATCCTCGACCGGGTGCGCGATCGCATGCCGCACGCAGCGATCACGACCGACATCATCGTCGGATTCCCCGGCGAGACCGAGGCGGACTTCGAAGAGACCATGCGCGTCGTCGAGCAGGCACGGTTCGCCAGCGCGTTCACCTTCCAGTACTCGATCCGCGAAGGCACACCGGCGGCGACCATGCCCGACCAGGTGCCGAAGGCGGTCGTGCAGGAGCGCTATGAGCGCCTGGCGGCCCTGCAGGACCGCATCTCGCTCGAAGAGAACCAGAAGCAGGTGGGCCGCGGCGTCGAGGTGCTGGTGTCGTCGGGCGAAGGCAAGAAGGACGCCGAGACGCACCGCCTCACCGGGCGGGCTGAAGACAACCGCCTCGTGCACTTCGAGGTGCCCGCAGGATCCGACGTCCCGCGACCGGGGGACGTCGTCTCGGTCACGATCACCCACGCCGCACCGTTCCACCTTCTCGCCGATGCGACAGACTCCGCGCCGCTGCGCATCCGCCGGACGCGGTCGGGGGACGCGTGGGACCGCTCGCAGGCCGAATCATGCGGAGTTCCCGCGCCCGCGGGCGACACGGGTGCCGCGCGCGGCGTCTCGCTCGGCCTGCCGACTCTTCGCGTCGGCGTGTGACGACTCCCGCCGGCCCGCGCCTGTGGGCCGTGGTCGGGGCGACGGGCACGGGCAAGACCGCGCTCTCGCTCGATCTCGCCGAGGCTCTGGCGCGCCGTGGTCGGCCTGCCGAGATCGTCAACGCCGACGCGATGCAGCTCTACCGCGGCATGGACATCGGCACGGCCAAGCTGCCGGTCGCCGAGCGGCGCGGCATCCGTCATCATCTGCTGGACGTGCTCGACGTCACCGAAGAAGCGGCGGTCGCCCGATATCAGGACGCCGCGCGCGCCGCGATCGGCGACATCCACCGGCGCGGTGCCGACGCCGTGCTGGTCGGCGGATCGGGCTTGTACGTCTCGAGCGTGCTGTACGACTTCCGATTCCCTCCTCGCGACGCTGCTCTGCGAGCCCGGCTGGAGAGCGAGCTCGACGCACACGGCCCCGGTGTGCTGTTCGAGCGATTGCGCACGGCGGACCCGATCACAGCCGCGCGCGTGGACCCGCGGAACGGGCGTCGGGTGGTCCGCGCGCTCGAGATCCTCGCGATGGGCCAGGAGACTCACGGTGCCGCCCTGCCTGACGAACCTGTCCTGTGGTCTCCCGCCACGCGCGTCGTGGGTGTCGCGGTGCCGCGCGACGAGCTCGTCGGGCGACTCGACGCCCGCGTCGACGCCATGTGGCGCGGCGGGCTGCTCGATGAGGTGCGGCACCTGCAGGCTGCCGGCATCGAGCGCGGTGTCACGGCGCGTCGCGCGATCGGCTACGCGCAGGCTCTCGCCGAGCTCGCGGGCGCGCAGACGCGCGAAGAGGCGATCGCCGAGACGCAGGCCCTCACCCGTCGCTACGCACGTCGGCAGGTGTCGTGGTTCCGGCGCTACGCCGACGTGACATGGGTGCAGCCCGGCCACGACGCGGCATCGCTCGCCGAGTCGCCGTGAGCACGCGGCTCTAGACTGGACCGCATGCCGCAGACCATCGCCTTCACGAAGGGTCACGGCACGGGCAACGACTTCGTCGTGATCCCCGATCCCGACGGGGCCCTCGATCTCTCGGACGACCAGGTCGCCGTCCTGTGCGACCGTCGGTTCGGCATCGGCGCCGACGGCGTCCTGCGCGTCGTGCGCGCGAGGTCGATCGACGAGGGCGCACAGGCCGCGGCATCCGGCGTCGAATGGTTCATGGACTACCGCAACGCCGACGGTTCCGAAGCCGAGATGTGCGGCAACGGCATCCGCGTCTTCGCGCGATATCTCGCCGAGGTCGGGTGGGCCGATTTCGATGCTCCACTGCCCATCGCGACCCGAGCGGGTGTGAAGCATGTGACGCTCAGCGATCGCGGGTACGAAGCCGACCTCGGCGCCTGGCGGGTCGAGCAGGGCGACGTGCTCGTGCGCACGCGCGGGGTGGGCGCCGCGCGTCCCGGCATGGGGATCGACGTCGGCAATCCGCACATCGTCGTGGCGCTGCCCGACACCGACGACCTCGAGAGTCTCGACCTCGCGGTGGTCCCTCAGCTGCACCCCGAACCCGCTCACGGGGCGAACGTCGAGTTCGTCGTGCCCAGCGACCCGCTCGTGCACGAGGGTGTCGGCTCCATCCGCATGCGCGTGTTCGAGCGCGGCGTGGGCGAGACGCTCAGCTGTGGCACGGGTGTCGCTGCGGCCGCGATCGCCGTCCGGGAATGGGCGGGCAGCGCGGCTCCCGACCACTGGACGGTGGATGTGCCCGGCGGCAGGTTGGGCGTGCGGATGCACGGCGGCCACGTGTTCCTGTCGGGGCCGGCGACCCTCGTCTACTCCGGCGAGGTCACGCTCGCCTGACCGACACGGTCGTCACGGCAGGGCGATCGGCTCGGTGACCGGTGTGCCGTGTCGACGAACCCGCAGCACGCGGAAGCCGCGGCCCGTGGCGGTCCGGTGCACGCTGAACCCCGCGTCGAGGGTCGCGGCGAGCCAGCGCTGCAGCGAGTCCGAGCCGAGATTGCGCTGCACGACGAGCCAGGCGTCGGAGCGCTCGTCGAGCCGGGGGATCCACCGCTCGAGAAGGCCGTGCAGTTCGTTCTTGCCGACGCGGATGGGCGGGTTGGAGCGGATGCTGCGGAACGTCACGTCGTCGGGAACATCGTCGGGGAGCACAGCGTTGACATTGGAGGCGCCGAGCTGCTCGGCGTTGCGCCGGACGAGATCGAGCGCCCGTTCGTTCACGTCCACCGCCCACACTGTCGCGTGCGGGGACTCGAGCGCGATCGACAGGGCGATGGGCCCCCATCCGCACCCGAGATCGAGCAGGTGCCCCCCGGGCGGCGGCGGGGGAGTATTGGACAGCAGCACCGCGGTTCCGGCGTCGACATGGTCGGGACTGAACACGCCGCCGGCCGTCGTCACCTCGACGTCGCGATCGGCGAGGGTCACGCGGATACGGCGCAGGTTCTCGGGACTTGCGGGGGACGCGCTGAAGTAGTGGTCACTCCCCATGGGTGTCGAGCGTAGCCCAGGAGCCCCCCGTGGCGGGAGGCTAGAATCCACGGATGCCGGGAAAGTCGGCATCGGCGAAAGGAACACATGACGGACACCACCACACCTCAGAGCACCGATGAGACGCCGGTCGACCCGGTGGACCGCGTGCTGGCGAGCGCGGGAGCGCGGTCGGGTGTGCGTGTGTTCGGTGCAGCCCAGGCGCTGCAGGATCAGTCGACGGTGTCGCGCGACGACTCCGACGGCGACCAGTGGGACCGCGAAGAGCGCGCCGCCCTGCGCCGAGTCCCCGGCCTGTCCACCGAGCTCGAAGACGTCACCGAGGTCGAGTATCGGCAGTTGCGCCTCGAGAACGTCGTCCTCGTGGGCGTGCACCCGCAGGGCGAGCAGGAAGACGCCGAGAACTCGCTGCGCGAACTCGCCGCGCTGTCCGAGACGGCCGGCGCGATCGTGATGGATGCCGTGCTCCAGCGTCGTCCGCATCCGGATCCCGCGACGTACGTGGGGCGGGGCAAGGCACAGGAGCTCCGCGACATCGTCGTCGCCCTCGGCGCAGACACCGTGATCGCCGACACCGAGCTCGCCCCCAGCCAGCGTCGCGCCCTCGAAGACGTCGTGAAGGTCAAGGTCATCGACCGCACCACCGTGATCCTCGACATCTTCAGCCAGCACGCCAAGAGCCGTGAGGGCAAGGCGCAGGTCGAGCTCGCACAGCTCGAGTACCTGCTCCCGCGCCTGCGCGGTTGGGGTGACTCGATGAGCAGGCAGGCAGGTGGCCAGGTCGGCGCCGGCGGCGCGGGCATGGGCTCGCGCGGTCCGGGTGAGACGAAGATCGAACTCGATCGCCGCCGCATCCGCACGAAGATGGCGCTCCTGCGCCGGCAGATCCGCGACTACGGGCCCGCACGCGAGGCCAAGCGATCCGAGCGCAAGCGCAACACGATCCCCGCCGTCGCGATCGCCGGGTACACGAACGCCGGCAAGTCGTCGCTGCTCAACCGGCTGACGCGCGCGGGCGTGCTCGTGGAGAACGCCCTCTTCGCGACCCTCGACACGTCGGTGCGTCGATCGCAGACCTCGGACGGACGCGTGTACACGCTCACCGACACGGTGGGCTTCGTGCGCAACCTTCCCCACCAGCTGGTCGAGGCGTTCCGCTCGACGCTCGAAGAGGTCGGCGACGCCGATGTGCTCCTGCACGTCGTGGACGCCTCGCACCCCGATCCGGCCGCGCAGCTGGCGACGGTGCGCGAGGTGATCGGCGACGTGGGCGCGCGGGACACCCGCGAGATCGTGGTCTTCAACAAGTCCGATCTCGTCGACGACGACACCCGGCTCGTGCTGAGGGGTCTCGTCTCGGACGCGCACTTCGTCTCGTCGCGCACGGGCGAGGGAATCGACGAGCTTCGTGCCGCGATCGAAGAGGCGCTCCCGCTTCCGGCGGTCGAGGTGCGTGCCGTCGTGCCGTACGACCGCGGCGACCTGATATCGGCCGCCCACGAGACGGGCATCATCGTCGACCAGGAGCACCGACCCGAAGGCACCTACCTGCACGCGCACGTCGGCGCCCGTCTGGCGTCGGAGTTCGAGGCGTTCCCGGCCTGACGTCAGTCGAGGTGAACGGGCGGGATCCCCGCCGGGGTGAACCCGAAAACCGCGCCGAGGAATCCGAGCTCGGTCTCGAGTGCGTGCACGACGGTCTCGGCGCGGCGGAAGCCGTGGCCTTCTCCTTCGTACTCGACGTAGGCGTGGGGCACGCCGTGGGTGGCGAGGGCGTCGCGCACGGCCTGCGACTGCGCCGGCGGCACGACGGTGTCCTCGGCGCCCTGCAGCAGCAGCAGCGGCACGCGGAACAGCTCCGGCCGGGTGAGCGGCGACCGCTCGATGTAGACGTCCTCCGCCTCGGGCAGCGGGCCGATCAGCCCGTCGAGGTAGCGGGCCTCGAAATCGTGGGTGTCGGCGGCGAGGGCTCGCGCGTCGCCGACCCCGTAGCGCGAGATGCCCGCGGCGAACGCGTCGGTGCGGGTGACGGCGGCGAGCACGGTCCACCCACCGGCTGACCCACCCGCGATCGCGATGCGGTGCGGGTCGGCGATGCCCGCCGCGGCGATCCCGCGTGCGGCGGCGGCCACGTCGTCGACGTCGACGACCCCCCACTGGCCGGCCAGACGCTCACGGTAGGCGCGCCCGTAGCCCGTCGACCCTCCGTAGTTCACGTCGAGCACACCGATGCCGCGGCTGGTCAGATAGGCGATCTTGCCGGATGCTGCCGGGCCCGAGTGCGCTGTCGGGCCCCCGTGCACGAACACGACGTAGGGCGGCAGCTCGCCATCGGGGGCGGATGCCTCGGGATTCGTCGGCGGGTAGTCGAAGGCGTGCACCTCGCCGTGCGGACCGTCGACGGTGACGGCGCGGGGTCTCGGCATCCACTGCGGCCCCCAGGTCGTCGCACCGCCGCGTACCGCGGCGACGGCATCCGGCGCGTCGATGTCGATGAGCCAGAGCCCCGGTCCGCCGTCGACGTCGGCCCCGCTCACGAGCACACGGGTCCCGTCGACGTCTTCGATCGACGCGCCCGCGGTGATCGGCGACAGGACCGGGTCGACCGCGCCCGAAGCGGGGTCGACGACGACGAGCCGGTCCGAACCCTGCGTGCGGATCGCCACGATGCGGCCGTCCGACAGGATGCCGTACCACCGCGTGCCGAGCACCCAGATGCCGCCACCTGTGTCGGCGTCGGCGGGGGCGAGCGCCGAGGGCTTCCACTCGGAGTCCGAGCGGTAGAGGTTCCACCGACCCGTCGGATCGTCGGCGAAGACCAGGTCCTCGCCGATCCATTCGGGTTGGAGCGGCGACGTCTCACCGCCGGCGACGGTGCGCACGTCGACGACGACATCGCCGTCGACACGGCCGACGCGCACCGCAGAGCGGTCCCACGGCATGTAGGGGTGGTCCCAGGCGACCCACGCGAGCCTCGTGCCGTCGGGTGAGAGGGACGGGTGGGCCACGAAGTCGCTTCCGCCGGCGAGCGAGACGAGCGCCGCGGGGTCGTCGGACGCCGACCCGTCGAGGGGGATCGCCACGAGGTCGCGCGCGGGAACACCGCCGCCGTGGACTTCGCGCACCGCCAGCAGGCGACCGGCCCGCCACACGAGTCCGCCGAACCGCGTGTCGCCCTCCACCGGGGTGAGTGGCACCGCCGGTGATCCCGCGCGCAGCATCCACACTCTCTGGTCGCTCTTCTCGACGAACACGAGCGCGTCGCCGGCGACGGTCGTCCAGGCACCGCCGCCATATTCGTGCACGCGCGAGCGCGCGCTCCACGGTGCCTCCAGCACGTCCTCGACGGTTCCGGATGCCGTGCGTCGCCGCACCGCGGTGCGTCCGCCCTCTTCGGGAACACCCTCGCCCCACCACACCTCGCCGCCGACGAAGCGGGCGCCTTCGATGCGCGGCGAGCCGGCGGACACGTCCGCGGCTGAGAGGGGCGAGGGCCAGGAACCGTAGGGAGTGGTCACCTCCCCACGGTAGCTCCGGCTGAAACAGGACGACACACGCCACGGCTCCCGAGCGATCTTCGCTAGCGTGTAGCCATCGTCGCCCGGGCGTCTCCCGGGCAGGAGCGACAGCCGAGCCCGGCACCCGCCCGCGATGCACGCCCGCCCTCCGGCGCGGCGTCCGCGGCCGCCCGGCCACTTCGATCCGACCTGAGAGCACCGACATGTCCGTCGACCTGAGCGCACCCCCCGTGCCGTTCTCGTTCGAGCTGTACCCGCCCCGCTCGGAGGCCTCGACGGTGGCGCTGTACGAGACGATCCGCCATCTCGCCGACGCCGGCCCGCAGTTCATCTCGGTCACCTACGGCGCGGGCGGGTCGACGGGCGGCCGGTCGCTCGAACTCCTGCGCCACATCCTGACCGAGACCCGCGTCCCGCCGCTCGCGCACCTCACCTGCGTGGGCAACACCTACGCGGGGGCGAACGCGTTGATCCGCGAGTTCCTGGATGCCGGCATCACGAGCTTCCTCGCGCTGCGCGGCGATCCGCCAGAGGGCGGCGCGGAGGGCGAACGGGACCTCGGCGATCTGGAGAGCTCCGCGCAGCTCGTGCAGCTCATCGACCGCGTGCAGGCCGAACACGCCCCGTACACCGAAACGCCGATCCCCGGAGTTCCGGGAGCCGCGCGCGTCGAGAGGCGCACGAAGGTCGAGATCGCCGTTGCCGCGTTCCCCAACGGGCACCCGCGATCCCGGCATCCGCGCGAACACATCGACGCTCTTCTCGCGAAGCAGGCGGCCGGAGCGACGCTGGCCATCACGCAGCTCTTCTTCCACGCCGACGACTACCTCGCATTCGTCCAGCGGGCGCGCGACGCCGGTGTCACGATCCCGATCCTGCCCGGCGTGATGCCGATCACGTCTCCGACCCGGCTCCGCCGGGTGCTGGAGCTGACGGGCGAGGAGCTCCCGTCCGAGCTCGCGATCGCCCTCGACGTCGAGCCGACGGCCGAGGGCCAGCGCGCCCTCGGCGTCGACTACGCCTCTGCTCTCGTGCGCGAGGTCGTCGCCGGTGGAGCACCGGGCGTGCACCTCTACGCCTTCAACAACCACGAAACCGTGCTCGCGGTCCTCCGCGACGCCGGCATCCTGAGCCACCCCCGTCTAAAGGAGACCGCACGATGACCGCACCTCGCCCCGCTCTGCCCGGCGGAACGATCCTCGGCTACCCGCGCATCGGGCGCCGCCGTGAGCTGAAGCGCGCCGTCGAGGCGCACTGGGCCGGCACGACAGACCTCCGCACTCTCGAACAGACTGCGGCGGACCTTCGTCGCGCCACGCGTACACGTCTGGTCGAGCTCGGGCTCGGCCGGGACGACTCCTCGATCCCCGAGTCGTTCTCGTACTACGACCAGGTGCTCGACGCTGCGCTCGCCGTCGGCGCGCTCCCGGAGCGCTTCGCCGCGCATCGCGGCGAGGACGGGACGATCGGCCTCGACGCGTACTTCACCGCGGCACGGGGCGAGGGTGCCAGCCTGCCGCTCGAGATGACGAAGTGGTTCGACACCAACTACCACTACCTCGTTCCCGAGATCGGGCCCGAGACGGTCTTCTCGCTGTCGAGCGACCGCTACGCGGCCCAGGTCGCCGAGGCGAAGGCCGACGGCTTCACGGTACGCCCGGTCGTGGTGGGTCCCGTCACGCTGCTCGCGCTCGCCAAGGCGACGGATGCCGCGCCCGACGCCTTCGACGCGCTCAGCCGACTCGACGACCTGCTCCCGGTCTATGCCGAGCTGCTGGCCTCGCTGCGTGCCGCCGGCGCCGATTGGGTGCAGCTCGACGAGCCCGCCCTCGTGAGCGAGAGCCTGCCGTCGTCGGCGCAGACGCTGGCCGAGGCTGCGACCCGCGCCTACGGCGTGCTCGGCGCAGCTGACGACCGCCCCGCGATCCTCGTGTCCGCCGGGTACGCGCAGCTCTCTCCCGAAGCGTGGACTGCGCTGGCCGCGGCTCCTGTCGAGGCTCTGGCGATCGACCTCACTCGCGGCGGCATCCCCGCTGCGACGCCCGGGCTCGCCGAGAAGGCGCTCGTCGGCGGTGTGATCGACGGCCGAAACATCTGGCGCGGCGATCTGGCCGCCGCGTGGCAGAAGCTCGAGGCGCTGGGCTCGCTGGGCGCGGCATCCGTGTCGGCGGGAACCTCCACGTCCCTGCAGCACGTGCCTCACGACGTCGCCGACGAGACCACCCTCGACCCGCGGCTCGCATCGTGGCTGGCGTTCGCCGATCAGAAGACCGGTCAGGTCGTGACACTGGCGAAGGGTCTCGCCGAGGGTCGCACGGCGATCGACGGCGAGCTCGAGGCGGCCACGGCAGCCCTCGCCGACCGCCGCGACGCGCCCGGCGTCCGCGACGGCGCCGTGCGTGCACGCGCCGGCGCGCTGACCTCGGGCGACTTCGATCGCGGCGACTACGACGCGCGGGTCGCGGCGCAGGATGCCGCGCTCGGCCTGCCGGTGCTCCCCACCACGACGATCGGGTCGTTCCCCCAGACAGGCGACATCCGCCGTGCACGCGCCCGCCACAGCAGGGGCGAGATCACGACCGACGAGTACGAGCAGTTCCTGCGCGACGAGATCGCGCGGGTCGTCACCCTGCAGGAGGACCTCGGACTCGATGTGCTCGTGCACGGCGAGGCCGAGCGCAACGACATGGTGCAGTACTTCGCCGAGAACCTCGCCGGGTTCGCGGTGACGCAGAACGGCTGGGTGCAGTCCTACGGCTCGCGCGCCACGCGTCCGTCGATCCTGTGGGGAGACGTGTCGCGCCCTGCTCCGATCACGGTGGACTGGTCGGCGTTCGCCCAGTCGCTCACCGGCAAGCCCATGAAGGGCATGCTGACGGGACCGGTGACGATCCTCGCGTGGTCGTTCGTTCGCGACGATCAGCCGCTCGGAGACACCGCGAACCAGGTCGCCCTCGCGCTCCGAGACGAGATCGCCGACCTCGAGACCGCGGGTATCCGTGTCATCCAGGTCGATGAGCCGGCCCTGCGTGAGCTGCTTCCCCTGAAGAAGACGGACCAGCCCGCGTACCTCGAGTGGTCCGTCGGATCGTTCCGCCTGTCGACGGCGGGCGCCGCGGAATCGACTCAGGTGCACACCCACCTCTGCTACTCGGAGTTCGACGTCGTCATCGACGCGATCGCGGCTCTCGATGCCGACGTCACCTCGATCGAGGCCGCGCGCAGCCGCGGCGAAGTCATCGGCGACATCGCCGCGTCGGGCTTCTCGCACGGCGTCGGACCGGGCGTCTACGACATCCACTCGCCGCGGGTTCCGTCGGTCGAGGAAGTCCGCGAGCTGCTGCAGCGAGCGGTTGCCGAGCTTCCGCTGCGTCAGGTGTGGGTGAACCCCGACTGCGGACTCAAGACACGCGGCTACGACGAGACCGTCGCGTCGCTGCGGAACATCATCGAGGCGACCCGGGATGTGCGCACCGAGGTCGACGTCGTCGTCTAGTCCTTGTTCGATCCGGATGCCGCGGCCACACGTGCCGCGGCATCCGCCGTCTCGGGCTCGAGGAGGACCGTCTCGGTGTCGGTGACGTCTGCGTCCTTGGCAGCACGCTTCTGGAGCAGTTCGAGCACCCACGCGACCACAACGGACACCACGATGACGAGGGCGACGTCCGAGACCGAGAACGGCCGCAGAGCGAAGAGCCAGACGACGGCGAGCACGGCGACCAGACTCCGCACGAACACGCGCTGACGGCCGATCCACGCGCCGAAGGCGCCGGTGTCGAGGCCCCGCGCCGCGAGCCGCGATCGCGCAGAGGTGTTCAGGCTGCTGATGGTCCCTCGCAGCGACGCGGCGCCGCGCGACCCGCCGAGGAACCAGCCGAGAATGGCGACGAACACCCCGATCAGGGCGATGACCGCGGCGGTCTGGGCCATCCGGTCGACCAGGCGTCCGTAGATCACCTCGAGGGCGCTCGGCGACAGATCGAGCTGACCGGCGACGATGCCCATCGCCACCGAGCCGAACGACAGGCCCAGGGCGAGCGAGCCGCCGCCGATGGCGAGTGCGAACCCGGTGCCGAGCACGGCGGCGCTGCGCCGGCGGGCGATGAGGATCCCGAGCCCGAACAGCGCCAGCGTCGCGAACGGCAGCCAGTAGCCGACCGCCGACACGACGGCGTACCCGGTGCGGACGGCGGCGAGGTTGTCGCCCTCGCCGAGGATGATGACGCGGTCCACCGTCGGAATGAGCTCCGCCACTCCCAGCCCGCGGTCGAGAAGCTTCTGCTTCACCTGTTCGACGATCGCTCCGAGCTGGATGCCGACGCCGTCGGGCGTGCGCACCACCAGGCCGCCGCCATCCGATGTCGACGCGAGGGTGAGTGCGCGGTGCGCGCCGCGGGTGGCGGTCGCCCACACATCGGCGAAGGCATCGGACTCGATGACGTCGGTGACGGTCGTCCGAACGAGGTTCTCCAATCCTGACGCGGCCGGGGCCTGGAGAAGCTGCAGGGCGCCGGCCGCACGCGGCGGGAGTCCGAGGTCGGCCACGGCGTCGAACACGTTCGCCGTGAGCTCGGCGAAGTCCACCTGCGCGGTGATCGCCGTCATCGTCTCGTCGATGACCATGCCCTGAACGGCGGGGTCGTCGATGAGCGGAGCGAGGGTGGCGACGAACGCCTCTTCGTCGACGAGCTGCACGCGCGCCCAGGCGCTCACGACGGACACGGGCACGAGCAGCGCTGCGATGACGATGCACAGCGCCGACACGAACGCCCGCCAGCGGGTCCCCTGCGGCCGCGCCCGCGACGAGCTCGCCCCGGCGAGCTGCGCGTTCTCGGTCTCGAGCGCCGTGATGCGGGCACTGAGTGCGGCGATGTCGAGCGTCTCGCCGACAGCGGGGGATTCTGTCATGCGGCCATCATGGCCCCAGCGACGCCCGCTGTGTTGTGGATGGCGCGGATCAGACCGCGCGCAGCACCGCGACGATCTTCCCGAGCACGACGGCGTCGTCGCCCAGGATCGGCTCGAAGGCCGAGTTGCGCGGCAGCAGCCAGGTGTGTCCGTCCCGCTGGCGGAAGGTCTTGACCGTCGCCTCGCCGTCGAGCATCGCCGCGACGATCTCGCCGTTGGCCGCCGTCGCCTGTGAGCGCACGACGACCCAGTCGCCGTCGCAGATGGCGGCGTCGATCATCGATTCGCCCGACACCTTGAGCATGAACAGGTCGCCCTTGCCGACGAGCTGGCGGGGGAGCGGGAAGATCTCCTCGACCTGCTGCTCGGCCGTGATCGGCACGCCCGCGGCGATGCGGCCCAGCAGGGGGACGAGCGCGGCGTCGCCCACCGACGGCGCCGAGTCGGCCGGGTTCTCGGCGGCGGTGCCGGGAAGGTCGATCAGCACCTCCATCGCGCGCGTCTTGCCGGCGTCGCGGCGCAGGTAGCCGCTGAGCTCGAGCTGGTTGAGCTGATGCGTGACGCTCGACAGGGACTTGAGTCCGACGGCGTCGCCGATCTCGCGCATGCTCGGCGGATAGCCGTGCCGGGCGATGGATCGCTGGATCACCTCGAGGATCGCGAGCTGCTTGTCGCTGAGGCTCTTCCGGCGTCGGGTCTGGGGCTTTTCACGCCCGACTGCTTCGCTCATGCCAGCTCCTGTCTTCGAATGTCGGAGGTCCGTGGTGGGGTGTCCTCATCGAAACCGTATCCGGTCGTCCGGGGTTCCCGAGGCACTCGCTCCGCGTGTCGCGTTCGAAAACCTGACGACCTCGACCGGTGTTGACATCGTATAACATCGAAGATAGCTTCGGAAGACAACTTCGCATCCGGCACTCCCGCCCGAGAGTCGGATGCGAAGTTCCCCCCATACCAGGAGGCCACCATGACCGCGATCAGCCACCCCGTCCTCGCCGCCCGCCACACCCGCCTGCGTCTGACGCCGCGCGGTCGGCGTGTGCTGGCCTTCGTCGCGGCGCTGCCCGCAGTCGTCGCGATCACGTTCGCCCTCATCAACGGCGGGTCGGCGATCGCGTCGCGGGATGCCGGTGCGGCTGAGTCGTTCTCGACGGTGACGGTCACCTACGGCGACACGCTTTGGTCGATCGCGGAGCGCGTGGCGCCCACCGCAGACCCGCGCGACGTGATCGATTCCATCGCGCGCCTCAATGCGTTGTCCGGCGGAACCCTGTCGATCGGAGAAGAGCTCGCGATCCCGGCGGAGTACGACGCCGCGCAGTAGGACGGATGCCCGTCCGCGGGCGCGGTTCTACGATGGAACGCGTGACTTCACGCCTCGACGACCTGCCGCTCCGCGACGACCTGCGCGGGCTGACGCCCTACGGGGCACCGCAGGCTTCCCTGCCGGTAGCCCTCAACGTGAACGAGAACACCCATCCGGTACCGCAGGACGTCGCCGATGACATCCTCGACTCGATAGCCCGGGCGCTGCATGACGTGAACCGATACCCCGATCGGGAGTTCGTCACCCTTCGCGAGGGCTTCGCCGACTACCTGGGCCACGGCCTCGACGCCGCTCAGATCTGGGCGGCGAACGGCTCGAACGAGGTGCTTCAGCACGTCCTCCAGGCATTCGCCGGTCCTGGGCGCACGGCGATGGGCTTCGCTCCGACGTACTCCATGTACCCCCTCCTGGCCCGTGGCACCGGGGCGTCCTTCGTCGCCGGTGCGCGCGAGGCCGACTTCTCGCTGTCCGCGGGCTCGGCGGCATCCCAGATCGCCGACGCCGCGCCCGACGTCGTCTTCCTCTGCTCGCCCAACAACCCCACCGGAACACCGATGCCACTCGACGTGATCGAGGCTGCGTACGACGCGACGCGCGGGATCGTGGTCGTCGACGAGGCGTATCACGAGTTCGCGCCGCACGGCACCCCGTCGGCGGTGACACTGCTGCCCGGCCGTGAGCGGTTGATCGTCTCACGCACGATGAGCAAGGCCTTCGCCTTCGCCGGGGCGCGGGTCGGCTACCTCGCCGCCGATCCGGCGGTGGTCGACGCGCTGCGCCTCGTGCGCCTGCCGTACCACCTCAGCGTGCTCACACAGGCGGCGGCGAGCGCCGCGCTGCGCCACGCCCCGACCATGCTCGGCATGGTCGACGAGATCGTCGCGCAGCGCGATCGCATCTCGGCGACCGTCGAGGCACTCGGGTACACGGCGCACGAGTCATGGACCAACTTCGTGCTGTTCGGAGGCGTCGCCGACCCGGCCGACGCCTGGCAGCGGCTCTACGACGAGGGTGTGCTCATCCGCGACGTCGGCATCCCTCACCACCTGCGCGTCACCGCCGGAACCGAAGACGAGACGACCGCGTTCCTCGACGCGCTCGCGTCGATAGACTCGGCGCTATGAGCCGCCCTGCCGAACACCGCGTCGCCAGTGCGCGCCGCGCGACGAGCGAATCCACCGTCGAACTCGAACTCGATCTCGACGGCACGGGGCGGAG
Organism: Planococcus sp. APC 4015; assembly: GCA_030407505.1. Classification (GTDB taxonomy): domain Bacteria; phylum Actinomycetota; class Actinomycetes; order Actinomycetales; family Microbacteriaceae; genus Microbacterium. The sequence continues at coordinate 86,760 of JASDDH010000009.1, forward strand.
CCACATCGACACCACCGTGCCCTTCTTCGACCACCTGCTGACGGCCTTCGCGAAGCACTCGCTCACCGATCTCACGATCCGGGCGTCCGGGGACACCGAGATCGACGCCCACCACACGGTCGAGGACGTCGCGATCGTGCTCGGCCAGGCGATCCGCGAGGCGCTGGGCGACAAGGCGGGCATCTCGCGCTACGGCGACGCGCTCGTTCCGCTCGACGAGGCACTCGCACAGGCCGTCGTCGACATCAGCGGACGACCGTATCTCGTCCACACCGGCGAGCCGGCCGGCTTCGAGTTCCACCTCATCGGCGGCCACTTCACCGGGTCGCTCGTGCGGCACACCTTCGAGGCGCTCGCGTTCCACGCCGGCCTCACGGTGCACGTCACCGTGCTGGCCGGTCGCGACCCGCACCACATCGCCGAGGCCGAGTACAAGGCGTTCGCGCGGGCTTTCCGCCAGGCCAAGGCGCTCGATCCCCTCGTCGACGGCATCCCCAGCACCAAGGGCGCTCTGTGAGCTCCAAGCCGCTCGTCGCGGTCCTCGACTACGGGTCGGGCAATGTGCACTCGGCCGTCAAAGCGCTGATCGCCGCGGGTGCCGATGCGCGCCTCACCGCAGACCGCGACCTCGTCATGCAGTCCGACGGCCTGGTCGTGCCCGGAGTCGGGGCTTTCTCGGCCGTCATGCAGGCGCTGCGCGCGAGCCGGGGCGACGAGCTCATCGGCCGGCGTCTCGCGGGCGGCCGACCGGTGCTGGGCATCTGCGTCGGCATGCAGGTGCTGTTCGAGCACGGTGTCGAGCGCGGTGTCGACACCGCGGGCATGGGGGAGTGGCCCGGTGCCGTGACCGAGCTCGATGCCCCGGTTCTTCCGCACATGGGCTGGAACACCGTCGATGCGGGTCCTGGCTCGCGCCTGTTCGCCGGGATCGAAGACGAGCGCTTCTACTTCGTGCATTCTTACGGCGCCCAGCAGTGGCACCTCGACGTTCAGCCGCCGTTCCCCGAGCCCACGCTCACGTGGTGCACGTACGGCGCACCCTTCCTCGCCGCGGTCGAGAACGGCCCGCTCTCGGCGACGCAGTTCCATCCCGAGAAGTCGGGGGATGCCGGCATCCGCCTGCTCTCGAATTGGGTCGAGGGGCTCAGCGGGACTACCCTCTGAAACCGTGCCGTCCGCGGGAGCAACGTTCCGCGTGACCGTGTCGCACGAGGAGCCATGAACGATTTCGCGTCAACACCCGAACTGATCCTCCTGCCCGCCGTCGATGTGGCGGAGGGCAAGGCGGTCCGCCTCACCCAGGGGGAGGCCGGCAGCGAGACGAGCTACGGCGACCCCGTCGACGCCGCGCTCGAGTGGGCGCGTCAGGGAGCGGACTGGATCCACCTCGTCGACCTCGACGCCGCGTTCGGCCGCGGCAGCAACGCCTCGGTGCTGCGCAAGGTGATCCGCCAGGTCAAGGGCGTGCAGGTCGAGGTGTCGGGCGGCATCCGCGACGACCGCTCGCTCGAAGCGGCGCTCGACAGCGGCGCGGCCCGTGTCAACCTCGGCACCGCGGCGCTGGAGAACCCCGAGTGGGCCGCCGACGTCATCGGCCGCTACGGCGATCTCGTCGCCGTCGGTCTCGACGTGCGCGGAACCACGCTCGCCGCCCGCGGATGGACGCGGGAGGGCGGCGACCTGTGGACGGTGCTCGACCGGCTCGAGTCCGCCGGCTGCAGCCGGTACGTCGTCACCGACGTCACGAAGGACGGCACACTGCAGGGCCCGAATCTCGAACTGCTCCAGGAGATGGCGACGCGCACGCCGAAACCGGTCGTCGCATCAGGCGGCATCTCGAGCCTCGATGACATCGCGGCGCTCCGCGAGCTCGTGCCGCTGGGCGTCGAGGGCGCCATCGTCGGCAAAGCGCTGTACGCCGGCGCCTTCACGCTCGCCGAGGCGCTGGATGTCGCCGGACACTGACCCCGGCGACCACCTCCACGATTCCGCGGGGGTGCCGTGGGAGGGGCGCCGCTTCCACGACAATCCGAACGCCGGAGACGACGGCTCGGCCGATCCCGCCCTGCTCGCCGCACTCGAGGCCTTCCACGCGGGCGGCGGCGACCCGGTCGCCGTCGTCGACGCTTACCGCTCCGCTCGGCTGCTGATCCCGCTGGTGGCCGACCGGGGTGACGAGGGCGTCGGCGCTCACGGGCAGCTCGTCGACAAGACCCAGGAGCTGTCGATCGTGACGGTCGCCGCTCCCGACGGCCGGCGGGTCCTCCCCGTCTTCACGTCGGTGCAGGCGATGGGGCGCTGGGATGCGGTCGCCCGCCCCGTTCCGGCGGACGGAGTGCGCACCGCCCTCGCGGCGGCGGACGACGACACCGACCTCATCGTCATCGACCCGGGGTCCGACACCGAGTTCATCCTTCGCCGCCCAGCCGTGTGGGCGATCGCGCAGGGAGCCCCGTGGGAGCCCGGGTACACCTCGCCCGAGGTGTTCGCCGGCCTCGCCGAGAGCATCGGCGGCGAGCTCGCGGTACTCGACCTCTCGGTCGAACCCGGCGACCCTCGTGGCCGGCTGCGCGGTCCTGAACTGGTCGTGCGGCTGCACCTCATCGACGGGCTGGATGCCGGTGAGCTCGACGCCGTGCTGTCGCGCCTGGCCGCGCGGTGGGCCGCCGATGACCGCATCGCCGTGCTGGTGGACTCCCTCACCGTCAAGCTCGTCCGCGGCTGAGGCATCGCCCGAGCCCGCCACCCCGGCGACGCCATGGCGCACGCGTGCTGCGCGCGCCACACTCGTATCACCGGCCGGGCCCGCGCGCTCCTCCCGAGCGATGCCGCGGCGTGGCGCTGCGCCGAGGGGAGCGATCATGTCGACGGATCCTGGTTCCGAGGTCGGCCGCGTGCTGGCCGTCGCACACGCGCGGGCGGTGTCCTGGCTGCAGGGCGTGGGGGAGCGCGACATCCCCGCGTGGGCGGGCATCGACGACGTCCGGCACGAGCTCGGCGCCGAACTGCCGCGCGGCGGCGAACCCGCCGACGCGGTGCTCGCCCGGCTGGCGGACGCCGTCGAGCCCGGGCTCATGGCCTCGGCGTCGCCGCGCTTCTTCGGCTGGGTCATGGGCGGCACCTATCCGGTGGCTCTCGCCGCCGATTGGCTGACGTCGGCTTGGGACCAGAACGCCGGCATGCGCGAGGTGACCACGGGGGTGGTCGGTGCCGAGGAGATCGCCGGCCACTGGATCGCCGAGCTCCTGGGCCTGCCCCGCGAGTCGGAGGTCGGGTTCACGACCGGCGCGACGATGGCCAACTTCACCTGCCTCGCCGCGGCGCGCACACGCGTGCTCGGCGATGTCGGGTGGGATGTCGCTGGTCGAGGGCTCTCCGGCGCCCCGCGGCTGCGGTTCGTCGCGGGCGCCGAATCCCACGGGTCGGTCACCCTGGCAGGCAGCCTCCTCGGGTTCGGCGCCCCGATCACCGTCGCCGTCGACGCGGAAGGCCGGATGCGCTCCGACGACCTCGCTCGTGTCCTGTCCGACGACGAGGGTCCGGCGGTCGTGGTCCTCCAGGCCGGCAACATCCACTCGGGCGCCTTCGACCCGTTCGAGCAGTGCGTGCGCGTCGCCCATGACGCCGGCGCCTGGGTGCACATCGACGGCGCGTTCGGGCTGTGGGCCGCGGCATCCGCTCATCTGCGCCCCCTCATGGCGGGTGCGTCCGAGGCGGATTCGTGGGCGACGGACGCGCACAAGACCCTCAACGTCCCCTACGACTGCGGCGTCGCCATCGTGCGCGACGCACCCGCGCTGCGCTCGGCGATGGGGATGCACGCCAGCTATCTCGCCGCGACCGCGTCCGATGTCGAGAGCGATCCCCACGAGCGCGTGCCCGAGCTGTCGCGCCGCGCGCGGGGGATCCCCACGTGGGCGGTGCTGCGCTGGCTCGGCGCCGACGGGGTGGACGCCCTGGTGACGGGACTCGCGGCATCCGCCCGTCAGATCGCAGCGGGACTTGCGGCGATGCCGGGTGTCGAGGTGCTCAACGACGTCGTGTTCACGCAGGTGTGCGCGGCGCTGGCCGACGACGCCCGCACCGATGCCTGGGCTGCGGCGCTTCGCGCGGACGGCGTGGCCTTCGCCTCGTCGTCGCGGTGGCACGATCGCGCCGTGCTGCGCTTCTCGGTCAGCAACGCCGGGACCGATGCCGCGCATGTGCATCGTGCACTGGATGCCGCCGCAGCGGCGCTGGCCCGCGTCAGTTGACCGGGCCGGTCCACTTCTCGCCGGGACCCTTGCCGATCGGGTCGGGGATGACCGACGCCTCGCGGAAAGCGAGCTGAAGCGAGCGCAGGCCGTCGCGAAGCGATCGTGCATGCATGTCGCTGATCTCCGGCGCGCCGGCGGTGATGAGGCCCGCGAGGGCGTTGATGAGCTTGCGCGCCTCGTCGAGATCGGTCTGGGTCGCAGGGTCGTCGGCGAGGCCGACCTTGACGGCCGCCGCGCTCATCAGGTGGACCGCCGTGGTCGTGATGACCTCGACAGCGCCGACGTCGGCGATGTCGCGGGTGGCGGCGGATGCGGCGTTCTCCTGCTCTTCCCAGCGGGTGTGGCGGTCGTCGTCGGGGGCCGGAATCGTGGTCACGCGCTTCTCTCTGCTAGACTTGGCGGGCTCCGGAGCAGCACGCCCCGGACCACAAGAGGATCACATCCCACCCGCGCTTGCCGTTCCAGGCTACCGGGTCACGCACTTCACCCCGACCGTCACCGGTTTTCGGGGTTGCATGGAGTGCAGAGCCGGCGCTCGCGTCGTGCCGGGTGGACTGTGCTTCTCTCAGACACCCCGCATGAAAGAGGAGTTCCGCATCAGCGATCCCCGCACCAACGACCGCATCCGCGTCCCCGAGGTCCGCCTCGTCGGACCCGCGGGTGAGCAGGTCGGCGTCGTCCGTATCGAGGTGGCGCTGCGCCTGGCACAGGAGGCCGAACTCGACCTGGTCGAGGTTGCACCCAACTCGAAGCCGCCCGTAGTGAAGATCATGGACTACGGGAAGTTCAAGTACGAGACGGCGCAGAAGGCCAAGGAAGCGCGACGCAATCAGGCCAACACGGTCCTCAAAGAGGTCCGCTTCCGTCTGAAGATCGAGGCGCACGACTACACCACCAAGCTCAAGCGCGCGGAGGGCTTCCTCCAGGGAGGCGACAAGGTCAAGGCCATGATCCTGTTCCGCGGCCGCGAGCAGTCGCGTCCCGAGCAGGGTGTGCGCCTGCTGCGCAAGTTCGCCGAAGACGTCGCGGAGTTCGGCACGGTCGAATCCAGCCCCACGATCGACGGTCGCAACATGGTCATGGTGGTCGCGCCGCACAAGAACAAGTCCGAAGTGAAGACCGAGCAGAACGCCGCACGCGCCGCCAACAAAGAGGCAGCGCGATCCGCCCGCGGCGGATCGGCCGATGACGAGGCTCCCGCCGAGGCGACGGCCGAATAGGCCCCCACGACTCCCGCTCCGGCGGGTCACGACTCCCGCCTGCGGGATCCACAACGAAGGAAGAGAAATGCCGAAGCAGAAGACACACTCGGGCGCCAAGAAGCGCTTCAAGGTCACTGGCAGCGGAAAGCTCATGAAGCAGCAGGCCGGCATGCGTCACAACCTCGAGGGCAAGTCCTCGCGTCGTACGCGCCGCCTCAACCAGGAGCAGGTCCTTGCTCCTGGTGACGCCAAGCAGGCCAAGAAGCTCCTCGGCCGCTGACGCGCCGACGCAAGATTAGGAAGAGAACGAAATGGCTAGAGTCAAGCGGGCGGTAAACGCCCACAAGAAGCGTCGCGTCATCCTCGAGCGCGCGTCCGGTTACCGCGGGCAGCGTTCGCGCCTGTACCGCAAGGCGAAGGAGCAGGTCACCCACTCCCTCGTCTACGCCTACCGCGACCGTCGCAAGCGCAAGGGCGATTTCCGTCGCCTGTGGATCCAGCGCATCAACGCCGCATCGCGCGCCAACGGCATGACGTACAACCGCTTCATCCAGGGCCTCGGCCTCGCGGGTGTGCAGGTCGACCGTCGCATGCTGGCAGAGCTCGCCGTGCACGAGCCGGCGACGTTCGCCAGCCTCATCGCGACCGCCAAGGCCGCGCTGCCCGAGAACGTCAACGCGCCCAAGAGCGCCTGACACCCGGCATCCCGCTTCACGAAGGGCGTCCTCCCACCGGAGGGCGCCCTTTCGCGTGCCTCGCGGGAGGCGACGAGGTGGGGGATGCCGCGCGCACGGCCGCGGCGACTCTAGACTGATCCCGTGCTCGAGAACCCGCGTTCGCCGCGCGTGCGCGCTGTGGCGAAGCTGACGAAGCGCAGTGCCCGCCAAGAGACGGGACTGTTCCTCCTGGAGGGGCCGCAGGCCGCACGTGAGGCGCTGATCCACCGGCCCGAGACCCTCGTCGAGGTGTTCGCGACGCCGACGGCGATGGAACGGCATCCCGACGTGCGCGATGCCGCGCGCGATGCGGGGCTCGAGGTGATCTTCACCACCGAGGCGGTGCTGGACTCGATGGCCGACACCGTCACGCCGCAGGGCATCGTCGCGGTCGCCCGGCAGACACCCGCCTCCGTGCGCGACGTGTTCGCGGCATCCCCTCGTCTCGTCGTGATCTGCGAAGAGGTGCGCGATCCCGGCAACCTCGGCACGATCATCAGGGCGGCGGATGCCGCGGGTGCGGATGCCGTCGTTCTCACCGGCCGCACGGTCGACCCGTACAACCCGAAGGTCGTCAGGGCCACGACCGGGTCGCTGTTCCATCTGCCCCTCGCTGTGGGCGTGGATCTGGCCACGGCGGTCGAGCGCGCGCACGCTGCGAGCATGCGGGTCATCGCCGCCGACGTCGGGGGAGAGGACTTCCTGGCCTCGCGGTCGCTCCTCGCGGAGCCGACGGCATGGCTGTTCGGAAACGAGGCTCGCGGGCTCGAGGACGAGGCTCTCGCCCTCGTCGACATGTCTCTGCGGCTGCCGATCTACGGCGCCGCCGAGTCGCTGAACCTGGCGACCGCGGCGAGCGTCTGTCTCTACGAGACGGCCTTCGCTCAGCGCGCCGACTCCTGACCACGCGCATTCCGGTCCTGTTACAGAACGGTAAAGGTCGCGTCCAGGTCCCGCATCCTCGACCCGCCCCCTCATAGGGTGAGGGCATGACGACCTCCGATGGCGCACCGCAGACGTCGAACATCACCGTCCGGCGAGGTGACCCGCTCGTGCAGATCACCGATGTGCAGAAGCACTACGGCGAGTTCCAGGCACTGAAGGACATCGGCCTGACCGTGAAGCGCGGTGAGGTGGTGGTGGTGATCGGACCATCGGGCTCCGGCAAGTCCACGCTCTGTCGCACGATCAACCGCCTCGAGACCATCACGAGCGGCACGATCACCATCGACGGCAAGGAGCTCCCGAAAGAGGGCAAGGGTCTCGCGACGCTGCGAGCCGATGTCGGGATGGTGTTCCAGTCGTTCAACCTCTTCGCGCACCTGTCGATCCTCGACAACGTCACGCTGGGCCCCATCAAGGTCAGGGGCATGAAGAAGCCCGCGGCCGAGGCCCTCGCCAAGAAGCTGCTCGACCGGGTGGGCATCGGCCACCAGTCCTCGAAGCTGCCCGCTCAGCTCTCCGGAGGTCAGCAGCAGCGCGTCGCCATAGCGCGCGCTCTGGCGATGGAGCCGAAGGTCATGCTCTTCGATGAGCCGACCAGCGCCCTCGATCCGGAGATGATCAACGAGGTCCTCGACGTGATGGTCGGCCTCGCCCAGGACGGCATGACGATGATCGTCGTCACCCATGAGATGGGCTTCGCGCGCAAGGCGGCGGACCGCGTCGTGTTCATGGCAGACGGTCAGATCGTCGAAGAGGCGACGCCGGAGGAGTTCTTCACCAACCCCCGGAGCGACCGCGCCAAGGACTTCCTCTCGAAGCTCCTGACCCATTAGACCCCGCGCCCCTGCACCGGGCGCGAGGAAAGAAAACGCATACGCAACCCAGGAGGATCACATGCGCAAAACACGTATCGGCGCCGCATTCGCGGGACTCGCGATCGCCGCGCTCGCCCTGAGCGCCTGCAACAGCGGAGCGCCGGGAGAGACGACCGACGGCGATGCCGCGGGCGGCGAGGAGTCGACCGCCCTGTGGGAGGTCGCGACCGAGGTCGACCTCGCCGACAGCCCCACCTACGACCGCATGGTCGAGCGTGACGGCGTCATCATCGGCGTCAAGAACGACCAGCCGGGACTCGGCTACGAGAGCGCCACGACGGGTGAGCGCACCGGCTTCGACGTCGACATCGCACGCTGGATCGCGGCCTCCCTCGGTTTCGAGGAGAGCCAGATCGAGTACGTCACGATCCCCTCGGCGAACCGCGAGCAGGCGATCGTGAACGGCGACATCGACTACTACGTCGGCACCTACTCGATCACCGACGGTCGTATGGAGCAGATCGACTTCGCCGGACCGTACTTCATCACCGGTCAGGGCCTGCTGGTCGCCGCCGACAACGAAGACATCAACGGCCCCGAAGACCTCGCGGGCAAGATCGTCTGCTCGGTGACGGGATCGACCCCGTTGCAGCGCATCCGCGACGAGTACAACCCGGGTGACACCGTCGAGTACGACACGTACTCGCAGTGCGTCGAGCAGCTCAAGGCCGGTTCGGTCGACGCGATCACGACCGACGAGGCGATCCTCGCCGGATACGTCGCGCAGGAGCCGGACGCCCTGAAGATCGCCGGCGAGCCCTTCAGCGAGGAGCGCTACGGCGTCGGCCTCGAAAAGGGCGACACGGCGCTGAAGGACTTCATCAACACCCTCTTCACCGACGGTGGAGACGTGTGGACGGCTCTGTTCGACACCCACCTCGCACCGGCCGGCATCGAGGGCACGCAGCCCGCTGTCGACTAGGACACCCTGTCGGGGGCGGCACCGCGGTGCCGCCCCCGACATCCATCACTGCTTGACCGTCTGAGAGGATCCGCGTGGGCGTCATCACCGACAACCTCGACCTGTGGGGGCAGTTCCTGCTGGGAACCCTGCTGCTGTTCTTCGCGGGCGGTGCGCTCGCCCTGATCCTCGGACTGGTCGTCGGCGCGATGCGCGTATCGCCGATCCCGATCGCGCGCGGTGTCGGGACCCTCTACGTCAACACGATCCGCAACACCCCGCTCACGCTGGTCTTCTTCGCGATCTGCTTCGCGCTGCCGCCGCTGCTGGGACTGCGTCTGACGACGGCGACATCGATCACCCTGGCGATCTGCGCCCTCGGCATCTACACCGCGACGTATGTCGCAGAGACGATCCGCTCCGGAATCAACACGGTTCCCGTCGGCCAAGCCGAAGCCGCGCGGGCACTCGGATTGACGTTCGGCCAGGTCATGACTCTCGTCGTGCTGCCTCAGGCGTTCCGCTCGGTCATCCCGCCCATGATGAGCGTCCTGATCGCCCTTCTGAAGAACACCACCGTGGCCGCGGGCTTCTCGGTGGCCAATCTCGGGTCGATCCGCAACAACCTCAGCGAGCGCGGCGAGAACCAGTTCGTCGTGATCCTGTGGGTCATGGTCATCTTCATCGCCTTGGTGCTCCTCATGTCGTGGGCACAGCGAACACTCGAGAACCGCTGGAGGGTGGCCCGATGAGCAGCGTGCTCTACGACGTCCCGGGTCCGCGCGCGATCGCCCGCAACCGTGTGCTCAGCGTCCTCACGATCCTCGTGGTCGCGGCTCTCGTCGGACTGCTGCTGTGGCGTCTGTTCGACACCGGGCAGTTCACCGCCGAGAAGTGGGCGGCCTTCACCTATACCAACGTCTGGCTGTCCTTCGGCCAGGCGACGATCGCGACGCTCTCCGCGTTCGCGGCGGCCGCCGTCGGGGCGCTCGTCCTCGGTTTCGTCCTCGCGATCGGTCGGATGTCCGAGCACGCGTGGATCCGCTGGCCCTTCACCGCCATCGTCGAGGTGCTCCGCGCCGTCCCGGTCCTCATCTTCATGTTCCTGCTCTACTACGGTCTGCCCGTGCTCGGGATCCGCATGGAGCCCTACTGGGCGGTCGTCATCGCCCTCATCGCGTACAACGGCTCGGTGCTGGCCGAGGTCATCCGGGCAGGAGTGGAATCCCTCCCGCGAGGACAGAGCGAAGCCGGATACGCGATCGGGCTGCGCAAAGCCGGTGTCATGCGGCTCGTTCTGCTCCCGCAGGCCATTCGCGCCATGATGCCCGTGATCATCGCCCAGCTCGTCGTGACGCTCAAGGACACGGCGCTCGGGTTCATCATCACCTACCCCGAGCTGCTGTTCTACGCGAAGTACCTGGGGTCCCAGTCCGACGTCGGCTCGCCGATCGTCCAGGCCACGATCGTCGCGGGGCTCATCTACATCGTTCTGTGCCTGATCCTGTCGGCGATCGCCACGGCGGTCGAGAAGCGACTGCGCCGTTCGGGCAAGGGCGTCGTCATCGCCGCCGACCAGCCCACCCAGGAAGTCACCGACACCGAGCTGATCGTCGCCCAGGGTGAGCGCGAGAGTCGGAGCGGCCGGGCGTAAGCCTCCATCCCGGGTGCGCGGTCACCCTGTCCCCACCGGGGCGGCGAGCTGCGGCATCCGCCGTCGGTAGACTCGTCGCTTGTGTCCGACGTTCCCGAAATCACTCCCGAGGCGGTGGATGCCGCGGTGCAGGCCGCGCTCGACGCCGTCTCCGCCGCTGCAGACACGGCCGAGCTGAAGGCGGTGCGCTCCGCGCACGCCGCCGAGGGCTCGCCGCTGGCCAGGCTCAACGCCCAGCTGCGTCATGTGCCGAACGAGCGCAAGGCCGAGTTCGGCAAGCTCATGGGCCAGGCCCGAGCCCGCGTCACGCAGGCCCTCGCGGTGCGTGAAGAGCAGCTCGCAGCCGCCGAGACCGCCGCGCGGCTCGAGGCGGAGCGCATCGACATCACGGCGCTCGCATCCCGGGCGCGGGTCGGGGCGCGGCATCCGATCTCGCTCCTGCAGGAGCAGGTCGCCGACATCTTCGTCGGCATGGGGTGGGAGATCGCCGAGGGCCCCGAGCTCGAGCACGAGTGGTTCAACTTCGACGCCCTCAACTTCGACGTCGACCACCCGGCGCGCCAGATGCAGGACACCTTCTTCGTCGACCCCGTCGACCGCCATCTCGTGATGCGCACGCACACGAGCCCCGTGCAGGTGCGTTCGATGCTGGAGCGCGACCTGCCGATCTACGTGCTCTGCCCGGGCCGGGTGTACCGCACCGACGAGTTCGACGCGACGCACCTGCCGGTGTTCACCCAGTTCGAGGGACTCGTCGTCGACAAGGGCATCACGATGGCGCACCTGAAGGGCACCCTCGACCACGCGGCGAAGGTGCTGTTCGGTCCCGAGGCGAAGACGCGCTTCCGCGCCAACTACTTCCCGTTCACCGAACCGTCGGCAGAGCTCGACCTGTGGCACCCGACCTTCACGGGCGGGGCCCGCTGGATCGAGTGGGGCGGCTGCGGGATGATCAACGCGAACGTGCTGCGCGCGGCCGGGATCGACCCCGACGAGTATTCGGGCTTCGCCTTCGGCATGGGCATCGAGCGCACGCTCATGTTCCGCAGCGACGTGCAGGACATGCGTGACATGGCCGAGGGCGATGTGCGTTTCAGCGAGCAGTTCGGAATGGTGGTCTGATGCGCGTCCCGCTGTCATGGTTGCGTGAATACGTCGACGTCCCCACGGACTCCACGCCCGAAGACGTCCTCGCGGCGCTCGTGCGCGTCGGCTTCGAAGAGGAGGACGTGCACCGCTTCGAGCTGCAGGGCCCGATCGTGGTCGGCGAGGTGCTGTCGTTCGACGCCGAGCCGCAGTCCAACGGCAAGACGATCCGCTGGTGCCAGGTCGACGTGGGCGAGGCGGAACCGCGCGGGATCGTCTGCGGCGCCGGCAACTTCTTCGCCGGAGACAAGGTCGTCGTCACGCTGCCCGGCGCCGTCCTTCCGGGACCGTTCCCGATCGCGGCGCGCAAGACCTACGGCCACGTCTCGGACGGCATGATCGCCTCGGCGAAGGAGCTCGGTCTCGGCGACGAGCACTCCGGCATCCTGCGTCTGGTCGAACTCGGCATCGACGCGCCGGTCGGCACCGACGCGATCACGCTCCTCGGCCTCGACGACGTCGCCGTCGACATCAACGTGACGCCTGACCGCGGCTACGCCCTGTCGATGCGGGGCGTCGCGCGCGAGTACTCCCACGCGACGGGTGCGCCCTTCCGCGACCCGGGAGACCGCCTCTGGGGCGAGCTCCAGCAGCCGGTCGAGGGCTTCGCGGTGTCCGTCCAGGACGACGCGCCCATCCGCGGGCGCGTCGGCGCATCCGAGTTCGTCGTGCGCATCGTGCGCGATGTCGACCCGACCAAGCCGACGCCGGCCTGGATGGTCGCGCGCCTGACTCTGGCCGGCATCCGCTCGCTGGGCATCCTGATCGACATCACGAACTACGTCATGCTCGAACTCGGACAGCCGATCCACGGGTACGACCTCGACCGCCTGCGCGGCGGCATCACGGTGCGCCGGGCGTCGGCAGGCGAGACCCTGAAGACGCTCGACGGCAAGGTGCGCACCCTCGACCGCGAAGATCTGCTGATCACCGATGAGTCCGGGCCCATCGGACTCGCAGGCGTCATGGGTGGTGGCACGACCGAGATGACGGATGCCACGCGCAACGTGCTCATCGAGGCGGCGATCTTCGACACGGTGTCCATCGCGCGCACCGCGCGCCGGCACAAGCTTCCGAGCGAGGCGTCGCGCCGGTTCGAGCGCGGCGTCGACCCGCTCATCCCGTTCGTCGCCGCGCGCCGGGTCGCCGACCTGATGGTCGAGTACGCCGGAGGCACGCTCGACACGGCTGTCGGCGGCGCCCTGTTCGCCGACGTGTCGATCGCCGGCATCACGCTGCCGGCCCATTTCATCCCCGGCCTCATCGGCGTGGACTACACGCCGGGTGAGATCGTCGGCGCTCTCGAGATGATCGGCGCCGATGTCACCGAGAACGGTGGTTCCTGGGTCGTGATCCCGCCGTCGTGGCGCCCCGACCTCACCGACAAGTGGACCCTGGCCGAGGAGGTCGCGCGGATCGAGGGCTACGACCGCATCCCGTCGGTGCTTCCGACGCCGCCGTCCGGTCGCGGGCTCACGCCGGCGCAGCAGGGACGACGCCGCGTAGCTAACGCGCTCGCCGCAGCGGGCTACGTCGAGACTCCTTCCTTCCCGTTCACGACAGAAGAGCACAACGACCTGCACGGCTCGACCTCGGGCGAGCACCTGCCGTCGGTGAAGCTCGCCAACCCCCTGGACGGTCAGTCGCCCTTCCTCCGGCGCTCACTCGTTCCGGGCCTGCTGCAGGTCGCGCATCGGAACCTGTCGCGCGGTTTCACCGACCTCGCCCTCTTCGAGACCGGCACCGTCTTCCTTCCGGCTCCCGGCGTGACCTACGGCACGTCGCACGTTCCGCCCCTTGCGGTGCGGCCGGATGCCGCCACCCTGGCCGAGCTCGACGGGTCGATCCCGCCGCAGCACCGGTTCGTCGCCGTGCTCCTCGCCGGCAACGCGGTGGCGAAGCAGCCGGGTCAGGCAGTGGTGCCGGCTGGTCTCACCGAGGCCCTCGACGCGGTCCGCGCGATCGCGTCGGCCGCCGGCGTCTCGATCGATGTGGAGCAGGGCGAGCGGGCGGCGCTGCATCCCGGCCGTACCGGCATCCTGTCGGTGAACGGCTCCGCCGTCGGCTACGTGGGCGAGCTGCTCCCCGCCGTCTCCGAGGCCGCTGATCTGCATGGCCGGGTCACCGTCGCCGAGCTCGACCTCGACCTCGTGCTCTCGCTCGCGGGCGAACGTGTGGTCGCCTCGTCGCTGTCGGGCTACCCCGCCGCGACGCAGGACGTCTCGCTCGTCGTGGGCGCCGACCTTCCGGCATCCGACGTGCGCTCTGCGCTCGCCGAGGGCGCGGGCGGCCTGCTCGAGTCGGTGCGTCTGGTCGACGACTACCGCGGACAGGGTGTTCCCGACGGCGCGAAGAGCCTGACATTCGCGCTGCGCTTCCGTGCCGACGACCGCACGCTCACCGCCGCAGAGGCGACAGAGGCCAAGCTCGCCGGGGTGGCGATCGCCACCGAGCGCTTCGGAGCGACGCTGCGCGAGTAGGGCTCGGGTTCTGCGCTAGCGGGAGCCCCAGTTCCAGGCCGGTCGGTCCAGCGCTCCCTGGCCGTGCACCCTCGTGCCGTCGGTGCCCGATCGCAGCCGGTGGGTGATCGCCCCGACACCGTCGAGCGCGTCGGCGAGAGGGGCGGCGTGCGTCACGACGAGAACCTGGGCATCGACCGATGCCGTCTGCACGAGCTCGGCGAGGGGGATGAGCAGATCGGGGTGCAGGCTCGCTTCGGGCTCGTTCAGCACGATGAGCGGAGCGGGCCGCGCGGGGAGGAGGGCTGCGCACAGCAACAGGTAGCGCAGCGTGCCGTCCGACAGTTCGGCGACGTCGAGAGGCCGAAGGAGCCCGGGCTGGCGCAGGACGAGCCGGAATCGGCCGTCGCCCGGCTCGATGCCCACCCTCGCGCCGGGGAAGGCCCGGTCCACCGCCTCGTCGAGGGCCGCTCCCCGCCCGGCATCCTGGATCGTCGCCCACACGGCGGCGAGGTCTTCGCCGCCGTGTGACAGCGTCTGGGTCCGCGTGCCGACCTGCGGCTGGCGCGCGGGCGCGTCAGCGTCGACGCGGAAGTGGTCGTAGAACCGCCACCCGGCGAGCGTGCGGCGGAGTGTGAGCAGTTCGGGCGCGGTGTCGCCGTCGACGAGGTCGGTCACGATGCTCTCGAAAGGCGCGAGCTGTTGGCGCAGGGTCGTCCATGATTCGTCACGGACGCGGGTCACACCCCGGAGGCGGTCGATGAGCAGTGTCGCGGGTTTGGCCACGGGTCCGGCGAACACCTGCTCGCGCTTGATCTCGGGGTCGCGGGCGAAGGGGCTGGTCTGCTCGGTCTGCGGTATGCCGAGATCGACCAGGTAGCCGAGTTCGTCGGAGGCGAAGCCGAGCTGCACGGCGATCGGTCCTCGCCGCACCGTGCCCTGCGTGCCTCCGTTCTCGGCTCCGGCCCACAGGAGCGACGGCAGGCCTCCTTCGCGGGCGACGGCGGAGACGAGCGAACCGGATGCCGCCTGCGCGAGCAGCCGGAGTGCGCGGTAGAGGTTCGACTTGCCCGACGCATTCGGCCCGGTCACGACGGTCAGCGCGCCGAGCGGCACGATGACGTCGCGGAGCGAGCGGTATCCCGAGACGGCGACGGTGGTCAGCATCCATTCATCCTCGCAGGGCCCTCCGACGCCCGGTTCGGTGGCGACTCACCCGATCCCGCAGGCTCCGCCGAGAGCGGAACGGGATGCCCGGGCGCGGTCGCTCTGGTGTGATGGGCTCATGACGACGGTGCTCATCCTCGGGGGAACGGCGTGGCTCGGGGGTCGGGTCGCGGCTCGCTGGCTCGACCAGGGGGCGTCCGTCACGTGCCTCGCGCGCGGCACCGGTCCGGCACCCCGCGGGGCTCGTCTCGTCGTCGCCGACCGATCCCGGCCCGGTGCGTACGATGCGGTGGCTTCGGGCACGTGGGACGAGGTGGTCGACTTCTCGAGGATCCCCTCGCACGTAGACAGTGCCCTCGATGCGCTGGGGCCCCGCGCCGCACACTGGACCTTCGTGTCATCGGTGTCGGTCTACGCGTCGGCGGCCGAGGTCGGCGCGGATGAGTCCGCTGCGGTCGTCGAACCGGCCGCGGTGGGCGACGAGTACGACTACGCCCGTGCCAAGTCCGCCTGCGAGGCTTTCCTGCACCGCGCGGTAGGCGATCGCCTGGCGATCCTGCGCCCGGGGCTCATCGTCGGGCCCGGCGATCCCACCGATCGTTTCGGGTACTGGGTGTCGCGTTTCGCCGTCGCCCGCGACGAGCCGGTGCTGGTGCCCGCAACGGGCGGGCGGACGACCCAGGTGATCGACGTCGACGATCTCGCATCGTTCATCGTCACGGTGGGACGGGGGAGCTGGACGGGAGTCGTCGACACGATCGGCGCATCCGTGCCGCTGCGGACATCGCTCGAACTCGCGCGCAAGGTCGCCGGCCACACCGGCGTCGTCGTGGAGGCATCCGATGACGCCCTCGCAGCGGCGGGGGTGCGGCACTGGGCCGGGCCCCGGTCGCTCCCGCTGTGGCTGCCGGAGGGCATGCCGGGATTCACGACGCGCGACAACAGCGCGTATCTGGCGGCCGGGGGAGTCCTCTCGCCGCCGGCCCACACACTCGCCCGCACGCTCGCCGATGAGCGCTCCCGGGGTTTGGGCAGGCCCCGGAACGCGGGGCTCACGCGGTCCGAGGAGATCGAGCTCCTCGAGACGCTGTCCTGAACGATTTGCGGATGCCGCGGCCCGGCGGCTATCGTCAGCCCATGCCTTCGGCGAACCAGGGACTTTCCACGCTCGTTCTGAGCGTCGTTCCCGCGCGCCGACGTCTGGGCGACCGCCGACTCTAGGCGACCCTGCGTGAGGTCCTGTCGTGGGCCGGAGTGGGTGTCGCCTCCCCGGCCCGCATCCCAGACTCTCTAAGGTGGAATCCATGACATATTCGGTCGCCGTCTCCGGCGCATCCGGCTATGCGGGCGGCGAGATCCTGAGGATCCTCGCCGCACATCCCGACGTCGAGATCCGCACCGTCACCGCGCACTCGAACGCGGGACAGCCGCTCATCCAGCACCAGCCGCACCTCCGCTCGCTCGCTCACCTGACGCTGCAGGAGACGACCGCCGACGTGCTCGCCGGTCACGACGTCGTCTTCCTCGCCCTTCCCCACGGTCAGTCGGGTCGATTCACCGAGGCGCTGGCCGACACCCCCCTCGTGATCGATGCGGGAGCCGACCACCGGCTCGAAGCCGTCGCCGAGTGGGACCGCTTCTACGGCGGAGACTTCCACGATCCGTGGGTGTACGGCGTCCCCGAGCTCGTCGTCGGCGCCGGCAAGCAGCGCGACCGCCTGGTCGGGGCGACGCGCATCGCGGCGCCGGGGTGCAACGCGTCGACGGTGAGCCTCAGCCTGGCGCCAGGTGTCGCCGCGGGTGTCATCGATCCGTCCGACATCGTCACGGTGCTGGCCGTCGGCCCGAGCGGCGCCGGCAAGAGCCTCAAGACGAACCTCCTGGCGAGTGAGATCCTCGGCAGCGCGAACCCGTATGCCGTCGGCGGCACGCACCGGCACATCCCCGAGATCCGGCAGGCGCTCGCGGCCGCGCGCCCCCTGGTCGCTGGGCGTGCTCCGGTCGCTGAGCCTGTCGAAGCGGCACCGGCCGATGCGGGCATCCGCATCTCGTTCACGCCCGTCATCGTGCCGATGGCCCGCGGCATCCTCGCCACCTCGAGCGCACCGATCGTCCCGGGCGTGAGCGACGAACAGATCCGCGCCGCGTGGCAGACCGCCTACGGCGACGAGACGTTCGTGCACCTGCTGCCGACGGGGGAGTTCCCGCGGACGGCCGATGTGCTCGGCGCCAACACGGCGCTCATGGGCCTCGCGATCGACCGCGCCGCGAACCGGGTCGTCGTGGTGACCGCGGTCGACAACCTCGTCAAGGGCACCGCCGGCGCCGCGATCCAGTCCATGAACCTCGCGCTGGGCCTTCCCGAAGGCCGCGCCCTCACCGTGAACGGAGTCGCGCCGTGAGCGTCACCGCGCCCCAGGGATTCGAGGCGGCCGGCGTCGCCGCCGCGCTCAAGTCGACCGGAAAGCCCGACGTCGCCGTGGTCGTCAACCGCGGGCCGCTCAAAGTCGGCGCAGCCGTCTTCACGTCGAACCGGGCCAAGGCGAACCCGATCATCTGGTCTCAGCAGGTCGTCCAGGACGGTGTCGTCGAGGCGATCGTCCTCAACTCCGGCGGGGCGAACTGCTTCACCGGGTCCTTCGGGTTCCAGACGACGCACCAGACGGCTGAGAAGGCCGCCGAACTGCTCGGTGTCAGTGCCGGTGATGTGGTGATCTGCTCGACCGGTCTGATCGGAACGGGCGACGAGGTCTTCCGCGCCAAGGTCCTCGACGGCACCGAGCAGGGCATCGCGGCGCTCTCCGCCGACGGCGGTGCGGCGGCATCCGAAGCCATCATGAC
Organism: Planococcus sp. APC 4015; assembly: GCA_030407505.1. Lineage (GTDB taxonomy): Bacteria > Actinomycetota > Actinomycetes > Actinomycetales > Microbacteriaceae > Microbacterium. The sequence continues at coordinate 104,922 of JASDDH010000009.1, forward strand.
GACCGACTCGAAGGCCAAGCGCGCCGTCGTCTCACGGGACGGATGGACGATCGGCGGCATGGCCAAGGGGGCCGGGATGCTGGCGCCCGGGCTCGCGACGATGCTCGTCGTGATCACGACGGATGCCGTCCTGGACGCCACGGCCGCCGACACCGCCCTGCGGGCTGCGACGCGCACGACCTTCGACCGCCTCGACTCCGACGGCTGCATGTCGACGAACGACCAGGTCACCCTGATGGTGAGCGGCGCGAGCGGCATCACTCCCGACCCCGAGGTCTTCGCCGCGGCGCTCGCCGAGCTGAGCTTCGATCTGGCTCAGCAGCTGCAGGCCGACGCCGAGGGGGCGAGCCACGACATCACGATCCGGGTCGTGAACGCGGCATCCGAGGACGATGCCGTGGAGGTCGGCCGCTCGGTCGCGCGCAACAACCTCTTCAAGGCCGCGATCTTCGGCAACGACGCGAACTGGGGCCGGGTGCTCGCCGCCATCGGCACGACGGATGCCGCGTTCGACCCCTACGACGTCGACGTGTGGATGAACGGGGTGCGCGTGTGCACGGCGGGCGGTCCCGATCGTCCGCGCGAAGACGTCGACCTGACGCCGAGAGCCACCGACCTCGTCATCGACCTCAAGGTCGGCGCCGACGCGGCGAAGATCATGACCAACGACCTCACTCACGACTACGTCCACGAGAACAGCGCGTACTCCTCATGACCGACATCCAGGACACCGATCCCTCCGAGGCGAGTGTCAAGGCCGCGATGCTCATCGAGTCCCTTCCCTGGCTGCGGCGGTTCAGCGACCAGATCGTCGTCATCAAGTACGGCGGCAACGCCATGGTGTCCGAGGAGCTCCAGGATGCCTTCGCCGCCGACATCGCCTACCTCCGCTACGTCGGGGTGAAGCCGGTCGTCGTGCACGGCGGCGGTCCCCAGATCTCGTCGATGCTCGACCGCCTCGCGATCCCGAGCGAGTTCAAAGGCGGCTACCGCGTCACGAGCACCGAGGCGATCTCGGTCGTCCGCATGGTGCTCACCGGCCAGATCAACCCTCAGCTGGTGGCCAAGATCAACGCGCACGGCCCTGTCGCGATGGGCATGAGCGGCGAAGATGCCGGACTCTTCGGCGGACGCCGCCGCGGTGTGGTCATCGAGGGCATCGAGCACGACCTCGGACGGGTGGGCGACGTCGTCGAGGTCGACCCGCAGCAGGTGCTGGACCAGCTGGCCGCCGGCCGCATCCCGGTCGTCTCGAGCATCGCCCCGGACCTCGACCGTCCGGGCCATTCGCTCAACGTGAATGCGGACGCCGCGGCATCCGCGCTCGCCGTCGCGCTCGGTGCGGCCAAGCTCGTCGTCCTGACCGACGTCGCGGGCCTCTACGCGGACTGGCCGAACCGCGACTCTCTCGTCTCGCACCTCACCTCGACCGAGTTGCGGGAGATGCTGCCGAGCCTCGAATCGGGCATGATCCCGAAGATGTCGGCATGCCTCGAAGCCGTCGAGGGCGGTGTCGAGACCGCCGCGATCATCGACGGACGGGTGCCGCATTCGGTGCTCGTCGAGATCTTCACCAGCAAGGGAATCGGAACAGAAGTGGTGCTCGGATGACGTGGCAGATCGATGCGGGGCGCGACCTCGTCAAGAGCTTCGGCGATCGCATGGCGATGTTCGTGCGCGGGGAGGGCGCGTACCTGTGGGATGCCAACGGTCGCCGCTACCTCGATTTCCTCGCCGGTATCGCGGTGACCTCGCTCGGCCACGCGCATCCGGTGTTCGTCGAGGCTCTCGCAACCCAGGCGGCGACGCTCGCGCACGTGTCGAACTACTTCGCCACCCCGCCCCAGCTCGAGCTGGCGTCGCGCCTCAAGCGTCTCGCCGGCACCGGCGACGGCGGACGCGTCTACTTCGGCAACTCCGGCGCCGAGGCGAACGAGGCGGCGTTCAAGCTCGCCCGTCTGCACGGCGGTGCGGATCGGCCGCGGGTGCTCGCGCTCACCAACGCGTTCCACGGACGCACGATGGGGACCCTCGCGCTCACCGGCAAGCCGGCGATGCAGGAGCCCTTCCTCCCGATGGTGCCGGGCGTGGAGTTCATCGATTCCACCGTCGAGGCGCTGGAGGCGGCCATCGACGACCGCGTGGCCGCTCTGTTCATCGAGCCGATCAAGGGCGAGGCCGGCGTGGTCGAGCTGCCGACCGGCTACCTGCAGGCGGCACGCGAGCTCACCGAGCGTCACGGAGCGCTGCTCATCGTGGACGAGATCCAGACCGGGGCGGGCCGCACGGGGGAGTGGTTCGCGTTCCAGCACGCGGGCATCACCCCTGATGCGATCACCGTCGCCAAAGGCATCGGCGGCGGCTTCCCGATCGGTGCGCTCATCACGTTCGCCTCGGCATCCGACCTCTTCTACCCGGGCACGCACGGCTCGACGTTCGGCGGCAATGCTCTGGGCACCGCCGTCGCGGGCGCGGTGCTGGCCGAGATCGAACGCGCCGACCTCGTCGCCAACGCGGCCGACCGGGGCGCGCAGCTGCGCGCGATCATCGACCGCATCGGTTCGCCTCTCGTGAGCGGATGCCGCGGCCAGGGCCTGCTCATCGGCGTGGGCCTCCGGGCCCCCGTCGCGAAGGCGGTCGTCGCCGCCGCGCAGGAGCGCGGGCTCATCATCAACGCGCCCAACGACGAGACCATCCGGCTCGTGCCCGCTCTCAACATCGGCGACGTCGAGTTGGACGAGTTCGCGCTGCTGTTCGCCGACACCCTCGCCGCGGTGCAGGCCGCGCTCGCCGATTCCACCGGAGGAACCCCGTGACCCGCCATCTGCTCCGCGACGACGACCTGACCCAGGCCGAGCAGTCCGAGATCATCGACCTGGCCGTCCAGCTCAAGAAGGACCGCTGGTCCGACAAGAGCCTCGCCGGACCCCAGACGGTCGCGGTGATCTTCGACAAGTCCTCCACCCGGACGCGCGTCTCGTTCGCGGTCGGCATCGCCGACCTGGGCGGATCTCCGCTCATCATCTCGACGGCCAGCAGCCAGCTCGGCGGCAAGGAGACGCCGTCCGACACCGCTCGGGTGCTCGAACGTCAGGTCGCCGCGATCGTCTGGCGCACCTACGCGCAGGCGGGACTCGAAGAGATGGCAGGAGGCACGACCGTCCCCGTGGTCAATGCGCTGTCCGACGACTTCCACCCCTGTCAGCTCCTCGCCGACCTCCTCACGATCCAGGAGCACAAGGGCACGCTCGAAGGGCTCACGCTCGCGTTCTTCGGCGACGGCAAGTCCAACATGGCGCACTCCTACGTGCTCGCCGGTGTCACGGCAGGCATGCACGTGCGCGTGGCATCGCCCGAGGACTACGCACCTCGCGACGACGTGATCGCCGACGCGGACCGGCGCGCCCGTGAGACGGGCGGCTCGGTCGCCCTGTACACGGACGCGAACGAGGCGGCCGCCGGAGCCGACGTCATCGTGACCGACACCTGGGTGTCGATGGGCAAGGAGGAGGAGAAGCTCGCGCGACTCCGCGACCTCGGCGCCTACAAGGTCACGCGGGACCTCATGGCGCTGGCGCGGCCCGACTCGATCTTCATCCACTGCCTTCCCGCCGACCGCGGCTACGAGGTCGACGCCGAGGTCATCGACGGCCCCCAGAGCGTCGTGTGGGATGAGGCCGAGAACAGGCTCCACGCGCAGAAGGCGCTCCTGGTGTGGCTGCTTCGCCAGCAGTGACCGAGCCCACCGGGTGGCTCGCCACCCGGTGGGCGAGGCTGAACGGACCGCAGCGCGTCACAGGTGTCGACCTCGCGCGCGGGCTCGCGGTCGTCGGCATGCTGGCTGCGCATCTGCTGGCGATCGACGTGCTCATCGACTGGGGTGATCCCTCGACGTGGATCGCGGTCGTCGACGGCCGCTCCTCGATCCTGTTCGCCCTGCTCGCGGGCGTGTCGATCGGGCTCACTACCGGCGGCGCCACACCCATCCGCGGGTCGGGGCTGGCATCGGCGCGGCTGCGTCTCGTCGTTCGCGCCGTGCTGCTGTGGGTCCTCGGACTGATGCTGATCGTCACCGGGGTGCCGGTCTATGTCATCCTGCCCGCGTACGCGATCCTGTTCCTGCTCACCCTGCCGTTCCTCTCGTTCGGGCCTCGCGTCCTCCTGCCGCTCGCGGGCGCGCTCGCGGTGGTGATGCCCTTCGTGCAGGTGGTGCTCGAGACCCTCCCGATATGGACGGCACCGGGCGGCGGCGATCTCGCGCTCGCCATCGGCTGGCACTACCCGTTCCCCGTCTGGATCGCCTTCGTGCTCGCCGGGCTCGGCGTGGCACGAGCCGGCATCCGACGGTGGAGCGTGCAGTTGTGGATGCTGGGCGCCGGCGTCTCGCTCGCGGTGCTCGGCTACGGGCTGGGCGCATCATCGCCCGGCATCGCGCCGTGGACGTCCGAACCGCATTCCAGCGGGCTGTTCGAAGTGCTCGGCTCGGGTGGTTTCGCGCTGGCCGTTCTGGCGGCGTGCCTGCTCGTCTGCCGCACCGTCCTCGTGTGGGTCGTGCTGCCCCTGCGTGCCGTGGGCGCGATGCCGCTGACGGCTTACACCGCGCAACTGGTCGCGTGGGCGATCATCGCGACCATCGTCCTGGGGCGTGCCGGCGATCTGACGGGATTCCGCGACCTCGATCCCTTCGGGCCGATGACCCTCGTGCTCGTGGCGACGTGCACGGCATGGGCTCTGCTGATCGGACGCGGACCGCTGGAATGGGTCCTCGACGTCGTCTCGCGTCTCGTGCCCTCCGGTCGGCCCGAGCCCGTCCGACGCGATCGCTAGGCTGGACAGATGAGCGATGCGAAGTCCGACGCCACCAACGAAGGCTCGCTGTGGGGTGCCCGATTCGCGACCGGGCCGTCGCCCGAGCTCGTCGCGCTGAGCCGTTCGACGCATTTCGACTGGGATCTCGCGCTCTACGACATCGCCGGGTCCCACGCCCACGCCAAGGCGCTCGAGGCGGCCGGGTACCTGACGGCCGAAGAGGCCCACGCGATGCACAACGGCCTCGATTCGCTCGCGCGACGGATCGTCGACGGCACCCTGGTCGCGGTTCCTGCCGATGAAGACGTGCACGGGGCGCTCGAGCAGGCGCTGATCGCCGAGCTCGGCGCCGAGCTCGGCGGCAAACTGCGCGCCGGCCGCAGCCGCAACGACCAGATCGCGACGCTGGTGCGGATGTATCTGCTCGACCACGCTCGGACGATCGCCCGGGACATCCTGCGGGTGATCGACGCGATCGTCGCGCAGGCCGAGGCGCACCCGAGCGCGATCATGCCGGGCCGCACGCACCTCCAGCATGCTCAGCCCGTGCTGCTGGCCCACCACCTCCAGGCCCACGCGTGGCCGCTCGTGCGCGATCTCGAACGGCTGCGCGACTGGGCGGCTCGGGCGTCCGTGTCGCCCTACGGCGGGGGAGCGCTCGCCGGGTCGACGCTGGGACTGGATCCTCAGCTGGTCGCCTCGGAACTGGGCTTGGACCATCCGTCCGAGAACTCGATCGACGGCACGTCGGCACGCGACGTCGTGGCGGAGTTCGCCTTCGTCGCGGCGATGATCGGCGTCGACCTGTCGCGGTTCGCAGAAGAGGTCATCCTCTGGAACACGCGGGAGTTCGGGTTCGTCACGCTCGACGACGGGTACTCGACGGGTTCGAGCATCATGCCTCAGAAGAAGAACCCCGACATCGCCGAACTCGCGCGCGGCAAAGCGGGGCGTCTCATCGGGAACCTCTCCGGCCTGCTCGCGACGCTCAAGGGTCTGCCCCTGGCATACAACCGCGACCTGCAGGAGGACAAGGAGCCGGTGTTCGACTCGGTGCGCACGCTCGAGGTCGTGCTCCCCGCGTTCGCCGGCATGGTCGCCACGATGCGCTTCCATACGCAGCGGATGCGGGCGCTCGCGCCCGAGGGCTTCTCGCTCGCGACCGATGTGGCGGAGTGGCTCGTGAAGCGTGGCGTCCCCTTCCGCGACGCGCACGAGATCTCCGGGTCCCTCGTGCGAGCGTGCGAGGAGGCGGGCATCGGCCTCGAGGATGCCTCGGACGAATTGCTCGCCGACGTGTCGCCGTCTCTGACGCCCGACGTGCGTGCCGTGTTGTCGGTCGACGGCTCGGTCGCGAGCAGGCTCGGAGTGGGTGGCACGGCTCCGGCGCGCGTGGCTGAGCAGCGCGCCGCTCTGGTCGAGCGCGCCGTGTCCGTCTCTCGACGGCTGATCGAATAGCAGTAGAGAACTGATCCAACGAGATATATCAGCTATACATTGATTTCTAGCCGGCATCAGTGACACACTGATGTCATGGTTGCTGCCGTCATCGCCGACATCGTCGCCTCGCGCGAACTCGACGACCGACCCGCCGCGCAACGAGAGCTCGAGCAGACCCTGGCGCAGATCGCCGAGGTCGCACCGGCGGCGCTGAGTCCGCTGATGCCCACCGTCGGCGACGAACTGCAGGGCGTGTACCCGGATCTCGCCGCCGCACTGGTGACGACCATGCTGCTCCAACTCGCACTGCCCGCCGGAATCGAGCTGCGCTTCGGCATCGGTCTGGGTGAGATCCATGACATCCCCTCCGCGCGGGGACCGCTGTCGGAGGGCGCGGCATGGTGGGCTGCGCGGAGCGCGATCGAGCAGGTGGAGCAGCTGGCCCGGCGCGCGGCGCCCACCGCGCGAACCCGAGTGGCTGCCACGGATGCCGGACCCCACGACCTCGAGCTCGTCCGGGTCGCCAACAGCGGTCTGCTCGCGCGCGATCGCGCGGTCGCGCAGCTGAGTCCGCGCACGCGGCGCATCGTCTACGGGCGGTGGCTGGGACGCACGCAGAAAGAGATCGCGGCATCGGAGGGCGTCGTCCAGTCGGCTGTGTCGCAGGCGCTCGCGACGTCCGACGGCGGCGCCGTCATCGAAGGACTGCGCGCGCTCGCGGATCCTCTGCACTGATCGTCACCGGAGTGCGAGCCACACCGTCCCCGCCACCGTGCACGCCCACAACATGCTCGCGAGCGTGCCGACGATGAACCGCTCGCGTGCCGCAGGAGTGGCGAGCTCGGTGAACCGTCCGATGCCTTTGAGTGCGACGACCACGGCGATGACCGCAGGGAAGCCGGCGAGGATGCCGAGCGCGACGGACGCGCGCTCGAGGTAGCCGATGGTCGTCCCGCCGCGGAGGATCTCTTCCTCGTGCGACTTCGCGTCATCGGCCATGAGCTCCACCAGGATCCCCCCGCGCGTCCCCTCCGTCGTGCGGCCACCCTCGGCCGCCGACAGAACCCATCGCGCGAAGGGATTGCCCCCGAGCACGGCCAGCGCCAGGCCGAGGAGCGCCAGTACGGCGCCGAAGAGCAGCGGCACGTCGTAGGGCAGCACCGTCACCACGAGGAAGCTCAGCGCGATGAGTCCGCCCGCGACGCCCAGAAGCACCGCGCTCGGCCGGCGCAGCGCCACCGTCACGAGAACGAGCGCGGCGCACAGCGCGAGGAAGAGGAAGATCACGACGATCGTGACGATGACGGCTTCGACGGCGGGGTCCACGTCGTCAGTCTCCCACGGGGGTGCGACGCGGACGGGGTGATCCCCGGGCTGTCGCGACAGCCGTGGCGGGCGTCGGGTCGACAGGCCCGCTGATAGCCTGGATCGCGTGTCATCTCCCCCCGTGAGCGCGACTGCGCCCGCCAACGATCCGACGTTCGACAACGTCTGGGACGAGATCGTGTGGCGGGGACTCGTGCAGGTGTCCACTGACCAGGAGGCGCTGCGCGCCCTGCTCTCGGGCGACCCGATCACCTACTACTGCGGGTTCGACCCGACGGCGCCGAGCCTGCACCTCGGCAACCTCGTCCAGCTGCTCACGATGCGGCGTCTTCAGCTCGCCGGTCATCGGCCGCTCGGCCTCGTCGGCGGTTCGACGGGTCTGGTGGGCGACCCCCGTCCGACAGCCGAGCGCACCTTGAACGAACGCGCGACCGTCGAGGAATGGGTCGGCTACTTGCGTGTCCAGGTCGAGCGCTTCCTCAGCTTCGACGGCGACAGCGCCGCCCGCATGGTGAACAACCTCGACTGGACGGCCCCGCTCAGCGCGATCGACTTCCTGCGCGAGATCGGCAAGCACTACCGCGTGGGCACGATGATCAAGAAGGATGCCGTCGCGGCGCGTCTGAATTCCGATGCCGGCATCAGCTACACCGAGTTCAGCTACCAGATCCTTCAGGGACTGGACTACCTCGAGCTGTACCGGCAGTACGACTGCGTGCTGCAGACCGGCGGCAGCGACCAGTGGGGCAACCTCACGAGCGGCACCGATCTGATCCACCGGGTCGAGGGGGTGTCGGTCCACGCGATCGGAACACCGCTGATCACGAACAGCGACGGCACCAAGTTCGGCAAGAGCGAGGGCAACGCGATCTGGCTCGACCCCGCGATGTGCAGCCCGTACCGCATGTACCAGTTCTGGCTCAACACCGACGACGCCGACGTCGTCTCGCGGCTGAAGGTGTTCACGTTCCTCACCCGCGCCGAGATCGAGGAATACGGGCGGCTCGTCGACGCCGAGCCGTTCCGCCGCGAGGCGCAGAAGCGGCTCGCGCGTGAAGTGACGGTGTTCGTGCATGGCCCGGATGCCGCCTCAGCCGTGATCGCGGCATCCGAGGCGCTGTTCGGGCGAGGCGACCTGAGCGCGCTCGACGCGCGCACGCTCCGTTCGGCGCTCGAGGAGCTTCCGAACGCGACGATCGCGTCGGGGACGCCCGTGACGCAGGCTCTGGTCGAGACCGGTCTCGTCTCGAGTCTCGGCGAGGCGCGACGAGCGATCGCTCAGGGGGGTGTCTCCGTCGACGGGATGAAGGTCGACGACGAAGCGGCGGTGGTGCCGGGCACGCTCCCGGGTGGCGTCTCGGTGCTGCGCCGAGGCAAGAAGACACTCGCAGGACTCTTCATCGGCTGACCACAGTGCCGTTCACCCCGAGCCATGCCGTCGTCGCGCTGCCGTTCGTGCGGACCCCGCTGGTCCCCGCCGCGATCGCGATCGGCGCGATGGCCCCGGATCTTCCGCTCTTCGTGCGCGGACTGCCGCTGAGCTACGGGCGCACGCACGACCTGACCTGGTTGCCGGTCACTGTCCTCCTCGCACTGCTGCTGCTCCTCGTGTGGCGGTGCGTATTGCGGCCCGCGGTGCGCGAACTGTCGCCCGCTTGGCTCGCCCGGCGGCTCCCCGAAGAGTGGGACGGCGGCGCTGGTGTCGGATTCGCGGAGACTCTGGGTCGCGGCGACCGTCGGCTCCCGACCACGCTCCTCGTGCTGGCCTCCCTCACCTTCGGTGTGATCACGCACATCGTGTGGGACCTCTTCACGCACGAGGGCCGCGCGGGGGTCGAACTGTTCCCTGCTCTGTACCAGCAATGGGGTCCCTTCTTCGGCTACAAGTGGCTGCAGTACGCCTCGAGTGCCGCCGGCCTCGCGATCATCGCGATCTGGTCGCTGGTCTGGCTGAGCGGGCGGGATGCGGCGCCCGCCGTCCGCCGGACGCTCCCGCGCGCGGCGCGCTGGGGGTGGTGGGCATCGTTGCCCGTCGTCCTCGCGGTGGCGGCCGTCGTCGGGTACGTCGTCCTGGGGCCGTTCACCGACGAGTGGAACGTGCAGCACCTGGCGTATCGGGTGCTCCTGCCGGCGTGCGCGCTGTGGGGTGGGGGATCGATCCTTCTGGCGCTCGTCGTCCAGGTGCGCCGGACCGCTCCCGCGGGCAAGGCGCCATGAGCCCCTCTGACGCGCTCGGATCGCCGAGACGGGAAGCCTCGTGAATTCGCGATTTTCCGGGCGCAGAGGGCGCGACACGCCCGGGCTGCGGGCGGGATTTGCCCGACTGTCGGATCCCACGTAACTTATTACTTGTTCGCCCCACAGGGAAGCGGAGAGGCCGAGAGCCTTACCCCCCTCAAGCGGAGAGCCACCCCCCATCCAGACCCTCTTGAGGGTTGATTCCTTCGGGACTACGATGGAGGTTCCCACTCCTCGGATCTGTCCAAGAGTGCTGCCGGAGACGCGAAACAGTCACGGACAGCCGATTTGACAGGAAGAGCGAGCGGGATAAGATAGAGAAGTTGCCCAGCGGGCCGGCTGAACGCCGAAGCGCAGGGCGCCGATCTAGCTTCGTGAGATGTCGTCACTGACAGCTGCTCTCGACTTCGAGTCGAGAAACGCCGATTTGACAAACGGAACACGATGAATAAGATAGAGAAGTTGCCCTGCGGGTGAGGCTGAGAAGCTGAACAGCAGGAGCATCCGATCCTTGAGAACTCAACAGCGTGCACTTGTCAAATGCCAAATTACCTCGTTCCAGCTTCGGCTGGATAGAGATTCCTTTGGATCAAAGTCCGACCTTCGGGTCGGCAACGGATATGTCAGCAATGACATCCATTTGGTCAGTTCAAACTCGCTACTGTCGGCCCATTCCGGCCGGCTGGTAGCAAAATTCTTTTACGGAGAGTTTGATCCTGGCTCAGGATGAACGCTGGCGGCGTGCTTAACACATGCAAGTCGAACGGTGAAAGAGAGCTTGCTCTCTGGATCAGTGGCGAACGGGTGAGTAACACGTGAGCAATCTGCCCCTGACTCTGGGATAAGCGCTGGAAACGGCGTCTAATACCGGATACGAGCTGCGAAGGCATCTTCAGCAGCTGGAAAGAACTTCGGTCAGGGATGAGCTCGCGGCCTATCAGCTAGTTGGTGAGGTAATGGCTCACCAAGGCGTCGACGGGTAGCCGGCCTGAGAGGGTGACCGGCCACACTGGGACTGAGACACGGCCCAGACTCCTACGGGAGGCAGCAGTGGGGAATATTGCACAATGGGGGAAACCCTGATGCAGCGACGCCGCGTGAGGGAAGACGGCCTTCGGGTTGTAAACCTCTTTTAGCAGGGAAGAAGCGAAAGTGACGGTACCTGAAGAAAAAGCACCGGCTAACTACGTGCCAGCAGCCGCGGTAATACGTAGGGTGCAAGCGTTATCCGGAATTATTGGGCGTAAAGAGCTCGTAGGCGGTTTGTCGCGTCTGCTGTGAAAACTGGGGGCTCAACCCCCAGCCTGCAGTGGGTACGGGCAGACTAGAGTGCGGTAGGGGAGATTGGAATTCCTGGTGTAGCGGTGGAATGCGCAGATATCAGGAGGAACACCGATGGCGAAGGCAGATCTCTGGGCCGTAACTGACGCTGAGGAGCGAAAGGGTGGGGAGCAAACAGGCTTAGATACCCTGGTAGTCCACCCCGTAAACGTTGGGAACTAGTTGTGGGGTCCATTCCACGGATTCCGTGACGCAGCTAACGCATTAAGTTCCCCGCCTGGGGAGTACGGCCGCAAGGCTAAAACTCAAAGGAATTGACGGGGACCCGCACAAGCGGCGGAGCATGCGGATTAATTCGATGCAACGCGAAGAACCTTACCAAGGCTTGACATATACGAGAACGGGCTAGAAATAGTCAACTCTTTGGACACTCGTAAACAGGTGGTGCATGGTTGTCGTCAGCTCGTGTCGTGAGATGTTGGGTTAAGTCCCGCAACGAGCGCAACCCTCGTTCTATGTTGCCAGCACGTAATGGTGGGAACTCATGGGATACTGCCGGGGTCAACTCGGAGGAAGGTGGGGATGACGTCAAATCATCATGCCCCTTATGTCTTGGGCTTCACGCATGCTACAATGGCCGGTACAAAGGGCTGCAATACCGTAAGGTGGAGCGAATCCCAAAAAGCCGGTCCCAGTTCGGATTGAGGTCTGCAACTCGACCTCATGAAGTCGGAGTCGCTAGTAATCGCAGATCAGCAACGCTGCGGTGAATACGTTCCCGGGTCTTGTACACACCGCCCGTCAAGTCATGAAAGTCGGTAACACCTGAAGCCGGTGGCCCAACCCTTGTGGAGGGAGCCGTCGAAGGTGGGATCGGTAATTAGGACTAAGTCGTAACAAGGTAGCCGTACCGGAAGGTGCGGCTGGATCACCTCCTTTCTAAGGAGCATCTGACACCCTCGGGTGTCCAGAGCCAGACTCGAGACACACGTTCTCGACTGGTCAGCTCATGGGTGGAACATTAGACAAGGTGCCGATCGGGGGATCCCGAACTCAGTACGCCGCTTGCGGCTGGAAAGGTTCTGGTGACGTCGCCGGCACATGCACGCTGTTGGGTCCTGAGGGACCGGATGCGCTCCGATTTACGGATCGGGAGCAGACGAACCTCAAGGACCTTTTTTCGGTTGCCCATCGGGCAGACGATGAAGGGTACCGCCCGTACTTTGAGAACTACACAGTGGACGCGAGCATCTTTTGAGCTGATCTTTGATCAGCTCATAATGATGATCTTAAAGATCATTAGTCAATTTCGAGTCGGACTTCGGTCCGGACCGATTCTTTGATGAACTCATGTGAAATCAAGTCTTTAAGAGCAAACGGTGAATGCCTTGGCATCTGGAGCCGAAGAAGGACGTAGCAATCTGCGATAAGCCTCGGGGAGTGGATAAGCACACTTTGATCCGAGGGTGTCCGAATGGGGAAACCCCGCTGGGCGGCGTGCCGACCTAGTGACTCCCGCCTGAATATATAGGGCGGGTAGAGGGAACGTGGGGAAGTGAAACATCTCAGTACCCACAGGAAGAGAAAGCAACCGCGATTCCGTTAGTAGTGGCGAGCGAAACCGGAACAGGCTAAACCGAGTACGTGTGATATCCGGCAGGAGTTGCGTATTCGGGGTTGTGGGACTTTTCAGGCTGCTCTGCCGAGCAGCCGGCGTTACAAGAAGGTATAGACGAACAGCTTTGAATGGCTGGTCAGAGAGGGTGCGAACCCCGTAGTCGAAATGCCTCCCTTGGCGCGAAGAGTATCCCAAGTAGCACGGGGCCCGAGAAATCCCGTGTGAATCTGTCAGGACCACCTGATAAGCCTAAATACTCCCAGATGACCGATAGCGGACAAGTACCGTGAGGGAAAGGTGAAAAGTACCCCGGGAGGGGAGTGAAATAGTACCTGAAACCGTTTGCTTACAAACCGTTGGAGCCTCCTTAGTAGGGGTGACAGCGTGCCTTTTGAAGAATGAGCCTGCGAGTTAGCGATATGTGGCGAGGTTAACCCGAGTGGGGTAGCCGTAGCGAAAGCGAGTCTGAATAGGGCGATTCAGTCGCATGTCCTAGACCCGAAGCGAAGTGATCTATCCATGGCCAGGTTGAAGCGACGGTAAGACGTCGTGGAGGACCGAACCCACTTAGGTTGAAAACTGAGGGGATGAGCTGTGGATAGGGGTGAAAGGCCAATCAAACTTCGTGATAGCTGGTTCTCTCCGAAATGCATTTAGGTGCAGCGTTGCGTGTTTCTTGCCGGAGGTAGAGCTACTGGATGGCCGATGGGCCCCAAAAGGTTACTGACGTCAGCCAAACTCCGAATGCCGGTAAGTGAGAGCGCAGCAGTGAGACTGTGGGGGATAAGCTTCATAGTCGAGAGGGAAACAACCCAGACCACCAACTAAGGTCCCTAAGCGCGTGCTAAGTGGGAAAGGATGTGGAGTTGCCTTGACAACCAGGAGGTTGGCTTAGAAGCAGCCACCCTTGAAAGAGTGCGTAATAGCTCACTGGTCAAGTGATTCCGCGCCGACAATGTAACGGGGCTCAAGCACGCCACCGAAGTTGTGGCATTGACATTATTGGTAGGCCTTCGTGGTCCAGCCGTGTTGATGGGTAGGAGAGCGTCGTGTGGCCAGCGAAGCGGCGGTGTGAACCAGCCGTGGAGGCTACACGAGTGAGAATGCAGGCATGAGTAGCGAATGACATGTGAGAAACATGTCCTCCGAAAGACCAAGGGTTCCAGGGTCAAGCTAATCTTCCCTGGGTAAGTCGGGACCTAAGGCGAGGCCGACAGGCGTAGTCGATGGACAACGGGTTGATATTCCCGTACCGGCGAAGAACCGCCCAAACTAATCCAGTAGAGCTAAGTGTCTGAATCCCATTGACGGATCCCTTCGGGGTGAAGCGTTGGGCCTAGCGCACGAACCCATTCTGGTGCGGTTAGCGTATTAACAGGTGTGACGCAGGAAGGTAGCCCAAGCCAGGCGATGGTTGTCCTGGTGCAAGTGCGTAGGCCGAGTGATAGGCAAATCCGTCACTCATACAGGCTGAGACACGATGCGGATAAAAAGTGGGTGATCCTATGCTGCCAAGAAAAGCATCGACGCGAGGTTCAAGCCGCCCGTACCCCAAACCGACTCAGGTGGTCAGGTAGAGAATACCAAGGAGATCGAGAGAATCGTGGTTAAGGAACTCGGCAAAATGCCCCCGTAACTTCGGGAGAAGGGGGGCCTTCGGCGTATAGGGATTTACTCCCAAAAGCGTTTGGAGGCCGCAGAGACTAGTGGGTAGCGACTGTTTACTAAAAACACAGGTCCGTGCCAAGTCGCAAGACGATGTATACGGACTGACGCCTGCCCGGTGCTGGAAGGTTAAGAGGACCGGTTAGCCGCAAGGCGAAGCTGAGAATTTAAGCCCCAGTAAACGGCGGTGGTAACTATAACCATCCTAAGGTAGCGAAATTCCTTGTCGGGTAAGTTCCGACCTGCACGAATGGCGTAACGACTTCCCAACTGTCTCAACCGCGAACTCGGCGAAATTGCATTACGAGTAAAGATGCTCGTTACGCGCAGCAGGACGGAAAGACCCCGTGACCTTTACTATAGTTTGGTATTGGTGTTCGGTGTGGCTTGTGTAGGATAGGTGGGAGACTTTGAAGCATGGACGCCAGTTCATGTGGAGTCATTGTTGAAATACCACTCTGGTCACTCTGGATATCTAACTTAGAACCGTAATCCGGTTCAGGGACAGTGCCTGATGGGTAGTTTAACTGGGGCGGTTGCCTCCCAAAAAGTAACGGAGGCGCCCAAAGGTTCCCTCAACCTGGTTGGCAATCAGGTGTCGAGTGTAAGTGCACAAGGGAGCTTGACTGTGAGACTGACAGGTCGAGCAGGGACGAAAGTCGGGACTAGTGATCCGGCAGTGGCTTGTGGAAGCGCTGTCGCTCAACGGATAAAAGGTACCTCGGGGATAACAGGCTGATCTTGCCCAAGAGTCCATATCGACGGCATGGTTTGGCACCTCGATGTCGGCTCGTCGCATCCTGGGGCTGGAGTAGGTCCCAAGGGTTGGGCTGTTCGCCCATTAAAGCGGTACGCGAGCTGGGTTTAGAACGTCGTGAGACAGTTCGGTCCCTATCCGCTGCGCGCGCAGGAAATTTGAGAGGATCTGACCCTAGTACGAGAGGACCGGGTTGGACGAACCTCTGGTGTGTCAGTTGTTCCGCCAGGAGCACCGCTGATTAGCTACGTTCGGGATGGATAACCGCTGAAAGCATCTAAGCGGGAAGCCGGCCTCAAGATGAGATTTCCATGCCTTCGGGCGAGAGGCTCCCAGCCAGACTACTGGGTTGATAGGCCGGATGTGGAAGCGCGGCAACGCGTGAAGCTGACCGGTACTAATAAGCCGATGACTTGATAACACACCGTTCTAGGTGCTTGCGTCCACTGAGTGGTTCTCGATGTACGGTCGAGAACCGCATTCAACAATGACTTTGTTGTGTGCAGACTGAAACATCAATAGTGTTTCGGCGGCCATAGCGTGAGGGAAACGCCCGGTTACATTCCGAACCCGGAAGCTAAGCCTCACAGCGCCGATGGTACTGCAGGGGGGACCCTGTGGGAGAGTAGGACACCGCCGGACTTCTTTCGAGAAAGGGCCACCCAATGCTGGGTGGCCCTTTCGCGTTAACGGACGTGATTGCCGTCGGGCAACCGACCGGGGAGGATCGAAAAATGGCAGATCAAGAGCCACGCGACGAGGGCAGCAGAAGTGAGCGCCCGCGGAACGCCGACGATCGTCCGCGCGGTGGTGCTGGCTCACGGCCACCGTCGTCGAAGCGCGAGGGCAAGCCCTACGTGAAGCGCGAAGGTGCGCCTCGTGACGCGGATCGCAAACCCTATGTGAAGCGTGATGGGGATAAGAAGCCCTCCACCCCGCGTGATGGTGAGCGGAAGTCTTATCCGCCGCGTGATGGTGAGCGGAAGTCTTATCCGCCGCGTGATGGTGAGCGGAAGTTTCCGAAGCGCGATGGCGATCGGTCGTTCCAGCCTCGCGACGGCGCGCAGCGCGGTGGCCCTCGTCCCACCCGAGGTGGAGCGGATCGTCCCGATCGTGCGACGCGGCCGGAAGAGATCCGTCCGGTGCGTGCCCGGCACGACGACCCCGTCATCCCGGACGACGTCACGCCGCAGGATCTCAATGGCGCAGCACGCAATGAGCTGAAGACGCTGAGCAAGGAGAACGCCGAGGGTGTGGCGCGTCATCTCGCGATGGCGGCCAGGCTCATCGATGACGATCCTGCGCTCGCCCACGAGCATGCGGTGTCGGCATCCCGCCGCGCAGGGCGTATCGCTGTGGTCCGTGAGACGCTCGCGATCACTGCCTACGCGATCGGGGATTTCGCCTTGGCGCTGCGCGAGCTGCGGACATTCCGCCGGATCTCGGGTCGAGACGATCAGATCGCGCTCATGGTCGACAGCGAGCGAGGCGTCGGTCGTCCCGATCGCGCTCTCGAGGTGGGCCGCTCCGTCGATCGCGCGAGTCTTCCGGTGGATGTGCGGGTTCAGCTCGCGATCGCCATGTCTGGGGCGCGGCTCGATCTCGACCAGCCCGAACGTGCTCTTCAGGAACTCGACATTCCGGAGTTCGATCCGGACCGCGCCTTCGAATGGACGCCCTCGCTGTTCGCTGCGCGTGCCGGCGTGCTGGAGGAGCTCGGCCGGATGGATGAAGCGTCGCTGTGGCAGGCCCGCGCAATCATCGCGGCCGACGCCCTCGACTCCGCCAACGGGATCGACGACCTCGAGACCGTGATCGTCGAGGAGATCGAAGAGGAGTATCTGCCGGGTTCCGATGACGGTGCCACCTTCGCCGGTGGATCCGATGAGAGCGTCGAGCCTGACGATGAAGCGGACCCTGAGGGCGCCGAAGATCTCGACGCCCCCAGCGATGTCGTCGTGCCGCAGGTCGAGGCCGACGCAACCGACCATCGTGACGGCGCGGACGACGTCACTGCGGGTACCACCGAACGCGCCCCCAGCGTCGAAGACGAGGTCGCGGAGATCCTGATCGAGGCCGGTGTCGACGAGGCGGACGAAGGACGCGACGACTGATGGCATTGTTCGGACGCGGCACGGATCGCGCCCCGCTGGACGGCGTCGACGTCGTTCTCGCCGATCTCGACGGTGTCGTCTACGCGGGTGCCGGTGCCCTGCCCCATGCGGTCGAGAGCCTGAACCGGGCTCGACCCGGCCGACGCCTGGCCTACATCACCAACAACGCGTCCCGCACCGACGCATCGGTCGCGCAGCACCTCACGGAGCTCGGACTGCAGACGGGCGCGAGCGACGTCGTCACCAGCCCGCAGGCTGCGATGCGGCTGCTGGCCACGCGCATCCCCGCCGGCGCCACTGTGCTGGTGGTCGGTGGCGAAGGCCTCGTCGTCGAGGTCGAGAAGGCGGGGTTCGTCGTGACGCGCAGCGCCGAGGACGCGCCGGCCGCCGTGGTGCAGGGCTTCGCGCCTGAGGTCGGGTGGACGCAGCTGGCGGAAGCCGCCTTCGCACTCGCACTCCCGGAAGATGAGGGCGGGATCCCCTGGATCGCCACCAACACCGACTGGACGATCCCGCAGTCCCGCGGGATAGCGCCGGGTAACGGCACACTCGTGTCGGCCGTCCACACCGCCGTCGGGCGCCTCGCGACCGTCGCGGGCAAGCCCGAAGTGCCGATCTTCGACGAGGCGGTCGCGCGGTTCGAGGCGCGGCATCCCCTGTTCCTCGGCGATCGACTCGACACCGACATCCTCGGCGCGAACCGCGCCGGCATCCCGTCTGCTCTGGTCCTCACGGGAATCGACCGTCCGAAGCACGTGCTCGCCGCGCCGGCGGGCTCCCAGCCGACGTTCATCCTCGGCGATCTGCGCGAACTGCACGAGCCCTACCCCGAGGCCCGGGTGCGAGACGGCGTGGTGTCGGTGCGCGGAGCGTGCGTGCGCATCGACGGCCCTGACCTCCTGATCGTCTCGGAGGGCGACCGTCCGATCGATCTGCTGCGCGCGGGGGCGAAAGCCGTCTGGGACTCCGGGCGTGCGATCTTCGGGTTCCGCGTGCCGGAGCAGCTCTACGCGGATCCGTTCCATCGCCCGTGATGCGCCCTCTCGACGGGCTTCCGCCGACGTATCCTGTCGGAATGGACGAGTCAGCCGAGAACGTCGATGACACGGGCGACCTGCTGTCGAGCCTGGAAGTGATCGAAGATCAGCCGCTCCACGCACGCGCAGCAGCGTACGAGTCCCTGCATGATGCGTTGGCGCGGCGGTTGGATGCCGGTCCCGTGAGCTCCGTCCACTCGTGACCCAGCGGCTGGATGCCGCCCTCGCCGCTCGCGGACTCGCGCGGTCGCGCACGCACGCGGCGGCGCTGATCGCCGATGGTCTCGTGTCGGTGGACGGGCTCCCCGTGGTGAAGGCCTCGACACCGGTGGGGGAGGAGTCCGCTCTCGCGGTCGCGGGCGCCGACCATTACGTCAGCCGTGCTGCGCACAAGCTGCTCGCCGGCCTCGATGCCTTCGGCGTCGACGTCAGGGGCAGGGTGGCGCTGGACATGGGGGCCTCCACCGGCGGATTCACGCAAGTGCTTCGTGAGCGCGGGGCGCACCCCGTGATCGCCGTCGACGTCGGCCACGGGCAGCTTTCTCCCGTGATCGCCGCAGACCGCGGGGTCATCGCCATCGAGGGCTTCAACGTGCGGTTCATGACCCCGTTGGTCCTCGCCGATGCGAGCGGCGTCGATGACCCTCCCTCCGTCATCACCGGCGACCTTTCCTTCATCTCGCTCGGCCATGTGCTGCCGGCGGTGCGCGAGGTGGCTGCACCGGATGCCGACATCGTGCTGCTGGTCAAGCCCCAGTTCGAAGTGGGCCGGACCTCGGTGAAGGGTGGGCTCGTCACCAATCCCGTGCTGCGTGCCGACGCCGTCTCCGGCGTGCTGTGGAAGGCATGGGATGCGGGACTCGGAACGCTCGGCATCGTCTCCTCCCCGATCGCGGGAACCCACGGCAACGTCGAGTTCATCGCGCATCTGGCGCCGGGGCGCGGGAGCAATCCGACAGAATGGATGAGCACCGTGAACCGACTGGCGGGGAGCCCATGACACAGCCGCATCGCAGCATCCTGGTCGTCGCCCACGCCCGGCGCGACGACACCGTGGACGCCGCGGAGCACGTGATCGAAGAACTCCGCGCGGCAGGAGCGCAACCGGTGCTCTCTCCCGACGACGCCGTCGAGCTGTCGGCGGTGCGCCCGTCGCTGGCCGGCATCGCCCGGCTGGGAATCGACGTCGACGTGGCCGATGTCGAGCTGGCGATCGTGCTCGGCGGCGACGGGACGATCCTCCGCGCGGCCGAACTCGTGCGCGACGGCACAGCGCCGGTGCTCGGCATCAACATGGGGCACGTCGGGTTCCTCGCCGAGATCGAGCGCGACGACATGGACGACGCCGTGCGGCGCGTGATCGCACGCGATTACCGCGTCGAGGAGAGACTCGCACTCGATGTGAGGGTGAAGGACAGCGCCGACGCCGTCATGTACGAGACGTGGGCGCTCAACGAGGCCACCGTCGAGAAGGCGAGCCGAGAGCGCATGCTCGAGGTCGTGATCGAGATCGACGGGAGACCCCTCTCCTCGTTCGGCTGCGACGGTGTCGTCGTCTCGACGCCGACCGGCTCGACCGCCTACAACTTCTCTGCAGGCGGACCGGTGATCTGGCCGACGGTCGAGGCCATCTCGGTCGTGCCGCTGTCGGCTCACGCGCTGTTCGCCAAGCCTCTCGTCGTCGGCCCCGAGCATGCCGTCGCGATCGAGGTGCTCGAGCGCACCAACGGCGTCGGCATCCTGTGGTGCGACGGCCGCCGTTCTCACGAGCTGCCGCCGGGTGCCCGCGTTGTGGTGAGACGGTCAGAACGGCCGGTTCGCCTCGCCCGGCTGCATCCCGCCGCGTTCACCGACCGTCTCGTGCGGAAGTTCCAGCTGCCCGTCATCGGCTGGCGCGGACCGACGGCGGCGATCGGTGCGGGCTACACCGACGCGGACTTCGCCCCGTGATCGAAGAGATGCGCCTGCGCGACCTCGGCGTCATCGCAGAGGCCACGCTGCCGATCGGACCGGGCTTCACGGCCATCACCGGTGAGACCGGTGCCGGAAAGACCATGGTCGTCACCGGCCTCGGGCTTCTGCTCGGGCAGCGCGCCGACTCCGGTGCCGTGCGCGCGGGTGCTGCGCAGGCATCCGTCGACGGCGTGTGGATCGTCCCGGAAAGCGGTCCTGTCGCCGACCGGGTGCGGGACGCCGGCGGAGACCTCGAACCGCTCGGCGACGGCCTCGCCGAGCTCTACGTCGGCCGGTCGATCTCGAGCGAGGGACGCGGGCGGGCATCCGTCGGCGGCCGCGCCGCGCCGGCGGGCGTGCTCGCCGACCTCGCCGACCAGCTCGTCGTCGTGCACGGTCAATCCGATCAGCTGCGACTGAAGTCGGCGCCCGCGCAGCGCGACGCGCTGGACCGCTTCGGCGGAGCCGCCGTCGGCACGGCGCTCGCGGCCTTCCGAACCGTGTACGACGACTGGCGGCGACTCGACGACGAGCTCGTCGCCCTCGTCGCGGATCGCGACGCACGCGCCCGGGAAGCCGACGAGCTGCGCGCGCAGTTGGCAGACATCGAAGCAGCGGCCCCTGTGGCGGGAGAAGACGACGACCTCGCCGTGCGCGCCGAACGCCTGGCCAACGCCGAAGACCTTCGCCTCGCCGCGGCGACGTCGCACGCCGCGCTCTCGGGCGACGGCGAGCAGCCGGATGCGGGCATCCTGCTCGCCGAAGCACGACGGGCGCTCGAACGCGTCCACGATCCCGCCCTCACCGAGATCTCGGAGCAGATCGCGGATCTCGGGTACCGCACGGCCGACGTCGCGGCGGGACTGGCGGCCTACCTCGCCGACCTCGACGAGTCCGGACCGCACGAACTCGCCGCCGTCGAAGAGCGGCGCGCGGTGTTGGGGGCGCTCATCCGCGTGCACGGCTCTCTCGATGAGACACTCGCGATCCTCGACACCGGTTCGGCGCGACTCGCCGAGCTCGACGACGACGGCGATCGCATCCGACGGCTCACCGAGGAGCGCGATGCGGCGGCATCCGCCCTCGACGGCGCTGCCGACGCTCTGACAGCGGCTCGCACAGAGGCGGCAGCACGGCTCGGGCTCGCCGTCACCGCAGAACTGCGCCAGCTGGCGATGGCCGACGCTCGCGTCGAGGTGTCGGTGACGCCCGGACACGAGTCGGCTTCGGGGCGCGACGACGTCGCCATCCTCCTCGCCCCGCACACGGGCGCCGAGCCGCGTCCGGTGGGACGCGGGGCGTCCGGAGGCGAGCTCAGCCGCGTGATGCTCGCGATCGAGGTCGTCATCGCCGGCACCGATCCGGTGCCGACCTTCGTGTTCGATGAAGTGGATGCCGGAATCGGCGGCGCGGCCGCGATCGAAGTCGGCAGGCGCCTGGCGCGCCTCGCCGAGTCGTCGCAGGTGATCGCCGTCACCCACCTGGCGCAGGTCGCGGCATTCGCGACGAACCATCTGTCGGTCGTCAAGGCGAGCGACGGATCAGTCACCGCATCCGACGTGCGCCGCCTCGAGGGCGCCGAACGCGAGGGCGAGATGGCGCGCCTGCTCTCGGGGATGCCGGACTCCGAAGCCGCCCTGACCCATGCCCGCGAGCTTCTGTCCCTCGGGATCGCCGCCCGATGAGGCGCGCACGCGACCCTCGCCAGACACCGACGCGGCGCCGCGTTCAGCCCGACCCCGCAGCCGACTGATAGGATTAAAGCCCGTGATGCAGACTTCAGGCGCAGACGATCTTTCCGCGGGAATCCAGAGCAATACGACTCGGCACATCTTCGTGACCGGAGGTGTGGTCTCCTCGCTCGGCAAGGGCCTGACGGCCGCCAGCCTGGGCAACCTCCTGACCGCGCGCGGACTGCACGTCGTGATGCAGAAGCTCGATCCCTACCTCAACGTGGATCCGGGCACGATGAACCCGTTCCAGCACGGTGAGGTCTTCGTCACCGACGACGGCGCCGAGACCGATCTCGACATCGGCCACTACGAGCGCTTCCTCGACATCGAGTTGAGCCAGGCCGCGAACGTCACCACCGGGCAGATCTACTCGCAGGTCATCGCCCGCGAGCGCCGGGGTGAGTATCTCGGCGACACCGTGCAGGTCATCCCGCACATCACCGACGAGATCAAGCGGCGCATGCGGCTGCAGGCCGACGAGTCGCCCCAGCCCGACGTGATCATCACCGAGATCGGCGGCACGGTCGGCGACATCGAGTCGCAGCCGTTCATCGAGTCCGCTCGTCAGATCCGCCACGAGCTGGGCCGCGGGAACGTCTTCTTCGTCCACGTCTCCCTCGTCCCCTTCATGGGCGCATCGGGGGAGCAGAAGACGAAGCCCACCCAGCATTCGGTCGCCGCGCTGCGCTCCATCGGCATCCAGCCCGATGCGCTCGTGCTGCGCAGCGACCGCCCCGTCACCGAATCGAACAAGCGCAAGATCGCGCTCATGTGCGACGTCGACGAGAGCGCGGTCGTGAACGCGATTGATGTGCGCAGCATCTACGAGATCCCCACGATGCTCAACGAGCAGGGCCTCGACGAGTACATCGTGCGCGCCCTCGGCCTGTCGAAGGCGGCCGAGGTCGACTGGGCGCGCTGGGAGCGGGTGCTCAAAGCGGTTCACAACCCGAAGCACGAGGTGACGATCGGTCTCGTCGGCAAGTACATCGACCTGCCCGACGCCTATCTCTCGGTCACCGAGGCCATCAAGGCGGGCGGCTTCGCGCACGAGACGCACGTCAACCTGCGCTGGATCCCGTCGGACGAGTGCGAGACGCCCGAGGGTGCCGAGAAGGCGCTCGGCGCGCTCGACGGCATCGTGATCCCGGGCGGCTTCGGCGTGCGCGGCATCGAGGGCAAGATCGGCGCGCTGAAGTTCGCGCGCGAGCAGGGCATCCCGACCCTCGGAATCTGCCTCGGACTGCAGTGCATCGTGATCGAGTACGCCCGCCATGTCGCGGGCATCGAAGACGCCTCCTCGAGCGAGTTCGACCCCGACACCACGGCACCCGTGATCGCCACGATGGAGGAGCAGGTCGACATCCTCGAATCGGGCGACATGGGCGGCACGATGCGGCTCGGCCTGTATCCGGCCGATCTGGCCCCCGGGTCGATCGCGGCCGAGGTCTACGGCTCCGAGCGGGCAGAGGAGCGGCACCGACACCGGTACGAGGTCAACAACCGCTACCGCGACCAGATCGCCCAGGCCGGCCTGGTCTTCTCCGGTCTCTCGCCCGACCGCAACCTGGTCGAGTACGTCGAGCTGCCGCGAGACGTGCACCCGTACTACATCGCCACGCAGGCGCACCCCGAGCTGCGCTCGCGCCCGACCGATGCGAACCCGCTGTTCCGCGGTCTCATCGGTGCCGCCCTCGAACGACACAGCGCCAGCGAGCTGTTCGAGGTAGAGGTCGAGGATGACTGACCTTCACGATGAGCCCGTCGACGTCGAGATCGTCGCGAGCGACCTCGTCTACGAGGGTCGCGTGTGGGACGTCCGCAGCGACACCGTGCGCTACGGCGACGGTGAGATCGTCCGGCAGTACGTCGATCATCCCGGCGCGGCGGCCGTCGTGGCGATCGACGACGACGGACGCGTACTGCTGATCCAGCAGTACCGGCATCCGATCCGTCATCGCGACTGGGAGATCCCCGCCGGCCTGCTCGACGTGGCCGGCGAGTCGCCTCTCGAGAGCGCGCGACGCGAGCTCGCCGAGGAGGCCGACCTCGAAGCCTCGTCGTGGGAGCCCCTGGTCTCGATCTTCACCACGCCCGGCGGCAACGACGAGGTCGTGCACCTGTTCCTCGCCCGCGGGCTGAGCCCGCTCGCCGACGCGCACCCGCGCGAAGACGAAGAGGCCGACATCCGCATCGAGTGGGTCGCATTGACGGATGCCGTCGCCGGCGTGCTGGCCGGGCGTCTGCGCAACGGCATCCTCGCCGTGGGCGTGCTCGGCGCGGCCGAGCGGCTGCGCGCGGAGACCCCGACCGGTCGCTGACGTGCGCATCGAGCGGGCCGTCGACGCGTTCCTGCGGCACAGCGCCATCGAGCGCGGGCTTTCGGACCACACGGTCGCCGCCTACGGACGCGACCTCGCCGTGTACAGGGAGTGGCTTTCGGAGCGCGGCGTCCAGGAGACATCCGAGGTCACGTCCGAACTCGTGACCTCCTTCGCCGCCGAGCGGGCATCGGCGACGCCGGCACCGGCGGCATCCAGTCTCGCCCGGCTGCAGTCGTCCGTGCGCGGACTGCACCGCTTCCTCACCCGCGAGGGGATCGAGACCGACGACCCGTCCGCCCGGCTGCGACCGCCCAAGCAGCCGAGTCGCCTGCCGAAGGCCCTCACGATCGACCAGGTCGAGCAGCTGCTCGACGCCGCCGGGCCTGCCCCGGCCGACGCCGCGCCGGGCGACCTCCTCGGGCTCCGCGACCGTGCTCTGCTCGAACTGCTGTATGCCACGGGCGGTCGGGTGTCCGAGATCATCCAGCTCGACGTCGATGACGTCGCCCACGGCGATGTGCTGCGCGTGCGCGGGAAGGGGTCGAAGGAGCGCATCGTGCCGATCGGCTCGTATGCGCGGGCATCCGTCGACGCCTACCTGACCCGCGCACGACCCGAGCTGTCGCGCCGGGGGAAGGCGAGCCCGAAGCTCTTCCTCGGTGCCCGCGGCGCGCCGCTGTCGAGGCAGAGCGCGTGGCTCGTCATCCAGGATGCCGCTGACCGCGCCGGGATGACGGCGCACGTGTCGCCGCACACCCTTCGCCACTCCTTCGCGACGCATCTGCTGCAGGGAGGAGCCGACGTGCGCGTCGTTCAGGAGCTCCTCGGCCATGCCTCCGTCGCGACCACCCAGATCTACACGCACGTGTCGGTCGATGCCCTGCGCGATGTGTACGCCACGTCGCATCCTCGGGCGCGCTGACCCGGTCGCCGCCTGGCCGTGTGCGAGAATCGGTGGACGGCAAGGCGAAGTCAGGAGAGCCGGTGGCGGGTAGCACGAAGGGCGCGACGAAGACGTCGGCGGACGGCACTCCGATCGGTCCGACGGGTCGCCCGTATCAGGGGTTCCCGACCCCGCGGCCGCTTGCGAGCCACGGCCCCGCACGCATCATCTCCCTCTGCAACCAGAAGGGCGGCGTCGGCAAGACGACGACCACCATCAACCTGGCCGCGGCGCTCGCCGAGTACGGCCGGAAGGTGCTCGCGGTCGACTTCGATCCGCAGGGCGCGCTCTCGGCCGGGCTCGGCATCGCCACCCACGAGATCCCCACGATCTACGATCTGCTGCTGGACACCAAGAAGGACCCCCGCGACGTCATCGTGCACACGCGGGTGCCCGGCCTCGACGTGCTTCCCGCCAACATCGACCTCTCCGCCGCAGAAGTGCACCTCGTCAACGAGGTCGCCCGCGAGACGATCCTCGGACGTGTCCTGCGCAAGGTGTCCGACGAGTACGACGTCATCCTCATCGACTGCCAGCCCTCGCTGGGCCTGCTCACCGTGAACGCGCTCACCGCGAGCCACGGCGTGGTCATCCCGCTCGAGTGCGAGTTCTTCGCGTTGCGCGGGGTCGCCCTGCTGATCGAGACGATCGACAAGGTGCGCGATCGCCTCAACCCGACGATCGAACTCGACGGAGTCCTGGCGACGATGTTCGACCCGCGCACGCTGCACTCGCGCGAAGTGCTCGACCGGGTCGTCGACGCCTTCGGCGACGATGTGCTCGAGACGGTGATCGGTCGAACGGTCAAGTTCCCGGATGCCTCGGTTTCGGGCATGCCGATCACCGAGTTCGCGCCCGAGCATGCCGCCGCGCAGGCCTACCTGCGCCTGGCGCGGGAGCTGGTCGCCCGTGGCGCCGTCGCCTGACGAGGCTTCGACCGAGCGGGCGGAAGGTGATGAGGCGACGGTCGTCGCCGATCCGGTCGAGGGATTCCAGGTCTCGCTCGGGGTCTTCGACGGACCGTTCGATCTGCTCCTGACCCTGCTGTCGAAGCACGAGCTCGACATCACCGACGTCGCGCTGTCGCGCGTGACGGCGGAGTTCCTGTCGTATCTGCGTCACCTGGGTCCCGACGAGGAACTCGACCAGGCCTCGGAATTCCTCGTCGTGGCAGCCACTCTGCTCGACATGAAGGTCGCGGGCCTCCTTCCGCAGGGCGAGTTCGTCGACGCCGAGTCGGTCGCGCTGCTCGAGGCCCGTGACCTGCTCTTCGCGCGACTGCTGCAGTACCGGGCGTTCAAAGAGGTCTCGGGATGGTTCGCTCGCCGTGTGGTCGCCGAAGACCGCCGACACGTGCGCGCGGTACGGCTCGAGGAGAAGTACCGCGACGCCGTGCCCGAGCTGGTGTGGACGCTCAGCCCCGAGGACTTCGCCGCGCTCGCGCTTCTCGCCATGACGCCCAAGGAGATCCCGCATGTCGGGCTCGACCACCTGCACGCGCCGCTGGTGAGCATCCGCGAGCAGGCCGCCGTCGTCGTGGCGCTTCTGCGGAGCGCCGGTTCGCTGACCTTCCGCGAGCTGATCTCCGGTGTCGCGCAGCAGGGTGTCGTCGTCGCGCGCTTCATCTCGGTACTCGAGCTGTATCGCCACGCCGCCCTGTCGTTCGAGCAGCTCGAGCCGCTGGGCGAACTCACGCTTCGCTGGACCGCCGATCGGTGGTCCGATGAGAACCTCGCAAGTCTGGGAGCCGACTATGACCGATGATGTGTCGACGCACGCCGCGCAGGAGGTCGATGCTCCGCAGAGACCGCGAGACGCGGCATCCGTCGCCCGCCGACTCGAGGCGATACTGCTCGTCGTCGACGAACCGCAGAGCCTCGTGAGCCTCGCGACGGCTGTCGGCGCGCCGGTGCCCGCCGTCCGCCAGGCGGTGGAGTCGCTCGTCGCCGACTACGACGGCCTCACCGGTGGACCGCGCCGCGGTTTCGAGCTGCGCGAGGTCGGCGGCGGCTGGAGGCTGTACGTGCGCGCCGACCACGACGACCTCGTCAGCGAGTTCGTCAACACGCAGGCGCCGTCGCGCTTGTCGCAGGCGGCGCTCGAGACCCTCGCGGTCATCGCGTACAAGCAGCCGGTGACCCGGTCCCAGGTCGCCTCGATCCGCGCGGTCAATGTGGACTCGGTCGTGCGCACCCTCGTCTCGCGCGGTCTCATCACGGAGCTGTTCACCGACGCCGAGACCGGCGCGATCAACTACGGCACCACCGACGCGCTGCTGGTGAACCTCGGCATCAACTCGATCGACGAGCTGCCGCCCATCTCGCCGCTGCTCGACGACGGCGCCGACGGCTTCGATGCGGAGATCGTGCGATGAACTCTTCGACAGGCTCAGGGACCGACGGGTCGGATACAGGGACCGACGGGTCGGATCCGGGGACCGGAATGCCCGATCCGGGGACAGCGGGGCCCGAGGGGGTGCGCCTGCAGAAGGTGCTGGCCAACGCGGGCGTCGCGTCGCGCCGGGTCGCCGAAGACCTCATCGTCGCGGGCCGGGTGCGGGTGAACGGCGACGTCGTCACCGAGCTCGGACGACGCATCGACCCCGAGAGCGACCTCGTCGACGTCGACGGCACCGCCATCCAGCTCGACCAGTCCAAGCGCTACGTGATGCTCAACAAGCCCACGGGCGTCGTCAGCTCGATGCGCGACGACCGGGGGCGCCCCGACCTGCAGCGGTTCACGAAGGACTGGGACGAGCGCCTGTACAACGTCGGCCGATTGGATGCCGACACGAGCGGCCTGCTCGTGCTCACCAACGACGGCGCCCTGGCGCACGTGCTCGCGCATCCGTCATTCGGCGTGACGAAGGTCTACATCGCGAAAGTCACCGGTCGCGTTCTTCCGCAGACGATCGCGCGACTCACGAAGGGCGTGGAGCTCGAGGACGGCCCGATCGCGGCGGACAAGGCGCGCCTGCTGGACGCCGGGTCCGACGCGTCGCTCGTCGAGTTGACCCTGCACTCGGGGCGCAACAGGATCGTGCGTCGCATGCTCGCCGAGGTGGGGCATCCGGTCGTCGAGCTGGTGCGACGCCAGTTCGGACCTCTCCACCTGGGAACGCTCCCTGCGGGGCGCGCACGCGAGTTGACTAAGGTGGAGCGGGGCGCGCTGTTGACGCTGTCGCGCGAAGCCGCCGCCCCGCCGGACGGGGAGGACCCGCAAGGGGACCAGGAGACCGAGTGAGCGATTCGAACGCCGCATCCGCGCGCGCCTCGTCGTCGTCCCTCGCGTCGCGCGTGCAGGGGACCGTGCGCATCGTCGGAGCCGGTCTGCTCGGGGCGAGCATCGGCCACGCGCTGTCGGCCCTCGGCGTCGACGTCGCCCTCGAAGACGCCTCGCCGTCTCAGCTCCGGCTCGCGATCGACTACGGCGCCGGACGCGCAGCGCGCGTCGACGACAGCCCGACGCTCATCGTGGTCGCCGTGCCGCCGGACGTGACCGCCGACGTGATCGAGCGCGAACTCACCGCCCATCCCGACGCTGTCGTCACCGACGTCGCGAGCGTGAAGCTCGAGCCCCTCAACGCCCTGCGCTCGCGCGGTGTCGACCTCACCCGCTACATCGGCTCGCACCCCCTCGCCGGTCGGGAGCGCGGCGGCGCGATCTCGGCCCGCGCCGACATCTTCGTCGGCCGGCCCTGGGTCGTCTGCCGCGACGGCGAGACGTCGGCGACCGACCTCGCCCTCGTCGAAGGCCTGGCCCTCGACCTCGGCGCCACACCGCTCGAGATGACGCCCGAAGAGCACGACCGCTCGGTCGCCCTGGTGTCGCACGTTCCGCAGCTGGTCGCGAGTCTGCTGGCGGGCCGATTCATCGACGCCCCGGAGGGATCGCTTCGGCTCGCCGGTCAGGGCGTGCGCGACACGACGCGCATCGCGGCATCCGCCCCCGAACTGTGGGTGCAGATCCTCGGTGCGAACGCGGAGCCGGTCGTCGATGTGCTCGATGCCTTGGCGGCCGACCTGTCGGCCGTCGCCGCCGCGCTGCGCGCCCCCGCGGCCGCCGGATCGCGCCGCGCGGTCGCCGACACGATCCGCCGCGGCAACGAAGGCGTCGAGCGCCTTCCCGGAAAGCACGGCCAGAACAGACGCTTCGACTCCGTCGTCGTCATGGTCGACGACACGCCGGGTCAGCTCGGCCGTCTGTTCGGCGAGCTCGGCGAGCTCGACGTCAACGTCGAAGACCTGCGGCTCGAGCATTCGCCGGGCGCCCAGTTCGGCCTCGCCGAGATCAGCGTCGTGCCGAGCGCCGCGCGCCGCGCCGTCGACGGGCTCGAAGCGCGTGGCTGGAAGATTGCGAGCACCACCAATGACTGATGTCCCTTCGACGGGTTCAGGGACCGTGATCGTCGCGATCGACGGGCCGGCCGGCAGCGGCAAGTCCAGCGTCTCGAAGCAGGTCGCCCGTCGCCTCGGCTTCGGCTACCTCGACACGGGCGCCGCCTACCGGGCGCTCGCGTGGCACGCACTCTCCCACGGAACCGACACCTCCGACGCCTCGTCGGTGCTCGACGTCGCGGGCGACTTCGACTTCGCGATCTCGCTCGACGCCGACGCCTACTGGGTGCGGGTGGGTGCTGTCGACGTCACCGAGGCGATCCGCGAGCCCCGCGTCGCAGACGCCGTGAGCGGCGTCGCCCGCGTGCCCGCGGTCCGGCAATCCGTCAACGCCATGTTCCGGACGCTCGTCGAAGAGTCCGGTGCGCCCGGCGTCGTGGTCGAGGGTCGTGACATCACGACCGTCGTCGCCCCCGATGCTCCGGTGCGGGTGCTGCTGACCGCGGCACCCGAGGTGCGCGCGGCGCGCCGCAGTGCTGAGCTGACGACGCAGGATGCCGCGGCTGTGGCCGCGGCGCTGCATCGACGCGACGCCTCTGACTCGTCCGTGGTCGACTTCCTCACCGCCGCCCCCGGCGTCACGGTCGTGGACTCGACCGACCTCGATTTCGAACAGACCGTGGAGGCAGTGCTCGCCGTCGTGCACACGGGCCTCCGGCAAGAGACAGGAGAGTCGCATGGCGACTGAGCAGAACAGCGGAGAAGAGTACGAAGCGGGGCCCGACAACCTCGCCGAGACACTCGCCGACATCGATGAGGAGCTTGCGGAACAGCGTGCGGCCTCGTTGCGGGCCGGCCTCGCCGACTACGAGCTGGACGATGAGGACGCGGCGCTGCTCGCGGGCGTCGAGCTGGGCGAGGACGGCATCCACTTCCTGCCCGCTCTTCCCGTCGTGGCGATCGTCGGTCGGCCCAACGTGGGCAAGTCCGCGCTCGTCAACCGCATCCTCGGGCGTCGCGAGGCCGTCGTCGAAGACACCCCCGGTGTCACGCGTGACCGCGTCACCTACAAGGCCGAGTGGATGGACCGCAGGTTCACCGTGGTCGACACGGGTGGGTGGGAGCCCGATGCCCGCGGCATCGACCGTTCGGTCGCGGCGCAGGCCGAGATCGCGATCGACCTCTGCGACGTCGTGATGTTCGTCGTCGACGCGATGGTCGGTGCGACCTCGACCGACGAGCACGTCGTGAAGCTGCTGCGCAAGAGCGGCAAGCCGGTGTTCCTCGTCGCCAACAAGATCGATGACGCGCGCCACGAGCCCGAAGCGGCCGCCCTGTGGAACCTCGGCCTCGGCGAGCCGCATCCGGTGTCGGCGATCCACGGTCGCGGCGTGGCCGACCTGCTCGACGAGGTCATGAAGGTGCTTCCCGAGATCTCGGCGGTCGCCAAGCAGGAGATCGGCGGACCCCGTCGCGTGGCGATCCTCGGCCGTCCCAACGTCGGCAAGTCGTCGCTTCTCAACAAGGCGGCAGGCGAAGAGCGCGTCGTCGTCAACGAGCTCGCCGGCACGACCCGCGACCCCGTCGACGAGGTCGTCGAGCTCGGCGGACGTCTGTGGCGCCTGGTCGACACGGCCGGCATCCGTCGTCGTGTCCACCTGCAGCAGGGTGCGGACTTCTATGCATCGTTGCGCACGTCGGCGGCGCTCGAGAAGGCGGAAGTCGCCGTTGTCGTGCTCGACGTGAGCGAATCGATCAGCGAGCAGGACGTGCGCATCATCGACCTCGTGATCGAGTCGGGCCGCGCGCTCGTGCTGGCGTTCAACAAATGGGACCGCTTGAACGACGACGACATGGAGAACGCCGACCGTCGCCGCTATCTGGAGCGCGAGATCGAGCAGGACCTCGCGCACGTCGAGTGGGCGCCCCGCGTCAACATCTCGGCGCGTACCGGACGCCACCTCGACAAGCTCGTTCCGGCGCTCGAGACGGCGCTGGACTCGTGGGACCAGCGCATCCCGACCGGAAAGTTCAACGCCTTCCTCGCCGAGCTCGTCGCCGAGCACCCGCACCCCGTTCGCGGTGGAAAGCAGCCGCGCATCCTGTTCGGCACGCAGGCGTCCACGCGTCCGCCGACCTTCGTGCTGTTCACGACCGGATTCCTCGACCCGGGCTACCGCCGCTACATCCAGCGCCGCCTGCGCGAGCTCTGGGGCTTCGAGGGCACGCCGATCGTCGTCAACATGCGGGTGCGCGAGCGCCGGCAGCGGTGAGTCAGCGCGCCGGACGCACCATCGCGGTGTCGTCCGGCGCGGCGAACCCGAACGACTTGTAGAGGCGGTGCGCGTCTGCGGTGAACAGCACCCACCGCAGATGCGCGCCCGGACCCTCGTCGATCATCACCCTCACGAGGTCTTTTCCGAGCCCCCGCCCACGGTGGCCTTCCACGATGAAGACGTCGGCGAGGTAGGCGAAGGCGACCCCGTCCGACACGGCACGGGCGAAGCCGACCTGCCTGCCCGCATCGTAGATTCCGACCACCCGCCACGCGGAGTCCAGTTGCGCATCGACGTCGCCGCGGGTGCGCCACCGGCCCCAGTAGGCCTCGGTCGACAGCCACTCCCAGACGGCATCGCGCTGGATGCGCGAAGGGTCGTCGTCGATCTCGTACCCGGCGTCGTCCATCATGACGACAGTCTGCCGGGTTATCGCGCGCCATCCGGCAGGCCGATTCCGGATGCCTGGACCGATGCATATGACAGGCTGGCAGGGTGAGCATCCAGCCGCCTGCCCCGGACGAACCGCGTCGGCCTTCGGGACCGCGGGACCCGGGTGACGCATGGGTGGTCGCGCCGACGGGG
>JASDDH010000010.1 GCA_030407505.1 Planococcus sp. APC 4015
CCCGCGTCCGACCAGCCCACCGAGGCTTACCCGCCCGCATCCGACGAGCCCGCCGCACCGGCGACGCCCGCGTCGGGCGCCGACGGGTACCCCCTCGCCCCGCCGACGGGGCCCGCCTACGCCGCACCGACCGCGCCCTCCGCACCCGTCGCCGGCGCGACCGACACCCGCCCGAAGCGCCTCGCGTGGATCGCGCTGGGACTCGCCGTCGCCGGTCTCGTGCTCGTGCTGATCGCGTTCATCCCGCTGCTGTGGGTGTCGTTCGCCCTCGCGGTCGTGGGCGGCATCCTGCTGCTGGCCGGCCTCATCGTCGGCATCATGGTTCTCGCCAAGAAGAACCAGGGCGGCAAGGGACTCGGCATCGGCGCGATCGTCGTGTCGGTGCTCGGCGGCGCCGCCTGGGTCGGAGCGATCGTGCTGTCGCTGGTGCTGATCGGCCTCGCGAGCGGGGGCGGGAGCATGGGCACCGACGAGCCGACCGCCGCGCCCTCGGCGAGCGTCGAGGAATCGGCCACCCCCGCGCCCTCGAGCGAGGCATCGGGCGAGGCTACGGAAGCCCCCGACGAGACGGCGACCGGGGTCTACGACGAGGCCGCGTACCTCGCCGAGGTGCGCCCGACGCTCACGGCCCTCTTCACCGAGATCGACCCGACCATCACCGACGAGGTGGCCACGATGGTCTTCCCCGACGAGTCGCTGGTTCAGATCGGCCAGGCCGTGATCAGCGGAGACCTCAACCGCGAAGCCCTCGTCTCGACGCTCGTGTCGGAGGACGGGATCTTCACGCAGGAGCAGGCCGAGCGCTTCTACGACACCATCGACGCCGCGGCGCAGAAGCACCTCGTGCAGTAGCCGACGCGATCCGACGAGGCGGCATCACCCATCGGTGATGCCGCCTTCGTCGATCTCGGGGCAGGCCGCGTCACCGGCTGAGGGGCGCCGCGGAGTCCTGTCGGATGATGCTGGGACCTTCGGGCGTCGATTCGACGATGATGCCCGCCGGCAGATCGGCCTGCATCGCCTCGACGTGGCTGATCACACCCACAGCCCGCCCGCCGACCCGCAGGTCGTCCAGCGTGCGCATCGCGATGTCGAGGGTCTCACGGTCCAGTGAGCCGAACCCCTCGTCGATGAACAGCGTGTCGAGGCGTACCCCGCCCGCGTCTGCGGTGACGACGTGGGCGAGACCGAGCGCGAGCGCGAGCGATGCGAGGAAGGTCTCGCCTCCCGAGAGCGACTGCACGGGGCGAGCCTGACCGGTGTAGCGGTCCATCACGGTGAGCCCGAGCCCTGACGCGCGACCGTGCGCGGCGAGGGCGTCGGTGTGCTGCAGCTGGAACCGCCCGTCGGTCATCTCGGTGAGTCGGGCGTTCGCGGCGACGACGATCTTCTCGAGCTCGGCGGCCAGCACGAAGGTCTCGAGATCCATCTTCTTCGTGTTCGGGGCGCGGCCGGCGATCGCGTTGGCGAGCTCGGTGATCACCGCGGCTTCGGTCGACCGCTCGGCGATCAGCTCGTGGGCCGCGTCTGCGGCCGCG
Source organism: Planococcus sp. APC 4015 (assembly GCA_030407505.1). Taxonomy (GTDB): domain Bacteria; phylum Actinomycetota; class Actinomycetes; order Actinomycetales; family Microbacteriaceae; genus Microbacterium. Next base: position 1,539 of record JASDDH010000010.1, read on the forward strand.
GATGCCGCGGCCAACTGAGCCGCGTGACCCTGCACGCGCACATGCCGGTCGACCGCTTCGCGCCAGCGCTGCGTGGTCTCGGCGAGATGCGTCGCGGCGACGGTCGGGTCGATCGGCTCTTCGGGCAGGGCTTCGAGCTCGAGGTCCATCAGCGCACCGCGGTGACCGGCCAGGTCGGCGTCGAACTCGCGGATCCGGGCATCGAGCGCGGCGCGGCTCGCCGCGTCGAGGAGCGCCGCGACGACGCCGTCGCGGTCGGAAAAGGTGGACTCGGCCAGTCGGGCGTCGAGGTCGGCGGAGGCGGCCACGGCGGCCTCGCGTCTTTCGCTGAGCGTGCGGTTCGCACGCACGAGCGCGCGAGCAGCGTCCAGCGCCGCCTGCACGGCGCCGACACGGGACGACACGGAATCGTGCGTGCCGCGTGCCCGCACGACGGCGGCGTGTGCCACGGCCGCGGCATCGACGACACGCGCCTGCTCGCGCTCCGCCTCGAGCCGCTCGACCTCGAGCGTCGCGATCTCGGCCTCGAGGCGCTCGAGAGCGCCCGCAGCCTCGGCGCGCCGGGCCTCTTCGGCGTCGCGCTCGACGGCCGCGTCCGACGCGGTGCGCTCCTCGGCGATCGCCGCGTCGAGTTCTGCCTGCGCGGCCGGGGCGTCGAGCCCTCCCGCCCGTGCTGTCGCTTCGGCGAGATCGCGCTCGACGGCGCGCAGCGACGCCGTCGCCGCGGCGTCCGTCGCCAGCGCGGTGTCCTTCTCGGCCTGCGCGCGCTCGATGTCGTCGGCGGTGACCGGGTCATCGCGTCGCGGCGCCGGCGCAGGATGCGCGGTGGCCCCGCACACCGTGCACGGTTCGCCGTCGACGAGCAGCTCCGCCAGTTCGCCCGCGTGATCGCGGAACCGACGGTCGCGGAGTTCTTCCAGAGCTGTGGATGCCGCGATGAGAGATCGCCCGGCGGCGCGGGCCGCCGCCTCGGCGGTGGCGAGATCGGATGCCCGGCGCTCGGCATCCAACGCGGCATCGCGGCGCGACCGGCGCTCGGCCGTCCGCGCCGTCGCGGCGGCGAGGCCTCCGGCGATCGCCGCCGCAGCGGCCGCACGCTCGGTGTGCGCGCGGATGCGGTCGGGGATCAGGGCGCGGCTCTGCTTCGCGTCGTCGAGACCCTCGGCTACGCGCTGGGCCGTGATGGCCGCCGAGTCGACTGCTGCGATGAGCGCGGGAATCCCCTCTTCGACGCGGCGGGCGTCGGCGAGCGTGCCGAGCTCGGCCGAGAGCTCATCGATGCGCGCATCGAGGACGGAAGGATCAGTCGTGCCGGGGACGAGAGCCGCCCAGACCTCGCTCGTGCGGCGGACTTCGGCCTCGGCATCGGCGACCCCGTGCACGATTCGCTGCTCGGCATCGATCAAGCCGCGCAGCGCTTCGGCTGTCACGGCCGCGTCGAGGAGGGACCGGTCGGCGGCGATGTCGGCGACCCGGGCTTCGAGGACGGCGAGGCCCACGCGGGCGCGATCGCGGCGCTGCTGCAGGTCGTGCCGCCGCAGGAGCAGGCTGTGGGCGGCCGCCGCGGCGTCGTTCTCACTCCTGCGCGCGCTCTCATCGGCCGCGGCGATCTCGCTCTCGTGCGCCACGCGCAGACTGGCGCTGCCCACCGCATCACGACGCACGTCTTCGTCTGCGGTCGGATCGATCTCGCCGCCCGCGTCGGCGATGAGCTGCTCGGCCGATTCGAGCTGCTGCCGCAGCCCTCGTCGCTCGAGCTCGAGGCTCTCCGACACCTCCTTGCGACGGGCTTCGAGCTCTGCTTCGTAGTCGCTGAACCGGTGAGATCCGAACAGCGTGCGCAGCAGACGCTGCCGATCGTCGTTCTTCGCGTGCAGGAACTCGTGGAACCGTCCCTGGGCCAACAGGATCACCTGCAGGAACTGCGCCTTCGTGAGGCGCAGGATGTCGGCCAGCTCGTTCGCGACGTCGACGCTGCGCGCCGCCACGTCGACCCACTCGTCGCCTCGCCACTCGCTCAGCCGCGCCTGGGCGGCCGAGAGCGTCGTGCCGGTGCCGCTCTTCTTCAGCCGCTCGTAGGACGGCACGCGCTCGAGACGCCAGCGACGGTCGCCGTTGGTGAACTCGAGCTCGACCCTGGTCGGCTCGTCGAGGGCGGCGTGGTCGCTTCGCAGGCGACGATCGCCGTCGTCGTAGCGGGGCACATCGCCGTACAGGGCGAAGCAGATCGCGTCGAGGATGCTCGACTTGCCCGCGCCGGTCTTGCCCGCGATCAGGAAGACGCCGTCTTGCGCGACGGCGTCGAAATCGACGACCTGCCGGTCGCGGAACGGCCCGAATCCCTCGATCTCGAGCCGGTGGATCTTCACGCGGAGAGCTCTTTCACCCGCACGGCGGACACCAGCTCGTCGATCAGCTCGATCTCGCGCTCGCTCGGGCCCCGGCCGGCGCGCACGTGGGCGAGGAAGCGCGCGATGACCTCTTGGTCGGTCTCGGCGTCGGCGATGCGCTCGGCGTAGGTGAGGGCGTCGCCGACCGGGCGTCCGACCGGCTGCACCTCGATCTTCGCGGTGTGCGGGAAGCGCCCCTGCAGCTTGCGCATGGGCTCGAGCTGCGGCGTCGGATCGGTGAGCACCGCGCACACCCAGTCATCGACGTGCACGTCGTACTCGGGAGCGGAGAGCAGATCTGCCAGCTCGCCCCGCAGTGTCACCAGTCGCCGGGGCACCGGGAGATCGAGCCATTCGACGGCCCCGAGACCCTCGGCATCCAACTCGACGAGCCAGGACCCGCGGGGCTTGCGACCTTCACCGAAGCTGTAATGGAGCGGCGCACCGGCGTAGCGGACGCGCGGAGCCAGCTCTTGCCGGCCGTGGATGTGACCGAGGGCGACGTAGTCGGGACCGTCGAACACCGACAGCGGGACGATGTCGAGCCCGCCCTGCTGGATGTCGCGCTCGAGCAGCGGCGTAGCCGCGACGCCCGCGGCGAAGCAGTGCGCGATCGCGACCGAGCGCCCGCCGCGCCGGCGCATGTCGTCACGGACCAGCCCCATCGCGTGGTCGAGCGTCTGAGCGTGGGTGCGCAGGGTGGCCTCGGGCCAGTGGTGCCTGACCATTCCGGGTTCGAGGTAGGGGATTCCGTAGATGTGCACCGGGCCGTGCGCGTCGGCGACCGTGATCGGCGTGCCGACCGAGAGCGGGTCGGTCACGACGTGGATGCCGTCGCGCAGCAGACCCGAGGTGAACCCGAGCCGGGCGGCCGAGTCGTGGTTGCCGCTCGTGACGACCACCGTGGCGCCGGCGCCGGAGATCGCGCCCAGCGCGTCGGAGAGGAGGGTGTAGCACCCGGCGGCGGGCACGGCCGAATCGAACACGTCGCCCGCGACGATCACGACGTCGACGTCGTGATCGCGCACCTGCTGCGTCAGCACACCGAGCACACCGGCGAGCGCGTCGAGCGTCGAGTGCCCGTGGAACGAGCGCCCGATGTGCCAGTCGGAGGTGTGCAGGATGCGCATCCCCCCACGCTAAGCGGCGCCCCCGACATCGCCCGCGAAGCCCGCGGAGGGTCGGCCGCTACGCGTCGGAGACGGTGCGCGCGAGGTCGTCGATCTCGGTCTCGGACACCTCGATGCCGGTCTGCTCGAATCTCTGCGTGAGCACCTGCACGATGCGGTCGTGGCCCATGTGGGCGACATCCTGACGCGTCTGGGCGACGATCCCGGCGATCTTGTCCTCGTCGGAGGCGTTGTTCTGACTCATCGCCGGAGCGGACTGCGTCGCGTCACCCGCTTGCGCACGCTGCGCCTCGCCGGCGGTCAGGGTCTCCCGGCCGTCGTCGTGCCCGTGGTGGTCGGGCTGGTCGGCGTTGTCGGTCGTGCTCATCAGGGTTCCTCTCCTCGGTCGACCCCGAGATCGGGGTCGGCGCCCTGCCGCACGGCTTCGCCGGCGATCGGGTCGTCTGGTGCGGGCGGGTCGTCGGCGAGCTCGGGCGACCCCTGCGCCTCGTCGTCCTGCTCCGTCGACGTGCCGTCGTCGACGGGCTCCCAGCCGCCGGGCGGGTTCGCGTCGATGACACCCTCGGGAAGATCGCGATCCATGATCGAGTCCTTTCGTCATGACAACACTCGTCGCTCGGGTGCCGCGGCGTCACCCCGTTGACACGGGCGCGCGGCGGGATTAGGTCAGGTGCCGTCGGCACGGGATGCCGCGCGGTCGCGTGCGACGGCTTCGCCCAGCAGCTGGCCGCCGCTGGTCGTCAGCGCCCGGCGCCAGGGCAGTACGCCCTCGATCTCGATCTGGATCGACATCGACAGAACCGTGCGAATCAGGACGATGAGGCCGAGGATCAGCGCGTCCTCGAGAGACGGCTTCGAGGTGATCGTGCGGATGAGGTCGGCGGCCACCAGAACCTCGAGTCCGAGCAGGATCGCCGAGCCGAGCGTCGTGCGGAGCACCTGGAACGACGCCGCTCCCCCGGCGCCGCGCATCAGCGAGCGAACCCCGAGCGCAGCGGCGATCACGACGCCGACGATCATCGCGATGGCGCCGAGCGCTTCGAAGGCGACGGCCACGTAGACGAAGAGATCCTCGAGGTGCACGCCGCCAGCCTAGGGGCGCGGCGGCTATGCGCGCTGCTGCAGCACGGCGCCGCGCGAGGGGTGCGCGGCGAACCAGTCGGCGACGTACCAGCAGACGGGCGAGACCTGCCGGTCGCCCGACCGCTCGATCTCGGCGACGGCCCGGTCGACGATCTCTCCGGCGTACCCGTGGCCGCGGAACGTCGGCACCGTGTACGCCCGTGTCATCGCCACCGTGCGGCCGTCGTCGCGATAGTCGAGCACGCTCACGAGGTCGGTGCCGCGGTGCAGGGTGTAGCGCGAGGCATCGGCCTCGTGCGTGAAGGTCAGCTCTGTCACCCCGACAGGCTAACCCCGCGTGCCTGCGCGCCGGCCGAGCACCGTCATCGCGTCACCTGTGAGAGATCGGCCGAGAAGGTCTGCGTCACACCCTCGGGCGTCGTGACGGTGACCTCCCGCATCCCGCTGCCGCCGGGGAAGACCCGCAGCGTGAGCCCGTCGAGGTAGTCGTAGTCGGGGCGGTCCGACCGAGCACCCCAGGGCAGCGCGGCACCCGGTCGCACGTAGAGCGGCAGCGACTCGAAGCCGTGCGTCTCGCGCAGCCAGCGTCCGCCCTCGACGCTCTCGCCGGTGAGCAGCGACGTCCACGTGCCCGAGGGCAGGTAGAACTCGACGTCGCCGGACTCGGAGAACACGGGCGCGACGAGCAGGTCGGGTCCGAGCATGTACTGCCGGTCGAGATAGGCGACGGCCGGATCGTCGGGGAACTCCAGCGCCAGGGGCCGCATGAGCGGGATGCCGGTGGCCACGGCATCCAGCCCCAGTCGGTACAGATACGGCATCAGTCGCATCTTGAGGTGAGTGAAGATGCGCGTGACCTCGACGGCTTCGTCGTCGAACATCCACGGCACCCGGTAGGACTGCGACCCGTGGAACCGGGAATGCGATCCGAGCAGGCCGAATGCCGTCCAGCGCTTGTAGACAGCGGCATCAGGCGTGCCCTCGAAGCCGCCGATGTCGTGGCTCCAGAACGCGAACCCGCTGAGCGCGAGCGAGAGCCCGCCGCGCAGCGTCTCGGCCATCGACACGAACGTCGAGGTGGAGTCCCCGCCCCAGTGCACGGGCATCGACTGACCGCCGGCGGTCGCCGATCGGGCGAAGAGCACGGCCTCGCCTTCGCCGCGCCCCTCGACGAGCACGTCGTGCACGGCCTTGTTGTAGAGCTGCGTGTAGAGGTTGTGCATGCGCGACGGGTCCGACCCGTCGAAGTAGTCGACCTCGAGCGGGATGCGCTCGCCGAAGTCGGTCTTGAAGCAGTCGACGCCCTGCGCCATCAGTCGGCGCAGGTGCGACTGGTACCACGCCGTGGCATCCGGGTTCGTGAAGTCCACCAGGCCCATGCCCGCCTGCCACAGATCCCACTGCCACACCGAGCCGTCCGGGCGACGGACGAGGAATCCCTGGTCGGCGGCCTCGCGGAACAGCGGCGAGCGCTGCGCGATGTACGGGTTGATCCACACGGAGACGCGGAGATTCTTGTCATGGAGCCGCGCGAGCATGCCGTCCGGGTCGGGGAACGTGCGGGGATCCCACTCGAAGTCGCACCAGTTGAATTCGCGCATCCAGAAGCAGTCGAAGTGGAACACCGAGATCGGCAGGTCGCGCGCGGCCATCTCGTCGATGAACGAATTGACCGTCCGCTCGTCGTAGTCGGTCGTGAACGACGTCGACAGCCACAGCCCGTACGACCACGCCGGCACGACGGGCGGACGACCCGTCAGCGCGGTGTACCGCTCGATGACCTGCGCGGGCGTCGGGCCCGCGAACACGAAGTACTCGAGCACCTCGCCCGGCACCGAGAACTGCACGCGCTCGACCGCTTCGGTGCCGATCTCGTACGAGACGTGGCCGGGGTCGTTGACGAGCACGCCGTAGCCGCGGTTGGAGATGTGGAACGGGATGCTCTTATAGGCCTGCTCGCTCGACGTGCCGCCGTCGGCGTTCCAGATGTCGACGGTCTGCCCGTTCTTCACCAGCGGCCCGAAGCGCTCGCCCAGCCCGTAGATCAGTTCGCCGACGCCGAGGTCGAGCTGCTCGTGCACGAACGTGTGCGGGCGGGGCGCCGCCGTGTCGGCGCGCGCGTTGCCGACCACACCGGGGTCGACCTGTGCTCCGCCGGCGAGCTGCAGGTAGCCCTGCGCGCGGACGCCGCTGCCGGTGACGCGGCGGTCGTCGACCTCGAACGAGAGGCTCCACGGCGCTCCGGGGGCGATGCGCGCGGTGAGGGATCCGCTCGTGATCACGCCGCCGTCCTCCCCGACGGATGCCGCCCCAGCCCCGCCCGGGACGGCGCCCGGCAGATCGAAACCGCCGTGCCACGCCGCACCCTCGTGATGGGCGATGCGCACGCGCAGCACCCCCTCGAGGGGTGACGAGATCGTCGTCGTCAGCACAGCACGGTTGAGGGTGTCGCCGCGCTTGGCGATGACGCCAGTGGGGGCGGTGATGACGATGCCGGCGCCGTCGGCCGCGGCATCCGTCTGCCAGATGTCGTAGGCCTCTTGCGCGTACAGCGCCGTGACGCCGGGACGCAGCTGCCAGAATCCGTCGGTGAACTTCATTACTTGACTGCTCCTGCCGTGATGCCGCGTGTCAGCGCGTCATGCTCTCGTCGGAGGCGCTGGGCGCGACCGATCCGTTATCGATGTAGTGGGGGGCGATGAGCCGGATCCCGGGTGGCGGCGACTCGCCCGACAGACACTTCAGCACCAACTCGACAGCAAGGTCGCACGAGTCCTTCGGTACGAGCGGGATCGCATTGAGCGGGGTCGCGAAGGCCGTCGTGTCGAAGGACGACCCGACCGAGATCACCGAGACGTCTTCGGGGATCCGCAGGCCGCGCTCCGCCACTTCGCCGAGCACTCCGCTGTGAGCCTCGTCATTGCAATGGAGCAGGATCGCCGTGACTCCGTCGTCAAGGAGCGAGGCGGTAGCGCGTCGGGCCTGCGCCTCGACACGGCCCTGACCGGTGAGCATGCGGAACGCACTGTGGACATCGTGCTCATCCGCGGCGCGGTGAAAGCCGTCGCGCACGCGCGGCGGGAAGTTCGAGAGCTCGTATGCGGCCGGCGCGTGACCAATCAGGCCGATGCGCCGATGCCGGGCGGCGATCATGATCTCCACCGCCATTGCTGCGGCGCCCTCGAAGTCGAGATCGACGCACATCAGGCCTTCGTCGTCGTCGGGCACGCCGATGAAGACGGTAGGCGTGGAGATGAGTCTTGAGAGCCGCACCCTTTCGTCGTCGGGCGCCACATCGAGCACGACGATCCCGTCGACGAGACCACTGGAGGCAACGCGCTGCATCCCCCCCGAGGCCTGCTCGTCAGTCAGGAGGAGGACGTCGTAGTCCTCCCTGCGCGCCGCTATCGCCGTGGCGAGCACGAACGCCATGTGGGTGGGCGCATGGGTGTCGGCACGCAGGGGTTCGGTGACGGCGAGGATGTGCGTGCGCGTCCCCGCCAGCATCCGCGCCCCGGCGTTGGGGCGATAGTCCAGCGCCTGCACTGCCTCTTCGATGCGTCGACGAGTCTCGGCCGAGACGGGTCGTTTGCCGCTCAGCGCGTACGAGACGGTGCTGATGGAGACGCCCGCCGCTTCGGCGACCTGATGAATCTTTGCCATGTGACTTCCGTTGTCAGTTCGAAGCGTTTACGCGAAGCGCTTCGACTAGAAGATACGCGGATGCGACGCTAGCGGCAACCCTTCGCACAGTAGTCGGAATCCGAGGGTTGCCAGAAGATTCTCTCCCGCGTACTCTTCATGTCGAAGCGCTTCGCGTAAACGCTTCGACACCGCGACTGAAGAGGGTCGCGACGTCAACATGTCGAGGGAGATGTGCAATGAGAAGAAGAATCCTTACCGGTGCGACCGTGGCTCTGGCCGCCCTGGTGGTGTCGGGATGCGCCGCCGGCGGCGGCACTGACGGCGCCGATGGCGGGACCGTCACCCTCGAGTACTGGGCGTGGGGCACGGCGCAGAAGCCTCTGGTGGACGAGTGGAACAGCACCCACCCCGACATCCAGGTCACGCACACGGACGCAGGCGGCGGATCGGATTCGTCAGCGAAGCTCGTCACGGCGGCACGCGCCGGCAGTGCACCAGACGTGGCGCTGGTCGAATACAACACGCTCCCCGCCATGATCGTCGCCGGAGTGGCCACCGACATCTCCGAGTACGTCGGCGACGTCGAAGCGGACTTCGCCCCGGGCGTCTGGAGCCAGGCGACGTTCGACGGAGCCAGCTACGGAGTCCCGCAGGATGCGGGTCCACAGGCTCTCACCTATAACGCGGCCCGCTTCGAAGAGCTCGGCATCGCGGTTCCGACGACCTGGGCGGAATTCGCGGATGCCGCCGCCGCTGTGCGCGCCGCAGACCCCGACGCGTACATCACGACATTCGCCCCGGCCGAGTTCGGCGGATTCGCCGCCTTCGCGCAGCAGGCCGGCGCCGAGTGGTGGACGGTCGAGGATGGGGACTGGACGGTCGGCTTCGACGACCCGGCATCCGTCGCCGTAGCCGACTACTGGCAGGACCTGATCGATCGCGACCTGGTCCGAGCCGAGCCACTCCTCACTCCCGAGTGGAACGCGCAGCTCAACGAGGGCAACATCCTGTCGTGGCCCGCAGGGCTCTGGGCCGCAGGCGTCATCAACGGCGTGGCTGCCGACATGGCGGGCCAATGGGCCATGGCACCCTTGCCGCAGTGGGAAGAAGGCGATGCCGCGGTGGCCTTCCAGGGCGGATCTGCCCTCGTCGTGACCGAATCGAGCGAGAACGCCGAGGCCGCCGCCGAGTTCGCCACGTGGATGGCCAACTCCGAAGAGGCTGCCCGCATCCAGATCGGAGAGGGCCAGTACCCCGCGTCGCTGCTCGGCCAGGAGATGACGCTCGAGAGCGATCCCCCGGCACTCATGCCGCAGCAGACCGACTACTGGGCTGTCGCCGCCGAGATCGCCGCCAACACGATCCCCGACCTCAGCTGGGGGCCGAACGTCAACGTCGCCTCGAGTGCATTCCAGGACGCGATGTCGGCCGCGGTCACCAACGGCACACCCCTCCGGGACGCGCTGGCGAACACCGAGGACGTCGTCTTCAACGACATGGAGACATCCGGATTCACCGTCACGCGACGGTGAGACACGCGGGTGCCGGGGTTCTCCCGGCACCCGCACCCTCGAGCACGACCACAGTCTCGACCAGAGAGGTGCGCCCATGAGCGCCGTCACCGAAGATGTGGCCACCAAGATGCGTCCGCGACGACGCGGCTGGGTCGCCCCATACGCATTCCTCCTGCCCGCGGGGGTGCTGTTCATCGCTTTCCTCGCGATTCCGATCGGCTACGCGATCGTGCTGAGCTTCCGCGGCCTGCGGGTCACGGACTCCGGCCCCTTCGGCGTGCGTGAAGAGACGTGGGTGGGGCTGGAAAACTACATTCGCACCTTCACCGACGCCGAATTCCTCGCAGGATTCGGTCGGCTCGCGATCTACGGCGTCATCGCCGTCCCACTCACGTTGGGCCTCGGGCTGCTGTTCGCGCTCCTCCTCGATCTCCCCCGCGTACGCGCGGCGCGCTTCTCGCGGACGGCGATCTTCATTCCCTACGCCGTTCCGGGCGTTATCGCCTCGCTCCTGTGGGGCTTCCTCTACCTGCCGTCCACAAGCCCGCTCAACTGGGTGCTCAATCAACTCGGTCTTCCCGACGTCGTCGTCCTGAGCGGCGCGTCCCTTTTTCCCGCCGTCGCCAACATCGCGATCTGGGGGGCGGTCGGATTCAACATGATCATCATCTACACCTCATTGCGCGGCATCCCGAACGAGATCTACGAAGCCGCCCGCATCGACGGTGCCGGCGAGTGGAGCATCGCCTGGCGGATCAAGATCCCCCTCGTCGCCCCGGCTCTCGTGCTGACCGGGCTCTTCGCTCTGATCGGCACGCTGCAGGTGTACGGAGAGCCCACGACACTTCGACCGATGACCAACGAGATATCCCAGACCTGGGTTCCGCTCATGAAGATCTACCGCGACGCCTTCGTGCGCGACGACCTGTCGCTGGCCGCGGCGTCCTCCGTCGTCCTCGCCATCGGAACGCTCGTCGTGTCGGTGCTCCTCCTGCGAGTGACGCAGAAGCGGGCGCTGGGAGGAGAAGGATGACCGCCCTCATGCCCGACCGCCGAACCGCCCGAGTGACACCGGAGTCGAGCATCGACCCGCGTCGGCGTCCACGTCGATCCTTCGTCGCGAGCGCCGTCCTCATCCTCGGCGCCGTCTATTGCCTGGTGCCCGTCCTGTGGGTGATCACGGCGTCGACCAAGTCGAACACCGAGTTGTTCACCACCTTCACCTTCCTCCCTGGCACCGGGCTGATGGACAACCTCTCCGACCTCTTCGCCTACGGCGGGGGCCAGTTCGGGCTCTGGGCCTTCAACAGCTTCATCTACGCCGGCGTCGGGGCGGCACTGTCGACGCTCATCTCGACCATGGCGGGCTTCGCGCTGGCCAAGTACGACTTCCCCGGACGGCAGATCTGGTTCTACGCGATCCTCGCGGGCGTGCTGCTGCCCGGCATCACCCTGGCGATCCCGCAGTATCTGCTGATGTCGCAGATGGGGCTCGCCGGGTCGTACTGGTCGGTCCTGCTCCCGGTGCTCATCTCGCCTTTCGGCATCTTCCTGGCGCGGGTCTACGCCTCCTCGGCGATCCCCTCCGACATGATGGAGGCGGCGCGCATCGACGGAGCTAGCGAGTACCGCATCTTCCGTGCGATCGTGCTCCCGATGATGGTCCCCGGAATGGTGACGATCTTCCTTCTTCAATTCGTCGGCATCTGGAACAACTTCCTCCTGCCGTTCATCATGCTCTCCGACGAGCGGATGTACCCGCTCACCGTCGGGCTCTACACTCTGCTGTCGAAGGGGTCGGGCACCCCGTCGCTCTATAGCCTGGCGATTATCGGCGCCGCAATCTCGATCATCCCGCTCATCGTGATGATGCTGGTGCTGCAGCGCTACTGGCGACTCGACCTGGTCAGCGGAGGCTTGAAGGGATGACCGCTGTCGGCACCCCCGCGCGGCGGCCCGGCCCGCTCGTGCTCGGCACGTCGAAGCTCGGTCGGCTGCACGAGGCACATCAGGCGGTCGAGATGCTGCGCCTCGCCGCGACGGGCGAGTTCGAGGCGATCGTCACCCACAACCGGTTCACCCTCCTGGACCGCTCCGCAGATCCGCTCCTCGACGACTGCGCGGCGCGGGGAATGACGGTCTTCAACGCCGCCCCGTTCGGGGGCGGCGCGCTGACCGCCGACGATGGCCCGATCGGCGACTATCACTATCGCGGGGTCGACGACGAACAGGCCGCTGCCGTGCGACGGCTGCGGTCCATCGCCCGCGACGGCGGCGTACCCCTGGGCGCGTTGGCGCTGGGCCTGAGCCTGCGGGATCCCCGCATCACCGCGACGATCGTCGGCACCACCCGAGCCGAATCCCTCGCCCGCATGATCGAGTGGTCACGGATCGATCTGCCCGATGTCTGGGACGCGGTCGCGGCGGCGTTGCCGCCCGACGCCCATCAGACCGACCGCACGGCCGCTGAATCGCACGCGGTCTACTCCCACCCCGAGAAGAAGGATGGTCATGACGAACACGCCCTACGCACCGGGACGGTTCCTCTTCGGAGGCGACTACAACCCCGAGCAGTGGCCTCGGGAGACATGGGCCGACGACATCGCCCTGATGACGCGGGCGAAGGTGAACACGGTCACGATAGGCGTGTTCTCGTGGGCGATGCTCGAGCCTCGAGAGGGCGAGTTCGACGCATCGTGGCTCGACGAGGTCATCGCGAACCTGCACGCCGCCGGCATCGGCTTCTTTCTCGCCACCCCGACCGCCTCACCGCCGCCGTGGTTCACTCTCGCGCATCCCGACGCCCTCCCGGTCCGCGCCGACGGCACGAAGGTGCTGCACGGCTCACGCGACACGTACGCGATCAGCGCACCCGCCTACCGTGAGGCCGCCCGACGGATCGCACGATTCCTCGCCGATCGATACGGCTCGCACCCGGGGCTTCGTGGCTGGCACATCCACAACGAGTACGGGACCATCGACTTCGGCCCGCACGCGGCACGCGCCTTCCGCGAATGGCTCCAGGACAAGTACGGATCGATCGGCGAGCTCAACACCGCCTGGTACACCGCATTCTGGTCGCAGCGCTACAGCGATTGGAATGAGATCCTCCCGCCGGTGCAGACGCAGTACTTGCACAATCCTGCTCAGCTCGTGGATTTCAAACGCTTCTGCTCCGAAGAGATGCTCGCCGCATATGACGAGCAGAAGGCCGCCATCCGCGCGAGCGGATCCAGCGCTCCCATGACCACCAACTTCATGCTGCCCACCTGGAACCACCTCGACCAGTGGTCGTGGAGCGATGCGCAGGACGTCGTCTCGATCGACCATTATCTCGACACGACCGGGCCCGACGGAGAAACCCATGTCGCATACGGCTCCGACCTCACCCGATCGTGGGCACGAGGACCGTGGGTGCTGATGGAACAGAATGCCACCGGCATCCGAGTCGGGGACCGTCTGTTCACCAAGAGTGTCGATCGGATGATCCGCAACTCGATCGGCTACATCGCCCGCGGTTCGCAGAGCTCGCTCTTCTTCCAGTGGCGATCCTCTGCCGCCGGGTCCGAGTCATGGCACGGGGCGATGGTTCCGCACGTCGGTGCGGACTCGCGATCCTTCGAGGCGATCGTCAAGCTGGGAGCGATCCTCGAGCGCATCGCCGAGGTCGCCCAGCCGCCGGCTGACGGCCGGGTCATCGACGCGCAGGTCGGCATCATCTGGGACGCCGAGGGCTGGTGGTCACTCGAGACGCCGCACCTGCCGAACGACACCATCACCTACTCCGACGAAGTGCGCGCCGCGCACCGCGCGCTCTGGCGCGCAGGCCACGCGGTCGACTTCGTGCGCATCGGCACCGATGTCGCGCGCTACCGCGTGCTCGTCGTGCCCGCGCTCTATGCCATCAGCCCGGCCACCGCTCGGTGGCTCGAAGAGTACGTCAGTGCAGGAGGCAACCTCATTGTGTCCTTCGCCTCGGGGCTCGCAGACGAGAACCAACGCGTGGCTTCGGGAGGGTACCCCGGCATGCTCCGATCGCTGCTGGGTATCCGTGCGGAGCAGATCTCACCGGCGGCCGACGAAGACGAGATCATGCTGTCCGACGGATCGACGGCGGGCTTGTGGACCGAGTTGCTGCGCCTCGAGTCGGCTGTTTCGCTCGCCGACTACACGACAGGGGCTTTTGCGGGATCGCCTGCGATCACGCGACGTCGCGTCGGAGACGGCACGGCGACCTACGTCTCGACGAAGCTGACGCAGCCCTCGCTCGACGACCTGTTCGCTTCATCGGTCGCGCAGGCCGGCGTGGAGCCCGTGCTGGCCGGGGCCGCAGCGCTCGGCGTCGAGGCGGTGCGCCGGCGCGCGGCCGAAGGCGACTATCTGTTCCTGCTCAACCACGGCGGTGGCGCGATCCGCGTCAGGGGGACGGGAATCGACCTTGTCAGCGGTGCAGAGGACGACTTCTCCCTTGCGGCGGGCGAGGTCGCCGTCATCCGGGAATCCGGTGGTACCTGGTCGCTGTCGAGGTGAGCGAGACTCCTCACGGCCCCTCACATGCCGTGATGGATGCCATGCCACGAGGGCATGATTTGACTCACGGCGACCAACTCGGTCATAATCGGGCACATGACTGACACCGCACGTTCTTCGTCCGCCCGGGAGGCGAACAGGACTGCCGGCATGATGATGGCCGGTCGCGTTGTCATGTGTTGTCGAATGTGCCACTAGCACGGTGACACCCGCCGGACCCCCGAGTCGTTTCTGAACACGCCTCCCCCGGTCCCCCGAAGCACCGGCTTCGCGCGTCGACCACGCGCATCCGGATGCCTCGCACCAGGCCGCCACGGCTGCATCGCAACATCATCAGAACCCGCTTCCGGCGCATCGCCCGGGTTCGCACCCCGCAAGGACCATCATCATGTCGAACACCGCCCTCCTCGAACGCCCCACCGCTCCGACCCGCCACCTCCGTGCCGTGGGCGCGCCCGTCGCTCCTGCCGCCCCGACACCATCACCCGACCGCGCCCTCCCCGCCGGCACCGCTCCGCGCGGCTTCGCGCTGTACGTCGGTCTCGACGAAGCCAAGGTCGCGGCATCCGGAGTCTCGCTCGGCGTACTCGTCGATGCCCTTCGTCGCACGCTCGCCGACCTCGCACCCGACGCCGAGACCTACGCCACCGTGGCCCTCGCACCCGTCGGATCGGGCGGCCGCGACGTCGATGTCGTGCGGCTGGCCCTGCACGAGCCGTCGGCCATCGCCCGGACGAAGCAGGATGAGCCCGAAGACGAGGACCGCGCACCCGGCGGCGTGGTCGTCGACATCTCGCGCAAGCGGGTGCTAATCGACGGCGAGTCCGCCTCGTTCACGTTCAAGGAGTTCGAGCTGCTGCAGTACCTCGTCCTGCGCGAGGGCCGGACGATCGAGCGCACCGAACTGGTGTCGTCGCTCTGGCAGGGCGCGACCGACGACGAGGTTCCCGGCGAGCGCACGATCGACGTGCACGTGCGTCGCCTGCGCGCCAAGCTCGGCCGCTACGAAGACATCGTCCGCACGGTGCGCGGAATCGGCTACCGGTTCGACCGGCACGCCGACGTCTCGATCCGCTACGGTCACGGCACGCCTTCGCCCGACCGCTTCTGACACCTGCAGCGCGGCTGTTCCGCAGCCGCAATTCGCAGGTAGGACAGTCCCCGCACCCACGTGATGCGACTGCAGAGAAGTCGCGATGGGCGTTCCATAGTCGCGAACTCGGGGTCGCCGAGCCCGCCACCCGCGGAATGCGACTGCCAAGCCGTCGCGGACCTGCCTGATGTCGGCGCCCTCGACGTAAAGTGGGCGGCATGACGGCGTCGCCCGCGAGAGTCGGCCGGGTGCGGGATGCCGCGGCCGGCCCGACCGGGCGCGACATCCGCCCGGCGCACGGTCGTCCGCTCGAGACCGAGTACCGGCCGGCTCACCCGCTGAACATGGCGCGCACGGTGCTGCATCAGCGGCGCGGTGGGGGCGACCCGACGATGACCACGTCG
Source organism: Planococcus sp. APC 4015 (assembly GCA_030407505.1). Classification (GTDB taxonomy): domain Bacteria; phylum Actinomycetota; class Actinomycetes; order Actinomycetales; family Microbacteriaceae; genus Microbacterium. Next base: position 17,328 of record JASDDH010000010.1, read on the forward strand.
GGCCCGGTGATCTGGCGGGTGAGCCGCACGCCCGACGGCGTCGCGACCCTCGCCCTGCGACAGACGGCCGGCGGCACCGTCAAGGGAGCCGCGTGGGGGCCCGGTCGCGAGTGGGCGATCGCGCAGCTGCCCGCCCTGTGCGGATCAGACGACGACCTCACCGGTTTCGACGCGTCGCGGCATCCGCTCATCGCCGACGCCCACCATCGCAACCCCGACCTGAGGATCGGACGCACCGATCTCGTGTTCGACGCCTTGGTGAGCTCGATCTTCGAGCAGAAGGTCACGGGCGTGCAGGCCTTCGGGGCGTGGCGGCGCATCGTGTCGTGGCACGGCGAACGCGCCCCCGGTCCGACCCCCCGACCCATGTTCGCGCCCCCGTCGATCGACGGATGGCGGCACGTGCCGTCGTGGTCGTGGAACCGGGCGGGCCTCGAGCCGCCCCAGGCGCGCGCCGTCGTGCAGGCGGCACGCACGGGCGAGGCCGTCGTGCGGGCGGCCACCGCGGCGGCCTCGGGCGACGAGCGCGACCGCGTCTTCACGAGCCTGCGCGGCGTCGGACTCTGGACGAGTGCCGAAGCCCGCATCCGCGCCTTCGGCGACCCCGACGCCGTGAGCGTCTTCGACTACCACCTCGCCCATGAGGTGGGCTACGCGCTCACGGGCCATCGCGTCGACGACGACGGGATGCTGGAGCTCCTCGCCCCGTGGGCGGGTCAGCGCCAGCGGGTCATCCGCCTCATCGGGACGAGCGGACTGCGCGAACCGCGGCGCGGACCCAAGATGCACCCCGAGGATCACCGCGGGCGCTGACACCCGCCGGCGGGCGGATGCTTCGACAGACTCAGCAACCGGTGGGCTCGGAGCCCGACTCCCGGTCACTGAGCCTGTCGAAGTGTCAGTCCCCCTTCACGTTGACCAGCTGCCGCAGCGTGTGGCGGATCGTGACGAGGTCGGCGGCGTCAGCCATGACCGCGTCGATCGGCTTGTACGCCTGCGGGATCTCGTCGATGAAGGCATCGGTGTCTCGGAACTCGATGCCCGCCATCGCCTCGCGCAGCTGCTCGTGCGAGAACGTGCGCCGTGCGACGGTCCGGGAGAACTCCCGTCCCGCCCCGTGCGGCGACGAGTTGAGCGACAGGGGGTTGCCGAGACCCTCGACGACGTAGGACGCGGTGCCCATCGAGCCGGGGATGAGCCCGGGCCGACCGAGGTCGGCCTTGATGGCACCCTTGCGCGACACCCACACCTCCTTGCCGAAGTGCTTCTCATGCTCGGTGAAGTTGTGGTGGCAGTTGATCCGCTCCTGCTCCTCCACGGGCTCGCCGATGAACTCCGACAGCTGACGCGCGACGCGGTCCATCATCTCCTCCCTGTTGAGCAGGGCGAAGTGCTGGGCCCACCGCAGTTCCTGGATGTACCGGCGGAACTCCTCAGTCCCCTCGACGAGATACGCGAGGTCGGGGTCGGGGAGCTCGATCCACCACTTCTTCGCCAGCCGCTGCGCAACCTTGATGTGGTGCATCGCGATCTTGTTGCCCACGCCCCGGGAGCCCGAATGCAGGAACATCCACACCCGGTCCTGCTCGTCGACCGACACCTCGATGAAGTGGTTGCCCGATCCGAGCGACCCCAGCTGCAGACGCCAGTGACCCGCGTAGCCCGCCGGGTCGAAGCCGTTCCTGTCCGCGAGCGCCTCGAGTTCCGCGACGCGGGGCGCCGCGGTCGCGACGATCTTGCGGTTGTCGTGACCCGCCGACAGCGGGATCGCGCGCTCGATCGCCTCACGCAGAGGTGCGAGGTCGACGTTGAGCCGATCGCGGGTGAACTGCGTGCGGACGGCGATCATGCCGCAGCCGATGTCGACCCCGACGGCGGCCGGCATTATGGCGCCGAGCGTCGGGATGACCGACCCGACGGTGGCACCCTTTCCGAGATGCGCATCGGGCATGAGCGCCAGGTGCGGGTAGATGAACGGCATGCGGCTCGATGTGCGAGCCTGGGCGACGGTCTTCTCGTCGAGCAGGCTGGCCCATGAGAGCAGCCGATCGGTGAGCCTCTCCATGATTCCTTTCCTAGGGTGGGGCGACACCCGGATGGGTGCGCCGTCGAGCGGCGGCTCAAGACCCACGGAATCCCTGGAGAACAGGAACGCCCCGGACCTTGACGGTGCGGGGCGTGTTCGAAGCGGATGCTGCTACACGGCCGGCGCCGGAGGGGACGACTCGTAACGGTCTGCAGGCAGCTGGCCCACGACCGTGACGACACGGAGTTCGCGCTGAGCGTTCATCCGTCATCCTCCCGACTCGCCTGTGCTGCTGCGCCGGTGCGCAACCTCGCAACGCTAGTGCAGGTTCTGCACGGACGTCAAGAGAGCCACCTCACCCCGGGCGCGTGTCGGAGGCCGGCGTCGAACTGGCGATGCCGCGTCGAACCGAAGCCCGACTCGAAGATCGCACGCCTCGCTCTAGGCTGAGGCCATGGCGAATCGACGTGCGGGCTGGCAACGCGGACACACCGGCTGGGCTTTCGGAACGGCGCTGGTGATCGCGCTCGGAATCCTCTTCGGCCTCGTCTGGGGCAACGTCTGGCTGGGCCTGCTCCTGGCGGCGATCGTGTCGATCGGCTGGCTCATCGCCTACGAATCGTGGCGCGGGCGCGAAGTGGGCCTCGAGAACCGCGACGACGACGGCGCCCGCCTGTAATCAGGCCGAAGAGCGGATATGGCATCCGCTCGCTCGTCGTTCAGCGACCGCCCACGTCGGTCACGTCCTGAAACGCCGGTCTTCGTTAGGTTAGGCTTACCTACATGAAGACACCTCATCGCGCGCTGTGGCCGGTCGCCGGCCTGGCAGCCCTTGCCCTGTCCGCCACCGCCTGCGCCTCCCCCGCCGCCGAAGCCGAGACCCCCGCCGCGGCGCCGTCCACCGTCGTGGTCGACAACGCCCTGCCGACCCTCGTCGAGGTGACCGAAGAGGGTGAGACCTACCTCACCGAAGACACCGACACCGCACGCGACTCCGTCGAGGTGCCGTTCCAGCCCGAGGCGGTCGTGACGTTCGACATCGCGACGCTCGACACCCTGCACGCGATCGGTGCGGGCGACTCCGTCGTCGGCATCCCCGAGATCGCCCTGCCCGACTATCTGTCCGAGTACGCCGACCTGCCCAAGGTGGGCACCTTGTTCGAGCCCGATTTCGAGGCCGTCGCCGAACTCGAGCCCGACCTCATCGTCACGGCTGCTCGCAGCACCGGCCAGTTCGACGCGCTCTCCGAGATCGCGACGACGATCGACCTGACCGGCACGTACGGCGGCACGTTCGACCCCGCCGCGGGCCTGGTGCGCGCCGCGCAGCTCGGCGAGATCTACGGCGAAGAAGAGGCCGTGGCCGCACTCACGGACGACATCGAGGCGCTGATCGCGGAGATCCGGGCCGAGGCGTCGGGCACCGCCCTGGTGCTGTCGGTCTCGGGCGGCGAGTACGGCGCCTTCGGCGAAGGCTCGCGCTTCGGATACTTCTTCGACGAGCTCGGCTTCGCCCCCGCCGTCGCCGCCACCGACCTTCCGGGCGCCGAGGGTTCGCCGCACGGAGACACGGTGACCAACGAGTTCATCCTCACGGCGAACCCCGACTGGATCATCGTGTTCGACCGCGGTGCCGCCACCGGCGAGGGAAGCAGCGCCGAAGAGGCGCTGAGCAACGAGATCGTCGATCGCACCACCGCCGCGCAGGAAGACCACATCATCCAGCTTCCGGCCAGCGAGCTCTACATCGTCATCAACGGCCTCACGGCGATCGACAGCGTCCTCGAGACGGTGCACACCGCCGTCGCGAGCTGACGATGGACGTCGAGTCCGATCGAGGAGCGGGCCGCTGAGAAGGTTCTCCCCCACCGTCCTGATCGTCGCGGGGGTGGCGCTCGTCGCCGCCCTCGCGACCACCTCGCTGTTCATCGGCGTCGCCGACCTCGACGGCTTCGTCCTCTTCGCCAGCCGCGTGCCCCGCACGATCGCGCTCATCCTCGCGGGCGTCGCGTTCGCGATCACCGGGCTCATCATGCAGCTGCTCACACTCAACCGGTTCGTCGAGCCGAGCACGACCGGGGCGACGGATGCCGCGAGCTTCGCCCTGCTGATGCTGCTGCTGGCCGCACCCGGCATCCCGATCTGGATGAAGGCCGTCATCGCCTCGGTCGGCGCGCTGGCCGGCGTCTTCGGGTTCCTTGCGCTCGCGCGCCGCATCCCCTCGCGCTCGAGCGTCCTCGTGCCCGTGGTGGGGATCCTCTACGCGGGAGTCATCGGGGCGGTCACGACCTTCATCGCGTACCGGGCCGATGCCCTGCAGGAGCTCCTGAGCTGGGGCATCGGCGACTTCTCGGGCATCCTGCGCGGCCGCTACGAGATGCTCTACGTCGCCGCCGCGGCCGCACTCATCGCCTGGATCGCCGCCGATCGGTTCACCGTCGCGGGGCTCGGCGACGAGGCCGCCAGAGGATTGGGACTCAACACCCGCGGAGTCATGGGTCTCGGCGCCGGAATCATCGCGGTGGTCACCGGCATCATGGTCGTCGTCACGGGCGCGATCCCCTTCCTCGGCCTCATCGCCCCCAACATCGTCAGCCGTCTCGTGGGTGACAACATGCGCCGCGCGGTGCCGGTCGTGGCCCTTCTGGGAGCGGCGCTCGTGCTGGCGTGCGACATCATCGGCCGCGTCGTGCGGTTCCCGTTCGAGCTTCCCGTCTCGCTCGTGATGGGCGTCATCGGAGGAGTCGTCTTCCTGTGGCTGCTGCTGGGCACGGCCCAGCCGTCGGATGCGGCGCGCCCTGCGCGGCGCCGGTCGATGCCGGCCGGTGGTCGCCGATGAAGACGCGTCCGGCTCCGACCGCATGGCTGACAGGCCTCACCGCTCTCGCGCTCGCCGTCGTGGCGATCTACCTCTTCACCGATCTGCCCCGCATGTGGGAGTACGCCCTCGGGCTGCGATCGCGCACGATCATCGGAATGGTGATCGCCGCGACGGCGGTGGGTGTGTCGACGGTGCTGTTCCAGACGATCACGGCCAACCGGATCCTGACACCGGGGATCATGGGGTTCGACGCCGTGTTCCTCGCGATCCAGGTGGTGGTCGCGTTCGCGATCGGCCCCGCGCTGCTGGTGTCGGCGCCGCCGCTCGCGTCGTGGACCGTGGAACTCGTGCTGATGGCCGCCTCGATCGTGCTGCTCTACTGGTGGCTGTTCCTGAAACGCCGCCTCGACCTGCACGTCATCGTGCTCGCCGGGCTCGTGCTCGGAGTCCTGTTCCGGTCGGTCACCGCCTTCCTGCAGCGCCTGCTCGATCCCGACACGTTCGCGATCGTGCAGGACCTCGCCTTCGCGAGCTTCACGTCCATCGACCGCGAACTGCTCCTGCCCACCGGCATCCTCGTCGCCGCAGCCGTCGCCTCGCTCTGGCCGATCCGGCGCGCGCTCGACGTGCTGTCGCTCGGCGAGACGACCGCGATCTCGCTGGGAGTCGAGCACCGGCGCGTCGTGATGCACGTCGTCGTCGTGATCGCCGCGCTGGTCGCGGCATCCACCGCCCTCGTCGGCCCCGTCACGTTCTTCGGCCTGATCGTCGCCAACCTCGCATACGGGGCCGTCGGCCACCGGCACCTGCGCAGCATCCCGGCGGCGATCGCGATCGGCGTGGTCGCCCTCGTCGGCGGACAGCTCATCCTCGACAGGGTGCTGGGTTTCAGCACCGAGCTGCCCGTCGTGATCGAGTTCGCCGGCGGCGTCTTCTTCATCCTCCTCGTGCTCACCGGAAGGTCTCGCTGACATGATCCGCATCGACTCGGTCACCAAACGTCACGGCACGGTCGTCGCCGTGGACGACGTCACCCTCGAGATCGGCCGGGGCCTCACGGCGATCATCGGGCCCAACGGCGCCGGCAAGTCGACCCTGCTGTCGGCCGTCGGACGCCTCATCCAGGCGACGGAGGGCACGATCACGGTCGACGGACGCGACGTGCACACGACCGGATCCCGCGAGATCGCGCGAAGACTCGCCATCCTCCGGCAGGACAACCATCTCGCGATACGCCTGAGCGTCGAAGACCTCGTCGCCTACGGTCGCTTCCCGCACGGAGGCTCGGGTCGCACGGCCGTCGACCGCGAGCGCGTCGAGTACGCGATCGGCCTGCTCGACCTCGGCGCGGTGCGCGATCGGTTCCTCGACGAGCTGTCGGGCGGTCAGCGCCAGCGGGCGTTCGTGGCCATGGCGATGGCGCAGGACACCGACCACCTGCTTCTCGACGAGCCGCTGAACAACCTCGACCCCCGGCACGCGGTGTCTCTCATGAAGCTGCTGCGCCGAGAATGCGCCGAGCGCGACATCACGATCGTCGTCGTGATGCACGACATCAACGTCGCGGCGCAGTTCGCCGACGACATCGTCGCGATGCGCGACGGGCGGGTCGTGCACCACGGCGCCGTGGCCGACGTCATCACCGAGCCGCGCCTCGCAGCGCTCTACGAGACGGCGGTGCGCGTCGTCGAGGTGGACGGCCGCCGCGTGGTGCTGTGGGAATGACCCTGCCGCCGGACACCGCGCTGCCGCTGAACCGGTGGCGTCCGGATGCCGACAGGGTGATCGTGACGGGCTGGGGAAGCGCGGCGAAGCGGACTACCGCGCCCCGCACGGAGCGATCGCGCGAAACCTGACGGCGGCGGCATCCGGCCCCTAGACTTCGGCGATGAGGATCGCTGTGGCAGGCGGAACGGGCCTCACCGGAACGCACGTCGTCGACATCGCTCGGTCCCGGGGCCACGACGTCGTCGTCCTCGCGCGCTCCCGCGGGGTCGACCTGCTCTCGGGCGCCGGACTGCGTGCGGCGCTGAGCGGCGTCGACGCGGTGGTCGACGTCTCGAACGTGTCGACGCTGAAGACCGAGGAATCGATCTCGTTCTTCGCGGGCGTCACGCGCTCCCTGCTCGCCGCGGGGCAGGCTGCCGGCGTCAGTCACCATCTCGCCCTGTCGATCGTGGGGGTGGATGCCGCGCCCGAGGGCTACTACGCCGGCAAAGTCTCGCAGGAGCGCCTGGTCGCCGAATCGCCCGTCCCGTGGACGATCCAGCGCGCGACGCAGTTCCACGAGTTCGCCGCGCTCATGTACGCGCGGGCGAAGGCCGGTCCGGTGCACCTCGCTCCTCGGGCGCGGACGCAGCCGATCGCGGTGCGCGAAGTCGCCGAGCATCTCGTGGCGCTGGCCGAGAGCAGGCCCGCGGGTCGGGTGGACGACCTCGCCGGCCCCCGCGAGGAGGGCCTCGCCGACATGGTGCGCGCCTACGCTCGCGCGATCGGCCACCGCGGATGGATTCCGGCCGTCTCTCTGCCCGGGGCCATGGGTCGCGCGCAGCGCAGCGGAGCCCTGCTGCCGGACGCCGGCGCGGTGCTCGGCCGGCAGACCTTCGCCGAATGGCTCGACGCCCTCCCCGACGCCTGAGCCGGGCCGGGCGGGGGTGGCTCAGGTGGTCGAGTCGCGGATGCCGGGGCTACATCTCCTCGTGATGGTCGGGGTCGCCGTCCCACAGGCGGCCGCGCTCGAGGTGCGAGACGGCGGCGACCTCGGCGTGGCTCAGGGCGAAACCGAAGACGTCCGCGTTCTCGCGCTGACGGTCGGGGTCGGCTGACTTCGGGATGGGCGTCGACCCGAGCTCGACGTGCCAGCGCAGCACGACCTGCGTCGGTGTGACGCCGTGGGTCTCGGCGATCTCGCCCACGACCGCATCGGCGAGCAGTTCCGACCTGCGCGCCAGCGGGCTCCAGCTCTCGGTACGGATGCCGTGCTCCGCGTGGAACCGGCGCAGATCCCCCTGCGGGAAGTAGGGATGCAGCTCGACCTGGTTGACGGCGGGGATGACTCCCGTCTCGTCGATGAGGCGACGCAGCATCGGGATGGTGAAGTTCGAGACCCCGATCGACCGCACGAGCCCGCGCTCGCGCGCCTCGATCATGCCCTGCCAGGTCTCGAGCCACTTTCCGACGCTGGGGTTGGGCCAATGGATGAGCTGAAGGTCGATGCGATCGAGCCCCAAGGTCTGCAGGGACTCCTCGATGCTCGCGATCGCGGTGTCGAACCCGTGGTGGCGCCCCGGGATCTTCGACGTCACGATCAGCTCATCGCGGTCGACGCCGCTGCGCCGCACGGCTTCGCCGACCTCGCGTTCGTTGCCGTAGTTGACCGCGGTGTCGAGCAGGCGATAGCCGGCCTCGATCGCCGAGACGATCGCGTCGACGCCCTCGTCGCCGTTCAGGTTGTAGGTGCCGAGTCCGAGCTCGGCGAAGACTGTTCCGTCGTTCAGAGTGACTTCCGGGATGCTGACCATGACTCCATCTTGGACCGGTAAGCGGGTCGTCGCCCAGAAAGATGGCTGCCGATCACCGCGCCTCCGACCAACCGATCCGGCCGGATCAGCTGGGGCCGTAGAGCCGCGCGATGTCTTTCGAGTCGAACCAGCCCTCGCCCGTCGACGACTGCGGCCACCCTTCGGGCGAGTCCTGCCACGCTTCCTGCCGACCCCAGGGCAGCAGGTCGATCAGGGGGAACGTGTGGCTCAGCTGCTCGGTGCCGCGACCGTCGGTGTGCCAGGTGCGGTACACCTTCTCTCCGTCGCGCAGGAAGACGTTGACCGCGAAGCCGGCGTCCGGCGGAGCGCCCATGTCGGCGCCGAAGGGACTGTCTGCCGTCGAGTACCAGTCCATGCGGTTGCCGACCTTGTCGCGGTAGGCGAGCGCTTCGGCGATCGGCCCCTGCGTGACGATGACGAATCGCGCGTCGTAGGGCTCGAGGAACTCGAGCCGGGTGTACTGCGACGTGAAGCCGGTGCATCCGCCGCACTGCCAGTCCTTGCCGGGGAACCACATGTGGCTGTAGGTGATGAGCTGGGTGCGCCCTTCGAAGACGTCGACCAGTCGCACGGGTCCGTCGGGCCCCTCGAGCGTGTAGTCGGGCAGCTCGACCATCGGCAGACGTCGGCGCTGGGCGGCGATGGCATCGAGCTCGCGCGTCGCCGCCTTCTCCCGCATCCGCAGGGCGTCGAGCTCCGTACGCCACTCCTCGAGTCCCACCACGGGCGGAAGTGCTGTCATCGTCTGGCCTCCTCTTCTTCGTGCGACGCCGCGGGCGCGGCATCCCGAGCATCTGCCGTCTCGGTCCCGCGCACCAGGCGTGACCCGAGCACGGGCTCGGCTGTCGCCTCAGCCTCCTGGATGGAGGGCGGCGCCGACGCGTATGCCTTCGACAGGCGCCGGTACGGGCTCGAGATGAACGCGAGCAGCACGACGACGAGCAGCACGGCACTCGCGCCCATGAAGGCCAGGGCGATCCCTCGCGCCTCACCCTCTCCGACCAGCCACCCCCAGGTCTCGCGCCCCTCGACGGTCTCCATGTACGGGATCAGCCAGAACTGCGCGAGCGGTCCGACGAGGAACGACGACAGCGGCGCCGCGGCGGACTCGACGCTCGCCGCGAAGCCGAACACCCGACCCTGCTTCTCGAAGGGGACGACGCGCTGCACGATGGTCTGCTCGGCCGCCTCGGCGATCGGCATCAGGCACATGAAGATCAGGATGCCGAGGGCGTAGATCCACCAGAGCTCGCGGATCGCGAAGGTCATGCCGAGCACGGCGATGCCGATGTTGACGAACAGCATCGTGCGCACCGGATTCTTGCCGAGCCCGAATGTGGCGACCAGGGCGCCCCCGACGATGAAGCCGATGCTCGTCACGCCGAGGACGATCCCCCACAGCTCCACGGAGAACAGCGTGAGGCCGTATGGATCCATGAGCGCCATGAAGACACCGCCGACGAGGTTGTTGAACGTCGAGAACAGGATGAGCGCGAGCAGGCCGGGCACGGCGACGACCGCGGGGATGACTCCGCGGAAACCGGGCTTGGGCGGCGCGCCCTCGACCGGCGCGATGCCCCGCTCGGGGATCGAGACGAACAGCAGGTGCAGCAGGGCGACGGCCGTCGCGACGATTGCGATGACGACCGTCCACCCCATGCCGAGCAGCCCGATCGACAGACCGGAGAACACCGACGTGACCATGAACGCGATGCCCTGCACGGTGCCGACGAGGCCGTTCGCCCGATCTCGCCTGTCGGACGGCACGAGCAGGGTCACGGTGGTCGACAGGGCGATGTTGCGCAGGTTCTCGACCACCCCGCCGATCAGGATGACGCCGGCGAACACCCAGAACCACGGTCCACCCCAGTCGACGAGGACGGATTCGGGGAAGGACAGATACAGGATGCCGGCGAGCAGATAGGTGATGAGGGTCACCATGCTCGACAGCACCATGACGGCCTTCTTCTTCATGTGGTCGACGATGACCCCGAAGACGACCCCGAAGACGGCGACGAGCAGCATGTACGAACCGCCGATGATGGCCGTCGCGAGGACGGAGCGCGTCTCGAGGTAGGCCCAGAACGTCAGCGCCCACCACAGGTAGCTCGATGTGATGTTCGCGAGGGCGGTGTTGACGAGCACCTGGTAGAAGTTGCGCACGAGACGCGGGCTCGGTGCGACCTGGTTCGCCATGCGCGACCCTCCTGGGGATCCGGCATCGGTTAGGGTGGATGTGTACAACGTTCACATCTATGTTGACACCGTACACACCTCGCGTGGGAGGCGCAACGGATGAGCGAAGACACTCGCGCATATCATCACGGCGACCTCCGACACGCGCTCATCGCCGAAGGCCTCGACCGCGCGCGCACCGGCGGGCCGGCCGCCGTCACGCTGCGCGAGGTGACACGGGCCGCCGGCGTCTCGCCGAACGCGGCCTATCGCCACTTCAGCGACCGCGACGACCTCGTGCACGCCGTCGCGAACCTGGCGCAGCGCGCGCTGGCGCAGGCGATCGCCGAGCGTGTGGCCGCGACTCCCGCAGATCTCGCGCCGACGGATGCCTCCATCGAGCGCCTGCGCCGCGTCGGCCTCGCCTACATCGACTTCGCCCGCGCCGAGCGCGGCTGGTTCGAGCTCGCCTTCTTCACCCAGGACACCGACGCGACGAGCGGCATCGTGACTCTCGACGATGAGATCGTGGCTCCGTTCAAGCTGCTCATGGACACGCTCGACGAGATGGTCGAGGCGGGCACCCTCGCCCCCGACAGACGTCCACTCGCCGAATGGGCCTGCTGGTCGGCTGTGCACGGCTTCGCCGACATCGCCGTCCACGGCCCGGTCCGCCTGCAGCCCGAGCCGGTCATCGACGCCCTGGCGGCATCCGTCGTCGAAGCGGCGATCACCGGAGTCCGCGGCACCGCCGAGGCGCCGGTCCCCGCCTGATCCCTATCGCCGCAGACCGACGTAGACGGTGTTGGACGACGTGCCGCCCGTGAGGCGGTTCGCGAATTCGACGCGGTGCGCGCGGCATCCGTCGAACACGGCGGCCAGCGCCGTCATGAAGTCGTCGTCGGGCGGGTCGTCCGACCACAGGGCGAAGACGCCGCCTTGGCGCAGATGGGCGGCCAGCGCCGTGAGCCCCGCCACCGCGTAGAGGTCGGCGTGGCTCGGATCCAGCGTGTGACGCGGCGAGTGATCGACGTCGAGCAGGATGACGTCGTACTCCCGCGTCGGCGCGGCTCGCATGACGGCGAAGAAATCGTCGTGGACGAGGGTCGTGCGGGCATCGCGCACGAGGGTCGTCGACACCGGCAGCAGTTCGCGTTCGTGCCAGTCGATGACGGCCGGGAGGGCGTCGATGACGGCGAGCGACCGCACGCGATCATCGCCCAGCGCCGTGACGGCGGTGTAGCCCAGACCGAGTCCGCCGACGACGACATCGAGCGCGTCGCCCGACGCGGCGGCGAGTCCGAGCGTGGCGAGCTCCTCCTCGGCGACGGTGAACAGACTCGACATGAGGTACTCGTCGCCGAGCTTCACCTCGTAGATCTGCTCGCCGGTGGCGGGGTCGGCACGCCGGCGCAGGGTGAGTTCGCCCATGCGCGTCGTCTGCCAGTCGAGCTCTTCGATGCGAGCGCTCATGCCGATCCCCCGTCCTGTGAGGTCACACATTACGCGGCCCCGCCGGGCGGACTCACCCCGTGCCCGGTTGGACGAGGCCGTTCTCGTAGGCGGCGATCACGAGCTGAGCGCGATCGTGCGCCGCCAGCTTCGTCATGATCCGGTTGACGTGCGTCTTCGCCGTGAGCGGCGAGATGACCAGGGCCTGTGCGATCTCGGCGTTGCCGAGGCCCTGGGCGACCATGACGAGCACCTCCGTCTCCCTGCCGGTGAGCGCCGCGAGGTCGGCCGGTGCCGCCGCCGAGGCCGCCGCCCGCTGGTCGAATCGGGCATACCGATCGATCAGCGCCCGCGTGGCGCGCGGCGACAGCAGGGCGTCGCCGTCGTGGACGGTGCGCACCGCGGTGATGATCTCGTCGGGATCTGCGCCTTTGCCGATGAACCCGCTCGCCCCGGCGCGCAGAGCCTCGACGACATAGGCCTCTTCTTCGAAGGTGGTCAGGATCAGCACCCGCGTGTGCGCGAGACCGGGTTCGGCGCAGATCTCCCTGGTCGCCTGGATGCCGTCGCCGTCGGGCATGCGGATGTCCATCACGACCACGTCGGGCGCCAGCCGACGTGCCAGCCGCACCGCTTCGGCGCCCGATGCCGCCGAGGCCACGACCTCGAGGTCGGGTTCATGCGCGATCAGGTTCGCGATCGCCGTGCGGATGACCGGCTGATCGTCGACGACGAGAACCGAGACGCTCATCGGGGCACCGCGTCGGAGATCAACGGCAGTCGCACATCGAGGACGAAGGCGGTGCCGTCACGGCGCGCCTCACGCCGGTGGACGACGGTGCCCGAGACGGAATCGACGCGCTCCTGGATGCCGATCAATCCGTAGTGACCCGACGGCGCGGGATCACGCTGCGATCCGACGAGGTTCTCGATCCGAAGAGCGAGCGTCGAGGGATCGACGTCGGCGGTCACGAGCACCCGGCCGTCGCCGTGCTTCAGGGCGTTCGCGAGACCTTCCTGCACGACGCGATAGGCGACGACATCCGCCGCCCCGAAGAGCCCGGGAACGTCGCGCGGCAGCTCGCCGGACACCTCCAGACCCAGGCGGCGGAAGTCCTCCACGACGACGGCCACGTTGTCCCACGTGGCGACCGGCGCGAGGGCGCCCGTCTCGGCGTCGCCCGGTGATCCGCGCAGCAGCTGCAGCAGCGCGCTGATCTCGCCCAGCACCGCGCGGGCGGATTGCTGGATGCCGGTCAGCATCTCGGTCGCCCGGTCGGGATCGCCCGGCAGCGCGTTCTTCGCGACGCCGGCAGTGAGGTTGATCGCGGCGATCTGATGCCCGGCCGCGTCGTGCAGCTCGCGGGCGATGCGCAGGCGCTCCTCGGTGACGCGGCGCTCCGCCTCGAGCTCGCGGGTGCGCTCGGCGCGCTCGGCGCGCTCGGTGATCGCATCGATGTAGGCGCGACGACTGCGGGTCGCCTCACCGAGCGCCGTCGCACCGAGGAGGATCGCGACCGGCTGCAGCATCCACGCGAGGTAGCGGTCGGACGGGCCGGCCAGCACCACCCCCGCGACGAGCAGCGCGGCCGAACCCGCGAACGCGAACAGCGCCCAGCGGCGGTCGGGGGTCGTCGCGGCGAGGCGGTAGAGGCAGATCGCCGACGCGAGGACGAACCCGAGGTTGGTCGTCGACCACATCGGCGCCAGCGCGGCGATCACCGTCGTGACCACGAGCAGGACGAGCGGATGACGGCGGCTCAGCGGCAGCACGATCGCGACGGCGACGCCGAGGGCCAGCATCGGCCAGACCGTCGTGGGCGCGGGATCGTCCGAGAACGGGTCGCGCGCGAGTGCACCCAGAGCGACCGGGAGTCCGAGCAGCACGTCGACGGCCCAACCCGGCGGATGCAGGCGGGCGGGCGGGGATGCCGGGGAAGCGGTGATGATGACCTCGAGTCGGGCGGTGTGAGACGAGCGTCCCACACACGGCGGTCTGCGGCATCCTCCGTGGGGCGTGCCCCGGTGTACCGCGGATGCGGTACAGAAGTGTCGACGACGAGCGGATGCCGCGCCGACCGTGAGCGACGAACGTGGACACCATGCCCGCACTCCTCACTCCATCCCCACCGCCCGCCTTCGAGACCCGCGATCTGACCAAGACGTACGGTCGCGGATCCACCCGCTTCGACGCCCTCCGCGGCGTCTCGCTGCGCATCGAGGAAGGAGAGAGCGTCGCGATCACCGGCAAGAGCGGGTCGGGCAAATCGACCCTGATGCACATCCTCGCGCTACTGGACGAACCGAGCTCCGGCGACGTGCTGCTGCACGGCGACGGCGTCGCCGGCCTGTCGAACGCCGCCGTGAACAAGGTGCGCAACGCGACGTTCGGCTTCGTGTTCCAGCAGTTCTTCCTGATCCCCAACGCCTCGGTGCTCGAGAACGTGATCCTGCCGCTGAAGATCGCGGGGGTCTCGCCGCGGGAGCGCCGTCGCCGTGGGATGGAGGCGCTCGAGGCGCTCGGCATGGCCGACAAGGCCAAGAACAGGGCGACCGATCTGTCGGGCGGCCAGAAGCAGCGCGTCGTCATCGCGCGGGCCCTGGTCAACGAGCCGAGCATCATCTTCGCCGACGAGCCCACCGGAAACCTCGACTCGGCGACCGGAGCGGTCGTCGAGGATATCCTGTTCGATCTGAACGCGACCCGCGGCATCACGCTGGTCATCGTCACCCACGAGCCCGAGCTCGCGGCCCGCTGCGATCGCCGCATCCAGATCCACGACGGCCTGCTCGTCGAGGAGGTGTCCGCATGAACGCGCGCGACATCGTCGGCACGGCGATCCAGAGCACGCTGCGCAGCAAGCTGCGCACGACCCTCACGGTGATCGCGATCTTCATCGGCGCCTTCACGCTGACGACGACCTCGGCCATCGGCACGGGGGTGTCGGACTACATCACGGCGCAGGTCGGGGCCATCGGCTCGGCCGATGTGCTCACCGTCTCGAAGGCAGCCGACGGAGAGGCGGCGACCGAGGGCGACGGACCGCAGCCCTACGACCCCGACGCAGCGAGCGCCGGCGCCGGCGGCGGACCGAGCGGACCTGTCGCCCTTCCCGGAGCGGGCGCCGCGCTGACCCCCGACGACGTCGCCGTCTTGCGCGACATCGACGGGGTGCTCGCCGTCACGCCGCTGGCACAGGTCTCACCGGACTGGATCGAATTCGCCGACAACGGCAGGTTCCAGGTGAGCGTGAACATCGCCGCCGGAGTGAGCCCCGCGGATCTGGCCGCGGGCTCGGCGCTCGACAACGCCACCGACGAGTCGCAGATCCTGCTGCCGACGAGCTACCTGGAGAACCTGGGATTCGACGACGCCGACGCGGCGGTCGGCGAGACGGTGACGTTCGGCCTCACCGACTACCTCGGCGAGGCTCACGAGGTCACGGCCACCGTCGTGGGCGTTCAGAACGAGTCGCTGCTCGGCAGCGGCGTGGGCCTCAACTCGGCGATGGCCGACGAACTCGAGACGATCACCGACACGGGAAAACCCGACAACATCGCGACGACCTACATCTCGGCGACGGTGCAGATCGCCGAGGATTCGACTCCCGAGCAGATCACCGAGATCAAGGAGCGGCTCGCCGACGAAGGGTTCTCGGCCCAGACCCTCGAAGACCAGCTCGGATCTTTCCAGCTCGTCATCAACGGCATCGTGGGCGTGCTGAACGCCTTCGCCGTCATCGCTCTGCTGGCGGCGGGCTTCGGCATCGTGAACACGCTCCTCATGAGCGTGCAGGAGCGCACGCGTGAGATCGGCCTGATGAAGGCGATGGGCATGAGCGGCGGCCGCGTGTTCGCGCTGTTCAGCATCGAGGCGGTCTTCATCGGGTTCCTCGGCAGCGCGTTGGGTGCCGTCGTCTCGATCGGCATCGGCATCCCACTCAGCAGCGTGCTGTCGCAGACCGTGCTGTCGGGGCTGCCGGGACTCGACATCCTCCAGTACGCGCCCGCGTCGGTGATCACGGTCATCCTCGTGGTGATGGCGCTCGCCTTCGTCGCCGGCACGCTCCCCGCTCGACGCGCCGCCCGGCAGAACCCCATCGACGCGCTGCGCTACGAGTGAGCTGACGTCGGCGCGGTGTCGTTCCTGCGACACCGCGCCGACGTCACGCGCGGAAGCTGTGCAGCCCGAGGTCGTCGCTGAGGATCTCGCTCGCGATGCGCCCGCGCACGCTCGTCCCCTGCCGATCCAGCGGCGGGCTGACCACGGCGGCGCCGAGCAGCCTCGGCGCGGCGAGAACGATCGCCCCCGACACGCTCGACTTCGCCGGCACGCCGACCCGCCGCATCCACGTGCCCGAACCGTCGTAGACCCCGCAGGTCGCCATCACCGACACGACGTCCTGCGCGACAGACGCGGGAACGACCCGCTCGCCCGTGACCGGGTTGATCCCGCCGAACGCGAGGGTGGCACCCATGACGGCGAGCGCCTCGGCATCCACCATCACCGCGCACGCACGCCCGTACACCTCGACCGCGTCGTCGGCGCTCACCCGCAGGGCGTCCTCGGCTCGCATGAGATGGGCCAGTGCGTGGTTGCGCTCGCCGTGCGCGCGCTCCTCGCTCGCCGTGCGCTCGTCGACGTCGAGGGCTCGTCCTGCGAAGGCCGACAGCCCGCGGAGGATGCGCTCGGCGCGACCGTCGACGTCACCGCCGTCGACGAGGGACGCCGTCAGGAGCGCACCCGCGTTGACCATCGGATTCGGCGGACGCCCGGTGCCGCTCTCGAGCTTGATGGCGTCGAAGGCTTCGCCGGTCGGTTCGATCCCCACCCGCTCGAGCGCGTCGCCGCGGGTGTCGAGCAGTGCGAGCGCGAACAGGAACGGCTTGACCGACGACTGCATCGCGAACGGCGCGTCGGACTGCTCGCTGCCCCGCACCTCGCCGTCGGCGAGGACGATCGCCAGGCCGCAGAGGCCCGGATCGGCCTCGGCGAGGCGGGGGATGCTGTCATCGACGGCTCCCCCGTGCTCGGCGAGCACCCGCGACCGCAGCTCATCGAGGTCGTACGTTCTCGGGTCGGCGGTGGCGCTCATCCTCCGACCTTGGCACGCTTGGGGCCCCTGCGCGTCAGTGCCCGCCGTCGACGCCGCCGCTGAGACGGCCGTGGAACCGGGTGGTCGCGTCGTTCATGCCCTCGAAGACGACGGTCTTGCCGAGGTGCTCGTACTTCGTCTGGATCGCGTCCAGAGCGGCCACCGTCGAGGCGTCCCAGACATGGGAGCGCGACATGTCGATGACCACCCGCTCGGGGTCGTGGGTGTACGCGAACTGGGTCGTGAGGTCGTTGCTCGAGGCGAAGAACAGCTCCCCGTCGACGGTGTAGCGAGCGGTCGGCGCACCGTCGACATCCGAGATGCTGCGGCGCACGCTCACGAAGTGCGCCACTCGGCGCGCGAAGAGGATCATCGCGGCGACGACGCCCACACCGACGCCGATCGCGAGATTGTGCGTCCACACGGTGACGGCGACCGTGACGACCATCACGAGCGTCTCGCTCTTCGGCATGCGCTTCAGGGTCGCGGGCCGGATGCTGTGCCAGTCGAAGGTGGCGACCGAGACGACGATCATCACCGCGACGAGGGCCGCCATCGGGATGATCGCGACGATGTCGCCGAGCACGAGCACCAGCACCAGCAGGAACACCCCCGCGAGGAAGGTCGAGATGCGCGTGCGTGCACCGGACGCCTTCACGTTGATCATCGTCTGACCGATCATCGCGCAGCCGCCCATGCCGCCGAAGGCACCTGAGAGGATGTTCGCCGCTCCCTGCCCGAGGGCCTCGCGGGTCTTGCGCGAGTGCGTGTCGGTGATGTCGTCGACGAGCTTGGCGGTCATGAGCGATTCGAGCAGCCCGACGATCGCCATGGCCGCGGCGAAGGGGAAGATGATGCCCAGCGTCTCCCATGTGAGCGGCACGTTCGGGAGGAACAGCTCGGGCAGGCTCTCGGGGAGCTCCCCCTGATCGCCGACGGTCGGCACGTTCAGCCCGAAGACCACCGCAGCGCCGGTCAGCAGGACGATCGCCACGAGCGGTGCGGGCACGACGCGCGTCACCAGCGGCATCAGGTACATGATCAGCAGTCCGGCGACGACGAGGGGGTAGACGAGCCAGGGCACGTCGATCAGCTGCGGGACCTGCGAGATGAAGATGAGGATCGCGAGGGCGTTGACGAAGCCGACCATGACGCTGCGCGGGATGAATCGCATGAGCTTGGCGACGCCGAGCACGGCGAGCACGATCTGGATCGCACCGCCCAGCAGCACGGTGGCGATGAAGTAGTCCATCCCGTACTCGCGGGCGACCGGGGCGATGACGAGGGCGATCGCGCCGGTGGCCGCGGTGATCATGGCGGGGCGCCCGCCGAGGAACGCGATGGCGCCCGCCATGATGAAGGACGAGAACAGGCCGAGGCGCGGGTCGACACCGGCGATGATCGAGAAGGCGATCGCCTCGGGGATCAGCGCGATCGCGACGACCAGCCCCGCGAGCACTTCGCGGGTGAGGATGCGGGGGCTGCGGAGGGCCTGCAGGACGGTCGGCTCGATGCGGTAGCGATCGGCGGGATCCTGGACGGGGACGACGGCGGTCATGGGGCTCCTGTCGGAACGGGCGAGGCGGACTCGCGAGAGGATGCGCACCGGTGCGCGGGGTCCGACGAAGAGGGACCCGGGGGAAGATGGGGAGTCGCGTGAACGTGCGACACGACAGACCCTACCGTAACGTGAGGGTTGGCGCGAAGGGAATCGGATGACGGGATCACGCACGATGCACATCGGCGAACTGGCCGAGCGCACGGGCATGTCACTGCGCACCCTGCGCCACTACGACGAGATCGGCCTCGTCACGCCCAGCGACAGGACCGAGGGCGGCTTCCGCCTCTACACCGACGAAGACGAGTCGCGTCTGCTGCTGATCAGGCGCATGAAGCCGCTCGGCTACTCGCTGGACCAGATGGCCGAGCTGTTGACGGTGATCGACGGCCTGGCCGCTGAACCGCACGACGAAGAACTGCGCGAGCGCCTGGCCGGGATCCGAACCGAGGCGCTCGAACGACGTGATCGACTCCGGGGTCAGCTCGAGGCGGCCGACGAGTTCATCGGGCTGCTGAACCGGCGCTGACGCGTCCTATGCGAACGCCGCGGCGATCTCGTCCCACCACGAGGCCGCGTCGGAGCGGTGCGCCGGGCGACGGCGGGCCGCGGCGTCGGCGATCGCGCGCCGGTCCGTCCACAGCCCGGCGAGACGCCGGACGCCGTCGGAGTCCGCCGCGGTGATCGGCACGACGGCATCCTGGCCCCAGTGCGCGAGCGCACCACGCTGCTTCACGGCCGTGTAGTCGTCGGTGACGAGCCCGAGCACCGGCACGCCGGCGGGCGCCGCGAACACGGCGGGGTGGTAGCGCCCGGTGATCAGCAGCGCCGAGGAACGGGCGAGGGATGCCGCTCCCCGGGCGTCTCCGGACGGCACGACGCTCGAGGGGGTGCGCATCTGCGCGCGCACCTCGTCGTGCAGCACGGCGTCGCCCCGCGGGGCGTCGCCGTGCAGCGGCCCGAAGTGCGCGTGGAAGCGCACGGGTGCGCCGATCGTGTCGGCGGCCGCGTCGACGAGCGCGGCGATGCGTGCCACGGTCTCGGCGCGCGGAGCGCCACCCAGGCTGAGCGACAGGCTCACCAGAACGCCGTCTTTCGGGACATCGGCCTCCGTCATGCCGAGGAACGAGGCGTCGTCGACGCCGAGCCGGGTCTCGACCCCGAGGTCGGCGGCGAGACGCTGCGAGGAGGTCTCGCGCACGCCCACCCGACGGGCCGAGCGCAGAAGCGACGCGACGAGCGCGCGGTCGCGGCCCTCGAGGTGCGGGCCGAACGTCTGACCGGTGACGACGAGCGGAACACCCGCGCGCGCGGCGATGCCCGCGAGGGCGGCACGCTCGTAGACGTGCAGCGGCCAGGTCGACGCGAGGTTGCCGCCGCCGGCGACGACCACTCCGTCGGAGTCTGCGACCGCCGCGATCACGGCGTGTGCGGTGTCTGCGGGGTCGAGCTCCGCTCCCCCGGCGAGTACCGCCTCCAGCCGGGCCTCGGACTCCGCGCGGTCCAGTCCGTCGAAGCCGATGCGCGAGACCGCCTCGACGCCGTAGCGACCGGTCGTCTCGGCGGGTGCGGACGACACCGCGGTGACGTCGGCTCCGCGGGCCGAGAGCTCGTCGACCGCGGCCTCGAACATCGCCTCGTCGCCGATGTGCACCATGTCGTCGACGACGCCCACGTCGCCGATCGTCAGCACTCTCATGACACTCCTCAGGTAGCTGTGCGGCCTCGACCACGCTAGAGCAGATCCATGCGACGCCTGGACGCAATACGATCGAGTGCCTCCTGAATCGGGCGGCGGATCGAGGAGTCCCATGGGTGTGCAGACGGCTCTGGATGCGGTGCGCCAGGCACCCGGCATCATCGACGCGATGCGCCTCGCCGACGACCTCGCGTTCGAGGCCGGACGCGACCCCGGCGTGCGCACGCTGCGCGTGCTCGGATCGGCGCTCGCCAGCGATGACCAGGTGGCCGCGATCGCCGCCGTGCACGCCCTGGCCGAGATCTTCGACGAGCAGGCCGCACGCCTGCTGGTCGGGCTGCTGTCGGATGACCGGGCAACGATCCGCGAGCACGCCGCGTGGGCGCTCGGCTCGGGGCTCCCCCGGCCCGACGCGATGAGCCGCCTGATCGGCCTCGTGGCTGCCGGTGGGTTCACCGGCATGCTCGCCCAGCGCACGCTCGAGCAGTGGTCGACGATGTCGGCCGAGACGCTCGCCGTCAGTCTCGAGGCCGCACTCCTCGGCATCGACGATCCGGCCTCGCGTGCCCGTCTGGTCGAGACGCTCGGGCTCGTGCGCCCGACCGTGGCGACGAGGGCGCTGCTGCAGATCGCCGCGGACGCCCGCGAGCACGACGACGTGCGCATCGCGGCGGTCTCCGCTCTTGGGCAGCGACGCGGCGTGCCGGGCATCATCCCGCCCCTCGAGCACCTGGTGGGCGGTGACGGGAGGCTCGCCGAGGTCGCACGCCTGGCGCTGGTCGATCTGACCGAGACGCCGCCGGTCGTCCGCACCACCGAAGACGGGCTCACCGTCGCGCAGCTCTTCCTGCATGCCGACATCGACCCCACGCTGAGCTCAGCCGGGGCCGGCGACAACGGCGGCATCGCGACGCTGCTCGTGCGTCTCGGCGACGCACTGGTCGCCGACCCGACGGCGGGCGTGCGCCGGGTCATCACGCTGTCTCGCGGACCCGTGGCGCAGGCCGCCGAGGATCTTCTCGACATCGGCTCGATCACGTCCGGCCACGTCTACGGGCACGTGCCGCTGCGACCCGCCCCGGTGCCCTCGGCCGCAGCCTGGCCGCTGCGCGTGACGGCGCGACGCGGCATCCGGCGCATTCTGCGAGCCGCGGGGCAGGTCGATCTGCTGCACCTGCGCATGGCCGATGTGGGAAGCCTCGCTGCCGCCGACGTCGCCCGGGAGCTGGGCATCCCGGTCGTGTTCACCGTCGCCCCCGACCCCCACGGAGTCATCCAGTCGATGGACCGCTCGGGGGCCCTCACGCGCGAGCGCTTCGGCGACGTCGATCTGAACGAGCACTTCTGGTTCCGCGCGCGGCTCGTGCAGAACCTCGCCTCCAACGCCGCGCACACGGTTCTCTTCCCGAGGCCGCAGCTGCAGCGCGACATGAAGCAGCTCGTGGGGATCGACATCACCTCGCACCCCGAGCGTCACACCATCGTCGCCGAGGGCGTCGACCTCGACGTCGTCGACCGGGCGGTCGCCACGGCTCGGGCGCGGCCCGAGGACTCACCCGAGATCACCGAGCTGCGCGCCCGAGTCGACGCCCTGGCTCCCGAGCGTCGTGCACTGCCGATCGTGGTGACCGTCGGGCGCCTGCACCGTGTGAAGGGCATGGCGACGCTGGTGGAGGCCTGGGCCGGAGGCCCGCTCCGCGACCGCGCGAACCTGCTGATCATCGGCGGCGACCTCGAGCATCCGTCGCTCGACGAGCGCGAGCAGCTCAACCGCATCGACGCCGCGGTGCCCCCCGCCGCACGCGCCGAGGCCGGGCTCATCCTCGCCGGACACCAGCCGAACGACATCGCCGCCCTCTGGCTCGCGGCTGTGAGATTCGGGATGCCGGGGCTCACGGCATCCGGTGGCGTGTACGTGTGCGCGAGCCTCAAAGAGGAGTTCGGCATCGCGCTCCTCGAGGCGATGGCGACCGGGCTCATGGTCGTCGCCCCCGACGGCGGCGGTCCCGCGACCTACGTCGAAGACGGCGTGACGGGGGTGCTCACCGAGACGTGGGATGCCTCGCGCCTCGAGGCTGCGATCGGCACCGCGCTCGATGCCGCAGCCCTGCCCGAGGGCGACCGCGCCGACCGCTCGCACGAGATGGTGCGGTCGAGCTTCACGATCCAGGCGATGGCCGCTGCCCTCGGCCCCGTCTATCAGGGGGTCGTCGCCGACGAGGTCGAGCTCATCCGTGCGGCGGGTGCTGCGCTGTGACGCTGCTGGTCATCAGTCCCGACTACGCCTCGCACCTGCTGCCGCTCGCGACCCTCGCGACCGCCTGGCGCGACGCCGGCGAGCGCGTCGTCGTGGCGACCGGGCCCGCGACCGACCCCATCGTGCGCGAGTTCGGGCTGGAGCGACTCGACCTCCCGCTCGGGCGCGGCAGCAACGCCCGCGTGATCTCAGCCGACGATCAGCCCGAAGACGAGGGCGCCTCGCTGCGGAGCTTCTTCGACGCGACCCGCGAGGGCATGGTCGAGACACTGCGCTACCAGGCGTCCGAACGACTGACCGACCTGATGTGGGATCCCGTCACGATCGGCCGACGTGTCCTCGACGCCGTCGAGGCGGTCAGGCCGTCGGCGATCATCGTCGATCACCTCGCGTTCAGCGCCCGGCTCGCCCTGCAGACCGCCGGCATCGCGTACGGCGACGTCGTCCTCGGACACCCGAGCGCCCTCCCCGTCGCGGGCGAGGTGTACGGCTTCCCGCCGTTCTGGCCCGCGGCGTTCGCCCCCGACGCGGCCTCCCTCGCTGAGCTGCGCGCACTGTGCGACGAGGTCTCGGCCCGCTTCACGGCGGAGTGGAACCGCACGGCGCTCGCGCTGGACCCGTCGACGACGCCGACCGCCGATGCCTTCGCCGAGCACGGTTCGACGGTTCTCTACAACTACCCCGCCGAGCTCGCAGCCGGCGACGGGCGGGCGCTTCCGCCGCACGCCTTCCTCGGATCGACGAGGCGCATCGAGCCCGTCGACGACGAGGTCGACCGCTGGACAGCCGGCGCAGGCGACTACGCCTATGTGAGCTTCGGCAGCTTCCTCTCGGTGCGCGGAGACGTGCTGCGCCGGGTGGCCGAGGCACTGGCGTCGATCGGGATGACGGCGGCGATCGCGACGGGCTCGACCCCCGCATCCGAACTCGGAGACATCCCCGACGGCTGGCTCGTGAGGGACTACCTTCCCCAGGTGCGGCTGCTCGCGGGGGCGCGGCTCGCGGTGACGCACGGCGGAAACAACTCGGTCACCGAGGCGATCGGCCAGGGCGTGCCCCTGCTCGTGCTGCCGTTCTCGACCGACCAGTTCGCGGGGGCGGCGGCGATCGAACGCGTGGGGCTCGGCCGCGCGCTGGCGCCGAACACCGCGACCGTCGCCGAGCTCGCCGACTCGCTTCGCGACCTGCGTCGGCTTCCGGATGCCGCCCGCGCACGCCTCCGCGGAATCGCGACCGAGCAGGCCCGGCATCCGGGACCGCAGATCGCCTACGAGCTGCTGACCGGAAGCTCGACCCCGACGAGCTGAGCCATCGCGGCGGGGTCGCCCGCCGCGGCGCGGTATCGCTCCATGAGCGCGGCATTGGCGTCGTACCGTTCGCCGGCGCGCACCTCGGCTTGATGATGGAGCGCATACACGCTGCCCTCGTGCCGGATGGGCGGGGCACCGAACAGGGTCTCGTAGGCGAGGTACCACGCGGCGTCCTCGAAGCCCCAGCCGCGGAAGCGCTCGTCTTGCCCGCCGTGGGCTGCCCACGTGCGCGGCGTGGTGGCGTAGACGCCGGAACACGCGCCGATCACGAGGTCGAAGACGCAGTCCTCGGGCGCCATGCCGCCGCGCAGCTGCGCCGTGCCCTCAGCCCCCAGCCAGTGGTACTCCGTGTACGGCAGGTGCACGCGGCCGCTCGTGCGGGCGGCCGCGACGGCGGCGCGCAGGGCATCCACTTCGGGAAAGGTGTCGGCGTCGTTGACCACGACGACCTCGTCGGCCGGGACGCTGGCGATCGCCCGGTTGCGGCAGGCGGCGAGCACGAACACGTCGTCGTCGGTGTCGATCGCCCGCACCGTCGCCTCGGGCACGTGCTGGGCATACCAGGCGGTGACGAACTCGTAGGCGCTCACGCGCGAGGGCGCGGAACGCCACGGGATGACGACGGTGAATGGCGGCATCCGATCAGCGTACGACGCCGCCCGGATGCTCAGGTGCGCCGAGGAGTCACTCCGCCTGCGCAGGTGCCGAGGGATCGGCGTGCCGACGAAGTCTGTCGACGACCTGTTGCAGATATCGCGTGATCGCCTGCTGCTCGTCCGGCGTGAACGCGTCGAGTTCGGCGTCGATCCCCATGATCATCGGCACCAGTCGGCTCATCGCCCGATCGCGCGACGTCTGCTGCGGAACCACGAGGATGCTGCGCCGATCGGTCGGATGAGGCTGGCGCGTGACATGCCCGAGCGCCACCAGACGATCGATGGATGTCGTGGCCGCACCGGCCGAGATCCCGACCCTGCGGGCGAGTTCGCTCGCACCGAGCGGACCGCTCATCAACAGGTTCTCCATCGCCTGCAGGTCGGTCGGGTTCACTTCGAGCTCGAGAGCCACCGATCGCTCGAACTGCTCGGTGAGCTCGGTGAACTCGCGCAGCAGTGCGGTGGCTCGGCGTGCGGTCGCGAAGTCGGGCATGCCTGCCTCGACGGCGCCCGACTCGGTCGGTTGCATGAGGTCCACGATAGCGCTAATGTCTGTCGATAGTCGAATAGTTCGATGATCAAATGACAATTCCCGCCAGCAGGAGATCACCATGAGCGCACTTCTTCGGTTCCTCACGTCTGCCAAGACGTCATGGATCCTGCTGGTCCTCGCCGCCCTGGCAGCCGCCGCGCTCTTCAGCGTCGCGGGGGGCGAGGAGTCCGAGACTGCGCCGACCGTGGGTCTTCCCGACAGCGCCGAATCGGTGCAGGTCGATCAGCTGCGCGACGAATTCCCGGCCGCCGACGGCACCTCGGCGCTGCTCGTCTTCGCGTCGGACGACGGCGAACTCGACGCCGAGACCCTCGCGGCGATCGACGGCAAGGTGTTCGGCGAGTTGGCCGACTTCTCGAGCGACGGCTTCGTGCCGCCGAAGCAGGTCTCGGAGGACGGCACGGTCGCCCTCGTGGTCGTACCCCTCGAGCCGGTGACCGACGTCGCCGAGCAGGCGGAGCGCGCGCAGGAGATCCGCGACGCGGCATCCGCCGATCTCGACGGCGTGCGCGTGTACCTCACGGGTGCCGAGGGCTTCGAAGTCGACATCGCGGCCGTGTTCGCCGGTGCCGACTTCACGCTGCTGCTCACGACCGTCATCGTGGTGGCGATCCTTCTGCTCATCACCTACCGCAGCCCCTGGCTGTGGCTCGTGCCGCTGGTGGTCATCGGGCTCGCCGACGCCCTCGCCGGCATCGTCGCGCGTCAGGTCGCGAGCGCCGCGGGCGTCCAGCTCGATGCCTCGGTCACCGGCATCCTGTCGGTGCTCGTCTTCGGCGCCGGCACGAACTACGCCCTCCTCCTCATCGCCCGCTACCGTGACGAGCTGCGCCTGCACGAGAGTCGCCGCATCGCGATGCAGCGGGCGCTGCGCGGCGCCGGCCCCGCGATCATCGCGAGCGGCTCGACCGTCGCGCTCGCGCTGCTCACCCTGCTGCTCGCCGAACTCGCCGGCAACCGGGCCCTCGGCCTCGCGTGCGCGGTCGGCATCGTCGTCGCGATGATCTTCGCGCTGTTCGTCCTGCCCGCCGCGCTCGTCCTCTTCGGGCGCGGGCTCTTCTGGCCCTACATCCCGCGCTTCGGGTCGGCCGACGCGATCTCGCGCAGCCTGTGGGGCAAGCTCGGCCGCGGAGTCTCCAAGCGGCCGGTCGTCGTCGCGATCGGCGGCTTCGTCGTGCTCGGCGCCATGGCCAGCGGCATGTTCTTCGTGCAGACCGGCCTCTCGCAGAACGACCGGTTCCTGCAGAAGCCCGAGGCCGTGCAGGGTCAGGAGGTCCTCGCCGAGGCGTTCTCGGCCGGCACCACGTCGCCCGCCGTCGTCATCGTGCCCGTCGACGAGGCCGAAGACGCCGCCGCCGTGCTGGCCGACCTCGAGGGCGTCGACACCGCCACCGTCGGCGAGACGACCGCCGACCTCGCCGAGATCAGCGTCACGCTCGGCGCGAGCGCCGAGACCGAAGAGGCCTTCGCCACGATCGAACGCATGCGGGCGGCCCTCGACGACGTCGGCTCGGGCGACGGCCTGGTGGGCGGGCTCGATGCACAGGCGCTCGACGTCACGAACGCGCAGGCCCGCGACCAGGCGCTGATCATCCCGCTCATCCTGGTGCTCGTGTTCATCGTGCTGGTGGTCCTGCTGCGAGCCCTCGTCGCTCCGCTGCTGCTGCTGCTCGCCGTCGTCGCCAGCTTCTTCTCGGCCATCGGCCTCAGCTGGTGGCTCTTCCAGACGCCGCTGTTCGGGTTCCCCGCCATCGACACGAACGTGCTGCTGTTCAGCTTCCTCTTCCTGGTGGCCCTCGGCGTGGACTACAGCATCTTCCTCGTGACGCGCGCCAAAGAAGAGGCCGAGCACCTGGGCATCACCCAGGGCATGATCCGCGCCCTCGCCGCCACCGGCGCCGTGATCACCAGCGCCGGCATCCTGCTCGCCGCGGTGTTCGCCGTGCTCGGAGTGCTGCCCCTCATCACGCTGACGCAGATCGGCATCATCGTGTGCATCGGCGTGCTCATCGACACCCTCCTCGTGCGCACGGTGGTCGTGCCCGCTCTGGCGTTCATCACCCGCGACAAGTTCTGGTGGCCGCGCAGACCGGCCCTCAGCGATGCGGATGCCGCCGCCCGGGGCGCGGACGCTCTGGCGCCGTCTGCCGGGGCACCGTCCCCCGACGCACCGGTCGAGGCCGGCCTCACTCGCCGCGAGGCTCGGACAGCCGAGAGATCTGTGCTCTGAGCCGGTCGTTGTCGGCCTCGAGATCGAGGATGCGGCGCGCGCCGACGAGGTTGACGCCCTCGGCGAGGAGGGCGATCACGCGTCGCAGAACGTCGAGGTCGTCCTCGCTGTAGCGCCGCGTGCCGCCCGGAGTGCGGTCGGGCGTGAGCAGGCCCTTGCTCTCGTAGAGACGCAGCGCCTGGTCGCCGACACCGACGATCTCGGCGGCGACGGCGATGCCGTAGATGCCCCGGGATCGGGCCTGAGAGTCGGTCATGGGGCATCCTTTTCCGCCGTCATCCGGTACTTGAAATTCACTGTCGCTTGAGGTACAAAATCTATTGCAGTCGACACAGATCGTCGACCTGACACTCTCACAGTGAATGGAGGAGATCAAGAATGCTGTTGCAACATGACCCGTTCCGTGACCTCGACCGGTTCACCCAGCAGGTGTTCGGAACGATGAGTCGCCCCTCGCAGATGCCCCTCGACGCGTGGCGCGAAGGCGATGAGTTCGTCGTCGAACTCGACCTGCCCGGAATCGACCCGGGCAAGATCGACCTCGACGTCGAACGCAACGTGCTGACGGTGCGCGCCGAGCGGCTGAGTCGGATGCCGGATGCCGCGAACGCGGTCGCCGCCGAGCGGACGTGGGGCGTGTTCAGCCGCCAGCTGGTGCTCGGCGACGCGCTGGACACCGAGAAGGTGGACGCGGATTACACCGCCGGCGTTCTTCGCCTGCGCATCCCGATCGCAGAGAAGGCCAAGCCCCGCAAGATCCGCGTGAGCAGCCAGGACGCGGTCGAGACCAGGGAAGACCGCAGCATCGACGCCTGATCGCGGCCGGACCGAAGGAGGAGAACGTCATGACACCGATCGATACGGGCATCCTCGACATCGAGCGGGACACTGCGGACGCGCACCTGCGCGATCAGGAGTGGATCGACACGGAGTTCCTCGCGATCATGACCGCCTCGGGGATGACAGCGGACGTCACCACCTCCCTCCTCGACGACGGGGCCGGCCACGAGACCTCCCCCGGCGATGCGGAACACACGCCCCACCGCCACGCGCGCACTCCGGTGCAGGAGGCCTGTGCGCTCGAACGGGTCAGGTCGCCTCCGCGGCGTGGATGCTGATCCACCCTCGCCTCAGAAGCGCCCCGCGCACCCATCCGGATGCGCGGGGCGCTTCGTCGTGACCAGTCGTCACCCGAGGTGCGCCATGACGGGATCCCCCGGGGGGAGCAGGTCTTCCTTCGCGCCGCGGATGAGGAGCGCAGAGACCACCGCGCCCACGACGAGGCAGATCGCCGAGGCGACGAACACCACCGAGTAACCGGCGGTCATCGCCTCGAGCTGTGCGGGGGGCGCCGCAGAGTCCGACGCACCGGATGCCGACACGTAGAGCGCGGTGAAGACCGACAGACCGATCGAGCCGCCGATCTGCATCGCCGAGTTGGCGGTGGCCGAGGCGGCACCGGCATCGTGGGGTGCGACGCCGCTCAGCGCGAGGTTCTGCACCGGCACGAAGATGAAGGCCATCCCGACCCCCATCACCACGAGCCCGGGCAGGATCTGCACCCCGTAGTCGCCGTCGGCGGTCAGCCGGGAGAGGTAGATCAGCCCGACGGCAGCCACGAGCGGACCGGCGATCATCAGGGGGCGGGGCCCGATCGCGGGGAGGAGCTTCGTGGCAAGCGGTGCGGTGAGCATGATCGCGAGCGTCATGGGCAGGCTGGCGAGACCTGCCTGCAGGGGCGTCATCGCGAGCACGATCTGCAGGTGGAGGGCGAGGTAGAGCGTCGCCCCGATCATCACGCTCCCGACGATGGCCTGTACGAGGAACGCCCCACCACGCACCCTGTCCAGCACGACGCGCAGCGGCAGCAGCGGCTGCGCGACTCGGGTCTCGATGAAGACGAAGAGCGCGAGCAGGGCGACGCCGGTCGCGAGGAAGCCGAGGGTGGCAGGCGCTCCCCATCCGGTCTCGGCGAGGCTGAATCCGTAGACGAGGGCTCCGAGGCCGAGGGTGACCGTGATCGCACCCCACACGTCGTACCGGTTGTCGCCGTCGGCCTTGCTCTCACGCACGAGGAGCACACCGCCGACGAAGCCGACGATGACGAAGAACACGTTGACCAGCAGGCACCAGCGCCAGTCGGCGAACTCGGTCAGCACGCCGCCCAGCAGCAGCCCGACGGCGGCGCCCGCCCCGGCGATGATGCCGAAGACGGCGAAAGCGGTGTTGCGGTCCTTGCCGCCGGGGAACGTGACGGTGAGCAATGCGAGGGCGGCCGGTGCCAGCAGTGCGGCGAAGGCGCCCTGAAGACCGCGGGCGATGATCAGTTCCACCCCGCTCTGCGCGAAGCCGCCGAAGGCCGAGGCCAGGCCGAAGCCGACCATGCCGACGAGGTAGGTGCGCTTACGGCCCCAGTAGTCCGCGATGCGGCCGCCGAGCAGCAGCAGCGCGCCGAACGCCAGCGCATAGGCCGTGACGACCCACTGGCGCTGCCCGTCGGTCAGACCGAGCTCGACCTGAGCCTGCGGCAGCGCGATGTTGACGATCGTGCCGTCGAGCACCACGACGAGCTGGGTCAGGGCGAGAACGCACAGCGTGAGCCAGCGGCGGTCCGCGACTGTTCGCGGGCGCCTGGACGGCGTGATCACGGGATGGTTCTCGGTGGACGTCATGCGGGTGCCTTTCGTGCAGAGGTTGCGCGGTCTCGACGCACCTCGCTGGACGTGACGACGAGCCTATTCTATAAACGGATACCGGGTATCCGCTTAACGGGTCGATCGCGTAGAGTCTGGGTGTGGAGACCGAGACTGCGACCGAGAGCCGCCACTTTCGTGCGGACGCGGCGCGAAACCGGCAGAAGATCCTCGACGTCGCCGCGCACCTGTTCGCCGACCGCGGCCTCGACGTGACACTGAACGACATCGCCCGTGAGGCCGGTGTCGGAGTGGGAACGGTCTACCGCAAGTTCCCCGACAAAGCCGCGCTCATCGACGAGCTGACGGAGAGCAAGCTGGAGGCGATGCTGAGCGTCGTGGCGACGGCATCCGGACGGGAATCGGGTGCCGCCGCGCTGCGCGACCTCATGATGGGTGCGGCCGCCGCTCGGGCGGCCGATCGTGGCCTGTTCCTCATCCTCTTCCGCGCCGGCGACGAGACCCGGCGCGACGACCGCGTGGGCAGGCTCCTGGGCGCGTGGGACGAGGTCATCGCACGGGCCCGCGACGAGGGTGCGGTACGGCCCGGCTTCTCAGCCGTTGACGTCGACCTGTTCATGATGATGGTCGGCGCCGTCGCGGACCGCACCAGAGATCTCGGCGCGACGGCGTGGCGGCGGTGCGCCGAGGTGCTCCTCGACGGCTACGCCGTTCGACCCGACGACGACCCCGTTCCTCCCGTCGACGTCGACGACGGGGCTCGCCTCAGGATGCTGCTCGACGCCTGAGACATCCCCCGCCGTAGGCTGATCACTACGCCCACGGAGTCGGATCGGAATCATTATGCGCATCGTCGTCGTCGGAGGCAGCGGGCACATCGGCACCTATCTCGTCCCGCGGCTGGTCCGCGCCGGTCACGAGGTGATCAGCATCAGTCGCGGCGACCGGCGGCCATACGCGGCGTCACCGGAGTGGGACGAGGTGCGCCTCCTCTCGGTCGACCGGACGCAGCAGGATCAGGACGGGACGTTCGCCCGGACGATCCGCGACCTGCGCGTGGACGTCGTGATCGATCTCCTCTGCTTCACCACCGACTCGGCGCGCGCGCTCGTGGACGGCCTTCGAGGACACGTCGGACACCTGGTGCACTGCGGTTCTCTCTGGCGATACGGGCCGTCGATCGACGCCCCCATCAGAGAGGGCCAGGGCACTCCGCCGCTCGGCGACTACGGCATCCAGAAAGATGCCATCGCCCGGCTCCTGAAGGACGAGACCGCCGACGGCGGTCTGGTCACGACCTCCGTCGACCCCGGCCAGATCGTCGGTCCGGGCTGGGAGCCGGTGGGACCCCTCGGCAACAGGGATCCGCGCGTCTGGCACACCCTTTCTGCCGGCGAGACGCTTCGGATCCCCGGCAGCGGCGCGGATTTCCTGCACCACGTTCATGCCGACGACGTCGCCCAGGTGTTCGAGCTGGCCGTGGAGAACCGCGATGTCGCCGCCGGAGAGGACTTCCACGCCGTCGCCGCCACCGCCCTCAACTCACGTGGGCTCGCGCAGATCGCCGCCGGGTGGTTCGACCAGGAAGCACACCTCGAGTTCATCGACTGGGAACGGTTCCGCGCCGAGACGACCCCCGAGTTCGCCCAGACGAGCTGGGAGCATCTGCACCGCAACCACGTGCTCTCGATCGAGAAGTCGGCGGCCCTGCTCGGATACGCGCCGCGTCATCGTCCGGAAGACGCGGTCCTCGCGGGGGTGCGCTCCCTGATCGACAGCGGTCGGCTCAGCGTCGCCCGGCCGCTGGTGGTCTGACCCTGCCGCCGCGCGGCTACGGCGCCTGGAAGTAGAGGCGGTAGTCCACGCCGTCGTGCAGCATCGCCGTCATACCTGGATGCGAGTCGGCCGGGTACCCGACAGCCCGCAGCTGCGGGATCGAGTTGAACCCGAACCGGTAGGTGCTGCCGTCCCACGCACCCTGATAGAAGTCGTCGATCGATCCGTAGCGGAAGGCGTAGAGACGGTAGTCGCTGCCGTCGTGCAGCATGTTCCAGCGCGACCAGTCGGTGTCGGCAGGGAACCCGCGTACTCCGAGCGTCGGGATGAACGGCGCCGTCGCCCACGCGTAGGTGGTCGTTCCGGGTCGGAAGACGAACTGGTACAGCGTGGTCGGATCGCCGAGACGGCGCAGATACGCGTGGTACGCGCCGCCCGAGTGCAGCATCCGGATGCTCGAGGCGTCGGCGTCCGCCGGCATGCCGGAGAGCTGCAGACGCGGGATGGACCGGTGCCCGAAGTCGTACGACACGCCGTTCCAGCCGAACTGGTAGAGCGTGTCGCGCGATGAGCCGCGGAACGCGTAGAAGCGGTAGTCGGTGCCGTCGTGCAGCATCGCCGACCGGGCGAAGTTGGTGTCGGCCGGCGCTCCGGTGATGGGGATGCGCGGGATCGACGCGAACCCGAAACGGTACTCGTCGGAGCCTGGAACCCAGGCGCCCTGGTTCAATGACGGCATGATGCGTCCTCTCAGCGATGCGGGTGGTCACGGTCGAGGAGAGGGAATCGTCGCTCGGTGATACGGATGCCGGCGGGTCACGCCGCTGACGGCATCCTGAGCGTTCACCGTGACCCGGGTCGGAACGCTCCGACCGGCGTAGCCTGGACGCATGAACCCCAGCCCGCGCGTGCACGGCCGCCGTCCGCTGCTCTGGACCTCGGCGATCGTCGTGCCCCTGCTCGCGGGCGCGACGGTCCTCGTTCCGATGGCCGCCAACGGCGCGGTCGACCTGCCCGACAAGACGGCGCAGGAGCTCATCACCTTCGCCGGACAGAGCGACGTCGATGCGCTCAGCGGCACGATCGAGCAGACGTCCGAGCTGGGCTTGCCCGACCTCGGCGCCATCACCGGCTCGATGGGCGCCGACTCATCGGGAGAGGGAGCGTCAGCGGCGGAGATCGACGATCTGATCTCGCTGATCACCGGCTCGCACACCGCGAAGGTCTACCTGGACGGCGACAGCTCGCGCCTGCAGGTGCTCGACCGCCTCGGCGAGCGCAACATCTACGTCGACGGTGACGCACGCCAGGTCTGGTACGTCGACAGCGAGAGCCGGTCGGCGACGAAGCTGGTCCTGCCGAGCGAGGAGGACATCTCGGCCGCCTACGGAGACGACGTCGCACCTTCGGTGCCCGGCGAATCCGCAGCTACCCCCGACGAGATGCTCGATCAGGCCCTCGCGCGGCTCGACGAGAGCACCGACGTGACCGTCGGCACCGACGCGCGGGTCGCCGGCCGCGAGGTGTACGAGCTGATCCTCGCGCCCCGCACCGACGACACCCTGGTCGGTAAGCTGCGCTTCGCCATCGACGGCGAGACCGGCGTCGCCCTCGCAGCATCCGTCAGCGCACGTGGCGCGACCTCACCCGCGTTCGAGATCGCGTTCACGCAGGTCGATTTCGCGGCGCCCGACGCGAGCGTGTTCGCCTTCGAACCCGGCGCCGACATCACGGTGACTGAGGAAGACGTGCCGCTTCCCTCGAAGGGCGTCCAGGACGACATGAGCGCGAAGCCGGATGCGGCGACTCCTGTCGTCATCGGAGAAGGCTGGTCGGCCGTGGTCGAACTGCCCGTCTCGTCGGAAGCCGGTGGAGAGGACGTCTTCGCGGGCCTCGACCCGGAGCAGTCGGCGATGCTCGACAGCGTCACCACTGCCGTCGACGGGGGACGATTGCTGCAGACCTCGCTGGTGAGCGTGCTGATCACCGACGACGGGCGAGTGCTCGCCGGTGCCGTGCCGGCAGCGCTCCTGGTCGACGCCGCCGGACGCTGACGGCCCGCCGGTGACGACGCGTCCCGCCGACCACCCCGAGACGGAACTGGCGATCGAGACCCACGGTCTCACCAAGCGCTTCGGCACCCAGACCGCGGTCGACGGGGTGGATGTGGCGGTTCCGCGCGGCTCGGTCTTCGGTTTTCTCGGGCCGAACGGTTCGGGCAAGACCACCACGATCCGGATGCTGCTGGGCCTGATCCGCGCGAGCAGCGGCCAGGCGCAGGTGCTCGGCGAGGCGATGCCGCGTTCGCTGGACACCGTGATGCCGCGCGTGGGTGCCCTCGTCGAAGGCCCGGCGTTCTCGCCGTTCCTCACCGGTGAGCAGAACCTGCGGCGCTTCGACGCCGCAGACCGGCACTCGTCCGGTCGCACGCGAGCACAGCGCGTCGCGACCGCGCTCGATCGCGTGGGCCTGACGCACGCGGCGAAGAAGAAGGCCCACGCGTATTCGCTGGGCATGAAGCAGCGCCTCGGACTCGCCAATGCCCTGCTCATGCCCCGCGACCTGCTCGTGCTCGACGAACCGACGAACGGCCTCGACCCGCAGGGAACGCGCGAAGTGCGGGCGCTGATCCGCTCGTTCGCGGCTGACGGCACGACCGTCTTCGTGTCGAGCCATCTGCTCGCCGAAGTCGAGCAGCTCTGCACCCACGTCGGAGTGATGAGCGGTGGTCGATTGGTCGCGCAGGGAACGCTCGACGACTTCCGTCGCTCGGGTGCACGCGCACGGGTGCAGGTGCGCACTCCCGACCTCGAATCGGCCCGCGGCGTGCTGACCTCACTCGGCATCCGGACGGATGCCCGGGATGCGGCATCCGACCGTGAAGTCGTGACCGGACTCCTGCCCGATACGGCCTCGCCCGAGGCGATCGTGGCGGCCCTCGTGGGAGCAGGCGTGCGGGTGCGCGGCTTCGAGCTCGTCGGGGAGAGCCTCGAGCAGCGCTTCGTCGAGCTCACCGGGGAGGGCTTCGATGTCGTCGCCTGAGGCCGCGGCGGTCGCGCCGTCGGCCGGCGGCGGATGGGGAACCCTGCAGCTGCTCGGCAATGAGCTGTCCACCCAGTTCCAGCGGTGGCGGACGTGGGCGATGCTCGGCGCACTGGCGCTCATCCCGATCCTGCTCGGCGTGGCGATCCGACTCGTCGGCGGCTCGGATCCCGGCCGTGGCCCCGCGTTCCTGGACCAGATCACCGACAACGGGCTGTTCGTCGGGCTCGCCGCCCTCACGGTGGCCATCCCGCTCTTCCTGCCCTTGACCGTCAGCGTCGCGGCCGGGGACGCGGTCGCGGGCGAGGCGAGCCACGGGACGCTCCGCTATCTGCTGATCGCGCCGGCCGGGCGCATCCGCCTGCTCCTCGTGAAGTACCTCAGCGCAGCGGTGTTCTGTCTGGCCGCGACCCTCACGGTGGTGGCGGTCGGGTCGGTCGTCGGCGCCGTCCTCTTTCCGATCGGCCCGGTCACGCTGCTCTCGGGCGCGCAGGTGTCGGTCGGCGAAGGTCTGCTGCGCCTCCTCGCGATCGGCGCGTACGTATCGGTGTCGCTCTTCGGCCTGTCGGCTGTCGGGCTGTTCCTCTCCACGCTCACGACGGTGCCGATCGGCGCGATGGCGGCGACGGCGATCCTGGCGGTCGCTGCGCAGATCGTCGGTGCGATCCCGCAGCTGGACGCCCTGCATCCGTGGCTCTTCACGGATCGATGGCTCGACTTCGGCGATCTGCTGCGCTCCCCCATCGTGTGGGACTCGTTCGCCGGCAATGCGCTGTTGCAGGCCGGGTACATCCTCGTGTTCGGCGCCGCGGCGGTGGTCCGCTTCACGACGAAGGACGTGCTGTCGTAGGGCGGAGACATCGGTCTGACACGACCACCGAAAAGAATCACGAAAAGATAACGCCGACCTCTTCCCTTTCGTTACCTCGTCGTTATAGAGTCATCGCACGGTAGTTGTTTTGCTGTGGCAGCTACCGGACATGTGATTGCAGGACACTCTTGGTGCAGGGACAAGGGCCGGTCGGAAGCCTCTCCGACCGGCCCTTACTCTTGCCCTCATCGGCGAGTTGCCCGTAGCGGTCGCAACCGGCCGCTGATTGCGACCACGAGTGGCGACTCGGCGCCCGAGTCAGACCCCGCCGCCACCTCCGCCGCCGCCACCCCCGCCGGCCGAGCCGCCGCCGCTCGACCCGCCCGAACTCGACGACGACGAGCTCGACGACGAGAGCGTCGAGATGCCGGTAGAGAACGACGCCGCGTTGAACGCACTGGTGCCCGCGTACCATCCGGGCGAGCCGTCCGCGCCGTAGAAGACGGCGAGCTGCTCCGCCCAGTCCTTCTCCTGGCCGAACACCACGGCGTACGGCAGCAGGGCTTCGTAGAGCTTCAGCATCTGTCGCGGGTCGTTCGTGTCCACCGCTGCGCGCTCGGCTCCGGCGGGCGACTGCAGCATCCGGATGCGATCCGCCTCGGCCCACTCGATGAACTGCTGGAGTCCCTTCAGGTGGTCGCGGGTCTCGGCTCCGGCCGCGGTGAGCGGTTTGCGCACGACGAGCCCCGTCACGACGAAGATCAACACGAACGACACGATCATGAGCACGATCGGAACCGGCGCGAAGACCCCGTCCCAGAGCGCGACGATCCCGAAGACGAACACGAGCACGGCGGCGACGATCGCCGCGACGACCGGCAGCGCCCGCCACCGCGAGGCCACCGGTCGCCGCAGCCCGCGCCGGTCGAGCTCGGTCGTCGCGGATTTCAGGATGGCCTGGGCCGCCGTCGAGAACCGGGTGTCGGTGCGTCCGAACTCGAACTCCTCGCCGGGGCGGCCCGCCGGGAACAGTCCGCTGAGCAGCATCCTGCCGTCGCCGTCGGCCAGCGACGGGTCCACGAGCTGAGCCTTGAGCTTGCCCCGGGTGCCGAACACCCCCGGCTCGCCCTCGATGATGCGGATGCTGCCGACCACCGCCTGCTCGAGCACCTCGGCCGGGATCGCCTTCGTCGTGCGGTTGAGCAGCACGGCGCTCTCGAGCGCGTCGACGCCCGGCGGGGGCGTGTACTCGGCGATGATCGTGGGCCGCCCGGGCTCGTCGCGCAGATACCGGGATCGCACGACGATCGCCCCGATCAGCGCGGCTGCGGCGCCGAGACCGGCGACACCCTGCATCCACCCCCAGCCGGACGCGAGGTAGGACCGGTCGAACTCGGCGAAGGTGTCGGGCTCGAACGCCACCGCGACCGTCATCGTCTCGTACGGGGCGAGACCCGTGGCCGTCGCGGTGGTGGTGAGTCCGCCGGCATCCGTCGAGATCTCGCACGCATCGGTCGCCCCGGCATAGCCGACGTAGCAGGATGCCGCGCCCGTCACCGAGCCGGCGAGGTCGTCGTCGACCGTGAGCGTCATCGACACCTTCCCGAAGGGCTGCCGCCACTCGGTGCCGTTGACGTTCCAGTAGAACTCGTCGACCCCCGTGTCTGCGAAGAAGCGCGTGACGTTCTCGAGCGTGTAGGTGAAGACGTAGGTCTGTGCGCCCTGCACGTAGTCGTCGGCGCGCGACGTCATCGAGAACCAGCCGTCTTCCGAATCGGTCTCGGAAGCCCGGGGAGCGCCGTCCTCGTCGGTGATCGAGATGAGCCGCGGGTGATGCGGGACGCCGTTGTCGGCATCCGGGATCAGCCGCCGCATGCCTCGGTTCTGGTCGTACTCGGGGAACACCGCGACGAAGGTCTCCACGACCGTGAGCCGCGACGTCCCGTCGTCGGCGCGCGACAGGTCGTACTCGACATCGAGGCTCGCGAAGGTGAAGGCGTCCACATCGGTCGATACCGGCGGCGGGAGCTCGGAGGAGCAGGCCGCGAGCCCCCCGGCGGCGCCGACGGCGAGGATGAAGACGCAGAGCGCCCGCGCGAGGAGTCGTCCGGCAGCTCGGGTCATGAGGAAGAGCCTAGAGCGGCCCGTTGGTCGTACCCTTATCCCCATGAACGATCGTCGTCTGGCAATAGCCGCGTGGGAGAGCCTGTTCCGCGCGCAGCACGAGGTCTTCGAAGAGATCAGCTGCGACTTCGACGACACCGGACTGTCCCAGGCCGAGTACGACGTGCTCCTCACCGTGACGCGCGCCGAGAACCGCACCGCACGCCTGCGGGACGTCACCGCAAACATGCTCATCAGCCAGCCGAGCGTGTCGCGCCTGGTCGACCGCATGGTCGGGCGCGGCCTCGTCACGAAGCGCCCCGATCCCGATGACGGCCGCGGGTCTCTCGTGCAGGCGACGGATGCCGGCGCCACCGCGTTCCGACACATCGCGACCGCTCACGGCGCGTCGATCGCCCAGCGCATGGCGATCCTCAGCCCCGCCGAGCTCAGCCAGCTGCGGGAGCTCACGACCAAGCTCCGCAGAGCACCGGGCCCCGACGCGGACTGCTGACCTAGCGGGTCGCCGGATTCGACGCGGCTCCGTCGAGCCACAGGGTGTCGGATGCGTCGGCGTGCGCACCCCCCGAATCGACGTGCTCGGCGTCGATCTTCGGGCCTTTCGTGATCACGTGCACGAGCGCCATCGCGTGACCGCGACCGAGGCCGTAGTCCGCTGCGAGCCACGCGACGATCTCGCCGGCCTTCGTGCCGGGACCGAACCCCTTGTCGCCCGCGAGCTCAATGAACCGACGCGGCGTCACACCCGTCTTCGCCTCGATGTTGTCGAGATATGCCTGGAACGACATGATCCGCCTCCGTGCCGAGATGTCTAGGCGATGCGGGAGATCTGGATGCGGACTGTGGCGTCGGCATCCTCGGGGATCTGTGCGAGCAACGCGTCGGCCACCCGTGTCGCCGTGTGGGGGGCGGGCGTGTCGCGACGGATGCCGATCCTCGCGGTGATCATCTCGCCGGCCGCGTCGCTCAACACGTCGACGCGGTGGGGGTTGTCGACCGCGGTCGTCACGATCGTCGCGATCAGCTGGGGCGCGAGGGTGAGCGAGGCTGTGGCGGGGAAGATGTCCCGCACCCCGTCGATCTCGGCGACCGACGCGGTGAGGATCTCGGGGTCCAGCGGACCGTGCGGCTGGGGTGTGTCGATGTCGCGCATCAATTCGACTCCTCGAAGACGACGTTGTTCAGTCCGTGCAGATCCTCGACCGTGACGTCGATGGATGCGATGTTGAGCTGGGTGTGCTCGGCGAGGGCGTCGGCCACTGCCTGACGCAGCGCGGCGGTCGCCTCGGGGATCGGCGTCTTCCAGGCGATGCTCGCTGTCACCGACACGTCGATCGGGGCGCCCGGCACCTCGATGTCCCCGTCGAGCCGGCAGCGCCCGACGATGACGCCGGGGGTCTCGTCGCCGACGCTCCGCATGAGCGACCGCAACGCGCCCTCGGTGATCGTGATCACCACCCGCGGGTCGGGGTGGGGCAGCGGCACCGAGCGACCGGCGCGCACCTCGTTCTGGATGGTCGACATGACCTGCTCCATCCAATTGGGCGGAGGCGCGGGAAGCTGCGCGGCATCCAGATCGATCAGATCCCGGGAGAGCTGCGACATCCCGGTGAGTGCCTGGAGCGCGTTCAAGCACTCCGGGCACGTCTCGATGTGTCGGTCGTATGGAATACGGTCGGCCGACAGATACTCGCTGAGCTCTTCGATCGTCTTGCCGCAGTCCAAGGTGGGTGGTGTCTCTCGTGTCACCGCCATCCCTCCATCTGCGCGTAGATCGACGCGCGTGCTCTGGCCAGTTTGCCTCGTACCGTCGTGCGGGGGATGTCGAGTTCCTTCGCGATGTCGTCGTAGCTGAGTTCGGCGATCTCCCGCAGCAGCCAGCATTGGCGCAGGTCTTCGGGGAGCGTATCAAGGGCGGCGGCGAGCGCGCGCAGCTGGGCGTTCCGGATGGCCACGTTCTCGGGCTGGGTGTCGGTCGCCGTCGCCGCCTCGAGCATCGGGAGGGCGTCCTCGGGCGGCCGCCGGCGGATGTGCTTGAACGCGTGCCTGCTGGCGATGCGCATGAGCCAGGCCTTCACCGCGCTCGGATCGCGAAGCTCGGGCAGTCGACGCCACGCGGTGTACAGGGCCTCCTGCACCACATCGTCGGCTTCGCTGAGTGAACCGACGATGCGACTCACGTAGGCCCGCATGAGAGAACCGTGCCGGCGGATGAGCATTTCGAAGGCCGCTGTGTCGCCGTCCACCGCTCTCGCGACGAGTAGTTCGTCGGCGACGGTGTGCAGTCCCTCGGGAGCTTCGGCCATGGGCTCAAAAACTTTCTCGAACTATTTTGTGACGTTTCCGCCGCACAGGGTCTCTTACCTGTAGAGCGAACATATCGCCCCGGATGCACGGCCTAGGCAGGCTTGCGTTCGTCCGTTCCAACCGTTAGAAGGACTGCAATGGCTACTGACAACCAGACCCCCGCCACCTCCGCCCCCAAGCCCGTCGCGGGCGCTTCCCGCGTCGACCGCACCACCCCCGCTCTTCCCGTCACGGAGGACACCGCGGGTGGTCGCACGACCATCGCCGACGGCGTGGTCGCCAAGGTCGCCGGAATCGCCGCCCGCCAGGTCGCCGGCGTGTACGCCCTCGGTGGCGGCGGTGCCCGTGCCCTCGGCGCGATCCGCAGCGTCGTGAACGCCGATGACCTGACGCAGGGCGTCAAGGTCGACGTGGGTGAGACGCAGGCCGCCGCCGACATCACCATCGTCGTCGAGTACCCCGTGCCGGTTCACGAGGTCGCCGCCAACGTGCGTGCCGCCGTGACCAGCGCCATCTCGTCGCTCGTCGGCCTCGAGGTCGTCGAGGTCAACGTCGAGGTCAACGACGTGCACCTGCCGTCGGACGACAACACCGAAGAGGAGTCGCGCGTCTCATGACCCCGACCGTCACCGGCGCCGTGATCGGCGTCATCCTCGCCGTGTCGATCCTGCTGTTCGGGTTCTGGGGATTCCTCCTCGTGGCCCTGTTCATGGGTATCGGCGCGATCGTGGGGCGCATCATGTCGGGCCAGCTCGACGTGCGCGGTCTCGCGAACGCGTTCTCCGGCCGGCGCACCTCGTAATGGGTGCGGCAGGAGCCGGCCAGGCCGGCGGCGACCTCACGCGGGTCGCCGCCGGGGCGTCGCACGACGCGCCGTCGCACCCTGGCCGCATCACCATCAAGGATCGCGTGCTCGTCAGGATCGCCGAAGAGGCCACCGCAGACACCCTGCGGATCGGTCGAGGTGATGTGTCGGCGGGGGTGTCGCAGGCGCAGGGCGGAATCGCCCTGACCATCCGCACCCCCCTCCCGATCCCCCATCTCGACGACACCGCGGCGATCGCCGCCGCGGTTCCGGTCTTGGAGCAGGTGCAGAACGCACAGGCTCAGCTGAAGGACCGGGTCGCGCAGCTCACCGGCCGCGACGTCACCCGAGTGAACATCACCGTCACCGGTGCTGTCATCGCCCAGCAGAAGAGAGTGAAATGAGCTCCCCCGTCTTCCGCCGCATCCTGCGACGTGAAACGCACTCGCCGCGCACGGTGGCGATGATCGTCGCCGTCGTGCTGCTGTTGGTCGTGCTCGTCTACATCGGCGTCGAGATCGTGCTGTACCTGGCTGCGCAGCCCGCGCTGCTGCTGGGTCCCGCAGCCGCGGCGACCTGGCTCGTCGGGCTGCCCACCGCAGCTCCGGCATGGCTGATCGTGGCCGCCGGCGTCGTGGTGGCCGTTCTCGGATTCGTCTTCCTGTTCCTCGCCGTCGCCCCCGGGCGCCTGTCGAAGCACCGGATGGAGTCCGAACAGCGCGCCGTGCTCGTCGACAACGGCGTCATCGCCGCGTCGATCGCGCAGCACGTGAGCGACGAGACCGGCATCGCCCGTGACGACATCACCGTCGGGGTGTCTCACCGCACCGTCGACGTCTCGGTGCGCGAGGCCGTCGGCGTGCCCGTCGACAAGGACCCGATCCAGCAGCTCGTGGCCGCCGAGGTCGACAGCTACCGGCTCACCCCGGCGCTGAAGACCCGCGTGCGCGTCATCCACCCGAAGCAGAACGAGGAAGACCGATGAACCGCACCAACCGCGCCCTGAACAGGATCGTCCTGTTCGTCGTCGGCGCGCTCTTCCTGGCGATCGGCGCGATCCTCATCGCCCTCGTCGCGTGGCCGACCGCGGTCGACTACTGGACGGGTGCCACGGAGGCCGGCGAGAGCTGGCTCGAGAACGCGGTCAGCGCCACCACGATCGGCGCCACCACGATCAGCTGGATCGCCCTGGGCGCTCTCGCGATCATCCTTTTCCTCGTGATCCTGCTCATCGTCGTCCTCACCAGGCTCGGCGGCGGGCGCTCGCGGGCGGTGCTGCGCTCCTCGAGTGCGCAGAACCCCCTCGGCCGTGTCGTCGTCCAGGATTCGTTCGTGTCGGACGCATTGAAGAACTCCCTGGCCGAGCGCGACGAGATCCTGTTCTCGTCGGTGTCGGCTCACGAGGTGCGCGACACCCCGGTGCTCCACGTCAGCGTGACCCCCCGGCAGAACACGTCTCCCGCGCAGGTCGTTGCCGACGTCGACCGACTCGTCACCAACCTCGCCACCCTCACCGGTAGCGACGTTCCGACCTACATCTCGGTGCATTCCGGGCTGCGCGCGAAGCTCGCGCACGACCAGCGCCGGCTCGCGTGACCGCGATCACCCTCACCGAAAGACGACCATGACCTACTTCCGCATCCTCTTCGTCGCCGCCGTGGCCTTCGGCGCCTACACGCTCGGCGCCCGCGCCGGCCGTGGCCGGTACCGCAGCATCAAGAAGAACGCCAAGAAGGCGTGGAACACCCCCGGAGTCCGCTCCGCGCGACGCACCGCCCGCAAGACCAGCAGGCGCGGGGGCCGCAAGCTCACCCGCGCCCTCACCGACTGATCAGGAGATCGCCATGGACGCTGACATGAAGAAGACCCTCGACGAAGCCACGGACGCCGTCCAGAACGCCGTCGGTTCCGTGACCGACGCGACGAAGGACACCGCGTCCGACGTGATGCAGATCGCATCGGATGCCGCCGACAAGGCGAGCGCTCTCGTGAGCGACGGTGTCACGAACGTGCGCAGCGCGTTCGACGACAACCCCGTACGCACCATCACGATCGCCGCACTGTCCGTGGCCGGGCTGATCGCGATCATCACCGCGTTCGCCCGCCGCGCAGCCTGACCACACC
This sequence comes from Planococcus sp. APC 4015, assembly GCA_030407505.1. GTDB lineage: Bacteria > Actinomycetota > Actinomycetes > Actinomycetales > Microbacteriaceae > Microbacterium. The sequence continues at coordinate 60,346 of JASDDH010000010.1, forward strand.
ACCGCACCGCGCCCGCGGTGCGACCCCCACAGAAAGGAGACCCTCATGGGACTCGACGACAAGATCAAGAACGCCGCACAGGACGTCGCCGGCAAGGCCAAGGAAGCCCTCGGCAAGGCCACTGACAACGACAAGCTCGTGGCCGAAGGCAAGGCCGACCAGACCAAGGCCACGGTCAAGAAGACCGGCGAGAACGTCAAGGACACCCTGACCGGCGACAAGTAAGCCGCGTCAGCACACCGATCCGCCCCCGGCATCGCGCCGGGGGCGGATCTGTCGTCTCAGCATTCGATGACGTTGACCGCGAGGCCGCCTTCGCTGGTCTCCTTGTACTTCGTCGACATGTCGATCCCGGTCTGCCGCATGGTCTCGACCACCTGATCCAGCGACACGAAATGCGATCCGTCGCCGCGCAGCGCCAGCCGCGCGGCGGTCACCGCCGTGGATGCCGCGATCGCGTTCCGCTCGATGCAGGGGATCTGCACGAGACCGCCCACCGGGTCGCAGGTGAGACCGAGGTGATGCTCCATCGCGATCTCCGCCGCGTTCTCGATCTGGCGGTTGGTGCCGCCCATCACCGCGGTGAGTCCGCCGGCCGCCATCGCGCAGGCCGAGCCGACCTCGGCCTGACACCCGCCTTCGGCTCCCGAGATCGACGCGTTCGCCTTGAAGAGCGAGCCCAACGCGGTGGCGGTGAGCAGAAAGCGACGGATGCCGCGCCGCCGGTTCGCCTCGGCCACGACGTCGGGCGACCCCGACTCGATCTCGGGCACCGGCGCATGGAACCCCAGCAGCGCGCTGCCGACGAGTTCGCCGTACGGTGTCACGGCGTTGCCCGCTCCCAGCCCGGAGTCGGCGAGGAAGCGCCACCAGTACATCGCGACGGCGGGGACGATCCCCGCCGCGCCGTTCGTGGGCGCGGTGACCACGCGCCCCCCGGCGGCGTTCTCCTCGTTGACGGCGAGCGCGAACGCGCCCAGCCACTCCCCCGGCAGCTCGCGATGGCCGCTGGATTCCGCCTCGTCGAGCTGCGCGCGGATCGCGCCTGCGCGGCGCTTCACCTTCAGGATGCCCGGGAGCACGCCGTCGGCGCGGAGCCCGGCATCCACGCACCCCGACATGGCATCCCAGACGGCGTCGAGCCCGCGCGCGATCTCTTCGTCGCTGCGCAGCACCTCTTCGTTGATGCGGGCGGCCTCGGCGATCGTGATGCCGCGCTCGTCGCACACGGTCAGCAGTTCGTCCGCGCTCGAGAACTGCAGCGGATAGGCGTGAGCCTGCACGCGTGCGGACTCGCCGTCGCGACGGATGAACCCGCCCCCGATCGAGTAGTACGTCTCGCGCAGCACGAGCCCGTCGTCCGACACCGGCGCCACCGGCATCATCGACACCCCGGTCTCGCGGAACACCGCCGCCCCGGCGGGCGCGGGACCCGCATCCCGCGAACCCCACGCCTCGAGGGTCATCGCGTTCGGGTGAGCGGGCAGCCGTGTGCGCGCCTGGAAGACCACGTCGCCCCGGGCGAAGACGACCGGACGGATGCCGGCGAGCAGAAGCTCGCGGCCGTCGGGCCAGGCGCTCCAGGCCGAGCGCACGGCATCCGGATCGACGCTCTCAGGCTCGAGGCCCTGCAGACCAGCCACGACGGCATCGGGCGTGCCATGGCCGATGCCGGTGGCGCCGAGCGAGCCGTAGAGGGTGCACGTCACGCGCTGGACGCCGTCGAGCAGGTCGAGGTCGCGCAGGCGCACGGCGAAATCGAGGGCCGCCCGCATCGGGCCGACCGTGTGGGAGCTCGAGGGTCCTACTCCGATGGAGAACAGCTCGAACGCCGAGACATAGGCGCTCACGGGACCAGGCTACGCCGTCACCGCGTGTCGACCCCTTCTCCCCACGCGTGAGGGAGACTAGACAGAAGACATCCGTTCAGACACCAGGAGGTCGTCGATGCTCTTCTTCGGCTACGCAGTTCTCTTCCTCGGCGGCATGTACCTCGTGGGGTCGTCCTTCGCCTCCCCCGTGCTGCCCGCGCTCGTCTTCGTCGCCGGAGTCCTGTGCATCTCGGCGGCGCTCGCCCTGCCGATGGTCGCTCAGCGCGCCGAGTCCGGTCCCCCGAACTGACGCGATCGATCGCAGGCGCTCAGCCTGCGAAGGGGTGCACCGGAGCACCCTCGACGTCGACGTCGATCGCGTACACGAGTCCGGCCTGCGGCTCGGACCCCGCGTCGATGCCCTGTCGAGAGGTCGTGACGAACAACGTCATCCCGTGCTCTCCGCCGAACGCGCACGAGGTGACGTTGGTGACGGGCAGGTCGATCACGGCGACGAGCCGCCCCCGACTGTCATATCGCCGCACGGCGCCCCCACCCCACATCGCGACCCAGAGCCCTCCCTCCCGATCGAGCGCCATCCCATCGGGGGCGGCAGCACCATCGCCGAAGTCGATGAACACGTCGCGAGCTCCGAAGACCCCTCGCTCGGCGTCGTACTCGTAGGAGTGCACCGCGCGTTCCCCCGTGTCGGCGTGCAGCGCCTTCGCGCCACCGTCGGTCCAGACGAGCCCGTTCGGGATCGTGACCGAATCCATCACGACATGCACGCTGAGATCGGGGTCGAGGCGGTACATCCGCCCCGCGCCCTGCCGGGCGTCGTACGCCATCGACCCGCAGAACAGCCGCCCGGACGCGTCGCAGGCACCCTCGTTCATGCGCACGCCGGGGTCGTCGAAGACGGCGATGGTCCGCTCGACGCGTAGGCGATCGTCGAGCAGGACGAAGCCGCGCTCGACGGCTGCGACGTATCCCCCACCCCGGCGATCGCGCACAAGGGCGACGACATCGCCCACGTGATCCCGCACCGCACCGGTCGGTGAAGCGCTCATGATGTCGCCGGCGAGCATGTCGACGTACCTCAGGCGGTTCGCCGTTCCGTCCCAGAACGCCCCCTCGCCGTGGAACACCGCGTGGTCGCCGATCCACGCCGGTGGCCGGCGCGGCGACTCAGAGCCAGCCACCGTCGACCACCCAGTTCTGCGCCGTGCACATCGCGGAGTCGTCCGCGGCGAGCCACAGGACGAGCCGCGCGACATCGTCGGGATTCAGCCGGTCGACGAGGCACTGGTTCCGTTCGATGTGCGCCAGCGATTCGGGCGTCACGACCTGACTCAGCTGGCGCTCGGTCATCACCCACCCCGGAATCACGCAGTTCACCCGGATGCGGTCGGGGCCGAGCTCCCGCGCCATCGTGCGCGTCATCCCCTCGATCCCGGCTTTCGCGGTGATGTACCCGACCAGGTCGACGAGATCGATGTGCGCGCTGATCGACCCGAGGTTGATGATCGATCCGCCGCCGGCCGCCTTCATGACCGGCGCGACGCGACGGGAGGCGAAGAACTGGTGCCTCAGGTTGACGGCCATGCGGTCGTCCCAATAGTCGACGTCGAGCTGGTCGATGGAGTGGCGCTCGTCGTGCGCGGCGTTGTTGATGAGCACGGTGACCGGTCCGAGGCGACGAACGAGGTCGTCGATCGCGCGCTCCAGATCCCCGACGTCGCGCACGTCGCAGGGGACGAAGCACACGGATTCGCCGAGTTCGGCGGCGAGCGCCTCCCCGTTCACGACGTCGATGTCCACGAAGCCGACCCGGGCGCCCTGGGCCGCGAACTGACGCACGAACTCCGCACCGAGTCCGGTCGATCCGCCGGTCACGATGACCGTCCGGCCCTCGAGGCTGGGGTACGTCGCGTATGCCACCGGTTCGCCCTTCATCGACCCGGGTAGACGATCGATCGGCCCACCGCGTCGCCCTGGAGCGCATCGAAGCTGTCGTTGATGCGATCGAGCGGATAGCTCTCGCCGATCAGCTCGCCGAGGGGCAGGGCGCCGCTCCGATACAGATCGAAGATCCGCGGCAGGTCGAGCTGCGGGATCGAGGATCCGTAGAGCGATCCCACGATCCTCTTCTGCCGCTGCACGAGCTCGTTGATCGGCACCTCGAACGATTGGCCGGCGCGTCCGAGCCCGACAGCGACGACCGTGCCGCCGGGTGCGAGCATCGCCACGGCCGACGTCAGCGTCTCGGGGCGGCCGATCGCCTCGATCACCCACCGCACTCCGCCGGCGACCAGCGACAGCACCTGCTCGACCGCATCGCCGTCCCGCGCATCGACGGTGTGCGTCGCTCCCAGTCTTTCGGCGAGCGCGAGCTTGGACCGATCGATGTCCACGGCGATGATCGGCGACGCTCCGGCGAGCCGCGCCCCCATGAGCGCTGCGAGCCCGACGCCGCCGGCACCCATCACGACGACGGGATCACCGATGCACGAGCCGATGACGTTCCGCACCGCGCCCACGCCCGTGATCACGGCGCATCCGGCGATCGCGGCCACCTCTGCCGGGATGTCCTTCGGCACGAAGACCACGCTCCGTTCGGGAACCACGACCCGCTCGGCGAAGCACGACACACCGAGGAGGTGGTGCACGGGGCCGCCGCCCGAGCTCATGCGCGTCGTGCCGTCCAGGAGCCCACCCGATCGCGCCTGGACGGGGCCGAACTCGCACATGATCGGTCTGCCCGAGATGCACTGCGCACAACGCCCGCAGTTCGGACGCCACAGCAGGGCGACACGGTCGCCGACGGCGATGTCACCGGTTGCCCCCGGGCCGAGCTGGAGCACCCGGCCCGCACCCTCATGCCCGGGGACGACGGGGAGCGGGCACCGCAGGTCACCGCGCAGGTAGTGCAGGTCCGAATGGCACACCCCGGCGGCCTCGATCTCGACGAGCAGCTCGCCGGGGCCGGGGTCACTGAGCTCGATCTCCTCGATCTCCAGCGGTGAACCGAATGCGCGCAGCACGGCTGCTCTGACGGTCTGTGTCATGTCTCTCCTCGTGATGCCGGGCTCAGTGTGACTCACGCATGACGTCCTGGCCGGTACCACCGACGAGGAAGTCGAGATCAGCCCCCGAATCAGCCTGCTGCACATGGTCGATGTAGAGCTGCTGCCATCCGCGTGAGGCGGTCGCGTATGCGGCGGCGAGCCGCGGCGACGGCACTCGCGCTGCCAATTCCTCGTCGGAGACCAGGAGGGTGAGGGTGCGTGCGGCGACGTCGAGGTCGATCAGGTCGCCGTCCTGCACCAGAGCGAGGGTGCCACCCGCGGCCGCCTCCGGCGTCACGTGCAGCACCACGGTCCCATACGCCGTCCCGCTCATCCGCCCGTCGCAGACCCGCACCATGTCGCGCACCCCCCTGTCGAGAACGCGCTGGGGAAGCGGCATGTTCGCCACCTCGGGCATGCCGGGGTAGCCGCGCGGACCGCATCCACGCAGGACGAGGACGGAGTTCTCATCGACGTCGAGGTCGGGGTCGTCGATGCGGGCACGCATGTCTTCGACCGAGTCGAACACCACCGCCGGCCCGCGGTGCTGGAGGAGCTCGGGACTCGCGGCCGCCGGTTTGATGATGGCTCCGGTGGGGGCGAGGTTCCCCCGCAGCACCGCGATCCCCGCAGCCGCCTGCAACGGATCGTCCGCGCCGCGGATCACGTCGCGGTCCCAGACCTCCGGAGCATCCAGCTCGTCGACGAACGGGCGCCCGGCCACGGTCACCGCGTCGGGATCCAGCAGATGTCGCACCTCTTTCATCACCGCGAGGAACCCGCCCGCGCGGAACAGGTCCTCCATCAGGAAGCGCCCCGCGGGCTGGAGGTTCACCAGGAGAGGCACATCGGCCCCGATCCGGTCGAAGTCGTCGAGCTCCAATCCCACACCCAGCCGCCCGGCGATGGCGAGGAGGTGGACCACGGCATTCGTCGAGCCGCCGATCGCCGCCAAGGCGACGATCGCGTTGTGGAACGCCGCAGGTGTCATGATGTCGGCCGGCGCGCAGCCTTCTTCGACCAGGCGGACCGATCGTCGTCCGGTCGCGTGGGCGAACTCCAGCAGACGGCTGTCCGAGGCGGGGATGCCGGCGATCCCGGGGAGCGACATCCCGAGCGCTTCCGCGACACAGGCCATCGTCGAGGCGGTGCCCATCGTGTTGCAGTGCCCGCGGCTTCGGATCATCGAGGACTCGGACGACACGAAGTAGTCGGCATCCAGCTGCCCGGCCCGCACCTCCTCGCTGAGCTTCCAGACGTCCGTGCCGCAGCCCAGGGGCTTGCCTCGAAAGGTTCCGTTGAGCATCGGCCCTCCGGGAACGACGATGGCGGGGATGCCCACCGATGCCGCAGCCATGAGGAGTGCGGGAATGGTCTTGTCGCAGCCGCCGAGGAGCACCAGCCCGTCGATCGGGTTCGCGCGGAACAGCTCTTCCATGGCCATCGCCGCCATGTTCCGCCACAGCATCGCCGTCGTCCGCACCGTCGTCTCACCCAACGACACGACGGGGAGGTTGAAGGGGATGCCGCCCGCTTCGTAGACCCCGTTCTTCACGCTCTGCGCGATCTCGTCGAGATGCGAGTTGCACGGGGTGAGGTCGGAAGCCGTGTTCGCGATCGCGATGTTCGGCCTGCCGTCGAAGGCGTGGTCGGGAAGCCCTCTGCGCATCCACGCCCGGTGGAGATAGGTGTTGCGGTCGTCACCGTCGTACCAGGCGGCACTTCTCCGGGTGGAGCCGCCGATGTTCTCACTGCTCATCGTCGTGCCGTCCTCTCGGGCGCGTCGCCGTCGATCGGATCCCCCGGGGACGGCACGATGAGCCGCCCGTCGACCCGATGGGGGATCCGGTTCAGACCCTCGTCCCCGAGATCGGCGGGCAGGAGCGCCGCGGGGGCGTGCTGGTAGGCGATCGGGCGCAGGAATCGCCGGATCGAGGTCGCACCCACCGACGTGTGCTGGGTCGTCGTCGCGGGCCACGGTCCACCGTGGTGCTGCCCCCAGGTGACGGCCACTCCCGTCGGCCATCCGTCGAAGAGCACGCGGCCCGCTCGTTCCGACAGCACGTCGACGAGCCCGGCCACGTCTTCGCCGGGCTGTGCGTGGATGGTCGCCGTGAGGGATCCCTCGATGTGCGAGACGGCGTCACTCACGTCGTCGAGATCGGTGTACTCGACGAGGAGGGTCAGCGGACCGAAGCACTCTTCGAGCAGGGTGCCGCTGTGACTCACGAAGTCGTGGACGGAGGTGCGGAGCACGGTGGCGGCAGCGCGGCCGTGCTCCTGGGCGCCGGCGGCGACGATGTCGACCTCGCCCGCGGCGAGAAGTCGGGCGACGCTGGGCGCGAAGGCCTCTGTGATCCGGTCCGTGAGCAGCGTGAAGCCCGGCGTGGACTCCACAACCTGCCGAAGCAGACCCGTGGACGCGAATCCCGCGGGCACGAACACGACTCCCGGCTTCGTGCAGAACTGCCCTCCGCCCAGCGTGAAGGATTCGACGAGCCCCGCCGTCAGCTCGTCTCGGCGCACATCCACCGCGCCGGGGGTGACGATGACGGGGTTCACGCTCCCCAGCTCGCCGAAGAACGGGATCGGATCCGGTCGATTCGACGTGACCTCGAGAAGGGCCCGGCCACCCGAGAGCGATCCGGTGAAGGCGACCGCCCGCACATGCCGCGCCTGGGCGAGGGCGACGCCGGCGTCGCGGCCTTCGACGAGCCCGAGCATTCCGGCGGGTGCGCCCGCCTCGTCCAATCCGCGACGGACGACGTCCGCGGTCCGGCGCGAGAGCTCGAGGTGACCGGAGTGCGCCTTGACGATCACGGGACACCCGGCGGCGAACGCGGCCGCGGTGTCACCGCCGGCGACCGAGAAGGCGAACGGGAAGTTCGACGCCGAGAACACCGCGACCACGCCGAGCGGCCGCAGGAACCGCCTGATCTCCGGGCGCGGGGGTGACGCGCCCGGATCGGCGCTGTCCACCGAGGCCTCGAGGTAGGAGCCTTCCCGGACGACATCCGCGAAGAGGCGCAGCTGAGCCGTGGTGCGCCGGATCTCGCCCCGCAGCCGGGGCGCTCCGAGATGCGTCTCGCGGTCGGCGATCTCGACCAGGTCGCCCGCCTCCTCCTCCAGCAGCGTCGCGACCCGGGTGAGCCACTCGGCTCGCTCCGCTCGCGTCGCATCGCGCGCCGCTGACACCGCGTCGGAGGCGATGCCGACGATCTCGTCGGTGCTCGCCCGCGTGGTCGCGCCGGTCGTCGTCGAATGTGCCAATGTGCCCTCCTGTGGCAGCTGCGCTCGCGTGGAGCCTCTAGCGTCCGGTCTCGACGACCGTGTCGCTGTGGCCGGGGTGAAGGTCGATCTCGACCGATCCCTGCGATGTGGTGATCCGGTATCGCCCGGCGAAGCCGCTGATCGCGATCGCGCCGTCGGCATCCGTCGTCATATGCGTCGGTGCGTACCACCACTCCTCGCGGATCAGAGCGCGCAGAGCCTCGTAGGCGGGTTTCGGCGATCCGTCCGCGCGCACGAGGCCAGACGGCGCGCCGAGCCAGGCGCCGTGGTCGGTTATGCCCCAGTACGTGAGCGACTCGACCGCGGGATGCGCAACGACGTTGCGGTAGTGCCGCACGATCTCATCCGCCTGCCGGGCTTCACCCTCGGCCGTCGACGGCCAGGAATCCACCTGGTAGTCGTTGAGGTCCACGATGTGCGAGGGCATGAGGGCGCCGGACAGCAGCGTCGTCTCGGTGAGCTGCAGCGGCAGACCGAACCGGGAGAAGCGCTCGAGGATCTCCCCGATCTGCTCTTCGCCCCGATAGCCCTGGTGCATGTGGGTCTGCACCCCGAGTGCGTCGATCCGGATGCCGGCATCCAGGCACTCTTCGATCAGACGCTCGTAGCTCGCCGACAGATCGAAGTCGTTCAGGACGAGCCGGACCGCCGGATTCGCGGCGCGCGCTTCGTCGAAGGCCATCTTCACGGTGGCGATCTGTCCCTTTCGCCGGGCCAGACGGGTGACCGCGTTGTCCTCTGCGGTGAACACGGGAAGGATGACGGCCTCGTTGATGGCGTCCCACACGTCCACGACACCGGCGAACTCGGTCACCTCGCGGCGGATCCGCTCCCGGATGACCGTCTCGACGCTGTGCTCGTCTTCGTCGAGCAGCCACTCGGGCGCGAGGGTGTGCCAGAGCAGAGGATGCCCCTTGACCGTGACTCCCCGCGACGCGAACCACTCGGCCGTCCGGCGCATGCGCGCCGTCTCAGGCCGGCCGCGCACGGGCTCGAACCCGCGCCAGTAGAACGGGAGCGTGACCATGTTGAACAGCTGCAGCCACGACTCCGCGAGTGATTCCGGATCAGGCGGGATGAGACCGCCGAAGACCTCCGACGCGCTGCCGCCGACCGTTTCGGGAGGACCCCCGATCCACTCGACGAAGTCGAAGCCGATGTTGCCGAACCCGAACGCATGGCGCACCTGCTCGACGGCGACCGACGCCGAATCGAGCGGGCGGCCCGCCGGATCGAGCACGACCACGCGCGCGGCGGCGATGCGATGGTCCAACCCGGCGATCGCCGTCATCGTTCTCCCCGAGCGCCGGGATACCAGTCGTCGAGCGTGTTCTCGGTGACGGCGATGAAGACGTCGTCCGGGCGCACACCCTCCTGCTCGAGGTTGCGGGCGACCGCCTCGAACATGCGGGCCTTCGTCTGCGCGTCGTACATCTTCACCATGAGGATGCGCACATAGACCACGTCGCGGCGGTCGCCGCCCAGGTAATGGGGGTCTGCGACGATGTGGTCGGCGGGCAGCGGATGGATGACCTGGAAGCGGTCCTCCGCATCCATGCCCAATCCTTCGACGAGGCCCGCGTTGACGGCGGCCGCGTAGGTCAAACGCGTCTCGACGGGGACGGTGTCAGCGATTTCGATGGTGACGAGGGGCATCAGGCCCATACCTCCTTGGTTACGCGCACGTCGGCGCCGGTTCGAGCGGACTCTTCGATGGCGAGGCCGAGCAGATGGTCTTGGCAGGCGTCAGCGAGCGGGTACGGCTCGGGTCCGTCGCCGCGCGCCCACCGTCCCGTCTGCTCGAGGAAAGACGCCACCGCGATGTCGTCCTCGGAGAAGCGGCATCCGCGCCACGGGTTCTCGTACACGAGATGACCCTCGAAGGACGCGGACACGACCTCGTTCCCTTCCAGGTTCATGTCGACGCCGGTGCGACGGTACGAGATCGGCGAGATGATCACGCCTTCGCCGGTGAGGTGCGTCACGGTGTCGTCGACGATCTCGCCGAGGGATCCGCGCACGACGATGCGCCGCGCCAGCAGGGGGTTCCACCACTGGTTGTCGACGAAGTCGTACAGCCCCATCCGGCCGTCCCCGAAGTCCAGCGTCGCGATGGTGGTCGTCTTCGGGGAGGGAGACGGATCCTCGACCCACCCGTCGAACGTGAGCGGGTCGGCCTGCGGAGCGGAGAAGGTCCGCGCGTTCACGACGGCCTCGTCCATCCCGACATCCAGCAGGCTGCGCATGATCGCCGTCGCGTGATACAGGTGCGTCGAGGCGACCTGCACCGCCGTCGGGACGCCGATGACGCCGCTGCGGGCGATCGCGAGACGCGACGCGTGCCCCGGCATCAGCATGTACTGCTCGGCGACCTGGACGAGACTGCTCCCACCCACCGCCGACCAGAGCTCGCGCAGCCCGTCAGCGGTCGGCGCCGGTGGTGTCTCGGCGAGCACATGCGCACCCAGCGCGACGAGCTCGGTGACGACCGAGGGCATCGACGGCCAGGACACGGCTGCGATGACGAAGTCGGGCGCGAACGCGAGCGCGTCCTCGAGGGTGCGCACGACGGGGATGCCCCACTTCGCGGCCGTGCGTTCCGCGGCCGCATCCGAGTTCGCGACCACTGCCACGGCTTCGAGCCGGTCGGGTGCGGCGCGCGCCATGCGGATGTGGAAGTCGGACCTCCACCCCGTGCCCACGACGGCGAATCTCACTGGTACTGACACGTTGTCACCTTTCATTTCGATGGCGGGAGTCCCGCTCACACTTGACTCATGCCGCCGTCGACGACGAGTTCTGCCCCGGCGATGAAGCTGGATTCCGCACTTGCGAGGAAGAGCACGGCCGCTGCCACCTCGTCGGGTCTGCCGATCCTCCCGACCGGCACCATGTCGGCGACGGCGCGCTCGACGGCTGCGGAGCCTCCGGTGAACTGCGCGAACCCGTCCGTCGCCGTGGGACCGGGACTGACCGCATTGGCACGGATGCCGCGCCCACGCAGTTCGGACGTCAGGGTGCGGGCGAGCGAGCGCACCGCCGCCTTCGTCGCGTTGTACACGGCATGCCCGGGGCCTCCGTTGTGTCCGGCGATCGACGACACGAGGACGATGCGACCCCCGTCGCTCATCAACGGGGCGAGGCGCTGAACGGCGAAGAACGTCCCGCGGAAGTTGAGATCCGACACGTGGTCGAACTCGGAGACGGCCGTCTCGAGCACCGCCGTGGCGGGGATGTCCCGACCGGCGTTGGCGACGAGGACGTCGACCGGACGACCGGATGCCGCGACTGCCGCCGCCAACCGGTCGAGGTCGGCGATCGTGGCGGAATCCGCCAGCAACACCTCCGCCCGCGCCCCGAGGGCTGCTCGAGCAGCCTCACCGCGTTCGCGATCGGTTCCCGTGATGATGACGTCGGCGCCCTCCGCGATGAACCGCTGCGCGACGGCGAATCCGATCCCGGAGGTCGCTCCGGTGATGACGGCGAGCTGACCGGCGAGCTGACCGCTCACTTGAGCGCCCCAGCCGCCAGACCGCGCTCGAACGAGCGCTGGAGCAGCAGATAGGCCACGATCACGGGAACAGCGGTGATGACCGCGGCCGCCAGGACTCCCGTCTGGTCGTTGGTGTACTGGCTCGTGAAGAACGACGGCAGGAGGGTCACGACCTGCTTGCCGGGATCGTTCAGCATCAGGAGCGGGATGAGGAACGCGTTCCAGCTGTTGATGAGGGTGAGCACCACGATGGCGCCGCCGATCGGCCTCGTGAGAGGGAGCACGATGTGCCAGAACACCCGGACGATGCCCGCACCGTCGACGCGGCCGGCTTCCATCAGTTCGGTCGGGATGCCCTCGAAGAAGCTGCGGGCGAGGAGGATCGTGAACGGCACCTGGAGTGCTGCCAGAGGCAGGATCACCGCGATCAGCTCGTTGTAGATGTCGAGGGTGGAGGCGGTGACGAACAGGGGCGTCAGCAGAACCGCTTCGGGCATGGTGAGAGCCGCGAGAAGGAGCCAGAACCAGACCTCCTTGCCCCTGATCCGGAGCTTCGCGAATCCGAACGCGGCGAGCATCGTGCACACGTAGACGATGGCGATCGTCGACGCCGCGACGATGACCGTGTTGAGGAAGTAGGTCGGCACGACGCCGGTCGCGAAGACCTTGGCGTAGTTGCCCCATCCCTGTCCGGCGAAGGAGCCCGTCACCATCGCGACCAGCGCCGCCAGATAGGGGAGGACGATGATCGTGGCGAGCACCTGGACGCCGAAGCGCGATCGGCGGGAGCGCAGTTCGAACATGGTGCTCAGCTCTCCCTCTGCCGACGACGGAGGCTCATGAGCACGCCGCCGCCGACGGCGAGCACCAGCAGCGCGACGGAGATCGCCGCGGCGTAGCCGAAGTTCTTCTCCTGCACCATCGTCTGGTAGATGTACGTCCCGAGGAACTCGGTGGCATGGTTGGGTCCCGCTTTCGTCACCAGGTACGGAACGTCGAAGGTCTTCAGGGCGCCGATGATCCCGAGGGTCGCCAGCGCGATGGTCGTTCCCATGCACATCGGCCAGACGATGGACCGCAGTGTGCGGAGGTTGCTCGCACCGTCGACGCGGGCGGCCTCGAGGATCTCGGGCTCGATCTGGGCCATCGCGGCGTAGAAGAGGATGAAGGTCAGACCCGTCCACTGCCAGATCGTGATCGCCATCACGACGGGCATCGCCGTCTCGGGCTGGGCGAGCCACGGTTGGGTGAGGAACCCCAGTCCGACGAAGTCGAGGAGGTCGTTGAACTGACCGCCGGCATCGAAGATCGACCGGAAGACGGGAGCCATGGTGGCGGGCGCGAGCACCGTGGGGACGAAGATGATCACCTTGTAGACCGGAGCGAGGTGGATCTTGGAGTGCATGAGCGCGGCGAACGTGAAACCCAGCACGGTCTGGATCGTGAAGGTGACCACGAAGAAGAGGGCGGTGTGCCAGATCGCGCGCCAGAACACCGGGTCCTGGAACATCGTCGCGTAGTTGGCTCCGCCGACGGGCTCGGACGGGCTGAGGATGAATCCGTTCCAGTCGAGCGTGGACACGTAGCCCGTGTACCCGATTGCGAAGTAGATCATGCCGATCACGAGGATGAGCGCCGGGAGGATCCAGGGCATACCTGCCCCGAACAAGACCCGACGACGCTTCCGTGTCGGGGAGGCGACGGGCGGTGGCGCCGGATCGCCGGCACGCGCCCGTACGGTCAGCGTGTTCATCGAAGCTCCATTGCTCGGTGGGGTCCTTCCGGGCGAACGGCCGGCGTCCGCCCGGAAGGATCGGTCACTACTGCGCGTCGACCACGCTCTGGAGGTTCTCCAGAGCCTGCTCGATCTCGACGTCGCCCGTCGCGACACCGATCAGGGCGTCACGGAACGCGGTGTTGAGCTCCGCGCTGACGGTGGCGAATCGAGGCTGCGTGGAGGCAGCGGCGATCTCGGTGTACTCCTGCAGAGCCGACAGCTGCGCGTCGGAATTCACCAGATCGATGTCGTCCCACTGCGGCTGCACACCCTTGAGGGAGGGGATGTTGTTGAGCGTGTTGGCCACGGCCTGCTGGCCCGCTTCGGATGTCGACAGCCACAGCGCGAAGGTCGTCGCAGCCGACTGCTGCTCGGACTTGGCGCTCACCGCGAGCCCGTAGTCGGCGTCGCCGAACATCAGTCCCGTGTCGCCGGTGCCCGCGACATCCGGGAACTGGATCGGGATCATCGTGAACGGCTCGGGGTTGGAGACCCCCGCGGCCTCCATCGCCGCGATCATCGAGTCGCGCACGGTGTACTGGGTGTACCAGCTGCCCATCATCACCATGGCGTACTCACCCGACATGAAGGCGTTGTTCGCATCGGGGTACTGCTGCAGCCCGATGGCGCCCTCCTGCATGATGCCGTCGTCGAACAGCGACTTCCAGATCTCCATGCCCTCGACGAAGACGGGATCGGTGTAGCTCAGCTCGCCGAGCGAAGCTTCGACATAGGCGCCCGGCTGGACGTTCTGCATGATCGCCTCGAAGGTGTCCATGTCGAACGCCCACTGACCGGCGCCCTGCACGAAGCAGCCCTGATCGGCGGCCTGCAGCGTTTCGCACACGGCGAGCCACTCGTCGTAGTCCGTCGGCGCGGCCAGACCGAACTCGTCGAAGATGTCCTGGTTGATCCAGATGCTGCCCGAGTACACGGCACCGGCCGAGAGGCCGACGACCTTGTCGTCCACCGTGAGTCCGTCGACGCCGGATGAGGCGAGCTGGTCCTGCCAGTCCGCGCCGAGGGCTTCTTCGACGGCGGGACCGAGATCGATCGCGCCTGCCTGGAAGGTCTGCACCCCGCCGTTGGCCGAGCCCGGCGCGACGTTGAACACGTCCGGACCGTCGGAGGAGGTGATGGCCGGTCCGAGAACCGAGTCGTAGGTGTCGATCGGCTTCGAGACGAACTCGACCGTGATGTCGGGGTACTCCTCGTTGAACGAGGCGATGAGCTTGTCGGCGAGCGGCTTGTCCGGCGTCCAGCCCCACCACGTGATGTCGCCTTCCGTGGCCGAACCCGCGTCGTCGCCGCCGCCCTGGTCGGCTGCGCCGGAACAGGCGGCGAGGGCGAAGACCGCCGCGCCCGCGATGGCGATGGCGCTGCCTCGGCGCCATCTGAATGTCTGCTTTGACATTGATTCCTCCTTGAGTGGACACCCGCGGATACGGGCATGCGGATCAACTCCGCGATGAGTCAGATGCATGAACAACTTGTCGCGCAACACCTCTGCCGGATTCACGTAATTTACTGTGCAAGTTGCGCATTTGCTACTGTAGGCTGTGGAAGCGATCGACGTCAACCGTTCGGGGGACTTCGGGCCCGCGCCAGGAAGAGGGATCTGGGTGGCAGAGCAGAACGCAACTCTCGCGGAGATCGCCTCCGCCGCCGGGGTGTCGGTGCCGACGGTGTCGCGAGTCCTCAACGGCCGTCCCGGCATCTCCGCGCCGAAGCGACAGGAGATCGAGCGTCTGCTCGAGGATCGGGGCTATGAGCGGCGCAAGCCGCGCCGCGGCACGTCGCTGATCGACTTCGTGATCTCGAGCCTCGAGACCCAGTGGGCCACCGAACTGCTTCGCGGTGCTCAGGCAGAGGCTGCGCGGGCGGGGGCCGATCTGGTCGTCACCGCGACAGACGGCCGGCCCGCGGGCTCGCCCGATTGGATCGAGAGACTCGCCGCGCGAGGCACCGACGGCGTCGTGCTGGTCGTCTCGGAGCTGGATCCGAGCGCACGGGACGAGCTGTCCCGCCTCCACGTGCCCGTCGTGGTGATCGACCCGGTCGGAACCGACACCGACGCCTACGCCACGGTGTCGGCGACGGACTGGGTCGGCGGGCGAGAGGCCACCGAGCATCTGCTGGCGCTGGGGCACCGCAGGATCGGCTACATCACCGGACCCATGAACCTCGAGTGCCACCAGGACCGCCTCGACGGCTACATCTCCGCGCTGGGCAGGAACAAGCTCCCTCGTGACACCTCGCTCGTACGCGAAGGAGACTCGCTCACGGCGGGCGGTGAGCGTCTCGGCGGGGAACTCCTCGATCTCGCCGATCGACCGACCGCCATCATCAGCGGTTCCGACGAGCAGGCGTACGGGGTCTACCTCGCAGCGCGGGCGCGCAGACTGCGGATCCCTGAAGACCTCTCGGTGGTGGGATTCGACGACGTCGATCTGTGCCGCTGGGTCACTCCGCAGCTGACGACCGTGCGGCAGCCTCTCGCGAACATGGCGTCCGAGGCGACGAGGCTGCTCCTGGCGCTGGCGCGGGGCGAGAACCTCGCCAGCACCCAGGTGCGCCTGGCCTCGGAGCTCATCGTGCGGGACTCGACGGCACCTCCGGGCACGGCCTGACGGGGTGCCGAGCCCCGCCATACTGGTCACACGTTCGAGGAGGATCCATGGCCGACGAGTACGACGTGGCCGTCATCGGCGGCGGTCCCGCCGGAACATCGGCGGCGCTGCGTGCCGCAGGGCTCGGGGCGCGGGTCGTTCTGCTCGAGGCATCCGATCGGTTCGGGGGCACGTGCGTCAACACGGGCTGCGTGCCCACACGCGCGCTCGCCCGCGCCGCGCGGCTGATGCGCGACATCCGCGGAGCGCGAGCATTCGGCATCCGTGTCGACGAGCCGGCGCTGGACTGGCCGGCTGCGGTCGCACGCGTGCAGGAACGCGTCGAGGCGGTGCGCGACAGCAAGAGCGACGAGCAGAGACTCGTGGATGCCGGAGTCACGATCGTGCGGGAGGGGCTCGCCCGGTTCGAAGACGCCCACACCATCGCCGTCGCATCGGGTCGCCGCGTGAGCGCGACGTCCACCATCATCTGCGTCGGCGGGCACTCCCGGCTGCTGCCGATCCCCGGTGCCGAGCTCGCCCTCGTGCCCGAGCACCTGCTCACGGTCCCCGCCCTGCCCGATCGCGTCGCGATCATCGGCGGCGGCAACACCGGCACCCAGGTCGCGACGATCCTCGACTCGTTCGGTGTCGACGTGAGCCTGTTCGATGTGGCTCCGCGCATCCTGATGACATCGGATGCCGGGGTCGCCGAGGCGATCACCGCCGAGTACACGACCCACGGCATCACCGTGCGCACCGGCATCGCGGGCGTCGACGGCCTCGAGCAGACCGACGACGGAGCGATCGCCCTCACCTGGCGGGACGGCGACGACACCCGCACCGAGTCGTTCGGCGCCGTCATCATGGCGACCGGCTGGCCCGGGGCGATCGCCGACATCGGCCTCGAGGATGCCGGGGTCGAGGTGTCGGGCTCGTACATCCCCGTCGACGGGGACTTCCGCACGTCGGCGTCGCACATCTTCGCCGTCGGCGACGTCAACGGGCAGTCGATGCTCGTGCAGGCGGCGAGGTTCGAGGCCGAGGCCGCCGCCGAGAACGCCGTGCTGGGCGTCGATCACCGCACGCCCCACCATCTGCTGCCGGTGGGGGCGTTCACCGACCCGGACTTCGCCGGCGTGGGGCTGACCGAAGAAGAGGCCCGAGAGCGCATGCCCGACTGCCTCGTCGCCGTCGCGCAGTACTCGGACCTCGAACGTGCACTCATCGACGATCGGGCCGTCGGGTTCCTCAAGCTCATCTGCGACAGCCGTCGCAGCCTCATCGTCGGCGCGCACGCGGTCGGCGAGAACGCGGTCGAGGTGATCCAGGCCGTCACTACCGCGATGGCCGCCGGCATCGACGTCGCCACCCTCGCGAAGGTCAAGTTCGCCTATCCGACCTACAGCGCGGTCATCGGCAACGCCGCCCGGCTGCTGCTGGACGACGCCGCCGAGTCCGGTTAGGTCTGCCGGCCCGGATCGTCCTCCGAGGTTCCCGCAGCTTTTCGCCGGGAGGCCTCCTCGGTGCGGATCGTCGCGGTCGACACGTCGGTCGGCCGCTCACCCGGCGCCCACATGCGATCGATGGCCGTCGCCGGTGATGTCGTGGCCGCCAGCGACGCCTCCAGAGCGTGTTCGTAGCGGTTCTGGCGACGCTTGAGCCAGAGCCCCGCGACGAGGAACACCGCCAGCAGGATGTAGCAGATCGCCGCGAACGGGTGCAGGAAGAGGTCGGCGACGTTGCCCTGGCTGAGCTGCAGCGCCTTGCGCAGCTGCTGCTCCCCCATCGGTCCGAGGATCAGCCCGACGATGAGCGGTGCGATCGGGTACCCGAAGCGCCGCATGAAGTAGCCGAGCGTGCCGACGATCAGCAGGATCAGGATGTCGAGCACCGAGAAGCTGACCGCGTAGGCGCCGAGCGTGGCGAACAGCAGGATGCCGGCGTACAGATACGGACGCGGGATCTGCAGCAGCTTGACCCAGATGCCTGCCAACGGCAGGTTGAGGATGATCAGCAGCAGGTTGCCGATGTAGAGGCTGGCGATGAGCGCCCAGACCAGATCGCCCTGGTTCTGGAAGAGCTGCGGGCCGGGCTGGATGCCGTACGACTGGAACGCCGTGATGATGATGGCGGCGGTGGCCGTCGTCGGCAGGCCGAGGGTCAGCAACGGAACGAGCACTCCGGCCGCAGCGGCGTTGTTGGCGGCTTCCGGCCCGGCCACGCCCTCGATGGCGCCGCGTCCGAACTGCTGTTTGTTCTTGGAGACCTTCTTCTCGGCGGCGTATGACAGGAAGGTCGCGACGTCGGCCCCGCCGGCGGGGATCGTGCCGATGGGGAACCCGATGAACGTGCCGCGCAGCCAGGGTCGCCACGAGCGGCGCCAGTCCTCGCGGGTCATCCAGTTCCGCCAGCCCCGCGTGACCGGGATGATCGGGATCGGACCGTGCCGCAGGCGAGCCGCGACATAGAGCGTCTCGCCGAGGGCGAAGAGCCCGACGGCGACGAGCACGACGCTGATGCCGTCGGACAGGGCGAGAACCCCCATCGTGTACCGCGCCTGGCCCGTGGTCTGTTCGGTTCCCACGAGTCCGAGGAACAGACCCACGCCGAGCGAGGCGAGTCCGCGCGGGACCGAGGAGCCGAGAAGAGCACCGACGGTGATGAAGGCCACCACGATGAGGGCGACGAAGTCCGCCGGAGACAGATTCACCGCGAACTGGGCGATGATCGGGGCGAACAGGGTCAGCAGCACGGTGGCGATGGTGCCGGCGACGAACGAGCCGATCGCGGCGGTCGCCAGCGCCGCGGCGCCCCGACCGAGCTTCGCCATCTTGTTGCCCTCGATGGCGGTGATGACCGAGGCCGATTCACCCGGGGTGTTCAACAGGATGCTGGTGGTCGATCCGCCGTACATCCCGCCGTAGTAGATGCCGGCGAACATGACGATGGCCGCCGTCGGCGGGAGCGAATAGGTCAGCGGCAGAAGCAGAGCCACGGTCATGGCGGGCCCGATCCCGGGGAGCACGCCGACGGCGGTGCCGATCACGACGCCCAGGAACGCGAAGAGAAGGTACTGCGGCTGCATCGCGGTGGCGAAGCCCTCGATGAGGAGCTGGAAGTTGTCCATGTCGTCGGTTCCTATCCGAACAGCGGCCCGGGGCCGTACCACGCGTCGAACAGCATCCCCCGGGGGAGGAAGAGGCCGAGTCCTTCACCGAACAGGATCTGCGTTCCGATCCCGAGGACGAGACCGACCAGGTAGGCCATCCACCAGCGCTTCGCGCCGAGGCTCCAGGCGGTGCCGCCGAAGAGGATCGCTCCGACCATCCACCATCCGAGGATCTCGAGCAGCAGGATCGAGGCGATGATCAGCGACACGATCTTCGCGATCGTCCACCAGTCGGTCTTCGCGTCGGGATCGATGTCCTCGCCCTCCTCGCGGGCGCCGAGACGACCTCGCAGGACCCCGATGACCAGGGCGACACCCGAGACGACGAGGATCGCCGCCACGAGGTAGGGGAACACGCGCGGACCGACCTGCGCACCGGCGGGCGTGCGGATCGCGAAGGATCCGACGAACGTGTAGATGCCGAGCGCCAGCACGAGGCCGGCGAAGACCAGCTCGCCGATGCGATCTCCGCTCCAGCCGGAGCGCGGTGCGACCACCGCGCTCCGGCCGAGGGTGTCGGAGTCGGTCACTGGACCAGGCCGATGTTCTGCAGCGTGGTGGTCACATCGGCGATGTTCTCTTCGAGGAACGAATCGAAGTCGGCGCCGGTGAGGAACGCGTCGGTCCAGCCCCTCTCCTCGAGGGTGGCCTGCCATGCCGCCGA
The DNA here is from genome assembly GCA_030407505.1 of Planococcus sp. APC 4015. GTDB lineage: Bacteria > Actinomycetota > Actinomycetes > Actinomycetales > Microbacteriaceae > Microbacterium. The sequence continues at coordinate 80,231 of JASDDH010000010.1, forward strand.
CTCCTGCATCGTCGTGACGACGTCGACGAGGGCTTGCGCCTCGGCATCGGTGATGGATCCCGGCGCGAGCAGCCCACGCCAGTTCGTGTAGACCACGTCGTAGCCTTCCTCGACCATCGTCGGGGTGTCAGGAAGAAGCGTCGCCGGTGCGTCGCTCGAGACGGCGAGCGCACGCAGATCGCCGGAGTTCACATACTCGGCGAACTCGCCTACGCCCGAGATGCCGGCCGAAGCGTTGTTGCCGAGCAGGAGCGACACCGCCTCGCCACCACCGGCGTTGGGGATGTAGTTGAGCTTCTCGGTGATCTCGGCACTGTCCATGCCGGCGTTCTCGAGAAGGAGGCCGGCGAGGATGTGGTCGGCGCCGCCGGCGGAGCCGCCGGTGATCGTGACGCCCTGGCCGTCGGCTTCGATGTCGTCGACGAGGTCTTCGAGCGTCTGGTACGGCGAGGCGTCGGGAACGACGATGACGAGCGGCTCGTCGGTCAGGCGTGCGATCGGGGTGGTGTCCTCCATGCGCACCTCGGCGCCGTTCGTCTCGACGGCACCGACCATCACGAGCCCGGTGACCATGAGCGTGTACGGGTCGCGCTCGTTGGCGAGCGAGGCGAGACCGACGGTCCCGCCGGCGCCGCCGACGTTCGAGACGGTGGCGGTGCCGACGATGTCGTCGGCCGTGAGCACGTCCGAGATCGCGCGTCCGGTCTGATCCCAGCCGCCGCCGGGATCTGCCGGCACGATGATCTGCACGGCGTCGGGAGCTGCGGCCGCAGCGTCATCACCCGACGATGCGGTGCCTCCCGAAGCGCCACCCTGGGGGTTGCATCCGGACAGGACGAGAACGGTGGCGAGCGTGGCGGCTCCGACGGCGATGATCTTGCGCATGCTGTGCGACTCTTCCTCGAGTGGGGCGGAGGCATCGGTGCCTCTGCTGTGGCGACTGACGCTAGGCCCATCGGGACCGCCGGACGGGGTTCGGTAACTAACCGGGAGTTCGGAAAGTATTGGTCTCGGCGCCGCTGTGCGCCTCCAGGCAGAATGGGACGGTGGTCCGGGCAATGTCGCTGAGACTGCAGCTCCTCCTGCTGCAGGCCATCATCGTGTGCGCGGCGACTCTCGTGACCGGGGCCGTGGCGATCGGCATCCAGGAGCGGCTCATCCGCGACCAGGCCCGCGAGCGCATGGTCGGGGTCGCGCTGTCGATCGCGCGGCTGCCCGCGATCATCGACGCATTCGACGATCCCGATCCCAGTACCGTCGTGCAGCCGATCGCCGAGGTCATCCGCGAGTCGTCCGGCCTCACCTATGTCGTGGTGACGGATGCCGACGGCATCCGCTTCTCGCATCCGACCCCCGAGCGCATCGGCGAACGGGTGTCGACCGACCCGTCGATCCCGCTGTCGGGCGAGATCTACGTGGGCACCCAGACCGGCACCCTCGGCGAATCGTGGCGGGTCAAGGTGCCGATCTACGACGATGAGGGCGAAGTGATCGGGTCGGCGTCGGTCGGGATGCTCGAATCCGAGCTCGCGGCCGACTTGCAGACGTGGCTGCCGTGGGTGGTCGTGGCCGTCGCGGGGTCGGCCATCATCGGCGTCTTCGGTGCCGCGTGGGTGACCGCGGTGGTGCGTCGGCGCATCTTCAAGCTCGAGCCCGAGCAGATCGCGCAGCTCGTCAAGGAACGCGAGACGATGCTGCACCGACTCAGCGAGGGCGTCGTGACGGTCGACGCCGACGGCATGATCACCCTGAGCAACGACGCCGCGACCCGGCTTCTGGGCTCGGGCGAACTGGTCGGCAAGCGGGCGGCGGACGTGCTCGAACCGCAGATCCTCGCGGTCCTCGAAGACGGCGAGCCCGACGGCCGCATCGTGCTGTCGGGTGAGCGGGCACTCATCGCCCGGGGAACCGGCATCCGGGACGATCAGGGGAACCCCGTGGGCGGCACACTGCTCCTGCGCGATCACACAGAGCTGCATTCGGCTGTGCGAGAGATGGACGGCGCGCACTCGCTGACCGATGGTCTGCGAGCGCAGGCGCACGAGTTCGCCAACTCGATGCACGTCGTGTCCGGGCTGCTCGAATACCAACTGATCGATGAGGCGCGGGACTACATCTCGCGCATCAGGCCCGGCGGGCCGCTCGCGGTGGGGAGCGAGGAGTCGGGCCTCGGCGGCGAGCTCTCAGCACTTCTGTCGGTGAAGGTCACCCAAGGGCGCGAACGCGGGATCGCCGTCGTCGTGGAGTCGTCGGGCGCGCTGCCAGATGACGCGACCGTCGACCTCGTGACGGTCATCGGCAATCTCACCGACAATGCGCTCGAGGCCTGCGACGTCGGTGACCGCGTGGCGATCAGCCTGCATTCGACCGACGATGCCGTCGTCGCGGTCGTGGAGGACAGCGGCCCCGGCATCCCGGCGGCCCTGGCCGATCGTGTCTTCGACGAGGGCGTGAGCACGAAGGATGCCGCCTCGCGTCGTCGCGGAGTGGGGCTCGCCCTCGTCAAGCGGGTCGTCCGTCGCCGCGGCGGTGTGGTCGAGCGCTCCGAGTCCGAGCTCGGGGGCGCGAGGTTCGAAGTCGTGCTGCCCGTGAAGGTGACGACCCCGTGACCGCGGCGCTCCGGGTGCTCGTCGTCGACGACGCGGCTGCGGTGACCGCGCTGCACACGCGCTTCGTGCAGGCGCATCCGCAGTGCGAAGTGGTCGGGATCGCGGCATCCGGACCCGAAGCCGTCGCCGCGATCCGGGCGCTCACGCCCGATCTCGTGCTGCTCGACGTGCACCTGCCGGGGTTTTCGGGCATCGACGTGCTGCGGGCGATCAGAGCCGATGCGGGGGTGGCTCAGCCCGAGATCATCGCCGTCACCGCCGCCCGAGACATCGAGACCGTGCGTGATGCGCGGGTGATGGGCGCCCGCCACTACCTCGTCAAGCCGTTCTCGGCCGACGAGCTGCACGCGCGCATCGACGAGGTCATCGCGGGGCGCGCGACCGGCGATCCCGGCGCGAGCCTGGATCAGCAGGCAGTGGATGCCGCGATGCGGCCCGCGCTGCGGCGCCCCCTGCCGAAAGGGCTCAGCCCCGAGACGCTCGAGATCGTGCGCGGCGCGCTGCGTCAGACGGGGGCCGCGAGCGCGGGCGAGGTAGCCGACGCCGTGGGGTTGTCACGCGTGAGCTGCCGGCGGTACCTCGAGTACATCGCCGATGACGGCGGGGCGACGCGTTCGCTGGACTACTCGACGGCCGGACGACCCCGCACCCGGTACCGCCCGGTCGAGTGAGGCTTGCGATCCCGGGCTGCCGGCGAGTCAGCCGGTGGTCGTCTTGGAGATCCGGACGATGACCCTCTGCCCCGGCTTCCGCTGCACGCGGCGGATCAGTCGCTCCAGCCCGAGGATGAGCCTGAACTGAAGGCCGTACTTGGCGGCGAGCGCAGCGTTCGCCGCCGTCTGATCGTCATCGAACCGGGCCGTGGCGGTGACGGTGATCGCATCGGCGGCGACGTTGCCCATTCGGCTGCAGGGACGCATGCTCACGCTCGGATCGCGGCGAAGTCGCTTGACCTTGCCCGTCTCGCGCTCGGTCGTCACCACCAGGTCGTCACCGTCCGGAGCGATCCACACCGGCGTGGCGACCAGCACGCCGCTCTTCCGATACGTGCCCAACGAGACGAACGGGCTGCTGGCGATCTGAGACCACTCGTCGACTGTCTGCATTGATCGAACGTAACGCGGTTGTCGCCGGCCGAGGCGCGTTGGCCCGAACTGCGGGGTCGACTCCCCCGTCGAAAGCGTCAGGCGTCGACGTCGAAGACGACGACCGATTCTGCCAGCCGGGAGATCAGCGCCGCGACGGGCTGATGGGCCGCGTGCGAGAGGTACTCGTCGCGAGCGGAACTGCTCTCGAAGCTCACGACCAGCGCCCAGTCGTAGCCGCCCCCGAGTCCTTCGGGACTGCTGTTAGGCCCGCAATGCACAGCGAGTACCCCAGGAATCACGTCCTTCATCGCGAGCGTCGACTCGGTGAGTTCGTGCAGATCGGCTTCGCCGACGTCGGGTTTCCACCTGACGAGGACGACGTGGACTGCGGATGGTCTGGTCATCGTCCCAGAGTGCCCTACGGATGCCGGCTGTGCCCGAGCGGGACCGAAGGCCACGGCACTTAGCCTGATCGTGTGTTCAACGTCACGTACCCAGAGGTCGGCGGGACTGCCGGCGATCTGCCGACCGGCTACCACCACGTCCGCGTCGAGCGGGTCATCGGGCGTGGGCGGAAAGTGTTCGAGCAGGCGGCCGACGACCTGTTCGCCGGGATGGCGCAGCGCCGGGCCGGCGCGATCATCCACCTGTCCGAGGTGCCCCTCCGCGAGGGCACGCGCGTGAGGATGCTGCTGCGTATCGGGCCGCTGGCGTTCAGGATCCCCTGCGTGGTGGTGTGGGCGGAACGGACCGGGAGCTTCTGCGGTTTCGCCTACGGGACCCAGCCCGGGCACCCTGAGCGGGGCGAAGAGCGATTCGAGTTGCACCTTCGTCCGGCAGGTGAGGTGACGTTCCGGATCATCGCATTCTCGGCACCCGCACGCTGGTTCACCCGGCTCGGCGGGCCGGTTGCTCGCCTCGTTCAGACCCTCATGGTCCGGCGCTACCTTCGGGCTCTCGAGGGCCCGCCCAGCTGATCGGCAGCGGCGAGCGGGAGGACATATCCACCGCGGAACATATTCACGTCGGGACGGTCCTCGAGCTGGATCCGCAGGTAACCGGCGACAATGACTCCGTCCGAGACGGGCTGTCCCCGTGACTGCTGGATGCAGACCGCGCAGCTTCCGCTCGACCGGGCGCGCACCGCGATGTTGAACGGCGGCAAGGCGGCGGTTTAGGTTCAACCGTATGCGCGACATCACGCAACCGGTCGGCCCGGCCAAGCTTCGCCGCATAACCAAGCGGCACGCCGTCGCCAGCGGGGTTCTCACGGTGGTATTCGGCGTCCTCCTGGTCGTCCTCCTCCTGGTCGGCCTACCGTTCGACAGCGGATACGTTTGGCTGTTCTGGTTTCTGATCGCGTCGATTGTCTACCAGGGCCTGTGGGCGGCATGGGGCATCCATCAACTTCGCACCACCCTCGCCTCCGAGATCGCGTCCGCCGAGGCGAAGACACCATCCGACAGTGCCGAAGAAGCCCCCAGTGAGATGAATTTCTGGGACGGTGGTCGGCTCGCGTACATCGACCGCGGACCTTGGAGTGGCCGCCTCCTCTTCATGTACCCCGACTCGCGCCCTCCATGGTGGACCTTCGTCATCGATCCGAGCCCGTACGAGAATGCGCCGGGCGATCACTACGCAGATGAGCCCGAACTTGCAGTACGGCTCACAGAAGAGTGGGGCCTGAGATGGATCCCGCGCGGAGATGACGAGCAGCGGCTGGAAGCGACCCGATTCGATTGGCGCCGCATGCTGACGGGCGCAAGTTGGAACGCTGCACCCCCACCCCGCGAATGATGGACGCGGAACTCCACGCGAATCCGGGCTTTCTGCCTCGCCACAGGCCAGCTTGAGCCGGCAATGTAGCGGCTCGTCGTTGTCCCGATGGTTCAGTGTGCTGATTCGTTCGAAGAGCCCGGGAGCTCATCGTCCTGGGACGACAACGCTGCGGACGGGATGTCCTTCGGAACGGCATCGTCGACGACTACCTCTTCGGGCTTCCTGAGCCTAGGCGGTGCGGCAGACCAATCCTTGAGCCGTTGACCGACCACGTCATAGGAAACGACGATTGCGTCCATGACGGAATCGATGAACCCTGATCTTCCCGCGAGGCGCGACGCGCCCATCTTGCCGATATAGGTGACCGTGAAGGATTTGATCTCCTTCGAAGCGTCGGCGACGAGCACGTTCGGATCCTCACGAGCAGTCTTCAGAAGTTCCGCCGTTCCGCCTCGTTGACGGGCAGCGAACGCTTCAACGCGCAACGTGTCCGGCGCGTCCTTCAACTGGCGGAGCACCCAGTTGACCCTCGTCGTCGGTCTACCCTCGGCGGGAGCACTCGTCGAGAATGAGCAGGTGATCTGAGCCGCGCGGATATCGACGGTCAACGTCAGCGGGGAGACAGCATTGGGTATGCGGATCGCCCCAGACATCTTGCCTTCGTTCACCAACATGTCTGTGACAGCAGCAATTCGCAGCGCCGGGTTCGCTGTTTCGGCCTTCGTCAGGACTTGGGTCACGTCAGCACCGAGTCGTTGCCCGAGCTTGAGCGCGCCGTAGCGGAGCAGCGCGTCGAACCGTGCAGCAACCTGCGCAGCGTCCTTATCGGTCTTGCGAAGAGTGCCACTTGAGACGGAGTCGCGAACAGGGACCCAACTCGTGCCCATGTCTGTGAACTCGACGGCTCCCGACTTCGGGTGCTCGAGGTATCGGATCAGTTCGCCCAGAATCCAGGCTTGATCGGGATCAGCCACCCCACGGAATTCCTTCTGCAGGATCGCCGCCGTGAGAACTTCCGTCCACGACAGGTGGTGCATGGCGGCGTACTTGGACTTCCGCTTGTCGACGACGGTTGGATGGACGCCGGCGGCCGGTGATATCTCGTTCGAGATCGTCAGTAGCGCGTCGAATCGATGTTCGCGAGCGACGTCGAGGTAGTTCTCCAGTTGCTCACGCTGAAGATCATTGTTTCCCGTCTTGACCTCCACGAGCGCGGTCCAGACCTTGCTCCCGCGCTTCACCCGAATGAGTCCGTCGGGGAAGACCTTCTTGTCGCCCAAGATGAAGGGCACTTCGATGAAGGTCTCGAGAGCGCCCGCCGGCGCGCCCATGCGGCCCGTCAGAACTCGCCCGTACTCCTTCACCGAACTCATCACCGCGAGCAACGCGGACGTGGCTCGGCGCTCTTGCTCATCGGCTCCGTTGATCCCAGAAGTTGGGATCAGGCGCGCCACGTTCCAGGGGTTCTCTTCTGCCATTCTGACTCCGTCGTCGACGACCTTTCCCGAACGCTATCGGCAACACAGTCCGGTCGCCGGCATTTCGGACCGGAGGACGCCCAAGGGATCCGTCAGCGTAAGGGTCGGCCCCTTGCAGCTCAGGCTCGGATCCGGTCATGCTGGCTTAGTGGCGGCCTCACCGAACGTGTACGACACCGGCCGACGAAGACTTGCTCTCGACCAAGAAATCCACAGGCGAGAACAGGACGGCTGGCAAGTCAGAGATCGCGGCGAGTTCGAGGCCACGCTCGTCCACGAGGTCCCCCCTCCGTGGTACCTCGCGATGGTCGGGTTCGTTCTCGGGATCATCGGCGGGACTGCCGGGGACTTCTCGAGGCAGCGACACCTGCACGTCGAGGTATTTGAAGAGGGCCGCGTCTATCGCGCCACGATTGGGGATGTGCCGAGAAGCTGGTCGCGACCTCGCGGTTGGGAGGTCCCGGACGGGTGGGCATCCGCAGCTGAAGCCTGAGGCCGCTGCGACGGTCAAGACGTCCTGGGTGCGACAGGATGTCCAGGTGAGTTCGTACGAGGAGACATGGAAGCCGATCAGCGCTGCCGTCCTCGCGCTCCTGACTGATCTGGACCCATACGGATTGGAGCCCGGCACGGAAGACGGAGCCCCAGCCGATGAATACAGTCCTGAAGCCGTATCGATTGCCAGCCACCTGATCAATCGAGGCGGGATCAGTGCCGCCGATGTCGATGACATCTGGCGGCAGTGGTTCGGCGAGCCTCTCAGCACGATCGACAGCAAGCTGTTCTCCACGTTCGTGGCGGAGCTGAATGCACTGGTCGAACCGTCGCCCCACTCTCTGAGCGCATCATCGACGTGGCGATCGGATCACGGAGGGATGCATGAACGATGACCGAGCAGGGCGATGAAGATGCTGAGCGCCTACGCGCGAGACTGAGCGAGATCGACGCACAGCTGCTGGCGCTGTCCCTTCCACCTGCGCCGGAGTTCGGCGCACCGACAGGCATGAGAGAGGAGCTGGAAAGCGAGGCCGCCTCGATCAGAGACCAGCTGGGACTCTCAGATCCACGACCGCCGTTGACGCACTCGTCGCGTACCGGCTGGATGATCGCAGCAGGCACCGCCCTCGTCGTCGCCGTCGCCGTCGGTACCGCCATTGCGGTTATCCGGTGAGTTCCTGACCGAGCGGAGTTCCCTCACGGATCCATCACCGCCGTGCCGCTCGCGACCTTGGAGCTCACGGGTGCCGAGGCGATACAGACGTCACTTGACCACCCCGCTTTGTCCGCAGAATGATCCACTGGAATGCTTCTGTTGTGCGCTCCATGCGAAATCTGCCGATCTGGGCGGTCGCCGTCCTCATGTTCACCGTGACCGGAGGGCTTTGGTTTCTTTTCGGACTCCTGATCACCCCTGACCAGCCGCCGATCGTGCGGCTCGTCGGGACCATCTTCTACGCGGGCGTGATGACGGTCTTCTTCACGATCTGGATCGCACGAGCGCGAAAGCGTGCCGGGGGCGCGAACGAGCTCGACCGGATCGGGAAGGCAGTGAAGTCCGGAAGCGTCCCCGCCGACGCCGACGTCGACATGTGGACGGCAACGATCAACACTCAGCACGACCAGCTTCGCCGCCAGTTGTGGCTGGGCCCCGTGGTCTTCGGCTCAGCCATCGCCTTGTCAACGTGGCTGGCCGTCACTGACGGTTGGCTGTGGTGGGGTGGAGTCGTCTTCTTCGGCGCTGTCCTCATCTGGTCAGTAGTGAGCACCCCGCGAGGCCTGCGGCAAGTGGCTCATGTCCGCGACGAGCTGGCCAGCCGCCCGGCATCCATCAGCCGCAGCTAGAGGCGATAGGCCCCTACCAAGAAGCCTGTTTCCCACAACACAAGAAACGTTACTCACCGGTCAACGCGCCGCTGCGGGACCTCAGCCCGACGCCAGCTCGCTTGGTGGGCGCGGTCTGGTGGCGCCGGGATCGACGCTCCCGCTGAGCCCGCAGCCCCGAGCTTTGCGAATGGTTGGATGGAATGCGTGACGGACGAGCAAGCCCATTCCGGGAAACCGAAGCCTGCCAAGCGGCCCTGGTGGCTGGTGCAGCACTCGCTGTCAGCGAGCATCGTGGTCGCTGCGGGCTGGGCCGCAATCGGAGTGTTCAACCTCGCGATGCTCATCGACGACTACACCGAGCTGCGCCTCGTCATCGTCCTGCTCAATTGGCTGCTGGTCATCGTGCACGTGCCCACGATCGCCTACAACGCCAGGGTGCGACGTCTCGATCGCGCCTGAAAGCCGCGTGTTGTCGGGCTGCATGCGGGTCTCACAACCAAGAACCGCCAGCACACCCGCCGCACCGGCCATGGAAACACGAAAGCCCGCGGAGATCCGCGGGCTTTCGTCAGTACTGTCTCAACACAGTGTGCGCCCGAAGGGACTCGAACCCCTAACCTTCTGATCCGTAGTCAGATGCTCTATCCATTGAGCTACGGGCGCATGTTTCCGCTGGCGCGCAAACCAGCGTCCAGAATACAACACGCCTGCGCCTCCCGCTAATCGAGGTCACCCGCGCGCGTCGACGACCGGATCGGCGTCGAGCGCGCGTCGCTGTCGCACGAGCGCGACCTGCCGAAACGAGGTGTCGAGCAGTTCTTCGAGGAGCGCCCAGTCGCCGGCATCCGCCGTCAATCGCAGCGCGAGCCAGCCGTAGACGCCCTCGTACGGCGGCACGAAGACGTCGTCGCGTTCGAGCAGTGCCTGGCGTTCGTCGGGCTCGGGGATGAACTCGACCGCCGGCTCGTCATCGTGGGCGACCCCCGCGATCGCGAACTGGCGCTTGCCCGCACGGAAGGTGACCCGGCCGTGCGCGATCGCCTCCACGGCCTCGGGATACCGCATGCACAGCACCCGCACGCGCTCGACGAAAGGGTGGTCTTCGGCGAAGAGCATCGGATGCCGCGCCTGCACCATCTCAGTCCTCGGCGTCGACCGGCTCGGTATCGCCCGCGCGGCGCCGGTGCGCGGCGAGCCGGGGGATGTCTATGAGCCGTAGGGACTGCATCCGTGCGCCGCGCATGCGCTCATAATCCGGATCGAGATCGGGACGCATGCCCTCCACGCGCAGACGACGCTGCAGGTTGGCTTCGACATCGCCCCACGCGGCATCCCTCGACACTTCCACGAGCTCGCGCACTGCGGCGGGGTCGTTGGCCTGGTCGCGCAGAGCTTTCGCCACCCCGACGTACTGCCGGTGGCGCTTGCGCAGGTTGCCCATGTCGCGGTCGCGGTAGTCGTGCGTGCCGTCGGAGTCGGAGAACTTGCCCCAAGCCTTCTTGCGCTGACGTTTGGCGAGCGCGGCCGCGGCCTCTTGCTCGACGGCCAACGACACGAGCACGTCGTGCGCGTACGACGCGAAGCGATCGGGATCGAACGGCTCGCCGTGGGCGATCGTCTCGACCAGGATGTGGTTGCGCACCGACAGACGGGCGGCGGCTGACGCGATGGAGACGCCCTCGGCGATCGCATCCGCTGTCTTACCCACAGGCACCTCCCCATACGAGATTAGTCGTCAGCGGGTGTCGATCAGACGGGTACGGGGATCACCCCTGAAGCTTCGTGACGACCGCCACCACGCGCCGGGCGCGCGTCTCGGCCGCCTTCGCACCCTCCACCCCGGTCACGTGCGCTTTTCTCGCACTGGGAGAGAGCGCGTCGAAGGCCGCGCGCACTCCGGCCGCCGCGAGAGCATCGGCGAGATCGGCCGGGACGTCGACCGTGCGGGGTGCCGTGTCGAGCGTCAGGTCGACCGTCAACACATCGCCTCCGGAGATGCCGCTGGCCGCGCGCTTGTCAGAGCTGAACGGAATGAGGAAGCGGCCACCCATCACCCCCACGGTGCTGTCGTACGCGAAGCCGTTCACCACGACGCTGACGGCCGGGCGTCTACCTGCGCCCAATTGCTCGAGAACGTCGGGCGGTACCTCGATGCCGGTGTTGTTGCCGAACTGGGCCATCGTCGTCTCGAACCGCATGCCCTGAGTGTGGCGCGGCATCCATTCGCCTAGCAAGGTCGGCCGGGGCGTGCAAGCCCTCCGCCTGCGGCGACCGGGGTCGTAGATTGGTCGCAGACCAACGAGAAGGGAGCGCATCATGGGATTCCTCGATGACGCCAAGGAGACCGCTGAAGCGGCCGGGCAGAAGATCAAGCGCACGTTCGAAGACACGACCGACCGGATCGGCGACAAGGTCGACGAGCACAAGGCCGAAGCCGACGTGAAGAAGGCAGAAGCCGAGCGCGACTCGGTCAAGACCCGCAACGAGGTCAAGGAAGATCTGCGCGACAACTGATCTTCTGCACTGCCGCCGCGTCCCGCGGCACATCACGGAGGGCCTTCGAGATCACTCGGGGGCCTTTCGTCTTGCCCGGTCGCACTCGCTCAGCCCGCCGTCGCAAACCGATCCCCCGGTCGCTCCGAACACCTCTCTGACACGACATCAGTCGTGAGACATCACGGGGGCTCCTCATGCGAACATCCACACCGCCTCGGCACCGCCGAGCCGGCGCGGACCACGTGAGCGAGGCCCTGCTGACCGCCGCGACCGTGCTGCGCGCGCAGAAGGTGCGCGTTTCACGCGCTGCCACTCCTGCCCGGGCCGCTGTCGCGGATCGGGGTGCGGGACTCTTGGAGACGCTCGTCGAGCAGGAGCGATGACCGGTGCCGCCAGCCGGGGGGCCGGCGGCATCGTCATCGTGCTCGGCACGTCGAGTCCCGCATGGGGGACCAGGGCGCCCGCCCGCGGACGCGTCGTCGTTCCGCGGGCGGGCGCCACCGCTCCTGGCTGATCGCGGGTCAGGCGATGGCTGAGATGCGCCAGGACGCGTCGGCCGACGCTCCGGGCTCGATCACGATGAGCCCCGCGTCGTAGGCGTACCGCTCGGCGTTGAAGGCATCCGGAGCACAGGTCATCGGCTCGACGGCCAACCCCAGACGGCTCTGCGCGGGGTCGGGCTTGTCTGCGGTGTGCACCTGCACCCACGGGCAGACGGAGTCCCACGACATCGCGACGCCGTGGCCGGCGGCATCCGTCACCCGCACCGTCGCCACGCCGGCGTCGTCGCGCGCGAGGCCGGTGAAGGCGTGGTCGATCTCGACGGCGCCGATCGTGCGCGGCTCGCGGAAGTCGAAGCGGGCGGGGTCGTCCTGACCGACGGGCTCGAGGTCGATCGGGATGAGCCGGTCGTCGGTCACGGCGAGCACCTGCGCGGCCGGAAGCTCCAGCGTCCACTCGTCGACCCTGCCGTCGCCGGCCACGAGGTACGGGTGCGGGCCGGTGCCCCAGGGTGCGGCATCCGCGGAATCATTGCGCGCCGTCACCGTCTGGGTGAGTCCGTCAGGTCCGAGCGAGAACGTCGTCGTCACGATGAGGCGCCAGGGGTAGGCCGTCTGCGGCTGGATGACGGCCGACAGCGTGACGTGGTCGGGCCCCTTGTCGACGGCTTCGAAGTCGAGCCACGTGCCGAATCCGTGCAGCGCGTGGCCGCGGGCGGGTTCGGTGAGTGAGAGCTTGTAGTCGGCGCCGCCGAACGAGTAGCGCCCGTCGACGACTCGGTTGGGCCAGGGCACGAGCGTGGTACCGCGGTGCGCGGGGCGCACCTCGTCGGCCTCGAACGGCACGACGAGGTCGCGTCCTTCGTAGGTGAGCGTCCGCAGGCTCGCGCCGACACTGGCGATGACGGCTTCGTAATCGCCGGCGCGCAGAGCGTGCTGGGTTCCGGAGTTCGGAATTCGTGCCATGGTTCAGATCCCCTGAGCGAGTCGGTAGTAGGCCTGGTTCCACCGCAGTTCGCGCTGGAAGCCGCGCACAGTGGTGTCCTCGTCGATGACGACCAGCTCGGTCTTGGCGATCTCCGCGAAGTCGCGGAACACCTCGATGCCGACGGCGGTCGTCATCACAGTATGGTGCGCGGCTCCCGCGGCGAGCCAGCAGCCTGCCGACGTCGCGAAGTCGGGAGCGGGCTTCCACACCGCGCGGCCGACGGGCAGCTTGGGCAGATCGGGCGCCTCGACGTTCTCGACGACGTTCGCCACCAGCCGGAACCGGTCGCGCATGTCGGACATCGCCACGACGAGGGCGGGTCCCGGGTCGGCCGTGAAGACGAGACGCACGGGGTCGGCCTTGCCGCCGATGCCGAGCGCATGCACCTCGAGGCGGGGCTTGGCGGTGGTGAGCGACGGCGACACCTCGAGCATGTGAGCGCCGAGGATGCGCTCGTTGCCGGGAACGAGGTCGTAGGTGTAGTCCTCCATCAGGCTCGCGCCGCCGGGCAGCCCCGCACCCATGACGTTGGCGACCCGCACGAGGATGGCGGTCTTCCAGTCGCCCTCGGCACCGAATCCGTAGCCCTCCGCCATCAGTCGCTGCACCGCGAGCCCGGGCAGCTGTGTGAGCGCGCCCAGGTCTTCGAACGACGTCGTGAAGGCTCCGAAGTCGCCGGCCTCGAGGAACGACCGCAGTCCGAGCTCGATCGCCGCGCCGTCGCGCAGGGACTGGTGCCGGTCGGCGCCGGGCAGCAGTTCGTCGGCGACGTCGTACTCGTCGAGATAGACCGCGACGAGGGCGTCGATGTCGGCATCCGTCACCTCGTCTACAGCCGCGACGAGCTCGTTCACGCCCCACGTGTTGACCTGCACGCCGAAGCGCAGCTCGGCCTCGGTCTTGTCACCCTCGGTGACCGCGACGTAGCGCATGTTGTCGCCGAAGCGGGCGAGCTTGAGTGTGCGGGATGCCGCCCAGCCGGCGGCCGCGCGCTCCCAGTCCTCGATCTGCTGCTGCACGACGGGGTTCGACACGTGGCCGACGACGGTCTTGCGCGCGACACCGAGACGGGTCTGGATGTAGCCGAACTCGCGGTCGCCGTGTGCGGCCTGGTTGAGGTTCATGAAGTCGAAGTCGATGTCGGCCCACGGCAGCTCGACGTTGGCCTGCGTGTGCAGGTGCAGCAAAGGCTTCTGCAGCGCGTCGAGTCCGGCGATCCACATCTTGGCGGGGCTGAACGTGTGCATCCACGCGATGACGCCGATGACGTCGTCGCGCGCGTTCACCTCGAGCGCGAGCCGGCGGATCGAGTCGGAATCTTTCAGCACCGGCTTCCACACGACCTTGACCGGCAGCCCCGCCAAGCCGTCGGCGACGGCCTGGGACTGCTCGGCGACCTGGCGCAGTGTCTCGTCGCCGTAGAGGTTCTGGCTGCCGGTGACGAACCAGACTTCGTAGACGTCGAGCGAGGTGGAGAGGGTCATGGTGTTCCTTCGCGGTTCTTCGTGGGTCTGCGTGGGTCAGAGGGCGGAGACGGCGGCCGCTTCGACCGCGAGGCCGGCCCGGTATCGGTCGAGGTAGGTCGCGAACCCGGCGACATCGGCCGGGTCGGGGTCGACGGTGACGATCTCGGCCCCGGCGAAAACGCGATGGTCGAGGTACACGCCGAGCGAGTCCCCTGCTCCGGATGCCGCATACGCCGCGAGCACCGCGATGCCCCAGGCGCCGCCTTCAGACGCCGTCTCACCGACGGCCACCGGGGCGTCGAGTGCGCCGGCGAGGAACCGCTGCGCGACGCCGGCGGTGCGGAACATGCCACCGTGCGCGAACATGCGGTCGAGCTGCACGCCTTCGCCGTCGAGCACCCGCATGCCGAGTGCGAGCGTGCCGAAGACGCCGTAGAGCTGGGCGCGCATGACGTTCGCGAGGGTGAACCGGCTGTCGGGGGTGCGCACGAAGAGGGGCCTGCCCTCGTCGAGTCCGGCGATCGGCTCGCCCGCGAGGTGGTTGTAGGCGAGCAGGCCACCGGCATCGGCTTCGCCGTCGAGCGCCTCACGGAAGAGCGCCGCGAACACCTCGTCGTCGCTGAGCGGTGTTCCGGATGCCGTGGCGAACCGCCGGAACATGCCGGCCCAGGCCGCGAGCTCGCTGGCGCCGTTGTTGCAGTGCACCATCGCGACGAGGTCGCCCGCGGGGGTCGTCACGAGGTCGAGTTCGTGGTGCACGCGGGTGAGCGGTCGCTCCAGCACGACCATCGCGAAGATGCTCGTGCCGGCGCTCACATTGCCGGTGCGAGGCGTGACCGCGTTGGTCGCGACCATGCCGGTGCCGGCATCACCTTCGGGCGGGCAGGCGATCGCGCCCGGCTGCAGGGCGCCCGTCGGGTCGAGCAGGGCGGCGCCCTCGGGGGTGAGCCGGCCGGCATCCGCCCCCGCAGGCAGGACACGCGGAAGCATCGCCGCGATGCTGCGACCGCCGAGCGCCGCAGAGTCGAGGCGGTCGAAGAGTCCGACGAGACGCGCGTCGTAGTCGCCGGTGGCCGAGTCGATCGGGAACATGCCCGACGCGTCGCCGACCCCCAGCACCGCCTGCCCCGTCAGCCGCCAGTGCACGTAGCCGGCGAGGGTGGTGAGCAGGCCGACATCGGGCACATGTGCCTCGCCGTCGAGCACCGCCTGGTGGAAGTGCGCGATCGACCAGCGCAGCGGGATGTTCGTGCCGAACAGCGACGTGAGCTCGGCGGCGGCAGGTCCGGTCGACGTGTTGCGCCATGTGCGGAACGGCACGAGAAGCTCGCCGTCGGCGTCGAACGCGAGATAGCCGTGCATCATCGCCGAGACGCCGATCGCCGCGAAGGTCGTCGGTTTCGCGTCGAGGCCGGCCACGAGGTCGGCGTAGGCCGCCTGGAGCCCCGACCACACGGCATCCAGCGGATAAGTCCACACGCGATCGGTGAACTCGTTCTCCCACTCGTGCGATCCGACGGCGAGAACGGTGGTCGGATCGTCGGGGTCGATGAGGCAGGCCTTGATGCGGGTCGAGCCGAGCTCGATGCCGAGTACGGCGTTCATCGTCGGGCATCCCCGCTCTGGCCGTAGACGTTCTGATAGCGGTTGAAGAGACTGTCGATCTTGTCCTGCGGGATCGGGATGAGCGGGCCGGCCTCGCGGGCGTAGTGCACCGTGCGCGCGGCGTCCTCGCACATCACGGCGGCCTTGACGGCATCCTTCGCGCTGACGCCGATGGTGAACGGACCGTGATTCTGCATCAGCACCGCACGGCTGCGGTGACCCGTCAGCGTCTCGACGATGCCGCGGCCGATCGAGTCGTCGCCGATGATCGCGAACGGGCCGATCGGGATCGGACCGCCGAACTCGTCGGCCATGCCCGTGATGACGCACGGGATCTCCTCGCCGCGCGCCGCCCAGGCGACCGCGAAGGTCGAGTGCGTGTGCACCACCCCGCCGACGTCGGGCATGTTGCGGTAGACGTACGCGTGCGCCGCGGTGTCGCTGGACGGGCTCCGGTCGCTTCCGGGCGTACCCGCGACGACGGTGCCGTCGAGGTCGCAGAGGATCATGTTCTCGGGCGCGAGGTCGTCGTACGCGACACCCGACGGCTTGATGACGAAGAGGTCGGCGCCGGGGACCCGGCCCGACACGTTGCCGCCCGTCCAGATCAC
Source organism: Planococcus sp. APC 4015 (assembly GCA_030407505.1). Classification (GTDB taxonomy): domain Bacteria; phylum Actinomycetota; class Actinomycetes; order Actinomycetales; family Microbacteriaceae; genus Microbacterium. Next base: position 96,675 of record JASDDH010000010.1, read on the forward strand.
GAGGCCGTACTTCACGAGCTCTCCGTGCAGGGCCGCGACGTCTTCGCGAACGGACTGGATCGCCGCTTCGACATCGGGCGCGAAGGCCGGGGGCGCGTCGGGGCTCGTCACGGGTTCCTCCGTTGGTCTCGTGGATGCTGCGCGGTCGATGTTACCGGTATCACGGGTGGTTGGCCAGCGCTTGGCGGACTCGACCTACCTGCGACTCCGGCACATCGGCACCCGCCGGGCGACCCCCGGCACCGCTCAGCGCGCGAGGGCGGCCGTCGAGGCCCGCTCGACGAGCTGCGGAGGCTCCGGCGCGGCGGCACGCGCCTCGCCCAGCACCTCGGCGACCGCCCGGCGGGCCTCGCCGGCGAGGTCGAGCCGCACGGTGGTCAGCGGCGGCGCGTAGAACGCGGCGTCGGGGTTGTCGTCGAACCCCGCGACGCTGACGTCGCGCGGAACCTCGACGCCCTGCGCCGCCAGCCCCGCGATGAGTCCCAGTGCCATCTGGTCGTTCGCGACGACGATCGCCGTCGGGCCCCCGGCATCCCGGATCGCGCCCGCCACCACCGATGCGAGCGCCGCACTCGACGGCGCACTCCAGTCGCCGCTCCACCTCGGGCCCGGCTCGAGCCCCGCCGCGGCGAGCGCACGATCGACGCCCTCGTCGCGGGAGCGCGCCTCGAGCCAGTCGGCGGGTCCGCTCACCCGGGCGATGCGGCGATGGCCGAGCGCCACGAGATGGTCGATCGCCAGCGCGGCGCCCGCCGCCTGCCGATCGGCGCCGACGCCGGTGTGCAGGGCCGCGAGCGGGAGCCCCACGTGCGCGGCGGCGAGAGCGGGAAGGGTCGTGGCGTGCGGAGCCAGCACGATGAGGCCGTCCACTCCCTGCGACAGCAGGCGGTCGGCGGCATCGACGACGGATGCCGCGTCCGCCGCATCGGCGTAGGCGGTGGCCATCCAGCGATCGGCTGCGCGCGCGGCCGTCTCGAGGGCTGCGATCCCCACCGACGGACCGTACAGCGTGGCATCCGATGCGATCACACCGAGCGTGCGGGTGGTGCGCGTGCCGAGGGCGCGGGCCGCGTTGTTGACGCGGTAGCCGAGGTCGTCCATCGCCTGCAGCACGCGGGCGCGCGTCTCGGGGCGGATGCTGGCGTGGTCGTTGATCACGCGCGAGACGGTCTGCGCCGAGACGCCGGCGGCGCGCGCGACATCGCGCACCCCCACGCGGGCACGGGGTGCGGCATCCGCGTCGATCTCGTTCATCGCGCTCACCTTAGTCCGCAGGGTGCGCCGATCCCGGCCCCGAGCCCTCGGCGCGATGGCACGCTGGAGACATGAAGCGACAGCCCCTGCGCGCCCGGCTGCTCACGGCCCTGGCCGGTGATCCCGACGGCACGCCCGCCTGGGTGCGGGCGATCGCCGACGGCGACGACGACGGCTGGTTCGCCGACGGAGACGCCGTGTGGACGGTGCACGCGGGCACCGCGACGTTCGTCGCCGGCATCCGGGCCCTGCTCATCCAGGCGCTGCATCCGGGCGCGCTGGCGGGTGTGCACGACTTCTCCCGCTACCGCGAAGACCCCATCGGGCGCCTGACCGGAACGGTGCGCTGGATCATCTGCGTCACGTACGGGTCGACCGAACAGGCTCAGCGCGAGACCGCGCGGGTGGGGCGCATGCACCGGCGCGTCGAGGGCACGTACACGACGGATGCCGGGCCTCGGGCATACTCCGCCGCCGACGCCGGCCTCGTGGAATGGGTGCACATCGCGTTCACCGAGGCCTTCCTCGGCGCCCACGAGCGGTGGGGAGGCCCCATTCCCGGCGGACCCGACGCGTACGTGCGCGGCTGGGCGACCGCCGGCAGGCTCATGCGGGTCCCCGAGCCCCCCGAGACCGTGGCCGAACTGCGGGCGAGAATGGACGGCTACCTCGAGCGGGGCGAGCTGCGCCGCGACGAACGCGTCGACGAGGTCGTGCGGTTCCTGCGCGATGTGCCGTTCACCGGGTCGATGCGCGTCGCGTACCGCGTGCTCTTCGCCGCGGCGGTCGCGAGCCTTCCTCGCCGCTATCGCGCGCTGCTGGGCCTGCGTCGCACCGTGCTGCCGGTGGTCACCCTGACGCGGATCGTGCTCGCGGTGTCGCAGCGCGCGCTGGGCGCAGGTCCTCGCGCGCAGGACTTCGCCCGCGAACGTCATCGTCGCCTCGCCCGCGCCCGCGCGGGGGTCGATTCCGCGGGTTGAGGCCACGGGGTCCGCTGAGGTGGCACGCTGGGATCATGCGCATCGCCGTCACAGGATCATCCGGAAAGCTCGGCAGAGTCGTCGCCCGCGAGCTGAGTCAGGCGGGTCATGACGTCATCGGAATGGATGTCGTGGGTCCCCGCGGGCCCTCGTTCGTCCAGGTCGACCTCACAGACTACGGCCAGGTGGTCGACGCACTGGGCGGTGTGAACGACACCCATGACGGCCTGGACGCGATCGTTCACCTCGGGGCGATCCCCGCCCCCGGCATCCGGAGCGACGTCGCCACCTTCCACAACAACATGCCGGCCACCTTCAACGTGTTCTGGGCGGCTGTCAGACTCGGCATCCGGCGCATCGTGTACGCCTCGAGCGAGACGGTGCTCGGCCTGCCGTTCGACGTTCCGCCGCCGTACATCCCGGTCGACGAGGAGTATCCGCCGCGGCCCGAGTCGGTGTACTCGCTCGTCAAGACGCTCGAGGAGCGCCTCGCCGTCGAGCTCGTGCGGTGGCATCCGGACCTGTCGATCACCGCCCTGCGGTTCTCGAACGTGATGAACCTCGAGGACTATGCGGAGTTCCCTTCGTTCGACGCCGACGCGAACGCGCGCAAGTGGAACCTGTGGGGCTACATCGACGCGCGCGACGGCGCGCAGGCGGTGCAGCGCGCCCTCGAGGTCGCGCCCCCGGGCTTCGACCAGTTCATCATCGCCGCCGCCGACACCGTGATGTCGCGACCCAACGCCGAGCTCGTCGCCGAGGTGTTCCCCGACGTGCCGCTCGCCCGCGAGTTCGGCGAGCACGAGACGCTGCTGTCGATCGACAAGGCCCGTCGCCTGCTCGGCTTCGAGCCGAGCCACTCCTGGAGGGATCACACCGAAGGGTCATGACGGAGGATCCGCGGCTCGCGGCCGCACGCTACAAGCTCGGACAGGATGCCGAGCCCGAAGACGCCCCTGTGCCCACAGCCCAGGACCGCGCCGCATACGTCGAGACCGCGATCCAGCAGGCGATCCGCCGCGGCGAGTTCGACGACCTTCCGGGCGCGGGCAAGCCGATCCCCCACCTCGGCGAGAGCCACGATCCCGACTGGTGGATCCGGCGCAAGATCGAGCGGGAGAACCTCACCGGGCTGGGGCCGCCCGCGCTCACCCTGCGGGTCGAGCACGTCGAGCTCGACGACCGCCTCGACGCACTGGCACGCGAGGACGAGGTACGCGAGGCGCTCGAGGACTTCAACCGCCGCGTGATCGAGGCGCGGCGGCAGCTGCTCGGCGGACCGCCCGTCGTCACGCCGACGCGGGACATCGAGGCAGACGTGGTCGCGTGGCGCGAGCGGCGTGCTGTGCGCGACGCGGTGACGGATGCCGCTCCCGCTCCGCGGCGCGGGTGGTGGCGCCGGCGGGGCTGAGCCGCCGGATGTTATCCCTCACTTTCTGGTTGAGAGTCCTGCGACGCTCGCGGGGCTGAACACCCGCGCCTGGTGGTCGTTACCGAAGTGTTATCGCTCACAACCTGTGCGAACCGCCATTGTGAGGGCTAACATTCAGATCGCACGCCACACGAACGTGGCGAGCGTGAACATGACGCCGGCATCGATGCCGGACCAGAACGAGGAGGTTTTGGAATGAAGAAGAACACACTTCTGGCCGGTATCGCGATCGCGGGTGCTCTGGCCCTCACGATGACCGGGTGCGCGAGCGGCGGCACGTCGGGCGGAGACGCCGGTGGCGGAGGCGACGAGCTGATCACGGTCGGGTTCGCGCAGACGGGCTCCGAGTCGGGCTGGCGCTCGGCGAACACCGAGTCGATGAAGACGGCGTTCTCCGAGGAGAACGGCTTCAAGCTCACCTTCAACGCGGCCGACAACGACCCGGCGGCGCAGATCGCCGCCGTCCGCGACTTCATCAACCAGGGCGTGGACGCGATCGTGATCGCCCCCATCGTCGAAGACGGCTGGGACGACGTGCTGCAGGAAGCGAAAGATGCCGGCATCCCGGTCGTCCTCGAAGACCGCACCGTCACGGCGCCCGACGACCTGTACGCCAGCTGGGTCGGACTCGACTTCCGCAAGGAGGGCGTGATGGCCGGCGAATGGGCGGCGGAGAACTTCGGCGCAGAGCCGACCGAGCTCGTCGTGCTCGAGGGCACGACCGGTTCGGCACCGGCCAACGACCGCGCAGCGGGCTTCGACGAGGCCATCGAGGGCACGTCCATCGAGAAGATCGACTCGCAGACCGGCGACTTCACGCGCGACGGTGGCAAGAAGGTCATGGAGGGCTTCCTGCAGAAGTACGGCGCCGACGGCATCGACCTCGTCTACGCGCACAACGACGACATGGCCCTCGGCGCGATAGAGGCCATCGAAGCGGCGGGCGCCACCCCCGGTGAAGACATCAAGATCATCTCGATCGACGCGGTCAAGGACGGCATGAACGCCCTGATCGACAACAAGATCAACTTCATCGTCGAGTGCAACCCGCTCCTGGGCGAACTCGCCGCGGGCATCGTGAAGGACGTGCTGGCCGACAAGGAGGTCGAGAAGACCTACTTCGTCACCGACGAGAGCTTCACCCCCGAGCAGGCCGCAGAGGTCATCGACGCGCGTCTGTACTGATCCGCGTCGGCGAACGCCGCAGCACTACTGTTCAGCACAGGTCCGCCGGGATCACATCGGTCCCGGCGGACCTGCCGACAATGAGGTTGGAAAGGCCGACTCCCCCATGTCCACCGACACCGCAGTCCCCACACTCGCCCCCGTCGTCGAGATGACCGGCATCACGATCCGCTTCCCCGGAGTGCTCGCGCTCGATCAGGTCGACTTCAGCCTCTACCCGGGTGAGGTGCATGCCCTCATGGGCGAGAACGGCGCCGGCAAATCGACCCTGATCAAAGCCCTCACGGGCGTCTACTCCGTGGACGGCGGCACCATCACGGTCGGCGGCGTCGATCGCGTCTTCGACGGGACGGCGGCCGCGCAGGCCGCGGGAGTGTCGACGGTCTACCAGGAGGTCAACCTCTGCGCCAACCTCTCGGTCGGCGAGAACGTCATGCTCGGGCACGAACCCCGCCGCGGCGGGAGGATCGACTGGAAGGCCACGCATCGCGAGGCAGGCCGTCACCTCGAAAGCCTCGGGCAGCACGTCGACACGCGATCGATCCTCTCCAGTCACTCGATCGCGGTCCAGCAGCTCGTCGCGATCGCGCGCGCCACGGTCCTGGATGCGAAGGTCCTCATCCTCGACGAGCCGACCTCGAGCCTGGACCGCGACGAGGTGGAGCGGCTCTTCGCCGTCATCCGGGATCTGCGCGCCGCGGGCGTCGCGATCCTGTTCGTCAGCCACTTCCTCGACCAGATCTACGAGATCTCGGACCGCCTCACGGTGCTGCGCAACGGGTCTCTCGTCGGTCAGTACACCGTGGCGGAGCTTCCTCGTGCCGAGCTCGTCACCAAGATGATCGGCCGCGAACTCGACGAGCTCACCGCCCTCGCCTCCGTCTCGAGCCGCACCATCGACCGCGACACCACTCCCGTGCTGCGTGCGACCGGAATCGGGCGGCGCGGTCAGCTGCAGCCCGCCGACATCTCGGTCTACGAAGGCGAAGTCGTCGGCATCGCCGGTCTTCTGGGATCGGGTCGCACCGAGCTCGTCCGGCTGCTGTACGGCGCCGACCGCGCGGACTCGGGGCAGGTCGAACTCGCCGGATCGACCGTCAAGCTGAACTCACCTCGTCAGGCGATCGACAACCGCATCGCGTTCTCGTCAGAGAACCGTCGCGCCGAGGGGATCATCGCCGACCTGACCGTCGCCGAGAACATCGTGCTCGGTGTGCAGGCCAAACGCGGCGCGTTGCGCAAGCTGCGGCGTTCGGAGCAGGATGCCCTCGTGTCGGAGTACATCGAAGCCCTCGGCGTGCGTCCGGCCGACCCCAACATGCTCGCCGGCAACCTGTCCGGCGGGAACCAGCAGAAGGTCCTCCTGGGCCGGTGGCTGGCGACCGCGCCCGAGCTCATCATCCTCGACGAGCCCACGCGGGGCATCGACGTCGGCGCGAAAGCCGACATCCAGCGCAAGGTGGCAGAGCTGAGCAGCGCCGGCCTCGCGGTGATCTTCATCTCGTCCGAGCTCGAAGAGGTGCTGCGCATCGCGCAGCGCGTCGTGGTGATGCGCGATCGACGGGCCATCGGCGAGCTCTCCTCACAAGACACCGACCTCGATCAGCTGATCGACTACATCGCGAACAAAGACGAAGGGAGCGCAGCATGAAGAAGCTCGCCCGACACCGCCTGTTCTGGCCCGTCATCGCACTGCTCGCGCTCGTCGTGATCAACACGATCGTGCGCCCCAGCTTCATCAGCATCACGGTGCAGGACGGTCAGCTCTACGGCGTGCTGATCGACATCCTGCGCACGAGCGCCCCGATGATGCTCGTCGCGCTCGGGATGACGATCGTCATCGCCACCCGAGGCATCGACCTCTCGGTGGGGGCGGTCATGGCCGTCTCTGGCGCCGTCGCCCTCACGATCATCGACACCTCCGGAGACCCGGAGAGCCTCGGGACGGTGGTCGTCGCCGTCATCGCCGCGCTCGGCGTCTCGCTGATCCTCGGCGTGTGGAACGGCTTCCTGGTCGCCGTCGTCGGCATCCAGCCGATCATCGCGACCCTCGTTCTCATGCTCGCGGGGCGGGGCGTCGCGCTGCTCATCACCGACGGCTTCATCACCACCGTGAACAGCGCACCGTACTCGTTCATCGCGACCGGCTACCTCGCGTTCCTGCCGGTGGCCTTCCTGATCTGGATCGTCGCCGCTGTCGTCATCTCGCTCATCGAGCGGCGCACCGCGCTGGGCGTGCTCACCGAGGCCGTCGGCATCAATCCCGAGGCGAGCCGACTCGCCGGGGTCCGCGCGCGCGGCATCATCTTCGGCGCGTACGTCACCAGCGGCGTGCTCGCCGGACTCGCCGGCGTCATCTACAGCTCCAACATCCGGGCGGCCGACGCGAACGCGGCCGGACAGTTCATCGAGCTCTACGCGATCCTCGCCGTCGTGCTGGGCGGCACGTCGCTGATGGGCGGCAAGTTCACGATCGCGGGCACGGTCGTCGGCGTCCTCGTCATCCAGACCCTCGACAAGACGATCCTCTTCCTCGGCGTGCCCCCCGCGCAGAGCCCCGTGTTCTTCGCCATCGTCGTGGTGGTCGTGGTCGTCGTGCAGTCGCCGCGGCTCCACGGCTGGATCCGCGAGCTCTCGCGCCGGCGCGCTCCCCGAGATATCGACACGACGAGCAAGGCGGAGGTGGCGTCATGACGACCGACCTGGAGACATCCGAGCACACGACGGCCCCGGGGCTGGGGGCGCGCTACAGCACGTTCCTGAGCCGTCGGGCCTCGTTCCTGCCGACCTTCGCGGCGATCGCGATCCTCATCGTGCTGCTGGTCGGCGCGCAGATGCAGTTCGGCAACTTCCTGACTGCGCGCAACATGTCGGCACTGCTCCTGGACAACGCGTACCTCGTCGTCCTCGCCGTCGGCATGACGTTCGTGATCCTCACGGGAGGCATCGACCTCTCGGTCGGGTCGGTCATGGCTTTCACCGGCATCCTCGGCGCGAGCCTGCTCTCGCAAGGCGTTCCGGTGTGGATCGCGGTGCCGGCGATGCTCGCCGGTGGCGCCGTCATCGGGCTGTTGATCGGGGTGCTCGTGCAGCAGTTCGACGTGCAGCCGTTCATCGCATCCTTGGCGGGCCTGTTCCTGGCCCGAGGTCTCGCGTTCGTCGTGAGCCTCGCCTCCATCAAGGTGGAGGACCCGGCCGTGCTCTGGCTGCAGCGCACGCGCATCACCGTCGGCGAGTGGTACATCACGCCGACCGGGATCATCGCCCTGCTCACCGTCGCCCTGGCCGTCTTCGTGCTGCACTGGACCCGGTTCGGCCGCACGATCTACGCGATCGGCGGCGGCGAGCAGTCCGCGCGCTTGATGGGGCTGAAGGTGGCGCGCACGAAGATCCTCGTCTACGTGATCAGCGGCGTCTGCGGCGGCCTCGCGGGCCTGCTGCTCACCGCCTACTCGGGAGCCGGCTACCCGCGCAACGGGATCGGCACCGAACTGGATGCCATCGCGGCGGTCGTGATCGGCGGCACACTGCTCACGGGCGGCACGGGCTACGTGCTCGGGTCGCTGGTCGGGGTTCTCGTGTACGGGACGATCAAGAAGGTCATCTCGTTCCTCGGCGCCGAGCAGTCGTGGACGCAGATCATCATCGGCATCCTGCTTCTGCTGTTCATCGTGGTGCAGCGCGGCATCGTCGCCCGATCGAACCGGCGAAGGCGATAGCGCCGCGCGGGGGTGAGCCGCGTGCCCGGGTACGGCAGGCAGGATAATGGCGGGATGACACCCGGCGTCCGGCCTCTCCTCGAGCTGACCGGCGCGACTGTGCGTTTCGGGGCGGATGCCGTGATCGACGACGTCGACTTCCGGCTGTTCCCCGGCGAGGTGCACTCGCTGATGGGCGAGAACGGGGCGGGCAAGTCCACGCTGATCAAGGCCATCACCGGCGCACTGCCCCTGAGCACGGGCGTCCTGATGCTGGGCGGCGAGGTCGTGACGTTCTCGTCGCCCCATGATGCCCAGCAGGCGGGGATCAGCACGGTCTACCAGGAGATCGATCTGCTGCCGAACCTCTCGGTGGCCGAGAACATCCTCCTCGGGCGCGAACCGCGCCGGTTCGGCGCCATCGACTGGCGCACCACGCGGTCGCGGGCGGCGGCCGTCCTCGCCGACCTCGGGCTCGACATCGACCCGGCCTCCATACTGGGCACCCACTCGCTCGCCGTGCAGCAGCTCGTCGCCATCGCGCGGGCCATATCGACCGACGTCCGCGTGCTGGTGCTCGACGAACCCACGTCGAGCCTCGACCTCGACGAGGTGGCCGAGCTCTTCCGAGTCGTGCGCGACCTCAAGGAGCGCGGAGTCGCGATCCTTTTCGTGTCGCACTTCCTCGACCAGGTCTACGAGCTGTGCGACCGGGTGACGGTGCTGCGCGACGGCCGGTTCGTCGGCGAGTACCTCACGAAGGAGCTCCTGCGCATCGACCTCGTGCAGGCGATGCTCGGCCGTGCCGCCACGATCATCGCCGCCCCGCCGACGGCATCCGTCGACGACGACGACGAAGCCGTCCTCTCCGCCCGCGGCGTGACGGCGGGCTCGGGCATCGTCGACGCCGACATCGATCTGTTCGAGGGTGACGTCCTCGGGGTCGCCGGCCTGCTGGGCTCGGGGCGCACCGAGCTCGCGCGGGCGATCGCCGGCATCGATCGCCTCGACAGCGGGGTGGTGCGCATCACCGGCAAACCGGGCTCGCCGCACAGTCCGCGGTCGGCGATGTCGCTGGGCATCGTCTATTCGTCGGAGAACCGCCGCACCGACGGCATCATCAGCCACCTCAGCGTGCTCGACAACATCACTCTCGCCCTCCAGGCCGACCGCGGGGTCGCCCGACGCATCCCCTCGGCCCGCAGGCGCGAGCTGGCGGCGAGCTGGGTGGACGCGCTCGACATCCGCCCGCCCGATCTCGACCGCCCCGCCGGCACCCTGTCGGGAGGCAACCAGCAGAAGGTGCTGCTGGCACGACTGCTCGCGCTGTCGCCCCGGGTGCTGCTGCTGGACGAACCCACCCGCGGCATCGACGTCGGCGCGAAGGTCGAGATCCAGAACCTCGTGGGCGAGATGGCCGCCAACGGCCTGTCGGTGATGTTCATCTCGGCCGAGCTCGAAGAGGTGCTGCGGGTCTCGACGCGCGTGGCGATCCTGCGGGAGGGTCGCCTCGTGAGCGTGCTGCCGTCCGAGGACCTCACCGTCGACTCGCTCCTGGCCCTCGTCGCGCAGCCGGACGGACTCGATGACTGAGCCGGGCGGACTCACCACCGAGGACGGCTCGGCGCGCGCAGCGAACATCTTCGACGTCGCACGCCTGGCCGGAGTGTCGCATCAGACGGTCTCGCGGGTGATCAACGACCTGCCGAACGTGCGTCCTGCGACACGGGCACGGGTGGAGCACGCGATCGCGCAGCTGCGGTACAGCCCGTCGCCCGCGGCGCGCGCCCTCGTCACCCGGCGCACCCGCACGATCGGTCTCGTCACGCCCGGGGCATTGGACTTCGGCCCGACCTCGATCGCGATGCACTTCAACTTCGCCGCTCGGGCTGCACGCTACAACGTCGACTCGGTCAGCGGCCTCGACACCGACCCGGCGGCGGTGCGGGGAGTTATCGAGGGCCTGCTGCGCCAGCGGGTCGATGCGATCGTGCTCGTCGTCGTCGACGTCGGCGTGCTCGAGATCGTGCGCGGGCTCGATCTCAGCGTGCCCGTCGTCGCGGCGGCCGCCACCTCGCGACGCAGCCCCCTCATCGTGTCGATCGACCAGTACCGCGGCGCGCGGTCGGCGGTGCGGCATCTGGCCGAGCTCGGGCACACCCGCATCCTGCACATCGCCGGACCGGCGCGTGCGGCGGACGCCCTCGAACGCGTGCGCGGCTGGCGCGACGAACTGGCCGCGCATCGGCTGGAGGCTGTCGAGCCGACCATCGGCGACTGGTCGGCCGCCAGCGGCCATCGCATCGGACAGACGCTCGACGTCGAGCCGGGCTCGGCGGTCTTCGTGGCCAACGACCACATGGCGATCGGCGTGCTCTCGGCTCTGCGCGAACGCGGGCTGCGCGTGCCCGAGGACGTCAGCGTGGTCGGGTTCGACGATGTACCCGAGGCCGGCTACCTGTATCCGGCGCTGACGACGGTGCGCCAGGACTTCGACACCCTCGGCGAGCTGATCATGCAGAAGGTGCTGATCGCCGTCGAAGAGCCCGACAGCGTCACCGAGGACACCCCGATCCCCACCCACCTGATCGTGCGGCAGTCGACCTCGGCGCCGCTGCACTGACGGTTCAGAGCGCGGCGATGCGGGCCTTCAGCTGGTCGAGCGTCGCGGGGTCGACCCGGCCGCCGGCCATCGTGAGCACGGTGGCCAGCGGCATCCCCTTCGCGAACCCGATCATGGGATGCGACGTCAGCCCGGGCGCGAGCTCGTCGACGATCGCGCGGGCGCGCGGATCGGCCAGCAGTTCGCCCACGGTCGTGGTCTCGAGATCGTAGGTGGCCATGTCAGTCCTTCACGGGGATCGGATGCCGGCGCGCCAGGCGGCGACCGCGGTGTCGACGATCTCGACAGGCGGCGGCGCCACATCGACGATCGCGCCGTTCTCGTCGCCGTCGAGCGGCTCGAGGGTGGCGAGCTGCGAGGCGAGCAGAGCCGGCGGCATGAAGTGGTCGGCGCGCCCCGTCATACGCTGCGTGAGCAGTTCGGGGGTGCCGTCGAGCTGCACGAAGAAGGCATCGGGCGCAGCGACGCGGATGGCGTCGCGATAACGGCGGCGCAGCGCCGAGCAGGCCACCACGGGCATGTCGCCGCGGGCGATCGCGGCGGCCATGGCGGCGCCGACGGCAGCGAGCCACGGCATCCGGTCATCGTCGTCCAGGGGCGTGCCCGAGGCCATCTTGATCACGTTGGCCTCGGGATGCAGATCGTCGGCGTCGAGGAAGAGCCCGCCGATCCGCGCGGCGAGCGCCGCGGCGATCGTGGACTTGCCGGCGCCCGAGACGCCCATGACGATGATCGACATGCCTCCAGGGTAGTCAGCGACCCGAGGCGACGATCCGCGACGTGAGCTGATGCGCGTGGGCGAGCAGGGTGCGTCCGAGCTCGGCGAGCCGGTCGGGACCGAAGCGGAACTGCACACCGGTGAGGCTCAGCGCCCACTGCGGATGACCTTCGCGCGTGAAGACGGCCGCGCCGAGGCCGTAGCTGCCCTCGACGATGAGACCGGAGTTGAGGGCGTAGCCGCGCTCGGTCGTCTCGCGCAGCCGGGCACGCAGCCGCGGCTCTGCGTGGGATGCCCCCCATTCCGCTGCGAAGCCGGGATGCCGCTCGAAGTAGGCGTCCACATCGTGGGGCGGCAGGAACGCGAGGATCGCGAGCCCGGCCGACGCGACGCCGAGCGGGAACCGCACGCCCTCGGAGAGCACGAACGACCGGATCGGGAAGCTCCCCTCCTCCCGCAGCAGGCACACCGTCTCGTCGCCCCGTCGCACAGACAGGAACGCGCTCTCTTCGGTGCGCACCGCGAGCGAGCGCACGATGTCGCGGGCGATCGGGGTGATGTCGTAGCGGGATGCCGCCACGGTGCCCATCAGGTAGAGCTCCGGCCCGGGCGTCCAGCGCCCGGTACGGTCGTCCTGATCGACCAGCCCCTCATGCTGCAGAGCCTGCAGCAGCCGGTGGGTCGTCGGGCGGGTCAGATCGGCGCGGCGCGAGAGCTCGGCCGACGGCATCCCGTCATCACCCGCCTGCGTCACCAGACGCAGCAGCCGCGCGGCGCGCGAGACCGACTGCGCGCCGGGGATCGTCGATCGGGTGTCCACGATATGGACGTTACGGTGCTCGCGGTCCACATCGCAACCACCGGGGAGACGCCGCGACCGTTGCGCGGCATGCTTGTCGGGAGCACCGACGATGAAGGAGTCGCACGTGATCGACAAGACCTGGACGTCGGCGGCCGAGGCCGTGGCCGACATCCCGGACGGCGCCTCGCTCGCCGTCGGAGGCTTCGGACTCTCGGGGAACCCCATCGCACTCATCGAGGCACTCCTCGCGCAGGGTACCGGCGACCTCAGCATCGTGAGCAATAACTGCGGTGTCGACGACTGGGGCCTCGGGGTGCTGCTGAACGCGAAGCGCATCCGCAAGATGACCTCGTCCTATGTCGGCGAGAACAAGGAGTTCGAGCGCCAGTTCCTCTCGGGCGAGCTCGAACTCGAG